>MPNO01000006.1 GCA_002239065.1 Defluviicoccus sp. bin129 | reverse complement strand
GCGCAGCATATGGGCCGACCGCCGTGCCGCCTCGCCGGTGATCCAGCGGCTCTCGCCGGTCCGTGTCGCGATCCGCCCGTCGAGGGTGGTGGCGAGCTTGAGCGTGACCGCCGGGCGCCCGCGGCGCAGCCGGGTCAGGAAGCCGATCAGCCCCTCCTCCGCCTCGTCCGCGCAGAGCCCGGTCTCGACCGCGATTCCCGCCGCCGCCAGCCTGTCGATGCCCCGCCCGTCGACGCGCGGGTCAGGGTCGCGGCAGGCGACGACGACGCGGGCGATGCCGGCCTCGATCAGCGCCTCCGCGCAGGGCGGCGTCTCGCCGTGATGGGCGCAGGGCTCCAGCGTGACATAGGCGGTGGCGCCGCGCGCCGCCGTTCCGCAGCGGGCCAGCGCCTCGGTCTCGGCATGGGGGCGCCCGCCCGGCGCGGTCCAGCCGCGCCCCACCGCGACGCGCTCGTGGACGATCACGCATCCGACCGCCGGGTTGGGCCAGGCATTGCCCAGGCCGCGGCGCCCGAGCGCTACCGCGGCGCGCATGAAGCGCCGGTCACTCGCCGCTCTCGACGACACCGAGATTGCCGATGAAGTCTCCGAAGTCGCGCGCTTCCCGGAAATTCCGATAGACCGACGCGAAACGCACATAGGCCACCTGGTCCAGGGTGGACAGCGCGTCCATCACCATCTCGCCGATGGTATCGGAAGCGATCTCCGTCTCCCCGGAACTCTCGAGCCGCCGGATGATGCTGTTGATGACCAGCTCCACCCGCTCGGCCTCGACCGGCCGCTTGCGCAGCGCGATTCTCATCGAGCGTTCGAGCTTCTGGCGATCGAGCGGCTCGCGCGCGCCGTCCTTCTTGATGACGGTCAACTCGCGCAGCTGGACCCGCTCGAAGGTGGTGAAGCGCTGGCCGCAGGACTGGCAGGACCGCCGCCGCCGTATCGCGGAGCTGTCTTCCGTCGGGCGCGAATCCCTGACCTGGGTGTCGCCATGTCCGCAAAAGGGGCAGCGCATCAGCCCATCCTAACCCCGCCTATTGACGGGGGTATATCGGAAATCGCTTGCACAGGGCGTGTACCCGCTCGCGCACCGACGCCTCGACGCTGCTGTTGTCGTTGCTGTCCGAGGCCAGACCGTCGAGCACTTCCAGGATCAGCGTGCCGACCCGCGCGAACTCGGCGGGGCCGAACCCGCGCGTGGTCGCGGCGGGCGAGCCGAGCCGGACGCCGGATGTCACGGTCGGCTTCTCCGGGTCGAACGGGACCGCGTTCTTGTTGCAGGTGATCCCGGCGCGCTCCAGGCTCTGCTCGGCGATCTTGCCGGTCAGTCCCTTGGGCCGGAGGTCGACCAGCATCAGATGCGTGTCGGTGCCGCCGGACACGATGTCGAGCCCGCCATCGGCCAGGGTCTGGGCCAGGATCCCGGCGTTCTCGACCACCGCGGCGGCGTAGCCCTTGAACGACGGGCGCAGCGCCTCGCCCAGCGCGACCGCCTTGGCGGCGACGACATGCATCAGCGGCCCGCCCTGGGTGCCCGGGAAGATCGAGGAATTGATCTTCCTGGCGATCGCCTCGTCGTCGGTCAGCACCAGACCGCCGCGCGGCCCGCGCAGGGTCTTGTGGGTGGTCGTCGCCACGACCTGGGCATGGGGCAGCGGGCTGGGGTGAACGCCGCCCGCGACGAGTCCCGCGAAATGGGCCATGTCGACGAACAGATAGGCGCCGACCGCGTCGGCGATCGCCCGGAAGGCGGCGAAATCGATGATCCGCGGATAGGCCGACCCGCCGGCGACGATGATCTTCGGGCGGCGCTCCTGGGCCAGCCGGGCGACCTCCTCCATGTCGATCCGGCCGTCCGCCGGACGGACGCCGTACTGAGCCGCGTCGAACCACTTGCCCGACAGGTTGGGCGCCGCGCCGTGGGTCAGATGCCCGCCGGCGGCGAGCGACAGGCCGAGTATGGTGTCGCCGGGCTTGCAGAGCGCGAAGTAGACCGCGGCGTTGGCCTGGGCGCCGGAATGCGGCTGCACGTTCGCGAACGCGCAGCCGAACAGCGCCTTCGCGCGCTCGATGGCCAGGGACTCCGCGACATCGACGAATTCGCACCCGCCGTAATAGCGGCGGCCGGGATAGCCTTCGGCGTATTTGTTGGTGAGCACGGAGCCGGCGGCTTCCAGCACCGCCCGCGAGACGATGTTCTCGGACGCGATGAGCTCGATCTGGTCCTGCTGACGCGCCAGCTCGGCGCGCAGGGCCGCGCCCACCTCCGGGTCGGATTCGCCGATTCCGTGTTCGAAGAACCCGTCCTCGGGATCCCGCGTCGCGTCGAGCCGTTCTACCGCCATGTCATCTCCGCCAAGCGCATTTCTAGGCGACCCCCGCCGCGATCTTGTCGAGACGGCGCCCGTGCCGCCCGCCTTCGAACGCCGCGGCGAGAAACGCCTCCACACAGGCCTCCGCCTCGTTCTCCGACATCCGGCGACCCGGGAGAACCAGGATGTTCGCGTCGTTGTGCCGGCGCGCGAGACCCGCCGCGTCCGCGTCGAACACCAGCGCGGCCCGGATCCCGCGATGGCGGTTCGCGGCGATCGACATGCCGATGCCGCTGCCGCAGATCAACACGCCGCACGCCGCGTCCCCGTTGCGCAGCACGTCGACCACCGCCCCGGCGAAATCCGGATAATCGACCGCGTCCTCGCTGTCGGTGCCAAGATCCGCGGTGGCGATCCCCCGGCGGGAGAGCCAGTCGACAAGATGCGCCTTGAGCGCGAACCCGGCGTGGTCCGCGGCCAGGGCGACGGTCATTCGGGTCATCGCGGTCCGACTGAAATGCCGAGGTCACCGCCTGATAGCACAGCGTCACGCCGGTTGCCAAGAATCGGCGCGGGGGCTCGCCGCCCGGCCCGCGAATCCTCAAGCGTCGACACCCGTTCCGACACGCCGTATCGGCGTTTCCGCAGTCTTCGCCAAGAGTCGCGAAACCCAGACGGACCCAATTTTCTTCATTTCTTGAACAAAAAACTTTTGTATCAGACCAAATACATGATTGGTTCATAGCCTGAGCTTGGCTATAAGATTTAATTTTCTATGGGTTTTTTCCGATTTCCTTTGACAATCCACTTGCACCATGCCATTTGCAAGTCGTTCAACTCTTACGCGAGGCGGTCGAGGAAGATGGTGGACAATACCGAATACGCCGTGGACCGGTCCGAAATGCTCCGCATGGCAGTCCAAATTGTCTCCGCGTATGTCGGCAAGAACCCGGTAGCCGCCGACGAGGTCCCCGACGTCATCAGCACGGTCTTCAACGCGCTGCGCAACCTCGATCGGCACGGGGCCGAGCAAAGGATCGAGCCGCCGAAGCCGGCCGTCAGCATCCGCCAGTCGATCACACCCGACTTCATCGTCTGCCTCGAGGACGGGAAGAAGCTCAAGATGCTCAAGCGACATCTGCGGGCCGTCTATGACATGACGCCGGAGGAATACCGGGCGAAATGGGGGCTGCCGGCGGACTACCCGATGGTCGCTCCCAACTACGCCGCGAAGCGCTCGGAGTTCGCCAAGAGGATCGGGCTGGGCCGCAAGAAGGGGGAGAGCCCCCGCCAGGCGCATCGCGCCACGGCCTGACCGCTTCGTCCGCGAGCGGGGTCCCGGCCGGGACGGCGCCCGGCGAACTCGCGCTATTTCAGACCGGCTTCCGGCGAGACAAGCAGAGCATCGAATTCAACCTCGGCCGCAATCCCGGATCGCGTCCTTGAGAGCCTCGTAGTCCTCGACCGCCGCGAAACCGGGATGGGCTTGCCGGACCGCCTGCGGAGCGCGGAACAGGATCCCGGCATCGGCCGCCTTCAGCATGGAAATGTCGTTGTGGGAATCGCCCGCCGCGGTGACGTGGAAGTTCAGCGCGCGGAACGCCTCGACGCTGGCGCGCTTGTGGTCGGGATGCCGCAGCCGGTAGTCGACGATAGCGCCGTCCGGCCCGACCGCGAGCGAATGGCAGAACAGCGCGGGCCGGTCGAGCTGCGCCATCAGCGGGCCGGCGAATTCGCGATAGGTGTCGGACAGGATGATCACCGGCCCGAGCTCGCGCAGCCAGCCCAGGAATTCGCGCGCGCCCGGCAATGGCGCCATCCGCGCCACCACCGCCTCGACGTCGCGCAGCCCGAGCCGGTGTCGTTCCAGCAGCCGCAGGCGCTGGCGCATCAGGGCGTCGTAATCGGGGACGTCGCGCGTGGTCGCCCGCAGCGCGTCGATGCCGGTGCGCTCGGCGAGCCCGATCCAGATTTCCGGGATCAGCACGCCTTCGAGGTCGAGACAGAAGAGCCGCACGAGCCGTCTCTTCAGCCCGCCGCGAGCCCGATACCGGTCACGCTTCCGAGGGCGGCAGGGTTTCGCGGCCGCGAATCAGGTCCGACGCGCGCTCGGCGATCATGATCACCGGCGCGTTGATGTTGCCGCCCACCAGGTCGGGCATGACCGAGGCGTCCACCACCCGCAGCGAGTCGATGCCGCGCAGGCGGAGTTCGGGGTCGACCACGGCCATGTCGTCGCTTCCCATGCGGCACGTCCCGGCGGGGTGGTGCGCGGTCGCGGCGGTCCGCCGGATATAGGCGTCGATGTCGTCGTCCCCGGTCACGTCGGGACCCGGTTGGACCTCGATCGCGCCGAACTTCTTCAACGGTTCCTGCGCGCCGACCTCGCGCACCAGCTTCACCCCGTCGCGGATGGTCCGCACATCCGCCTGTTCGGAGAGAAAGTTCTGATGGATCCGGATCTTGTCGCGGGGGTCCGCCGAGGCGAGCCTGAGCTCCCCCCGGCTCTGCGGGCGCAGCAGCACTGGGCGGCAGCCGAAGCCGTCGGCCCAGGCGGGCTTGACCACGGGAAACCACGGCCAGGCGTCGTCCGGCAGGGCGCGGAACAGGAACTGGATGTCGGGCAGCTCGACTTCGGGCCGCGACTTGAGGAAGGCCATGATGCCGCCGGGTAGGTCGGTCGCCGGCCCCGACCCCGCGACATAGGCCCGCGGCATATCGACGGCGAGCCGGTCCATCCGCATCTGGCGGTGGAACGTGCCGCGGTCCTCGCGGCTGTAGGTGACCATCGCCGAGAGGTGGTCCTGGAGGTTCTTGCCGACGCCCTTGAGGTCGTGCACGGCATCGATCCCGTGCTCGGCAAGCTCGTCGGCCGGCCCGATCCCCGACAGCAGCAGGACCTGCGGCGAGTTGATGACGCCGCCCGTGAGCAGGACCTCGCGCTCGCAGCGGATCTCGTGACGTTGCCCCCCGCGCGCGAATTCGAGCCCGGCGGCGCGCCCGTTCTCGACGATCAGCCGGGTGACCAGCGCGTCGGTCTCGAGCGTGACGTTGGCGCGCTTGAGCGCGGGCTTCAGATAGGCGACGGCGGCGCTGCAACGGCGTCCGTTGCGGATGGTCTGCTGGATCCAGGTAAAGCCCTCCTGCCGGGCGCCGTTGTAGTCCTCGGTGAAGTCGTGACCCACCGCCCGCCCCGCCTCGATAAAGGCGTGCAGCACGGGGTCGTCGAAGATTCCCGCCCGCACCGACAGCGGACCGTCGCCGCCGCGGAATTCGTCGCCGCCCTTCTCCCACGACTCGGCGCGCTTGAAATAGGGCAGCACGTCGGCAAACGACCACCCCGGGCAGCCCTTCTGGCGCCAGCGGTCGTAATCGCCCCGGTGGCCCCGCACATAGGCCATGGCGTTGATCGACGACGAGCCGCCGACCACCCGCCCGCGGGCGCATTCGATCGACCGGTTGTCCAGATTGGGCTCGGGCTCGGTGAAGTACATCCAGTCATGCCGCCGCTCTTCCAGGATCTTTCCCCAGCCGAGCGGGATGTGGATCATCGGGTCCCGGTCCTGGCCGCCGGCCTCGACGACCACCACGCGGACCCCGGCGTCTTCGCTCAGCCGGTTCGCGAGCACGCATCCCGCCGAGCCGGCGCCGACGATCGCGTAATCGTATGTCGCTGCTTCGGCCAACCTCTCCTCCCCGGTCAATCCGCCGCCGCGCCGAACATAGCAGAAGCGCCCGGCCGGGCCATCCGGGGCCGGTATGGCGGAAGGGCGAGAGCGCGGGGGCCGCTTCCCGCTACGGGGCAGCCCGGTGGGCCGCCGACTGCACCTCCCGATCGACCAGCGAAGCCGGGTCGTCGGTCCCGCGCAGCATCCCCCAGCTGCGGATCCAGGCGGCGGTGCGGGCGAGCTCGGCGTCCGGGATCGGCGCCGGCTCCACGACCACGATCCGGCTCTCGCGCAGGTCCCCGGCGCTCAGCGCCGCGATTTCCGGGTCGGCGCCGTGGTAGTCGATGAAATAGCGCAGATACCTGCCCTTGTCGGCGTCGATCCGGCGAACCGCCTCGCAAACCGCGCGGTTGAACCGCGCATAGGTCGCCGCGTCGACCCTGTGCGAGGCGACTTCTGTGCCGTGGTAGAACGCCGCCGTCAGGATGCGGCAGCCCTTCTTCTCGGCCAGCGTGATATAGGGCTCGGTCAGCGTCGTCGCCTCGATCTCTCCCGACATCATCGAGTCCAGGCGAAAGCGCGAGCCCATCGGAGCGCTGCAAACCCTGATCCGCTCGCGCGGCAGGAAGCCCTCCAGCATGTGGAGCGCCAAGTAGTGGGTGCCGAAATAGAACGGCACCCCGACCAGGCGGCCGGCGAGCTGCTGGGTGGTGAAGACGTCCGAATCTGGGCGCACCGCGATCGCCGCGTAGGTGACGATCGAGCGCCGCCCGACCTGCCGCCCGCTTTCGATGCCGGAATCCTGCACCCGGCAGTAGTTCCCCCACTCGCAGGCGTTGTACATGTCCGCCCGGCCCTCTTCGAAGAGCTTGCCGTGGCTCGAATGCGGGTCGAGGCCGTCGGGGCTCAGGATGCCGACATGGGTGCGCCGGTCCAGGCCGGACTCGCGGTCGACCCATTCGATCCTCAGCCCCTGCTCCGCGAACAGCCCCTCGTCGTCGGCGACCAGCTCGCAAAGCCCCTGGAACGGGGCGGTGTTCTCAAGCACCAGTGTCTGCATCGGTTCTCTCCCGGGCGCCCTTTCCTATATCGGACGAGCGCCCCCGGCGCCAGCGCGAGGCGGGTTGCAATCGCGCCGCAACGGGTCCAGTTTTCCGCGAAACGCGCGGGCTCCGATCGACAAGGAGGGATGGGTGGCCGAGCGGTCGAAGGCACCGGTCTTGAAAACCGGCAGGCGCGCGAGCGTCTCGTGGGTTCGAATCCCACCCCATCCGCCACCGCAGGTTCCGCGAAAAAAAGAGGCGGAGCCTAGGTCGCGCGAGCGAAACAGGCTCCGCAAGTCACGGGGGGAATACAGGGAGGCATCTGGTAGAACAACCTGATCCCCCCGTCGCACAAGGGACTCGCGGAAGGGAGAAACCGCAAATCCAAGGGCAATATTTCACAAATGCTTGTCAATTGTCACCGCAATGTGACCATGTGCGGCATGACCTGGATCTGGGTTGTACATTTAGGAACTATGATTAAAATCAGTAATTTATCGAGAGTTTCTTGTAGCAAATATTAGGAACGTTGCCAACGGAAGCGAATCACCCCGTCCGATTCGGCATCGCCTTGTGCAAAATCGTGGGCTCCGCAGAAATTGGACCCGGACGCCCCTATTCTCGCAAATCTATGAAGCGAGGGGCCTTGACGCTGGTCTCGAATTCGCGCGCCAGGATGCCGGGCTCCAGGATCACGATGTGGGGAGAGAGCTCGAACGTGTCCTTGGTCTGCCGCGCCAGCTCCTCGCGCAGGGTCTCGATGTCGGCGCCGCGGCGGGGTTCGACCGAGACCCGCAGGCTTTCCAGCCCGGCGGCGTCGCCGGTCAGCTCGAGCTTGAAGTCGTTCACCGCGCGGTGCGCGAACATCATGTCCTCGAATTCCTGGTGGTTGACGTTGACGCCGCGCAGCTTGAAGAACCCGGCGGTCCTGTGGGCGTGGCGCATCGTCGGAAAGACCGAGAACGCCCCGTCCTCGCCCTCGGCCGGGTTCATGACGACGATATCGCCCGATTCCCAGCGCAGGAACGGCGCCCCGTTATTGCCGAACAGCGCGGTGCAGACCAGATGGCCGGGCTCGCCATCGGCGACCGGCTTGCCGGTATCGGGGTCGAGCACCTCGACTATCGCCAGGTCGGTCCAGATCCGGAACCCCTGGCGGGACGGTCCTTCGGCGGCCAGCATGCTGATCTCGGTCATGCCGAAACAGTCGTAGACGGTCGCGCCCCAGTCGCGTTCGAGCTTTTCCCGCTTCGCCGCCGACAGCGCCTCGGCAGAACAGAGCATCGTGGAAACCGAGCCCCCGGCGAGCTCGATGCCCTCCGCGTTGGCCCGGTTGGCGAGGTGCAGGCCGTAGCTCGACATGCCCATCCAGACGGTCGGCCTGAGCGACGCGATCAGCGCGAGCTGCTGGACCGACGGCAGAGATGCGCCGGAGCCCGCCCACACCGCGCCCATTCCCATGATCTGTGCCGCGCGCGCCCACATATGCCCCACCGGGTGGACGCCGAGCGGGGTCGAGACATGCGTCCTGTGGTTTTGCCCGCCGCGGATCCCGGCGGACGCGAAGGTGCGGGTGAAGCCGACCATGTTGAACAGGATGTCCTCGAAGGTCTTCGGGTAGAACAGCGGCTTTCCGGTGCTCCCCCCCGAACGCCAGTACTCGCAGACGGGCTGGCCGCCGATGGTGCAGAAATCCTCGTAGAACCGCTCGGTCGACATCGCCCGGAGCTCGTCCTTGGTCAGGATCGGGATTTTCGACCATTCCTCCGGGTCGTCGAGCCTGTCGGTGTCGATCCCCGCGAGGCGCGGGCGCCAGAACGCGGACCGCCGGGCGCGTTCGACGGCGATGCGCTTGCGCCGCCGCTGGATGCCCTCGATCTCCTCCGGGCTGTCCGGGATGCAGAGGGGGAGATCGGCATAGACCCCAGAAGTCCGCCCGGCCAGCGACTCCAGTACACTCATCCGGCGCCGTTCTCTCCGCGATAGCCGAGCGCGCCGATCCAGCGCCGCTGGTCGTCATAGGCGGCGGGCAGCTCTCCCGCGGCCTCGGCGCGCGCCATGGCGGCGAGGCGTTCGGCCTTGGCCGGCGTCGCCTCCGGGATGTCGTCGAGGCTGTCGCCGATCATCCGCGCGAAGTCCTCGCCCACCGGGCAGACGTCCTGGCAGCGCCGGCAGCCGGTGATGACCCCGGCTCCCCGCAAGATGCTCTGCCAGAGATTGAAGCTGTTTTCCGAGCGGATCATGTCGAGCCTGGCGGCGTCGTCCGGGGCGTCGAGGATGTCTCCGAGATGCTCGGCGAGCTGGGAGAAGCCGTGCGGCGACCTGTACCGGTCGCAGGCCGGCCAGTCGCGGTCCCAATGCCCGACCACGTCGCCCGGACAGGCGTTCAGGCAGCGCCCGCATTCCGGCCCGAGGCAGAGCGTCGTCTTCAGCCTCTCGTCGGGCTGGCAATCCACCGAGCACAGCACCGCGGTCACCATGACGCGCGGGCCGAACTCGGGCGTTATGAGCTGCTGGTTGAGACCCAGCGTGCCGAGCCCCGCCTCGACGGCCGCATGGGTCAGCGACAGGATCGTCGCCATGTGCTGGTTCTCGTCTCCGCGATAGAGCCACGGATCGGCATGGGTCGGCGGGACGATGATCGCCGGGTAGCCGTTGTCCTCCAGCCACAGGACGAGCTCGAGCGAGGTCTCCTCCAGCATCGTCAGCACGAGCTCGTCGTTGTAGTACTTGTGCCGCTCGTCCCAGCGCGCGATCCGCGTGGTGCCGGCGGAATAGCGCTTGGCGAGCACGATGGCCCGGCCGCCGTCATGCTCGGTGAGGTCCTTCGGACGGCGCGGGTTGCGCGGATCCGGCGGGTAGGCGTCCATGACCGCGCCGTCGGCGATACCGACGAGGTCGGCGCCGAGCGCCCTTGCCTTCTCCTTGATCTGGCCTGAATCGAGCGGGGTCTGGAAGACGCCGACCATCTATTTCTCCGCTGCCGCGGTCTCGCGCTCGCGCTGCATGGCCTTGAAGGCCTGGAGCTGGCGCGCGACGATGCCCTGGTAGCCCTCCGGTCCCACCCAGCGGACGTTCCAGTCGTTGCGCCCGGCGATCTCCGCGCCCGACTTTCGGGCCTTCTTGAACGCGTTGGCCTTGTCGACCTTTTCGGGCGTCTTCTCGGGGATGACTTTCTGGAGATCGGCGAGATAGGCGTGGTAGTCGTTGCCGACCGGGCAGACCGCGAGGCAGCGCGGGCAGTCGCCGAAGGAACCGACCACCCTCAGCAACCCCTGCCAGAAGCCGTAGACCTCCCGGTCGGTGATCAGGCGCCGCCTGGTCTCGTGGTCCGAAGCGACAAAATGTTCCCAGAACTGGAGTATGGTCCAGAAACCGAACTCCTGCGCCTCGGTGGCGCAGGCGCGCTTGTCGATGCCGAAATGGCGCACCGCGTCGGACGGGCAGGAATAGAGGCAGCGGCTGCAGCTTTCCCCGATACAGACCTGCTCGGTCATCGGCCGGTCGGGCTCCAGGTCGCATTCCGTGAGCACGCCGGTGAGGTAGAGCCTGGGCCCGAACTCCGGCGTCAGGATGTTCACCTCGAGCCCGAACGTGCCGAGCCCGGCCTCGGTTCCCAGATGGCGGGTCGACAACCTCCCGTAGCTCGCGCGCTTGTAACTCCAGTCGGTCTCCTGCCCCGCGGTGACGAAGCTCGGATGGCCGGCGCGTTCGAGCGCGTCCACGAGGCGGTAGGCGATCCTGTCCATCCGTCTCAGGATCAGCATGTCCATGTACTGGACGGGCACGGTGGTCTTGCACCGGAAGGCGCCGACGGGGATATGCTGGACGATCACGACCACGCTCTTGACCAGCGGCGAGATCCTGTCCGGCGTCTGCGGGTAAAGCGGGTCGGGGGGGAAGGCGTTGAGGACCGAGGCGTCGGCGATCCCCACCAGATCCGCGCCCAGATCCGTGGCCAGCTTCTTTACTTCCTGCGCGTCCATCCTCTCTCCGATCGGCGTGGCGAGCGTCAAACTGGCACAGGGGGCGGGCGCGGGCAAGGCGGGGCCCGCGTTGCCCGGGCGCCATGCAGGGCGTATGTAGGGGCCATGAGTTCGAAGCCCGCCGAACCGGCGCCGGGGCTGGCGATACCGGGGTTCGAGACCGGCGGCACCGCCGCGGTCGATCGCGCCGCGGGCGATCTTCGCCGCGGGCTGCCGGTGGCGCTTGCCGAGCCCGGGGAGGCCGGCGGGATCGTCGCCTTCGCCGCCGAGTTCGTCTCCGCGCCCCGGCTCGATGCGCTGCGCCGGCTCGGCGGAGAGCCCGACCTGGCGATCACCCACAACCGCGCGGCGACGCTCAAGATCCGGCTCTACACGCCCGACGTGGTCCGCATCCCGGTACCCGGCTGGCTGTCGATGGAGGCCCTGGCAAGCCTCGCCGATCCGGCGACCGACCTCGCCCAGCCCCTGCGCGGGCCGTTCGAGGCGAGGCGCGATCCGGTCCCGGCCGGAATCGTCGCCGCCATCCGGCTCGCCAAGATCGCGCGCCTCCTGCCGGCCGCGGTGGCGGTCGAGGTGGCCGACATGGCCGCCGCCCTCGGTGCGGAGAAGGCCGATCTGCTGCGCGTCACCCCGTCGGCGGTCATGTCCTACGACGTCGCCGCCGCGCAGCGCCTGGAACAGGTGACCGGCGCGTCGGTGCCGCTCGACGGCGCCGAGGCGGCGCGCATCTTCGCGTTCCGCCCGCGCGACGGCGGAACCGAGCATTTCGCGATTCAGATCGGCGCGCCCGAAGCGCCCGGGCCGGTCCTCGCCCGGCTCCACTCGGAGTGCTTCACCGGCGACCTGCTGGGTTCGCTCAAATGCGATTGCGGCCAGCAGCTGCGCGGCGCGATCGCGCAGATCTCCGCCGAAGGGGCGGGTATCCTGCTCTACCTCGCCCAGGAGGGGCGCGGCATCGGGCTGATCAACAAGCTCCGCGCCTACGCCTTGCAGGATCTCGGCTTCGACACCGTCGAGGCCAACGAACGCCTCGGCTTCGAGGCCGACGAACGGGTGTTTCTCCCGGCCGCCGAGATGCTGCGCCGGCTCGGCTTCTCGTCGGTCCGGCTGATGACCAACAACCCGGACAAGGTGGAGGCGCTCGCCCGCTTCGGCATCGAGGTCGCCGAACGGGTGCCGCACAGCTTCCCCTCCAACGACCACAACGCCTTCTACCTGTCGACCAAGGCCGAGAAGAGCGGGCACCTGTTGTAGCTCCGCCGCCATCGGATCCGGCACGGGCTTGACATACGCCATAGTGTGTACTAGGTATGACACATGACGCAATTCGGTCCCGCGATCCGCGAGCGACGCGAGCGCCTCAGGCGCGACGACCGCCGCTACTCGGTGCGCCAGGTGGCGACGCGAATCGGCATCGAGCCCGCCTATCTGAGCAAGATCGAGCGCGGCGAGGTCGCCCCGCCGTCAGAGGCGACGACGGTCCGTCTCGCGAAGGAGCTGGACCAGGACCCGGACGTGCTGCTGGCGATGGCCGGCAAGGTGTCGGGCGATCTGCAGGAGATCATCCGCAAGCGCCCGAAGCTGTTCGCCGAGCTGATCCGGCAGTTGAAGGAGGCGCCCGACCATGCGGTGCTCCGCGTGGTGCGCGAGGTCAGGGACGGAGACTGGTAGGGAGACCAAGGATGATCGTCCTCGAACACGACCGCCTGGAGTTCCGCTTCCCGGAGATCCACCGGGAAGCGTCCTGCTCCATCGAATTCCAGCGCACGCTCCGCATTCCGGACGACGGCAGGGAGTATCCGCTGCCGCCCGGGCTCGGCCGGTTTCCGCTGCGCCATTTGGACGATCATGCGGAGCATCTTTCGGCGGCGTGGCAGCGGCGCGGCGGCGTGATCGGGCCGATGCACCAGGCCGAAGCGCTGTGGATCAACTTCGACTCGAGCTACCCGTTCGCCGTCAAGGTGGCGACCGGCAAGGTCTGCGCGATCACCGGCAACGCCTGGACCGACCATCTGAACCGCGACCCGCAGGACTACGCAGCGCTGCCCGAACAGCCCTGGCTGGACGGCTATTGCGTGGAAAAGGGTCTGGTCCGCCAGTTCGTCGCCATGCCGCTCGGCGCCGGCTACACGGTGGAAGAACAGCTCTACGGCGCCGCCGAGCACGGCGGTTTGCAGATCGTCGCCTATCCGATGAAGCGGGAGCGCTACGAGGCGCTCGCCGCCCGGCATGCGTCCATCGCAGAGTTGGCGGAAACCTATGCCATGCCGCAGAGTCCCGGCATGGGCCTCGCGCCCGGCGGGCGGATGAAGCAGGACATCTACGCCGACCCGCACGATTTCGACGCCTGGGACCAGCGGCGCTGCAGCCGTTGCTTCGTCACCCTGGTCAACTCGCTGCAATGGCTGGCCATCACCGGCGAACATCCGCCGACCCGCCCGCCCTCGGCGAGGACCTATGCCGAGACCGGCCTGCCGTGGTTCGACCACTATGCCGGCGATGCGGAAGCCGTGGCCGGCGCCGACCGGTTCAAGGGCGTCGCGAGTGTGGTTCAGCTCGCGAAGCAGCAAGGCGAAGCGCCGTTGCCGGAAAACCAGAGCGCCGAGATCGCCAGCATCGTGGTGGTCGGGCAGGACGGCACGCGGCTGGTGCGGGAAAGCTGGGGGGCGTAGCCGGCCGGTCTACCTCCCCTTGAAGGCGGGCGGGCGCTTCTCCATGAAGGCGGTGCGGCCCTCGACATAGTCCTCGCTGGCGAAACAGGCATCGACCAGATCCTGGCAGCGCGCGAGGTCGCGCTCGCCGTCCGGCTTCAGCACCTCGTTGACGATCAGCTTCATCCCCTTGACGGTGAGCGGCGCGTTGGCGGCGACGGTCCCGGCGTATTCGGTCACGGCGTCGGCGAGCGCGCCCTCGGGCAGGACGCGCTGGACGAGGCCGATCGCATGGGCTTCCTCGGCCGGGATCATGCGGGCGGAGAACACGATGTCGCGCGCCGCCCCCGGCCCGACGGTATCGACCAGGCGCTTCAGACCGCCGAACCCGTAGCCCAGCCCGAGCCTCGCGGCCGGCAGCGCGAAGCGGGATTTTGCGGAGCAGAAGCGGAGATCGCAGCACAGCGCGAGCCCCAGCCCGCCGCCGACGCAGTAGCCGTCGATCTCGGCGATCGTCGGCTTGGGCAGCGTCTCGACCATCGCGTTGGCGGCGGAGACCGTGGCGTTGTAGCGCCGGATCGCCTCTTCGGAGGATCGCTCGGACTCGAATTTCGAGATGTCGGCGCCGGAGACGAAGGCCTTGCCGCCCGCCCCGCTCAGCACCACCACGCGTACCGCCGGGTCTTCGGCGAACCCGCGCAGGATCCCTTCCGCCGCCTGCCACATCTCGAGCGAGACCGCGTTGCGGCGCTCGGGGTTGTTGAAGATCATCCGGCCGATACCGGAATCGATCTCGGACAGCATCTTGTCGGTGGCCATGTGTCGTCCTTCGCTTGGGACCAGAGTCCCGGTTCCGAATTTCGTGCGCTTTCGCAGCCTGTCCCCCATAAGTCATGGCCGGACGCGTTCCGGCCATCCACGCTGCAACCGGTCGCGAGAGATGCCCGGAACGAGTCCGGGCAAGACGGGTAAAGGGATTCCGCATCGCAATACACGGAGCTTCCGAACCGGGTCACTAGATTACGCCGCGGGCGCGGAGATCGGCGATTTCCCCGGCGCCGAGCCCGAGCGAGGCGAGGATTTCCCCGGCATGCTCGCCGGGCCCGGGCGCCGGCGCGGCGATCCGGCTCGGGGTCCGGCTCAGCCGCATGGGCTGGCGCACCATGCGGGTCCTGCCGAACGGGGCGGTCTCGACCTCCTGGGCGATTTCGAGATGTTCGAACTGGGGCTCGTCGAACATCTCGCGAATATCGTTGATCCGGCCCGCCGGCACCCCGGCCTCGTTGAACAGCGCGATCCAGCTCTCGCCGGTCCTGCTGCGCGTCACCTCGGCGATCAGTGCGTTGAGCGCCTTCCGGTTGTCGGAGCGCTTGCCCGCGGTGTCGAAGCGGGGGTCGTCGAACCAGTCATCGCGGCCGATGGCGGCACAGAAGCGCTGCCAGATCCTCTGCCCGGCGACGCCGATATTGATGTGGCCGTCCGCGGTCGGGTAGACGCCGGTCGGCATCGAGGTCGGGTGATCGTTGCCCGCCTGCCCCGGCACCTCGCCGGCGATCAGGTAGCGCGCGGCCTGGAAGTCGAGCATGAAGGCCTGCGCCTCGATCAGCGAGGTGGTGACCCATTGCCCCGCGCCGGATTGCTCGCGCTCCAGCAGCGCGACCAGGATGCCGAGCGCGCAGAACAGCCCGGCGGTCAGATCGGCGACCGGGATGCCGGCCCGCATCGGCCCCCTGCCCGGCTCGCCGGTGATCGACATCAGCCCGGCCATGCCCTGGGCGATCTGGTCGAAGCCGGGGCGGTCCGCGTCCGGCCCGTCCTGGCCGAAGCCGGAGATGCTGCCGAGCACGATCCGCGGATTGACCGCGCTCAGCGTCTCGTAGCCGATGCCGAGCCGGTCCTTCACGGCGGGGCGGAAATTCTCCACCACGACATCCGCCCGCTCGACCAGCCTGAGGAACAGGGCGCGCCCCTCGGCGGCCTTCAGGTCGAGGGTGAGCGAGCGCTTGTTGCGGTTGAGGCTCTGGAAGTCCGCGCTGTCCCGCGCCGCGCCGACCGCGCCGTCGTCGCCGAAGGCCGCGGGTGTTTCGATACGGACCACGTCGGCCCCCCAGTCCGCGAGCTGCCGCACGCAGGTCGGGCCGGAACGGACCCGGGTGAGGTCGAGCACGGTGATACGCTTCAAGGCGTCCGACGCGGGGCGATGCGGCATCCAGGGCGGTCCCGAGGATCGAGTCGCGACAGTCTAGCCCCGCTCGCCGCGGCCTCGATAGAGGGAGAGGTAGATCCCGATCCCGATCAGCGCGATGCCCAGGCCGTGGAACCAGGCGAATACCTCGCCCAGGAAGACGATCGCCATGATCACGGTGAAGGCGACGATCAGGTGGATGAAGAATCCCGCCCGCGCCGGGCCCAGATGCCGGATCGAATAGTTCCACAGGAAGATCGCGCCCGCCGAGGAAAACACGGCGAGGCCGACGATCGCGGAGATGGCGGGCAGCCCGAACGTCATCGGCCGGTCGACCGCCCACTCGATCGCGTAGAACGGGATGAGCTGCATCGCGCCCATGAACAGAATCAGGAACAGCATCGCCCGCGGGTCCAGCTCGCGCGGCGCGAGCCGCAGGCAGGCGGCGTAGAACGCCCAGCTGACATAGGCGAACAGCACCAGGATATCGCCGGCGTTGAAGTCGAGTTCGAGGATTGCCCGCGGGTCGCCGCGCCCGATCAGCGCGAACACGCCGAGCAGCGAGACCAGCACCCCGGCCAGCTGGTTGAAGGTGACGGGGTCGCGGAAGATCGCCCAGGCGACGACGATGATCAGCAGCGGCTCGAAGGAATTGAGGACGCCGACATTGATCGCGAGGGTGTATTGAAGCGCCAGGAACAGCACCGCATTGCCGGCGACGATCAGCAGGAACGACAGCAGCATCAGCATCCAGAAATGCCGCCTTACGAGTTCCAACTGCCGAACCAGAGGACGCCAGGCGAAGGGCAGGACCAGGGCGGCGCCCAGCATGGTGCGCCAGAACGAAAGCCCGAACGGCGGGACCTCTTCCCGGACGCCGCGCACCACCACGGTGCTGCCGGCCCAGAACACCATCGCGAGGGTCACCGCGAGATAGGGCGAGGTGAGCATGCGCATCGCGAGCCCGTCGGAACTGAGTAGCGGGCTCCTGCCCATCGGATTGCCTTGTGTGACGAGGTTCCGCGCGCGGCGTCCCGGCACGTTACGGGGCGCATCGTCCAGCGGCAAGCGGGGGCTTGCCCCGTCCTCCGGGCGCGCGGAAACTGGCGCGGGATCAGCTGGCCGGGAGACGGGAAATGGCGATCAGACGGGTGCAGTCGTCGGAGGTGGCCGAGCCGCCGCCCGAGACCTGGTCGAACTGCCTGGTCGCCGGCGACCGGGTGTTCATCGCCGGCATGACGGCGCGGGGCGCGGACTTCAAGCCGCTCGCCGAGATGGACGAGTACGAACAGGCGAGGACCTGCCTGATCAAGATCAGGCACCTGATCGAGGAAGCGGGCGGATCGATGGCGGACATCGTCAGGGTCAACATCTTCGTCACCGACATCAGAAACCGGGAAGAGGTGTGGCGCGCCCGCCGCGAGTTCTTCGCGGGAGACTTCCCGGTCTCGACCCTGGTGGAGGTGAGCGCGCTCGCCGCCCCCGAGATGACCGTCGAGATCGAGGCCGAGGGCGTGCTCGGCGGTCCATAGGACGGTCGATATGGGGGTCGGGGCGCCCTAGCGCGGCGGTGTCCCCGCCTTCAGCGCCGCGAGCTCCTTCTCCGCGGTCCTGGTGTCGGCGAGCCCGGCCGCGCGGTCGACGGGGACGGTTTCCCTGTCCTCGGCCGTCGGCAGTTTCTCGACCGGGTAGGTCGCGACCCGCTCGTTGCCGCCCGAGATGTCGCGGTCCAGCGCCAGGTCGCGCTCGTTGCTCGCGGGCGCCGCGACGATGCGTCCGTCCTGCTTCACCAGGTCCAGCCACCAGCGCTTGACCGGGTTGCGCTTGCCGTAGCCCAGCGCGTCGTCGAGCCAGATCAGGAAGCGGCGCGAGAACGGCAGCCTGATCGCCGCCCACATCGCCAGGCGGTGGGCGAGCAGCCCCTCCTTGTTCCACGGGCACATCTTCATGCAGCGTCCGCAGGCCGATCCCTTCGGATTGGTCACGCGGTACTTGGTGCATTTCTCGACGTCGGGCTTCCAGATCTCGTAGCCGTTGTAGAGCACCTTGTCGCCGAAGGGGATCGCCTGGGCCGGGCATTCGCGGGCGCATTTGCGGCACTTGTCGCAAAAGTCCTGAAGCCCGAAATCGATCGGTTTGTCGGGGACCAGCGGCAGGTCGGTGGTGACCACCGCGGTCTTGTGGCGCGGCCCGATGAACGGGTTGAGGACGAGCTCGCCGATCCGGCTCATCTCGCCGAGCCCGGCGAGCAGCATCAGCGGGATCTGCATCACGTCGCCATGGGCGTTGGAATGGGCCTGCGCCGGGTAGCCGAGGCGGCGGATGTAGTCGGCGACGATGGTCGCCGTGGTCGAGCCGTTGAGATAGGCGCGGTAGCTCTGGGCGCCCGAGACCCAGTCGTCCCCGGACGAGGCCTCGAAGGTGTCCCAGCCCTGGTCGATGACGATGACGACGGCGTATCTGTGCCGCGTCTCGATCGGCGTGCCGTCGCTCTCATGCGAGAACCAGGCGTATTCGGGGACCTCGCAGACCCCGACCATGTCGGCGTCGAGGAAATGGCAGAGCGACTTGATGTGCCGGGTGCGCTCCTCCGGATCGTCGGGCAGCGGCGCCTGTTCCCCGGCCGGCTCTCCCTTGTGGGCCGGCACGTGTTTCCAGTGGAGGTGGCCGATCGCGGCGTTCAGCGGGTTCTTGGTGATGAAGCGGCGGATTTCCGTGGCCGGCCTCGGCCCGAGATCGCCGTAGAAGGCGCGGACGAAGAAACCGGCGCGCTTGGGCACCTGCCTGACGGCGTCGGTGATCAGCGTCGTCGGACGCTCGACCCGCCTGATCTTCTCCATCGGGTAGCGGCCGAGATGCATCGGCCGCCTCTTGCGCGAAAAAATCCGCATCCCGCCGCCTCCGTTGAGCCCGCCGCGCGCGGGCCCGGCCGGTAGCGAGCCCGGCCGGGGCCGCGCGCGAGGCGTTTCCGGCTACTGGATGCCGTAGAGCGCCTTGGTGTTGTGGTAGAGGATCTTCTCCTTGACCTCCATCGAGTACTCGTTGTCGGCGAGGAAATCGGGCACGTCGGCCGTCAGATCGTCTTCCGTCGGCTCGTGCGGGAAGTCCGAGGCGTAGATGATGCGGTCCGAGCCCATCGCGTCGATGACGTATTTGAGGCTCTTCTCGCCCATCTCGCAGGACAGCCAGATGCTCTCGGTGTCGCGGATGATCTCGGACGGTTTCTTGGACAGCTTGGGCCGGACCGGGGCGCCGAACACCGAATTGAACTCGTAGTCCAGCCTGTCCATCATGAAGGTGATCCAGGCGCAGCCACCTTCGAGAAACGCGAATTTGAGGTTGGGGAAGGTCTCGAACACGCCGTTGAACATCATGTCGGTCATCTGGATCATCAGCGGGACCGGATGCTCCAGCGTGTGGACCTTGAGGAACGGCTTAAGGTTGTCGAGCCCGAAACCGCGGCTCGGTGCGCCATGGAAGGCGATGGCGATCCCCTGGCGCTCGGCCTCTTCGTAGATCGGCCAGTAGAACTCATCGCCGAAATGCCGCCCGTTGACGGTGACCGTCGGCAGCAGCATCGCGCCGAAATTCGTCCGCTCGGTCGCGCAGCGGATCACTTCCTTCTTCGCCGCCTCGACGTCGTTATAGGGGACCAGCCCGACGCCCCAGAGCCGGCTGTCCTTCCTGGCGTAGTGCTCTTCCAGCCAGTTGTTGTAGGCGATACAGGTGGCGGTCTGGAACTCCTCGCTCTGCATCAGCCCGTAGGCGAGTCCCGCGGTGGGATAGAGAACGCTGCCTTCGAGCCCGATCTTGTCCAGGATTTCGCCCCACACGTCCGAGTTGGTCGACCAGTATCTGGGCCCCTCGTCGCCTTCCTCGACGATCGAGCTCCGCGCCCAGCCGTCCAGGCTGGGGAAGATGGTCAAGCCGTCGAGGCGGCGGTTGCCTTTCCACTTGCCCTCGTAATGCAGCGAAAGCTCGCTATCGGGTTCGAGGACGTGGCCGTCGCCATCGAAGACGGGAATTTCGTGTTTCATCGGGTGACGCTCCGTTGGGGTTTGCCTGCGACCAGCTTGAAGCGGTTTTCCCCGCGGCTCAAGCGCCGGCTGACCCCGGCTGACCACGGTGAAAGGATCCGGGAAGATGCCGCGAAGCGCGCGCGATCCCGGGCTGGACGGTCGAACCGCCATGTCCTATCAGTTGGGTGGCCGGAACGGCGGCCCGCGCCATGCTCCAGGGAGCCTCAAATGAGTTCATTCGCCCGATCGATCCGGTGGCTCGCCGCCGCCGCATCGTTCGCCGCGCCGTGTCTCGCGGCCGCGGCTTCGAACGGCATGGAGACGGTGGCCAAACAGGTCTATATCCTCGACATGCAGACCGGGGCGGTGCTGCTGGCGAAGGACCCCGACACCCCTTCGCCGCCGGCTTCGATGAGCAAGCTGATGACCACCTACATGGCCTTCGCGGAGCTCAAGGCCGGCCGGCTCGCGCTCGACGACAAGTTCGTCGTAAGCCGCAAGGCCTGGCGGATGGGCGGGTCCAAGATGTTCGTCGAGATCGACAAGCAGGTGCGGGTCGAGGACCTGCTGCGCGGGATCATCGTGCAGTCGGGCAACGACGCCTGCATCGTCCTCGCCGAGGGGCTGTCGGGCTCGGAAAGCGCGTTCGCCGATGCGATGAACCGCAAGGCGCGGGAGCTCGGGCTGACCGACAGCCACCTGGTGAACTCGACCGGGTGGCCGGCGGACAACCATTTGATGAGCCCGCGGGACCTCGCCGTGCTGGCCGGCCGGATCATCGAGGAATTCCCGGAATACTACCCCTACTTCGCCGAGAAATCGTTCCGCTACAACAAGATCAAGCAGGGCAACCGCAACCCGCTGCTGTACCGGGATACCGGGGCGGACGGGCTGAAGACCGGCCATACCCGGGCCTCCGGCTACGGGCTGGTGGCGTCCGCCGTTCGCGACGACCGCCGCGTGGTCATGGTGCTCACCGGCATGGAGAGCGCCCGGATCCGCTCCTTCGAGGCGCGCCGCCTGCTCAACTGGGCGTTCCAGTCGTTCCGCAACTACACGCTGTTCGAGGGCGGCGCGGAGGTCGATCGGGCCGATGTCTGGCTCGGCGGGGAGGACACCGTCCCGCTGGTCGCCGCGCGCGATGTCAAGGTGTCCCTGCCGCGCACGTCGCGCCGCGGCCTCAAGGTCAAGGTGGTCTATGACGGTCCGGTCCCCGCGCCCATCGAGAAGGGGGCGGAGATCGCGAAGCTGATGGTCACCGCGCCCGGCTTCGACACGCTGGAGGTGCCGCTGCTCGCCGGCGCCGATGTCGGCCGGATCGGCGTGTTCGGCCGCCTCGGCGCGGCGATCGGCTACATGATCTGGGGCGCCGGCGGGTAGCCCGCGAAACCGCCCGACGGAGCGAAAATAGGGCCCGGCGAGGCGAATTTCACGCAATGGTTGCCGTTTGGCGATCAATTATGCGCGACTCGGCCCCGACAACGCGACCGCTTCTTGCCGCGGACCGCCAGCGTCCCATATGGTCGCCGGCATGGCGGAATGGTGCCGCCTGCTGCGTGCCGGACGCTTGGGTGCGTGCCGGCATCCTGCCACGAAGGAGAGAACGTCCGATGAAGAAAAGCCCCCTGATCATGGCGGCCGCGCTGCTCGCCGCCGCCAATTTCGCCGCGTCCGACGCAGCCCAGGCGGCGGACAAGAAGGAGAAGTGCTACGGCGTCGCGCTCGCCGGCAAGAACGACTGCAAGGCCGGTCCGGGCACGACCTGCGCGGGCAGCTCGACCGTGGACTACCAGGGCAACGCCTGGACGCTGGTCCCCGCCGGCAGCTGCGAGAAGATGACCTTCAAGACCAAGGACGGTCGCGACGTGATGGGCAGCCTTAAGGAGCTGGACCGCGATAATCCGAAGTCCTGATCCCGCAACGCCCGGCCGCCGCGGGAGCTTGCCCGCGGCGGCCGGGCGGCTTTCCGCCGACAATGCCTGCCTCCCCTCCCCTCTCCGCCGAACCGTCGCCGGTACCGTCCCGGGCCGGCGCGAGCTTCAAGGGCGAGCATGCCGAGGCGGTCTTCGGGGACGGTCCCGATATCGGCTGGTTCGAGGTCCATCCGGAGAACTACATGGTCGCCGGCGGGCCCAGGCTCGCCGTGCTCGAGGCGCTGCGCGAAGCCTGGCCGCTGTCGCTGCACGGCGTCGGCCTGTCGCTCGGCGGGGCCGAGCGGCTCGACCGCGATCATCTCGCCGCGCTGCGGGCGCTTGCCGACCGGTTCGAGCCGGGGTTGGTATCCGAGCACATCGCCTGGTCGGCGCATGGCGGCGTGTGGTTCGCCGATCTGCTGCCGCCCAGCCTGAGCGCGGCCGGGCTCGACCGGCTGTGCGACAATGTGGACGAGATGCAGGAGGCGCTCGGCCGGCCGGTGCTGATCGAGAACCCGGCGAGCTACCTGGTCCTGCCCGACGGCGAGATGGACGAGCTCTCGTTCGTCGTCGAAGCCGCGCGGCGCACCGGGTGCGGGCTGCTGGTCGACGTCAACAACATCCATGTCAGCGCAGTCAATACCGGCCTCGACGCCGACACTTACGTCGACGCGATCCCGGGCGCGCCGGTGGGTGAGATCCATCTCGCCGGGTTCACCGTCGACGATGCGGGCGGCGAACGGCTGCTGATCGACAGCCACGGCGCGGCGGTCGACGGCGCGGTCTGGCGGCTCTACGACCGTCTGATCGGGCGCATCGGCGCCAGGCCCACCCTGGTCGAATGGGACAAGGACATCCCCGGCTGGGACGTGCTGTTCGCCGAGGCGAAGAAGGCGGAGTTCGCCCTGTCCCGCCTCGCCGAACCCGTGCCCGCATGACGCTCGCTTCGATGCAGGCGGGCTTCGCCGCCGCCCTCGGGGACCCGGCGCCGGACGCCGCGCCGGCCGGGCTGGGGGAACCCGCCCGGCGGCGTTTCAGGATCTACCGCAACAACATGCGGGTCGCGCTGGTCGAGGCGCTGGCGGCCGCCTACCCCGCTGTCCGGCGGATCGTCGGCGAGCCGTTCTTCGACGAGATGGCCCTGGTCTACGTCTCCGAACGCCCGGCCAAAGCGCGAAATCTGAACTTCTACGGCGCGGACTTCGCCGACTTCCTGGCCGGTTTCCCGCCGGCCCGCGACCTGCCCTATCTCGCCGACGTCGCCAGGCTGGAGCGCGCGGTGCTGGAATCGCTCCACGCCGCCGATGCGCCGTCCCTCGACCCGGCGGCGCTGGCCGCGCTCGGCACGCGCGCCGCGACGGCGCGGGTCGCGCCCCACCCCGCGGCCCCGCCCCCGCCGCCGCGCCGGCGCGCTTCGCGCCCCACCCGGCGACCCGGCTGGTGCGCTCGCGCTGGCCGGTCGCTCGGATCTGGCGGGCCAATACCGGCGATTCGCCGCCCGCGGAGGAGCTCGTCCTCGCCGCCGACGGCGCGGGCGCGCTGGGCGTCCGGCCGGGGCCCCCGGGTCGCGGCGAGGCGGCCCGCGCCGCCGGCGGCGCGGGCGCGCTGGTCGTCCGGCCGGCGCTCTCGGTTCGCGTCGAGGCGCTCGGCCCGGCCGAATGCGCCTTCGCCGGAACCCTGCTGGCGGGCGGCGACCCGATGGCGGCGGAGGCGGACGCGGCCGCCCGTGACGGCGAATTCGAAATCGTCCCGGCGTTCAGGAACCTGCTCGCAGCCGGCGCCTTTGCCGGGCTCGCGGGCGAGAAGCGCGAAGGAGCACAGGCATGAGCAACGGCACACCGACGGCGACCGGCGCGGCCGGGCTTGTCAGGCAGGCGATCGATCTCGGCCACCGGGTCGCCGAGCCCGTCGAGCGCTGGCTCGGGCCGGTGGCGCTGCTCGTCCTCAGGCTGCCCATCGCCATCGTGTTCTGGCGATCGGGCCGCACCAAGGTCGAGGGCTGGAACATCTTCTCGGTCAAGGACAGCCAGTACTTCCTGTTCCGCGAGGAGTTCGGCATGCCGATGCCGGAGCTGACCGCCCACCTGACCGCCATCGCCGAGCACATATTGCCGATCCTGCTGGTGCTCGGCCTGCTGACCCGGCTGAGCGCGCTCGGCATGTTCGTCATGACCATGGTGATCCAGTTCTTCGTCTACCCCGACGCCTGGATCAGCGCTCACATGTTCTGGGCCGTCATCCTGTTCGCCGTCATCGCGCTCGGCCCGGGGCGGTACTCGCTCGACCGGCTGGTGTTCCGCCGCTAGTCCCGCCCGGCGTCCATGATCGCCTGGGCGAGGCGCCCGGGCGCGGTGAAGCAGACCTCGTGCCCGCCCGGGATCTGGACCAGGCGGAACAGGCCGAGCTTTTCGGACAGGCGCGGGTGCCAGGTCATCGAGTGCGGCAGCGAGGTGTCCTCGGTGCAGTTGATGAAGGACTTGGCGACCTCCATCTCGGCCGGGTTTTTCGACAGCGCGATCTTTTCGGTGAAGGTGCCGAAGGGGTGCGGGTTGAGCTTGTCGTAGGCGGACTGGGACAGCGCGCCGTCGGCGTCGTTCATGAACGCCTCGCGCCAGATCGGATAGGGCATGACGACCGAGCCGTCGCCGATCTCGGCGGCGATCTGCTCGAACAGCCCGACATAGTGAGGCGGCACCATGTCGTTGAGCGATTCGCCGTCATTCGGCACGAAGGCGTTCCAGTAGACCAGCCGGCGGATGCGCCCGGCCGCCTTGTCGGCAACGCCGGTGATCACCATGCCGCCGTATGAGTGGCCCATCAGGACCACGTCGGAGAGGTCGTTCTCGGCGAGATAGTCGACGATCGACTGGACGGCGTCGGAAAGCCCGACCGTCTTGGCGTCGCCCGGCCGGTTGCCGGCGAGCGTCGGGCAATGCACCTCGTGACCCGCCGCGCGGATCGGCGCGGCCGTTTCCTCCAGCAGGTCGCCGGAATGCCAGGCGCCGTGGACCAGGACATAGGTGGACATGGGTTCCTCCCGGGGGTGTTCGGTTGTGCTGCGGTCACGCTATGGGGGGCGGTGGCGGTTGGCAAGCGGGGATGCGGTTGAACGCCCGGCCATACTGTACTAGAGTAATAGTACAGTAGATTCAGACACAGCGGTGAGGCGGTACTGGTCATGGTGGAGCTGGAGCGCGTGCGGTTCGGCTATCGCGGTCGCGGCATCTTCGAAGCGGTCGATCTCGTCCTCGAGCCCGGCAGGATTTACGGCCTGCTCGGGCTCAACGGGGCCGGCAAGTCGACCCTGCTCAAGCTCCTGTCCGGCCTGCTCTTCCCGGACTCGGGGCGCATCCGCGTCTTCGGCCACGAGCCGGCGCGGCGGACGCCCGAGTTCCTGGCCGGCATCTTCATGCTCTCCGAAGCGCTCCACCTCCCGGCGATACCGGACCGGCAATACGTTTCGTTGCGCGCGCCGTTCTATCCCCAATTCGACGCCGATCTCATGGAGCGCCTGCTCGGCGAGCTGGAGGTCCCGCGGGGGCAGAAGCTCGCGAACCTGTCGCTTGGCGAGCGCAAGAAGTTCGCGCTGGCCTTCGGCCTCGCCTGCCGGCCTTCGCTGCTGATCCTGGACGAGCCCACCAACGGCCTCGACATCCCCTCCAAGGGGCTGTTCCGGCGGATCGTCGCGGAGTCGCTGACCGGGGACCGCATCCTCGTCATCGCCACGCACCAGGTGCGGGACGTGGAAGCGCTGATCGACACCATCCTCGTCCTGCATCAGGGTCGGTTCCTGCTCCGCCGGGGGATGGAGGAGACGGCGTCCGGTCTACGATTTTCCCGCGACCCCGGCCCGCCCGACCCGCAATCGGACGCTCTGCTGTATTCGGAACCGGCGGTCGGAGGCTACGCGAGCGTCTGGGCCGACCCGGACGAGAGCGGCGGTCAGCCGGATCTCGAGCTTCTGTTCAAGGCCGCGATCGCCAACCCGGGCGCATTCGCCCGGCTATTTTGGGAGGGCTGACGGTGGTGTACGAGCATGTGTCCCCGCGCCGGATCTGGCTCCTCGTTCGCGGCGATTTCATTGCCGATTCCCGCAGGCTCGCCCTGATCGCGGCAATCGCCGCCGGCGCCGTTCTGCTGGCTTCCGTCCTGGCGGGATCCTCCTCCTTCACCGATTCCGCGTTTCACCGGAAATGGTTCGTCATTCTGCTCTTCGTATTGGGGCTCCCCGCCAGCAGCCATGCGCTGCGGCCGTTTCACGACCGCAACCTGAAGGAGCCCTATCTGCTCATCCCCGCCTCGACGCTGGAAAAGGCTCTCGCCCGCCTGCTCGGGACCACCGTCATACTGACGGCCCTCACGCTGGCGTTCTGCCTCCTCCTCTCCCTGGTCGTCGAAGCGCTCAACCTGTTCGTCTTCTTCGGACACCGGCGCCCCCTCTTCGATCCCCTCGCCGCGGCCCTCTGGCCGTGGATCGCGGCCTATGTCTTCGTGCAGTCGCCCTATTTTCTCGGCTCGGCATGGTTCCGCCGCTGGCCGGGCCTCAAGACAACCCTTGTCCTTGTCATCGCTCTCTTCGTACTGGCGGTGTCGGGCTTTCTTGGGGAGCCCATTCTTCGCTTTCTGCTGGACTCCGACGACTGGGCCGGCAGACATGGGGCCTTCCGGGCATTGACGTACTTCTCGGACGCAAACGCGGACATCGTTTACACGATTTTGATCCTCACACCGCCCGCGCTCTGGTGCCTCGCATGGCTCCGGCTGAGGAAGATCCAGGCGGACGATGCAATTTAGCGAGCCCAAGGGCATCTACCTTCAGATCGCCGACCAGATGCGCGAGCGCATCCTGCGGCGCGAATGGAGCGCGGGGCAGCGGATTCCCTCGATCCGCGAACTGGCGGTGGAGCTCGGGGTCAACCCGAACACGGTCGCGAGAAGCTACCAGACCCTGGTCGACAGCCGCCTCATCGCCAACCGGAGGGGGCTCGGCTATTTCGTGGCCGAAGACGCTGCCGAGCGCGCCCTGGCGGAGATGAGGGAGGCGTTCCTGCGCGACGAGATGCCGCGGATCGTGCGAACCATGCGGCTGCTCGGGATTGGGCCGGAAGAAATCTCCGCCGGTTTCAGCCGCCAGGAACGGGCGAACGCGTAAGCGAGGCCAGCGGGGCACGCGCCACAAGTACCCGAAATCCTGATTTGGACTTAAGGATATTCTTCTAACCCGTTGAAAATATTGGTGCGCGCACCAGGACTCGAACCTGGGACCCACTGATTAAAAGTCAGTTGCTCTACCACCTGAGCTATGCGCGCACCAGCGTCGGGGACGCGGCGGGAAGGTATGGGGCATCGGGTACAGGGTCAAGCGAGGCCCTCATCTGCCGGGACGAAGGCACCTTGTTGCCGGCCCCTCGTCCCCGCGGGCTCCGATGGAGGTGGCGGTTGGGGCTGTTACGATACAAAACTCAAACGATCGAAAAGGCTTAAAGAGTGTTCCTGATAGTTTCATTCCGCTTCTGAGCGCAGCGTCGTCATCACCCGCACCTCCCGGTGCAGGGTCCTGTGCACCGGGCATTTGTCGGCTATTTCCAGCAGCCTTGCGCGCTGTTCCCGATCCAGCGGTCCAACCAGCTCGATCTCGCGCTCGAAGGAGTCGATCTTGCCGTCCCGGGTGTCGCACTCGGCGCAGTCGGAGGCGTGGATCTTCTCCTGGCGCACGGTGACGCTGGCGCGCTCCAGCGGCCATTGCTTGCGTTCGGCGTACATGCGGAGCGTCATCGCGGTGCAGGTGCCGAGCGCCGACGACAGCAGCTGGTAGGGCGTCGGGCCCCGGTCGAGACCGCCCACCGATGCCGGCTCGTCGGCCCGCAGCCGGTGCCCGCCCGCCGCGATGTCCTGGCCGAACGGCCCGCTCCCCTTCTCCCCCACCCCCCCCCCGCCCCCCCCCGGTTCCCCCCCCGGCCCCCCCCCGGGGGGCCGGAAGCCGGCCCCCCCGATCCCGTTCTCCGCCACCACCACCGCGCCCGCCTCGGATTCCGCCGCCGGCTCCCGTTCGGGCGGCAGGAAGCGGCTCGCCCAGGCGGCCACCACCTCGGCGGCGTAGACCGCGTCCTCGCGCCGCGTCAGCAGGTGGTCCGCGCTGTCGAGCGAGATGAAGCTCTTCGGGTGCCGGGCCGCCTGGAAGATCTCGGCCGCGTTGTCGATCCCGACGGTCCGGTCGAGCGGCGCGTGCATGACCAGCAGCGCCTTGCGCAGCGCCGCCACGCGATCGCGCAGGCGCTGGCCCTGGATGTCGTCGAGGAACTGCCTGCGGATGCGGAAGGGCCGCCCGGCGATCGTGACCTCGGCCTCGCCGTCGCGCTCGATGGCCGCGATGTCGTCCCGGAACAGATGGGCGACATGGTCCGGATCGCTCGGCGCGCCGATGGTCACCACTCCCGCCGCCTCCTCCACCGCCCCGGCGGCGGCCAGCACGGCGGCCCCACCGAGGCTGTGGCCGATCAGGATCGACGGCGCCGCGCGTTCGGCGCGCAGCCAGTCCGCCGCCGCGATCAGGTCGCCGACATTGGACGAGAAGTCGGTGTTGGCGAAGTCGCCGCCGCTGGCGCCGAGCCCGGTGAAGTCGAAGCGGAGCGTCGCGATCCCGTTGGAGGCCAGCGCGGCGGCGATCCGCGAGGCGGCAAATATGTCCTTCGAGCAGGTGAAGCAATGCGCGAACAGGGCATAGGCGCGAACCTCCCCCGCCGGGCTTTCGAGCCGGGCCGCAAGCGCATCCCCGCCCGCCCCGGTAAAGGTCGCCTTCTCGGATTTCATCGCCTGCGCTCCCCGGTCGAACGGCGGACCTTACCACCCGGGCGACCCGCGGCCATCCCGGGGACGCGACCGGCTGCCTCGCGCTGGACCGAACCGGGGCGGTATGTCAGTATCTGATATCATCGGACATGAAAAGTGACCCGGATGCCGAACGTTCACCTTACCGAACAGATGGAGACCTATGTTCGCGGGCAGATCAGCTCCGGCGCCTACGCCAATCTGAGCGAGGTTGTGCGCGCGGGGATCCGGCTGCTGATGGAACGGGACGGGGCGCGGCAGTTCTATGCGCTGAAGGCGGATCTGGAAGACGCCGTGCGGGAGGCGGAAGCCGGCGGATTCGAAGACTTCGATCCGCTGCGCTACGAGCCGGACGCCGACGGACGCTAAGCGCGGCCCCATGACCATCAGGCTGTCGCCGCCGGCCCGTCGGGATCTCGACGATATCCGGCAATACACGGTCGAGACCTGGGGTCGCGCGCAGTGGTTGACGTATTACCGGGGCCTGGTGCGGGCATTCGATAGAATCGCGGCGGATCCCGCTGGCGGCCGAGATCGAAGCCTGTTCGCCGCGGGTCTGCGTTCGGTGGATTGCGGGCGCCACGTCATATTCTTCGCGCGCATCGCCGCGGCCGGTGGCGAGCCGGTGATCCTGCGGATCGTGCATCGACGCCGGAACATGCCGGCTCTGGCGTATTTCGACGATATCGAAGGCTGAGAAGGCCGCGCGCGCGTGATATGTCGGTCCCGGCCACTATCGCCGGGTCTTCGGCGGTTCGTAGCCCGGGATGTAGTCGGCGAGGTCGAGCGCGTCGGCGCCGGGAACCGAAATCTCCGGCGGGTAGTCCGGCTTGCGGGTCGCGTCGATCCCGACCTTGGTGACGAGATGCGACCCGCCCCCGGGATCGTAGGAGGCGGGGTCGAGCGGCGAGCCCTTGGCATAGGGCACCATGAAGATGTCGCGGTCGCCGCGGACCCGGGTGGCGATGGCGTGCATCACCTCGGCGTCGCTCGCGATGTCGACGTCGTGGTCGACCACGACCGCGAATTTGAGAAACGGATCGGCGACGAAGGCGGCCATCGCCGCCTGCCTGGCCTCGCCCTCGATCATGGTCTCGACGGCGATGTAGCAGACGAACCGGTAACGCCCGGAAGGCGGCACGACGACTCCCTTCACCGTCGGGCAGGCGATCCTGACCGTGTCCTCGATGAAGGAGGTCCGCATCAGCCCGGACAGCAGCAGGTTGTCGGCGTGTCCGACGAAAGCGTTCTGGTAGAGCGGCGCGTTCCGCCGCGTGATCGCCTTGATCTCGAGCACCGGATTGTCGCGTTGCGGCCCGTAGGTGCCCGGATACTCGCCGAACGGGGCTTCCGGGCGGCGTTCCCCCGGCCTGGTCTCGCATTCGAGCACGATTTCCGCGTCCGCCGGCACTTCCAGCGGCACGGTCTTGCACTTCACCAGCTGGAGCGGCCTCTCCAGCATGCCGCCGGCGATGTGGAACTCGTCGGAATCCAGGCCCGAGAACGCGAGCGCGCCGATGAACACCGCCGGGTGGTGGCCGATGACGATGGCGATCGGGCAGGGCCTGCCGAGGCGTTCGTATTTCTTCCAGATGACGTTGCCGTCGGCGGTCTCGGACAGCTGTATCCCGAGCAGGTTCCTCTCGTGCACCATGTGACGGTAGATGCCGACATTGGCGATCCCGGTGTCGGGGTCGCGCATGACCGAAAGCCCGGCCGTGATGTACTTGCCGGCGTCGCGTTCGTGATAGGTGCAGATCGGCAGCTCGTTCACGTCGACATCCGGGCCGGTGGCGACCGCCTGGTGCACCGGGCCGGTCTCGACGATCCGGGGCGCGACGGGTTCGCGCTGGCGCGCCGCGCACTCGGCGACGAATTCCCGCACCCCGCCTTCGGTCATCCCCACCGCGAGCCGCAGCCGCTCGAAGCCGGCATGCATGTTGGCCACCAGCGGCATCTCCGAGCCCTTGACGTTTTCGAAGATCACCAGCGGGCAGCGCCCGTCCCCTTCCAGCCGGTGCAGGATGCCCGAGATCTCGAATTCGGGGTCGACCTCCCTTTCGACGCGGACCACCTCCCCGGGATGCTCGTTCTCCAGGAATTCGATGAAGCCGTGCAGGTCCGGCGCATAGCGTGCGTTCGACAGGGCGGTCACGGTCGGTCACCTCGTTCGTTCCGGGGAAACGGCCGGCGGGAGCGGTCCCGCGCCACGATCCCACATGCGCGCCCCGGTGTCAGTCTGGCAGCCCCGGCGCCGAGCGCCTATAAGGACGCTCCGATGACATCCCGCATCCTGTCGCTGCTGGACCGGCCATCGCTGGACGAATACTACCGGCGCGGCTGGTGGCGCGACGAAACCGTCTACGCGGTGGCCCGCGCGCAGGCGGAGCGTGCCCCCGACCGGCCCGCCCTGCGCGACCGCCACCGAAGGCTGACCCGGGGCGCGCTGATCGGCGCGGTCGACCGCTTCGCCGCCGATCTCGCCGCGCGTGGCATCGTGGCGGGTCAACGGCTCGCGCTGTGGATGCCGGACCGGATCGATTCCGTGATCGCGCTGCTCGCCTGTTCGCGCAACGGGCTGGTCATATGCCCCTCGCCGCACCGCAATCACACGGCGGCCGAGGTCGCGGGGCTGCTGGAGCGCATGCGGGCGACGGGGCTGGTCTACCAGGCCGGGTTCGGCGCGGACGGGGCGAGCGACGACATCGCGCGAGCCGCCGGGAGTCCCGGCGCGCCGCGGCATCTGTTGCGGCTGGGCGATGCCGCGGATTCCACCTTGCTGGACCTGCCTGCCGGACCGGATGCGCCGCCGCCCGCGACCGATCCCGACGCCGTGAGCTACATCGCCTTCACCTCCGGCTCGACCGGGGCGCCAAAGGGCGTGATGCACAGCGACAACACGCTCCTGGTCACCGCGCGCGGCATATCCGCCGACTGGGGCATCGGCCCGGAATCGGTCGTCTGTTCGCTCAGCCCGTTCAGCCACAATCTCGGCATCGGCTCGCTGCTGACCGCGATCGTGGGCGGGGCGGAATACGTCGTCCACGACGTGGCGCGGGGCGAAAGCCTGGTCGACCGGCTGGTCGAGACCGGGACGACCTACCTGGTGGGCGTGCCGACCCATGCCATCGACCTGCTGGCCGAGCTGAAGCGGCGCGGCCTTGCCCGGGTGGGCCGGCTCGAAGCATTCCGGGTTTCCGGCGCCGCGGTCCCCGCCCACGTGCTGTCCGGGCTGATGGCCCATGGCATCGCGCCGCAGAGCGGTTACGGCATGACGGAGAGCAACGGCCATCAATACACCCTGCCCGGCGACGACCCGAAGCTGATCGTGGAGTCGTCGGGCCGGGCGTGCCCGGGCTACGAGATCGCGATCTTCAGCGAGGACGACCCGACGGTCGCCTTGCCACCGGGCGAAGTCGGGCTGCTCGCCGGGCGCGGGGCGAGCCTGATGCTGGGCTATTTCGACGACCAGCCCGCCACCGAATCTAGCTTCAACGAAGACGGCTGGTTCATGACCGGCGACCTGGGCTGGGTCGACGGGAACGGGTATCTGCGCCTCACCGGGCGCAGGAAGGAGGTCATCATCCGCGGCGGGCACAATATCAACCCCGCCAGGATCGAGGCGCTGGCCATGCGCCACGCCGTTATCGAGCGCGCCGCCGCGGTGCCCGTGGCCGACGACCGGCTGGGCGAGCGGGTCTGCCTCGCCGTGATGTTCAGGCGCGGCGAGGCGGTGCCGCCCGGCGCGCTGCTGGACCATCTCGCCGCGGCAGGGCTCTCGCGCTACGACATGCCGGAATTCTGGCTGGAGTTTCCCGAGATTCCCCTGATGAGCAACGGCAAGATCGAGAAGCGCGCTATCGTCGAGCGCATCCGCGCCGGACAGGCGACGCCTGTCGCGCTGGATGCGGGGGCGTCGGGCTGAACCGGGGAGCCAAACCATGCGTGCCGTCGTCGTAGACGCGTTCGGGCCGTTCGAAAACGCCGCCATCCGCGAAGTGCCGGACCCGGCGCCCGGTCCGGCCGACCTGCTGGTGGAGGTGCACGCCACGGCCGCCAACTATGTCGACATATTGCTGATGGGCGGCAGGCACCAGTCGAAGCCCGACCTCCCCTTCATCCCGGGCAAGGGACCGGCCGGAACCGTGCGCGCGGTCGGCCCTGAGGCCGCCGGTTTCGCCGCCGGGGACCGGGTGGTCGCGATGTGCGAGCCGGGCGGAGGCTTCGCCGAGTTGATCTGCGTGCCGGCCGCGCAGTGCCACAGGATCCCGCCCGCGATGCCGTTCGAGGACGCGGCTTCGATGGCGCTGGTCTACGACACGGCGTGGTTCGCGCTGCGCGAGCGCGGCCGCTACGCCGACGGCGAGACGGTGCTGGTTCTCGGCGCGACCGGCGGGGTCGGGCTGGCCGCGGTACAGCTCGCCAAGGCGCTCGGCGCGACCGTGCTGGCCGGGGTCGCCAGCGCCTCGAAGGCCGGCATGGCGCGCGACGCCGGGGCCGACGCGATCGTCGACCTCGCGCGCGACGACATCCACGACAGCCTGCGGGAACAGGTCTACGACGCAACCGGGGGGCGCGGCGCGGACATCGTCATCGATCCGCTCGGGGACGCGATCTTCGATGCGGCGATCCGCGCGGTCGCCTGGTGCGGGCGGCTGGTGGTGGTCGGGTTCGCCGCAGGGCGGATCCCCACGATCCGGGCCAACTACCTGCTGGTCCGCAACATCGACGTGGGCGGGCTGCAGATCGGCGATTACCGCAAGCGCCGGCCGGATCTGACCGCGCGGTGCTTCGAGGAGATCTACGCGCTCTACGAGGCGGGCCGGATCGCCGCCCTGCCGACGGGCACGCTGCCGATAGAGAAATTCGCCGATGCCCTCGCCGGCATCCGCGACCGCTCCGCCCGCGGGCGGATCGTCCTCAAGCAGGACCGGGCGGGCTGATCCGGCCACCGGAATGGGAGACACGCCACGATGCTCGGGACCAGACCGCTTCGGGAACTCGCAGACGTCCTCGCCGCCGGGCGGACCACGAGCCGCGACCTGGTGGAGCGGGCGCTCGCCGCCGTCGCGGCGCCGGAGGGAGAAGGCGGGCGGACCTTCGTCTTCCTCGACGCCGGGCGCGCCCGCGCCGAGGCGGATGCGAGCGACGCGCTGCGCAGGGCGGGGGTCGTCCCCTCCCCCCTCGCCGGCCTGCCGGTCTCGATGAAGGACCTGTTCGACGTCGCCGGCGAGGTCACCACCGCGGCCTCGCCGACGCTCGCGGGCGAGGCGCCCGCCGAGCGCGACTCGACCGTGGTCGCCAGGCTCCGGGCGGCAGGCGCCATCGTGCTCGGGCGCACCAACCTCACCGAGTTCGCCTATTCCGGGATCGGCATCAACCCGCATTTCGGCACGCCGAAAAACCCCTGGGACCGCGCCCGCGGGCGCATCCCGGGGGGATCGTCCTCGGGCGCGGCGGTCTCGGTCGCCGACGGCATGGCCGCCGCCGCCATCGGCAGCGATACCGGCGGCTCGGTGCGCATCCCGGCAGCGCTTTGCGGCGTCACCGGGCTCAAGACCACGACCGGACGGATTCCGCTCGACGGCGCGTTCCCGCTGTCGATGACGCTCGATTCGGCGGGGCCGCTCGCCCCCGGCGTCGCCTGTTGCGCCCTGCTCGACGCGGCGATGGCGGGCGGCGACGTCTGGCACCGCCCCGCTCCGCTGCCGCTCCGGGGTCTGCGCTTCGGTGTGCCGACGACGATCGTCCGGGACGGCATGGACGACGCCGTCGGCGCGGCGTTCCGAGCGGCGCTCGACCGGCTGTCGGAAGCCGGCGCCCTGCTGACCGACATCGCCTTCGAGCCTTTTGCGGAGATTCGCGAGGTCAGCGCGGCCGGCGGCATCCTCGGCGCCGAGGCCTGGGCGCTGCACCGCGAGCGGCTGGCGGCGAAGGGCAACATGGTCGACCCCAGGGTGCGCGCGCGGATCGAGCGCGGCGCCAACATCTCGGGCGCCGACCTGCTCGACGTGATCCGCGCCCGGGCGGACATCCGGGCCCGGGCGGACGCGATCGGAGACGCCTACGACGCGCTGCTGATGCCGACGGTCGCCATCGTCGCGCCGCCGATCGACGACATCGTGGCGAGCGACGAGCTGTACTGGGAGATGAACCCGTTCATCCTGCGCAACACCACCTTCGGCAACTTCCTCGACCGCTGCGCGCTGTCGATCCCGATCCACGAGGCGGGCGAGGCGCCGGTCGGGCTGATGGTGATGGACGATACCGGCGCCGACGCGCGCCTGATCCGCGTCGGCCTTGCGGTTGAGCGGGCTGTACGGCGGTTCTAGACGGGGCTCGCGCCGACGACCTGCCGGATCGCCGTGCCGTTGTGCAGGACGGCCACACGCGGCTCCAGCGACGCCGCGAGCGTGGCGTGCAGGTAGCAGGTGCGCGCGGCGATCCGCATCAGCGTCTCGTAGGTTTCCGCGTCCTCGCGCCCGTTGAGGAACAAATGCGTGTCGACCGGCCGGCCGGCCGCGATATCCGCGGCGTCGGGGCAGTACTGGACCAGCCGCACGCCGTCGATGGCGAACGTCATGTGCTCGATATAGCGGTCGAGCTGGGTCATGAAACAGTAGGCGAGCCCGGCCCACGAGAGGGCGAGCCCGCTCGGCGCCTCGTCCCGGTCCGCGCGCTCGTCGGAGCGGAGCGTGAAGTGGCTCCCCCCCCCCGCGGGGGGGGAGGCGAGCGGGAGGTGGCTCGCGCCGGGCGGGGCGAGCCAGGTCTCGGTCTCGGTGAGCCCGTCCGGTTCGACCAGCCGGCAGGACCCGTCGACGATCCGGATGATGCGGGTCGAGGTTCCCGCCGGCGCCGGTTCCACGGCTCCCGATTCCCGTTCGCCCGTCTTGCGGACCGGGTCGGCGGCGCCCGCCTCCGCGCTCCCCGGCGACGGCGGCTCGGCATAGGTCGCGAAGGGGTCCGGCGCATCCGCGGCCCCGGACGCGGCCATGGTCGCCAGGGGACGGCGCCGTCCGTTGACGTAGAGGGCGAAGCTCGTCGCGACCGGCGCCCGCATCGCGGCGAGGGCGGGCGAGGCGTCGACGGCATCGCCGACCAGGGCTGAAATCGTCCCGCTGTCCGCCTCCGACTCGATCTCGATTTCGATGTCCGCCGGCTCCGCGAAACCCTGCCCGTCGCCGCGGAAGAACGACCCGGTCATCGAATAGCCGTTCTTCAGCCGGATGGAGAGCTCGGCGAGCCCGATCCCGCGCCGCTTCGCGAGCGTGACCAGCCGCCCGGCGAGGTCGGCGGGCCGGCCGGCGTTGAAGAAGCCGAGCGGGAACGGCGCGAGGTCGGTTCCGCGGAGATGGACGCCCTCGTCGCTGACCAGGCGCCATGCGCCGCGCCGGCCGCCCTGGTGGACCACCGCTTCCTTCTGGTGCGCCGAGGCCATCTTGCGCGCCTCGACGACACAGGCCCCGCTCCCCGCCGCGTCCCGCCCGCCGGCATCCACCCGGAAGCCCAGCGGAAAGCCCGATCCTTCGATGGTGTCCATGACCGACATCCGCCCCTCAATGCACCGATCTGTATATCGCGACCCTGGCCTCGTCGACGGCGATCCGCACGCTGCCGCCGAGCAGCGCGCAGACGGGCGAGTTGGTGCGCGGTCCCATCGGGTCCACCAACGCGACCTCGATCGCCGCCCCGCCCGCCATCCCGATCGGCGAGGCGAGCGGAATGCCGGCCGCGCGGCAATCGATCCCCGAAATTCTGAACATGACCGGACTCCGCCAGGGCCTGGCGGCCATCATGCGGCGGGAACCCGCCAAGACAAGCCCGTTCCCCTCGAAGCCTCACTCCCGCCTCTCCTCACCCGTCATGCCCGGACTTGATCCGGCGGCCGGCCATGACGGTGGGGGGCAGAGCGAGGCCCGAGTCCATCGAAAGCGGACACGCCGCATCGCCAACGAAAAGGGCTCGAAGCCTCGAACGGGAAGATCGCGATACGGATCGACCGTTGCGACGACCTGGTTCCCGGACAGGCCGTCCACCCGTCCTCCCGTCCCGAACACGGGCTTTGCCTGGCGGGAAAGACGGGGGAATATGGACCGACGCCAAGGTGGAGGAACGGAATGGACCCCCAGAGCATCTCGAAGCAGGACATGGAGCGCTGCGTCGCCCGGTTTTCCGAACTCCGCGGATCCGGCGAAGCCTATATCGACACCCGCCTCCCCGGTCACCGGCGGTTCAAGATCAACCTGATCGGCATGGGAGTCGTCGAGGCGGCGGAAAACCCGGACCTCGCCCCCAACATCCCGATGCCGGCGCACGGCTTCAATCTCGGCATGATCCAGGCCGAGCACGGCAACGGCGCCGCGCTTCACGCGCATGACACCGAGGAGGTCTTCATGCCGCTGGTCGGGCGCTGGGCCGTCACCTGGCTCGGCGACGGCGAGGAGCGGGAGATCGAGCTCGATCCGTTCGACACCATCAGCGTGCCCATCGGGGTCTATCGCGGCTTCCGCTATGTCGGCGAGGGGACGGGCACGCTGCTCACGCTGATCGGCGGGCCCGAGGCGGGCAAGGTCCACTGGCACCCGGACGTGGTCTCGGCCGCCGCCGAAACCGGGCTCTCGCGCGACGAAGCGGGGCTGCTGGAGACCGCCTGATCCGGCTCAGAACCGGTAGAACGCCGCTGGCGTGTCGACCATCACGGCGCGCCGCATCGCCTCGTCGCCCACCCAGTCGCCGAAGGCGTCGACGAGGTCGCCGTCATTCGGATTGACCTCGTACTTGTTGGGGTGCGGCCAGTCGGTGCCCCACATGATGCGGTCGGGCGCGGCCTCGACCAGCGCCTCGGCCATCGGCTTCACGTCGTCATAGGGCGGCAGGTCGGTCTCGCTGACCCGGTTCGCGCCGGAGATCTTGATCCAGGTATTGCCCTCGCGCACCAGCTCGAGCAGCGCCCGAAACCCGTCCGCGGCAATCCCCGCCGTCGCCGGCTGGTAGGCGAAATGGGCGATCGACATGGGCACGGTGAGCGCCTTGAAGACCGGCATCAGGTCGAGGATGTCCTTGCCGGGGAACAGGAACTCGACATGCCAGCCGAAGGGCGCGATGCGCCGGGCGAGCTCGGGTATCCGGTCGAGCCCGAGCGGCATGCCGCCCTTGTTGTCCATGTTGAGCCGGATGCCGCGCGCCCCCTCGGCGTCGAGCGCGGCCACCCGGTCGTCGGTAAAATCCATGGTCAGAGCGACGACGGCGCGGGCGCGACCGGGCTTGCGTCGGTTCAGCGACGCCATGCCGTCCATGATCGCCGAGTTGTCGACGCCATAGACCGAGGGCTGGGTGAACACGACCCGGTCCACGCCGAGCGTCTCGTGCAGGTGCTCGAGATCGGCGAGAGTCGACTCGGGCGGGTCGTAGCCGCGCCCGGGCGAGCGCGGGTAGCGATCCTCGAACACGTGAACGTGTGTGTCCACCGAGCCCGCGGGCAGAACCAACCCGGGCTTTCGCGGGTTCCGGTCGGGCGGCAGGCAGTTCCGGATCCCGGCGTTCATTTCGGCCCTCCGGCCCGTCAGCCGCGCCCGACGAAGGGCATCTTGGTCGCCATGATGGTCACGAACAGGACGTTCGTCTCCGGTGGCAGCGCGGCGATATGGGCGATCATCTCGCCGCAATGTTCGGGGTCCATCACCGCCTCGGCCATGATCTCGCCGCTGGCCTGGGGCACGCCGTGCTTCATCCGTCCCGCCATCGGGGTGTCGGCGTTGCCGATATCGACCTGGCTGCAGGCGATGTCGTGCTTGCGCCCGTCGAGCGCGATGCTCTTGGTCAGCCCGGTGATGGCGTGCTTGGTCGCGGTGTAGGCGACGGTGTCGGGCCGGGGCGCGTGCGCCGAGACCGAGCCGTTATTGATGATCCGCCCGCCTTTCGGGTTCTGGCTCTTCATGATGGCGATGGCTTCCCGGGCGCAGAGAAAGGAGCCCGTCAGGTTGACGTCGACGACCCGCTTCCAGTCCTCGACCGCCAGGTCCTCCATCGGAACCTGCGGCGTGCCCATGCCGGCGTTGTTGAACAGGAGGTCGAGGCGGCCCATGGTCTCCCCGATCCTGGCGAACAGCGCATGCACCTGGTCCGGATCGGCCACGTCGGTCGGCACGACCAGCATGTCGCCGCCGCCGGCCATCGCGGCGGTTTCCTCCAGCGGCTCCCTGCGGCGCCCCGCGAGCACCATGCGCCAGCCCGCCCTGCGCAGCGAAAGCACGGCCGCTCGCCCTATCCCCGTGCCGGCTCCCGTCACCACGGCGACCTTCGTTTCAGACGTCATATCGGGTCATCCCAGGTTTCGTCCCTGCGCGATGGCGGATCGGCCAAATCGAGACCCGTCGGGTCAGAAAATCCGGAAATATTCGCGCTGCTCCCAGTCGGTGACGTCCGACAAATAGCGGGCGATCTCCGCCTCCTTGATCATGCAGATATAGTCGACGAAGGGCTTGCCGAGCGCCGCCACGAAGGCCTGGTCCGCGCGCAGCGCAGCCACCGCCTCGATCAGGCTTGCCGGCAGGGCCGGCGCGTCCGCCTCGTAGGGGGTCTCGGTCGCCGGCCCCGGGTCGCGCCGGTTGTCGATGCCGTCGAGCCCCGAGACGATCTGCGAGGCGAGATAGAGATAGGGGTTGGCGGCCGGCTCGCCGGCCCGGTTCTCGATCCGGGTGCCGGGCTCCCCTGCCCCGCCGACGATGCGCAGCATCGCGCCCCGGTTGTCGCGCGACCAGGCGGCGCGGTCCGGGGCCAGCGAGAACGCCTTAAAACGCTTGTAGCCGTTGATCGTGGGCGTGGTGAAGACCGAAGCGGCGCGCGCGTGCTCCAGGATGCCGGCGGCGAATTGTCGTCCGAACGCAGACAGCAGCGCGTCTTCGCCGTCCTCCGCCTCCGGCATGAACAGCGCGCGTCCCGTGCCGCGCTCGCGCAGCGACTGATGGAGGTGCCAGCCGCTCGCGAACACGTTCTCGATCTGCGGCCGGCACATGAAGGTCGCGTGATAGCCGTGACGCGCGCAGACCTGCTTCACGGCGTTGCGGAACAGGATCATCGTGTCGGCGGATTCGAGCCCCGCGCCCGGCTGGAACGTCACCTCGACCTGGCTCGGCCCGAACTCGACTTCGAGCGAGCGCAGCGGCAGCCCGAGCGCGGCAAGCGCGCGGCGGAGGGTCGCGAGGATGGGGTCGAGCTCGTCGAGCCGGATTTCGGTCAGATACTGGTATCCGTGGGTGAGCAGGGAGACATCCGGCGGTTCGGCGGGCTGGCCGGCGCCCGATGCCGCCATCCTCGGGTCCTCGAGGCGGAAGATGTGGAACTCGACCTCGATGCCGGCGACGTAGTCCCAGCCGCGCTCGGCGAGCCGGCCCAGCATGGCGCGGCAGACATCGCGGGTGGAATAGGGGATCGCGCGGCCGTCCGGCCAGCGGATGTCGCACAGCACCCAGCCGGTCGCCGGCGCCCAGGGGAGCACGCGGAAGGTCGCGGGATCGGCGACCATCAGGAAGTCCGCCGCGCCGGTGAGATCGGGCGCGCCGATTCCGGCTCCCGGGCGGAACACCGGCGGCACGGTCTTGTGCGCGGTGTCCTTGACCAAGAGCGTCGAGGTCATCGACACGCCGCCCGCGAGCGCCCCCGCGACCTCGCCCGTGGTCATCGCCTTGCCGCGCAGGATCCCGTGCTGGTCGGGGAAGGAAAAGCGGACGACCTCGATGCCGTCGACTTCGATGCGCCGCAGCATCTCCGCCGCCGCCTCGCGCGCGGCATCGTCCCACAGCCCGTGGCGCTCGACGAAACCGGCGCGGCCGCTCGACCCCGTCACGGCGCGGCCCAGCCCGAGCGCGCGCGGCGCGCGGCATCGTAGCTGCGCCAGGTCTCGTCCCATCCCTCGCCGGGCGCGACCGTGTCGACGGCGAGCGGCGCGCCGCCCGGCCCGTTGCCCCGCATCGGCGCTTCGGCACCGCCGGCGACCGCCTCGATCGCGCCGATCAGCCGCCTGCGGTAGTGAATGATCGCCCGGTCGGAGACGCCGAGATGCTCGGCGGTACGGTCGTGGATCGGCCCCGGCGACTCGACCGCCCACTGGTCGTGAACGTTGATGTCGTCGCCCATGCCGGTGAAGGTCGCGCGCATCTGCTCGGACGCATCGAAGCCGTAGTCGTTGGCCTTGTTGAGCCGCGGCCGGTAGTCGGGGAGCGTATAGAGCTCGAGCCGCTGGTCGCGCATCGCCTGCTTGTCGAGCGTCTCGCCGTAGCTGGTGAACATCGCGTACCACCAGCAATGGGTGTCGTCGATCGGCACGTGCCACTGGCTGATGATCATGTCGTTGCCGAGCGGGATGACGATCGCGTTGGGGAAGAGCAGGTTGGTAATGCGCACATGCTTGCTGGCCTCGTCGAGGTCGCGGAGCGCGGTCAGCCGCATGCCGTAGCCGGTGTCCTCGATCCGGATCTCGGGACAGGGGAAGTCGCGCATGATGCGGGTCAGCGGGAAATTGGCGCCCTCGACCCGGTCGCGAAACTGGAGGCCGTAGCCCTCTTCCGGGTTCTCGTCCTCGAAGAAGCGGTGCAGGAACGACCCGTGCGCCGGGTCGATGCCGACCTCGAGCGCCTGCAGCCAGTTGCATTCGAGATAGCCCTTGAAGGCGAAGGTGAACGCATCCGGCGCGGCGAAGCAGTCGAAATCCGGCAGCGGCGGCGGTTCGCCCGGGCCGAGCCAGGCGAAGACGACGCCGTTGCGCTCGACGCAGGGGTAGCCCGCCATGCGGATCCTGGTGTGGAAATTGCTGCCCTCGGGTTCCGCCGGCTGTTCGAGGCAGCGCCCCTTGCCGTCGAACAGCCAGCCGTGGAACGGGCAGCGCAGGCCGTCATCCTCCAGCCGGCCGAAGCGCAGATCCGCGCCGCGGTGGGGGCAGCGCCGGGCGGTCAGGCGGGGCTCGCCGTCTTCTGCGCGGAACAGCACCAGATCCTCGCCCATCAGCCGGACGGGCGCGAGCGGCCGGTCTCCCGCCAGCTCCTCGACGAGCGCGGCGGGCTGCCAGTAGCGGCGCATCAGCGCGCCGCCCGCGGTCCCCGTCCCGGTCTCGGTCACCAGCGCGTTCTGCTCGGTGCTCAGCATGGCCCGGTTTTAGCACAGGGCACCGCCGGGGGCAGTCTTCTCTCGCCGCCCACCACCCGGTATACCACGCCCGGTTTCAATTGCCGGAGCGAGGGCGAGGGACATGCGCGCGGTGGTCATCAGCGATACATCCAACCGGACGGTCGGGATCGAGGAGGTCCCGGACCCCTCGCCCGCGGACGACGAGGTGGTGGTCGACGTCAGGGTCTGCGGCATCAACTTCACCGACCTGCTCTCGCTCGACGGCAAGTACCAGAACAACCCGCCGCCGCCCTTCACCCCGGGCAAGGACGCGGCCGGGGTGGTCTCGGCGGTGGGCGCCGGCGTTACCGGGCTCAGGGAGGGCGACCGGGTGATCGCCCATGTGGTGCATGGCGGGCTCGCCGAGAGGGGCGCCTGCCCGGAGGCGCTGTGCCTCCCCCTGCCCGGCCGATCTGGACGCGGCCGGGGTGGTCTCGGCGGTGGGCGCCGGCGTTACCGGGCTCAGGGAGGGCGACCGGGTGATCGCCCATGTGGTGCATGGCGGGCTCGCCGAGAGGGTCGCCTGCCCGGAGGCGCTGTGCTTCCCCCTGCCCGACGGGGTCGCCTTCGACGCCGCCGCGGCGATGGGTCTCGCCTACCAGACCGCCTACCACGCGCTGACCACGCGGGGGCGGCTGCAAGAAGGCGAGATCGTGCTGATCAACGGCGCCTCGGGCGGGGTCGGCATGGCCGCGGTCAACCTCGCCAAACCCCTCGGCGCGGGCACCGTGCTGGCCGGCCTCTCCTCACCCGCCAAGGCGGAGGCGGTGTGCGCGGCCGGCGCCGACGCGGCGATCGACCTCACCCGCGAGGATCTGCGCGATTCGCTCCGCGCCCAGGTCTTCGAGGCGACCGGCCGGCGGCCGGCGGATCTCGTCTTCGACCTGGTCGGCGGCGCGGTGTTCGACGCGGCGCTCCGCGCCATCGGCGACGAGGGGCGCGCCGTGGTGGCCGGCTTCACCTCCGGCGCCATCCCGCAGCTGCGCACCAACTACCTGCTGCTGAAAAACATCGGCGTGCTGGGGATGACCATCAACAGCTACATCCACCGGCGTTCGCCCATCCTGGCGGAGGCCCAGTCCGCGCTGTTCGACCTCCTGCTCGCCGGCAAGATCGACCCCAACATCATGGCGCGCTACCCGTTCGAGCGGTACATGGACGCGATCGGGCTGCTGGAGGAGCGCAAGATCGTCGGCAAGGCGGTGCTGGAGATCGCCGAATAGGGTGCTGGCGCGCTAACCCGGCGCCTCGGCCGCCTCGGCGACGGTGGCGGCGGATGGCAGTTCCACGACGCTGCGGCAGATGGTGATGAGCCGGTCGGCGCGGTCCGGCCCGAGCACCGGGTCGGCCAAAGTATGCACCTTGGCGTCGAGATCGGCGTCGGTCATCGGGTTCTCGAGACTGCCATAGGCGTGCTCGACGAAGGTCTCGAACGTCCTGCCGTCATGGCTCTCGATCCGCACCCGCGCCTGGTCGCGTTCGAGATCGTCGTCGGGTCGCGCCTCGACCCGCCCGCGCAACGCGACCGTGTCTGTCTGCCCGATGGCCGCGTCGTCGAGCTCCGCTATCCCCGCCGCGCCGTGGACGATCCCGGTGGCGCAGACATGCTGGATCGAGAGCCGCGCCTCCAGCGCCGTGGTGGGCTCCGGGTTGTCGGTCAGCATCAGCGCGATCGGGTTGACCGCGACCGCGATGCGGGCGATCTCGTCGGCCGCGAGCCCGTGGGCGCGCCGCAGCCTTATGCAGCCGTCGATCGCCGGGTGCGCGACGATCCCGGTGGCGAACGGCTTGTAGGTGTTCTCCAGCGTCTCCCAGCGCTCGCCCAGACCGTCGGTCATCCGGTCCCAATCGTGGCGTCGCGACATCACCTTGGCGAAACCGGCCTCGGCCTCGATCCCGGCATCCGAGCTCACCAGCCCCTCGCGCGCGAACAGCGCCGAGGCGAGGCCGTTCTGGGCGGCGCGGCCGGCATGGAGGATGCGCGCCATGCCGCCGAACATCTCGCGCAGCCCCGCGGCCTGGGTCGCCGCCGCGCTCAGCGCCCAGCGGGTCTGCTGTCGGTCGAGGCCGAGCAGCTTCGCGCACGCCGCCGCGGCGCCGATCACCCCGCAGGTGCCGGTGATGTGCCAGCCATGGCGGTAATGGTCGGGCGAGATCCCGTTGCCGATCTTGCAGGCGACTTCGATCCCGATCACCAGCGCATGGAGGAAGGCCGCGCCGTTCACCGGCATGTGCTGCGAAAGCGCGAGCACCGCGGGCGCGATCGGGCTCGCCGGGTGGATCACCGTCCGGAGATGGGTGTCGTCGAAGTCGAGCACCGCGCCGCCGGCCCCGTTGAGCAGCGCGGCGGTGAGCGGGTCGGTGCGCCGCGCGCCGCCCAGCACGGTGGCCTCGGGGGCGCCCGCGAAGGGCCCGACGGCGCGCCACATCGTCCCGAGCGCCTCGTGCGATGCGCCGCCGACGCAGCCGCCGACCCAGTTGACCAGGGTGCGCGCCGCCTCCCGCCGAACCTCCCCGGGAAGGTCCTCGAAGCGCGCGCCGACGACGAACTCGGCGAGGGTGGCGGTGACTGGCAGGCGCAGCATGGTCGGCCTCAGAACTTGTGGAACTCGGCCCATTCGGCCGAGCGGTAGTGGTTTTCCCAGCCATCGATCTGGACGTCTATGACGCTGGTCACGCCCGACGCGGCGGCGCGTTCGAGGGCGGGTTCGAGATCGTCGGGGCTTTCCACCCTCTCGCCCCGCGCGCCATAGGCCTCGGCGAGCCCGACCAGGTCGGTCTGGCCGTAATCGGAGCCGATCTGCCGTCCGCCATAGACGTTTTCCTGGAACACGCGGAGCGCGCCGTAGCTGCAATCGTTGTAGACCACGACGATCACCGGCAGGTTCTCGCGCACCGAGGTCTCGATCTCCTGCGCGTTCATGCCGAAATCGCCGTCGCCGATCGGCACCACCACCTGGCGTCCCGGCCGGGCGAGTTTGGCGCCGAGCGCGGCGGGGAAGGCCCATGCCATGGTCCCCGAGCCCGCCGCCCACTGGTACTGGTCGGGGTAGCGGATCGGCACGGCATGGGCGAACTGGGTGTGCAGCCCGGCGCCGATCAGGAACAGCGCGTCGGGGTCGCAGACCGCCTGCAGCGCCCTGGTGATGCGCTGCGGCTTGACCGGCACCGCGTCGAGATCGGTGTCGTAGTAGCGCCGGTCCTGGTCCGCCCTGAGCTCGGCGACGCGGGCTTCGCGGGCCTCCCGTGTCGCGCCGTCGGCTTCGATGCCGCGCGAATCGCAATGGGCCAGCAGATCGTCGAGAAAGGCGCCGGAGCAGGCGTGGATGCCGAGCGCGGCCGCGTATTGCCGGCCGATCTCGATCGGGTCGGTCTCCACCTGGACGATTTTCGCGTCTGCCGCAATCATCTGCCAGTTGATCGTGTTCACGTTGAGGAAGCGCGAGCCCAGGCCGAGCACCAGGTCGGCCTCGCGCATCAGCGCGTTCGCCGTCGAATGCCCGAAATGGCCCGCGATGCCGCCGGCCAGCGCGTGGTCTTCCGGGATCGCGCCGCGCCCCATCTCGGTGGTGACGACCGGGATGGAAAGGCGTTCGGCAAGCGCGGTCAGCCGGTCCGAGGCGCCGGCCCACTTGACCCCCCTGCCGGCCAGGATCAGCGGCCTCCCGGCCTCCATGAGCAGCGCCGCGGCTTCCTCGACCGCCCAGGCCTCGGGCCGCGGCGCGTTGGCCAGGCGGCGCGAATGGGCGCCCCCCCGGAGCGACAGATCGGACGAATCGACCGCGACCGGCTGGGCCAGCAAATCCTTGGGGAAGTCGAGATGGACCGGCCCCGGCATGCCCGACTTGGCGGCCTGGAAGGCGGTCCGCATCAGCCGCCTCGCATCCTTGGCCTCGATGAGCTGGTCGTTCCACTTGGTGACCTTGCCCATCACCCCCATGACGTCGAACTCGTGCCACAGATTGCGGTTGAGCCGGAAGGTGTCGAGATTGGCCGACATCGCCAAGAGCGGCACCGCGTCCTTCTGCGCCGACCAGATGCCGAGCACGGTGTTGGAAATGCTGGGCCCGACATGGAACAGGCAGCAGCCGATCTTGCCGGTCACCCGCGAATAGCCGTCGGCCATCGCCGTCGCGCCGGTCTCGAAGCGCGCGGTGATGTAGCGGATCTCGTTCTCGCGGTGATAGATCGCATCGAGGATCGGCAGCACGGTGTCGCCGGTCACGCCGAACACGTACTCGACGCCCTCATCGACCAGCGCGTCGACGATCGCCTCCGCCGCGGTCTCGGCATTCGGACGGGCCGCCATCGCTTCCCCCGCTCCAACCCCCGCCAAGCATATCCATCCGCCCGAACCGTTGCACGCCGGGCGCCGCAGCCGATAATCGCGGCACAACGTCAGGAGAGCGACGATGACGGAAGCGGCCCTCTTGGATTCCTGGATCGACGGCCGGGACGACCGGCGCGACGACCAGGCGCGCTACGAGCTCATATCGCCGGTAGACGGCAGTATCGCATCGCGAATCGTCGATTCGGATGCCGGGCTGGTCGATGCGGCGGTGGAGAGCGCGCTCGCGGCGTTCCGCGCGCACCGGGCCACGCCGGCGGCGACACGCGCGGCATGGCTGGCCGATGCGGCGGACGAGATCGAGGCGGAGAAGGCGGCGATCGTGGCCGCCCTGATCCGCGACATCGGCAAGCCGGTCCGCCCGGCGACCTTCGAGGCGGGCCGGTCCGCCGCCTTCGCGCGGCTGGTCGCGGCCGAGATCGGTGCGCTCAGGGGCGAGACCCTGCCGCTCGACATCGCCGTCCAGGGCGCCGGGCGCCACGGCTTCACGTGGCGGGTTCCCTATGGCGTGGTGGGCGCGATCACGCCCTTCAACGCGCCGGCGAACCTGCTGGTCCAGAAGGTCGCCCCGGCGCTCGCCATGGGCAACGCGGTGGTGGTCAAGCCGGCGCCGCAGGGAGTCGAGACGGCGCTCATCATCGCCCGCGCCTTCCAGCGGGCCGGGCTGCCGGACGGGTTGTTCAACATCGTGCCCGGCAACCGGGAGACCGCGCGGGCGCTGGCCGCCCATCCCGGGGTTGCGGCGGTCACCTTCACCGGGGGCACCGCGGCCGGCGATGCGCTGGCCCGCGCCGCCGGGGCCAAGAAGTTCGTCGCCGAGCTCGGCTCGAACGCCGCCAACATCGTCTGCGCCGACGCCGATCTCGACGATGCCGCGACGCGGATCGCCGGCTCCGCCTTCGAGGCGTCGGGCCAGCAATGCATCTCGGCCCAGCGGATCATCGTCGACCGCGAAGTGATCGACGATTTCCTGGAAAAATTCGTCGCGGCCGCAAGGGCGCTCGTCGTCGGCGAGGCATCGGACGAAGCCACCGCGATCGGGCCGATGGTCAGCCTCGCCGCCGCCGACCGGGTCCAGGCGATGATCGACGACGCGGTGGAACGCGGCGCCGCGCTCGCGCTCGCGCCCACGCGCAGGGACGCGATCCTGGGTCCGGCGATCGTCGTCGACCCGCCGCGCGAGGCGCGGCTGATGTCGGAAGAGGCCTTCGGCCCGGTCGCCGTCGTGATCCCGGCGGACGGGGTGGGGGACGCGCTCGCCATCGCCAACGATTCGGAGTTCGGCCTGCAGGGCGCCTGCTTCACCCGCGACCTCGCCACCGCCTTCCGGGTCGCCGACGAGCTCGACGTGGGCTCGCTCTGGATCAACGAGGGCAGCCGCTTCCGGCTCGACACCTACCCGTTCGGCGGGTCGAGGCGCTCGGGCTTCGGCCGCGAAGGCGTGCGCTACGCGATGGAGGAGCTGTCGCAGCTCAAATTCGTCGGCATACGCCTGCCCTGACCGCCATGCTATAGTCGGACAACGGGAACACGGGAGAGACCGGCGATGACGGAGCGGATAGACGGCGTCAGGGAATTCGACATCAAGGAGTTCGACCGCGCCACCTCGACCTCGGACGTGCTCGCCCATGCGGAGCGCCACAAGAAGGAGCGCGGGCTCGACGACGTGCTGGTCATCGACGTCGACGCGCACCATTTCGAGAACAGCTCCTGGGCGCGGATCGTCGAGTACATCGAGGACCCGGTCATGCGCCACATGGCGGAGGCCTTCGAACGGCCCGACGGCAGCAACCCGGGCGGGCTCCTGAACGCCCAGCCGGGGCTCAACTTCCAGAACGTCGCCGGCCGCATCCAGCATGCCGGCGGGACCCGCCTGGAAGAGATCGAGGACGAATCGGTCCATCGCGACGTCGTCATGGCGCAGCGCTCGATGGACGCGCTCGGCATCGACTACCAGGTGATGTTCCCGACGCCGATGCTCCAGCTCGGGCTGCACCCCAACCCGCAGATGGAGGTCGAGCTCTCCTTCGCCTACAACCGCTGGCTGACGCAGGAGGTGCTCACCGGCGACGAGCGCGTCACGACGATGATCTACCTGCCGTTCTGCGACGCCGAGGCATCGCTCAGGACGGTCGAGGAATTCACCGGCAAGCCCGGCGTGGTCGGTTTCAACATCACCTCGGTGCGGCACAAGCCGGTGCACCACAACCAGTACATGAAGGTCTATGCGGCGATCCAGGAGACCGGGCTGCCGCTCGGCTTCCACGCCGGGCCGACCTGGCATGACGAGTGGACCAGCCAGATCGACCGCTTCATCGGCGTGCACGCGATCTCCTTCGTGCTGTGCAACATGGTGCATATGACGAACTGGGTGCTGGAGGGCCTGCCGGAGCGCTTCCCCGACCTGCCGGTGGTCTGGATCGAGAGCGGGCTCGCCTGGGTGCCGTTCATGATGCAGCGGCTCGACAGCGAGTACTTCATGCGGTCGTCGGAAGCGCCGCTGCTCAAGCGCCCGCCGAGCGAGTACATCCGCGAGATGTTCTACACCTGCCAGCCGATGGAGAGCCGCGACCAGAAGCTGCTGCGCTCGACCTTCGAGGCGATCAACGCCGAAACCCAGCTGCTCTACGCCTCCGACTGGCCGCACTGGGATTTCGACTCGCCGAGCGTGATCTGGGACCTCCCCTTCCTCGACGAGGCGGCGAAGCGGAACATTCTCGGCGGCAACGCCAACCGGCTGTTCAACCTCGCGCCCCAGATCGGGGCCCGCGCCGCCGCCGAGTAACCTGAGGCCGCATGTCCGGACAAGAGGCCAGCCCGCACCCGGTGCGCCCGAACCGGGGCTATGAAGACCTGCGCGACCTGATCTCGATCTTCGAGGAGATGGGCGAGATCGAGCGCATCGAGGGCGCGGACTGGAAGTTCGAGGTGGGCGCCGTCGCCGAGACCACCGCCGCGGCCAAGCCGGGCCGCGCGCCGGCCATCCTGTTCGACAACATCCAGGGCTACCCCGAGGGCTTCCGCATCATGTCGGGCGGCGCCAACGCCTTCCGCCGGCTCGCGGTGGTGCTGGGGCTCGACGAGCCGCGCCACGAGCTCGACCTGGTCAACGCGTACCGGGTCCGCATGCGCGAGGAGTTCGAGTTCATCCCCCCGGTCGAGGTCGCGACCGGGCCGGTGCTGGAGAACGTGCTGCGGGGCGACGACATCGACGTGCTCAAGTTCCCGGTCCCCTGGGTTCACGAGCTCGATGGCGGGCGCTATATCGGCACCGAAGACCTGATCGTCATGCGCGATCCGGATACCGGCTGGGTCAACAGCGCCACCTACCGGGTGATGGTGCATGACGCGAAGACGGTCGCGATCTGGATGTCGCCCGGCAAGCACGGGCGCTTCATCAGCCAGAAATACTTCGACAGGGGCGAGCCCTGCCCGGTGCTGATCTGCTGCGGCCAGGACCCTCTCCTGTTCCTCACCGCGCATCAGGAGATCGACATCGGCACCGACGAGCTCGCCTATGCCGGCGGCTTGAGGGGGCGCGCCATCCCGGTGGTGAAGAGCGAGGTGCATGGCCTGCCGATGCCGGCTTACGCCGAGGTGGTGATCGAGGGCGTGCTGCTGGCCGACGAGACCCGCGAGGAAGGCCCCTTCGGCGAGTTCATGGGCTACTACGCCTCGAACGCAAGCGAACAGCCGGTCGTCCGGGTCGAGCGGATCTACCATCGCGACGACCCGATCCTGACGCTCGCCATCCCGTCGCGCCCGCCGGAGAACTTCACCTTCGCGCGCGCGACCGTGAAGTCGGCGATGATCTGGGAGGAGATCGAGAAGGCGGGGCTGCCCGGCGTCCAGGGGGTCTGGTGCCACGAGGCGGGCGCGGGGCGGCTGTTCAACGTCGTCTCGATCAAGCAGATGTATCCCGGCCATGCCAGCCAGGCTGCGATGCTGGCCGCCAACTGCCATGCCGGCAACTATGCCGGGCGCTGGGTCGTGGTGGTGGACGAGGACATCGACCCGTCCAACATGTTCGACGTGGTCTGGGCGATGTCGACGCGCTGCGACCCGCCGGAGGACATCCAGTACATCAAGCGCGCCTGGTCGACCCCGCTCGACCCGCTGCTGCGCGAGCCGCCCTTCCACAACAACCGCGCCATCGTCGACGCCTGCCGCCCGTTCGGCTGGAAGGACGAGTTCCCGACGGTCGCCGAGGCCAGCCCCGCGCTGAAGGAGCAGGTGCGCGCCAAGTGGCCGCAGCTCTACGACTGAGCGCGGCGGGCTAGAACCGAGGCAGCACCTTCTCGCCGAACAGCCGCATCGAGCCCTCGGCCGCGTCGGCCGGGAGATGGCCGAAATTGATCTGCATCGAGGCGACCTCGAACTCGACCTTGTCCCGGTAGGCGTGGATCTGGTCGACGACCTGTTCGGGCGTCCCCACCCAGGCGGCGCCCGATTCGACCTGGGTCTCGAAGGATTCCTTCAACAGCGCCTGGTACATCTTGTCGTAGCCCGGGTAGTCCCTGCTCGCCGCCCCCTCGACCCAGGGGCGGGCGGAATCGAGGATCGCCTGGAGGTAGCGGTTGACCGGGTCGCGGGCGATCTCGGCCGCCTTGCCGGCATCCTCGTGGCAGAACATGTGGAAGGCGAGCATCACCCTGCCGTTCCCGGGATGGCCGGCCGCCCGCCACGCCTCGCGATAGACCCCGAGGAGGTCGAGCATCTTGGAGGAGATCAGCGGGATCGCCATGATGTAGTTGCCCTGCTCGCCGGCCTTGACGAAGGACGAGGGCGTCGTCGTCGTCGCCGTCCAGATCGGCGGGCGCGGCTTCTGGGTCGGGCGCGGCAGGGACGTCACGTTCTCGAAGCTGTGGAAACGGCCCTCGCAGGTGACGTTTTCCTCCTCCAGGAGGAGGCGGATCTGCTGCTGCCCTTCGTCGAACCGGGCCACGCTCTCGTCGAGGCTGACGCCGAATTTCTCGAACTCGTGCGGCAGGAAGGCGCGCGCCATGCCGAGGTCGAGCCGGCCGCCCGAGATGGCGTCCAGCATGCCCGCCTCGCCGGCGATCTTGAGCGGGTGGTTGAACACCGGCAGCACCGCGCCGGTCACGATGCGCGCCTTCTTGGTCCGCTGGCTGGCGGCGCTCAGGAACACCATCGGCGCCGGGCTGTAGCCGCCATAGGCGAGAAAGTAATGCTCGACGGTGCGGACGTGGCTGTAACCGTATTCGTCGACCAGGTCGCAGAGCGACAGGCATTCGGAGAAATACTGGGCGCCGGACTTGGTCTCCGGTCCGACGGACGGAAAGAACTGGACGCCGAATTCCATGGCCGCTCCCCTCGCTGACGCGCAATGCTACCCGCTGGCACGGCCCTCGATCAATTCGACCCCGCCCGCCCCCTCGCCTATGATCCGGCGGCTTCCCTGACCCGGCGATCCACCCGCGATGAGCTACACGATCGGCATCGATGTCGGCGGCACGTTCACCGACTTCTACCTGATGGTCGCCGGCGGGTCGGATCGGATCCACAAGACGCTGTCGACGCCGGACGACCCCACCGAAGCGGTGATGCGGGGGCTCGCGGAGCTGGCGGAGGGCGAAGGCCTCGCCCTCAAGACCCTGCTGGCCCGGACGATCCGCATCGTCCACGGCACGACGGTGACCACCAACGCCGTGATCACCGGCAGATGGGCGAAGACCGGGCTGCTGGCGACCGCCGGTTTCCGCGACGCGCTGGCGATGCGCCGGGGCATCCGCGAGCGGCTCTACGACAACAAGTACCCGGCCCCGAAGCCGGTGGTGCCGCGCCGCCTCCGCCTGGCGGTGCGCGAACGGATCGACAGCACGGGTGCAGTGCTGCGGCCGATCGCGCTCGACGACGTCGATCGCGCCGCCGGGATCTTCGCTGGCGAAGAAGTCGAGTCGGTGGCGATCTGCTTCCTCCACGCCTACGCCGACGACGCCCACGAACGGGCGGCGCTGGAGCGTCTGCGCGAACACCTGCCAAAGGTCCATGTCGCGGCATCGAGCGATATCCTGCCCGAGCTGCGCTACTACGAACGGACCTCGACCACGGTGCTGGCGGCGGCGGTCGGGCCGATCTTCGGACGCTACATCGCCCGCCTGACGGACCGCCTGGCGGGATCCGGCTTCGGCGGGCCGTTGCTGATCATGCAGTCCAACGGCGGCGTCGCCACGCCCGAACGAGCGCAGGCCAACCCGGCGACGACGCTGCTGTCCGGGCCTGCCGCGGCGCCTTCCGCCAGCCTCGCCGTGCTGGCGCCGCATGGCGAAGACAGCTTCATCACCATCGACATGGGCGGGACCAGCTTCGAAGCCTCGCTGGTCCGGAACGGCGCGCCGGCGGTGACCCGCGGCGCCACGGTCAACCGCTTCGCCATGGCGCTCCCCGCGATGGACATCAAGACGATCGGCGCGGGCGGCGGGTCGATCGGCTGGATCGACGGCGGCGGCTTGCTGCGCATGGGACCGGCGAGCGCGGGCGCCATGCCCGGACCCGCCTGCTATGGCTTCGGCGGGACCAAACCGACCTGCAGCGACGCCAATCTCCTGCTCGGCTATCTCTCGGCCGACGGTTTCGCGGGCGGACGCATGACGCTCGATGCCGATGCCGCGAGAGGGGCGATCGAACGCGACATCGCCCACCCGCTCGGCCTCGACGCGATGACCGCCGCCGCCGGCATGTACCGCGTCATGACCGTCGGCATGGCCTCCGCCATCAAGGAGGTTTCCGTCGAACGCGGGCTGGATGCGCGCGACTTTCCGCTGGTCTGCGCCGGCGGCGCGGGCGCCATCCACGCCGCGGCGATCGCGCGCGAACTCGGGATCGCCCGCGTCGTGATACCGCGCATCGCTTCGGTGCTGTGCGCGGCGGGGATGCTGGCGACCGATCTGCGGCGAGATTTCGTGCGCTCCCTGCCCGGCCCCTTCGCGGCGGGAAATACCGATTCGGACCGGCTCCGCCGCCTGGCCGAGGCGATGGCGGAGGACGCGCATGCGGCGCTGTCGGCCGACAACGTCCCGCGCGACCGCCACCGGCTCGAATTCGCCCTCGACCTCCGCTATGCCGGCCAGTACCATGAGGTCGAGGTGCCCGCCGCCGATTCGGCGATGCTGACCGATATCGGGGCGATGACCGGCGCCTTCCACCAAGCCCATGACCGGTTATACGGCTACGCCCTGGCCGGGGAGGATACGCCGGTCGAGCTGGTCAATGTCCGGCTCGCCGCGTACGGCGTCACCGACAAGTCGGCGCCGAGGCCGGTCCCCGCCGGCCGAACACCGCCCCGGGAGCGTCTCCGGGATGTGCGCCTTCCGGGCCGCGAACATTTCGAGGAGGTCGCGGTCCATGACGGCGAGACCCTTCCCGCCGGGTTTCGCGGCGCCGGGCCGATGATCGTGGAAACGCCACTCACCACGGCGCTGGTGCCGCCCGGTTTCGACCTCGAGCTCGATCCCTTCGGCTCCCTGATCCTGACGGACACGCGGGCATGACCGACGACATCGACCCCATTCTGACGGCCGTCATCCAGCACCGCCTCAAGTCGATCACCGAGGAGATGGGGCTCACCCTGCTCAGGACCACGCGCTCGCCGATCCTCAACGAGGCGCGCGATTTCGTCACCGGGCTCTACGACGAGGCGGGCGACATGCTGGAGCAGACCGAATACATCCCGGTGCTCGCCTTCGCGCTCCAGCCGGTCTGCAAGGAGATCATCGCCTTCTTCGGCGACGACGTGCATCCGGGCGACGTGATCCTGCACAACGACGTGTTCTCCGGCGGCAACCAGAACAACGACGTGGCGGCGTTCCGCCCCGTTTTCGCCGGCGAAGAGCTGGTCGCCTGGGCCGCCTGCAAGGGCCACCAGGCCGATATCGGCGGCGCGGTCGCCGGCGGCTACAACCCGGACGCCCGCGAGGTCTGGCAGGAGGCGCTGCGGATCCCGCCGCTCAAGGTGTTCGAGCGCGGCAAGCGGCGCGAGGACGTCTGGCGCATGGTGTTCGCCAATATCCGCTATCCCATCGTCGAGCAGGACATCCTGGCGCAGATCGGCGGCACGGCGGTGGGCGAACGCGGCATTCTCGAGCTGGTCGGGCGCTACGGGCTGGAGACGTTCCGCTGCCACAGGGAGGCGTTGTTCGCCGCCACCGAGCGCATGGTCGCGCGCGAGATCGAGGCGATCCCGGACGGGACATACCGGGGCGAGAGCACCGTGTTCTATGACGGGGTGACCGACGGCACGGAGATGACGATCCGCCTCGCGGTCACCGTCAAAGGCGGGCGCATCGTGTTCGACTACACGGGCTCCTCGCCGCAGACGCCGGGATTCGTCAATGCGCCATACGCCGCCACCGCGTCGGCGACCATGCTCACCTTCCTGATGCTGGTCGACCCCGACATCCCGCACAACGCGGGCCTCCACCGCCCGATCTCGATCGTCAACCCGGAGGGCTCGTTCCTCAACGCCGCCTTCCCGGCGGCGACCACCTTCGGCAACTCGATCACCGGGCCGACCTCGGATGCGATCATGCGCGCCCTCTCCCGCGCCCTTCCCCGCACGGTCACCGCCGGGTGGAACCGTTTCCTCGGCTTCGCCCTGACCGGCCGCGACGCCGGGCGGGACCGGCGCTTCGTCGACATCCTGTTCCTCGCGCTCAAGGGCGGGTCGGGTGCGACCTGGGACGCGGACGGCTACGATCACATCGGGCTGATCAACTGCGCCGGCGGCATCCTCGCCCAGGACTACGAGATGTTCGAAATCCAGAACCCGCTTGTGCTCGAACGCCACGAATACCTGGCCGATTCGGCGGGGCCCGGCCGCTGGCGCGGCGGTCTCGGGGTCGAGACGGTCATGCGAATCGAGGGAGAGGAGGTGACGGCGGTCGCCTTCGGCGACGGCATCGAGGAGCGCGCCCGGGCCTTCGGCCTGTTCGGCGGCGAGGCGGGCAGCGTCAACACCAGCGTCTTCCGCTTGCCGGACGGCGGCGAAAGGGTCGCGAAATCGAAGGAGATCCTCCGCGACATCCCGCCCGGCACGGTGTTCCGCCAGCGCGCGGGCGGCGGCGGCGGCTACGGCCCGCCCCGGGACCGCGCCGCCGATCTGGTGGCCGAGGAGGTGCAAGACGGGCTGATCTCGCCGGCGGCCGCGCGGGACGTCTATGGTGTCGCCGTCGACCCCGAGACCCTGGAACTCGACCGCGAGGCGACCGCGGCGTTGAGACGCCCATGAGCTATCGCCCACCGACCGATGACATCCTGTTCCTACTGCGTGAGGTGATCGGTGCCGACGCCGTCCTCGCCCGGCCCGAATTCGCCCATGTCGATGCGGAAACCCTGGAAGCCGCGGTGCGCCAGGCCGGCCGGGTCGCATCGGAGATCGTCGCGCCGGTGAACGCCGCCGCGGATCGCATCGGCGCCAGGCTGGAGAACGGGGTCGTCCGCCTGCCGCCCGGCTTCGTCGAAGCCTATGAGGCGTTCTGCGCCGGCGGCTGGCCGGGCCTCGCTCTGCCCGAGGAACACGGCGGCCAAGCGATGCCGGAGATCGCCCAGGCCGCGCTGTCGGAGATGTCGAACGGGGCCTCGCTCGCCTTCTCCATGCTGCCGGTGTGCGGACGGGCCGCGGCGCGGGTGCTGCTCGCGCATGCCGAGCCCGGGATCCGGTCCCTCTGGGTGCCCCGGCTCGCGAGCGGCGAATGGTCGGGCACCATCGTCATGACCGAGCCGCATGCGGGCTCCGATATCGGACAGGCGCGGACCCGGGCGGTCCCCGTCCCCGACGGCAGCTACGCGCTCACCGGCACCAAGATCTTCATCTCCTTCGGCGACCACGACGCGACGCCGCAGAACGCCCATATCGTGCTCGCGCGGATCGCGGGCGCGCCGGAGGGCGTGCGCGGCCTCAGCCTGTTCCTGGTCCCCCGGGTCATCGTCGCGGCGGACGGAACGCTCGGCCCGCGAAACGCCATCGCCGCCTCGCGCATCGAGGACAAGATGGGCATCCACGGTTCGCCCACCTGCGAGATGCGGCTCGACGGCGCCACCGGCTACCTGCTCGGCGAGCCCGGGCGCGGCATCCAGTGCATGTTCACGATGATCAACACGATGCGCCTCGAAGTCGCGCTCGAAGGGGTGGGCATCGCCGGCGCCGCGCTCGACAAGGCGGCGCGCTACGCCTCCGAGCGGGTGCAGGGCGGCAGCGGCGGGGCGGCGACGGCGATCGTCGAGCATGCCGACATCCGCCGCAGCCTGCTCCGCATGAAGGCGCTGACCGGTGGCATCCGCGCGCTGTGCTACGAGACCGCCGCGCTGCTCGACCACGGCCGGCACGACGAGGTGGGGTTCCTGCTGCCGGTGTGCAAGGCGATGGGAAGCGAGATCGCGGTCGAGGTCGCCAGCCTCGCCATCCAGGTCCATGGCGGGCACGGCTATATCGCCGAGCACGGGGTGGAGCAGCTGATGCGCGATGCCCGGATCACGCCGATCTACGAGGGCACCAACGGCATCCAGGCGATCGACCTGTTGCTGCGCAAGATCGGCCGCGACGAGGCGAAGACGCTCGCCTTGCTGTGGGCGAGAGTCGAGACGGATCTGGACGGCGACGGCGAGCTCGCCGAAGCGGTCGCGGCGGGGCTCGCCGAATGGCGGCGCGTTTCGGAAGTGTTGCTCGACCGGCTGCGGCGAGACGCGAATCGCGGCTTGTCGGGCGCCACCCCCTATCTCCGCCTCGCGGGGACGGTGCTGATGGGGTGGATGTGGCTTCGCATGACGCAGGCGGCGAAGGACGACCCCTACGGCGACGAGATCCGCGCGCTGGCGCGGTTCTACGCGGCCGACATCATGGCCGAAGTCGACGCCCTCGCCCGCCGCGCGACGATGCCGGCGGAGTTCCTCTACGACCTCGACGCCGAGACGGTCGCCAGGGTCTAGAGCGCGCCCGCTATTTGGCCCGCGCGGCGGCCAGGCGAATGAACTCCAGCAGGTCCGGGCCCAGCGTCCGGTCGGCCGTGCCGATATGGGCAGAGATGGAAATGTGGTTGTGGCCGGGAGCCGAGATGACGCCCGGCATGCGGCCGTCCCGCCTGGCGAGCGCGTCGATCAGGCGGCGGATCTGCTCATGAATGAACCCGGGTTCATGCTCGGCGTAGGCGATCATCACCGGAATCTTGCGGCCGCCCAACGCGTTGACGACGGATCTTGCGCCGAGGTCGCTCTCGGTTCCGTAGTAGAGCGCGTCGCGACCCGGATCGAGGGGGCGTATGGTCAGGTCGACCGTTGGCGGCGAGATCAGGATCGCGCCGACCACGCCGTCGTTCTCGGCCTGTAGCGACTCGTGGAAGGTGTAGTCGGCCGCATGCATGGCACCGGCGGAGGCGCCGGAGATGACGATCTTCGCCGGATCGCCGCCATGCACGCCGGGGTTCCCGCGGATCCATTCGAGCGCCATGGCGAAGTCCTCGCCACCCGAAGGCCATTTGTGCTCCGGCGCCAGGCGGTAGTTGATGGCGATCGCAACGACACCGTTGACGGCGAGATAACGGCCGATATTCGCGGCGCCTTTCTTGTCGCCGCGCACGAAGCCGCCGCCATGGGCGAACACGACAACCGGCTGGGTCCCGTTCGCGTCCTCAGATGCGTACACGTCCAGCACATGGCGCTCGTGCGGCCCGTAGCGCCGGTCCGCCGAGACCTTCACGCCTTCGATGCGCGCGGCGGCGTGGAGGGCACCGTAGGCTTGCAGCGTCCCGCGAACCTGCTCGCGCGTCAGCTCCGGACCCCACGCCGCGATCTTGGCCGCGATACCGGGCGTTTCGAGTATCTGCGCCGGGGCGCCGCCGCTCAGCAATATCGCGGCAGCCGCCACGGTCAGTGCGCGTATCATCATCCGTCTCTCCCTCCTTGCTGGGGGTGCCGTGGTTGGGCCCGGTCGGAGCGGTCTTCGGGACTTTGTTGCAGCACGACCGGGAGGCGGCGTCCAGCCGCCCGCATGTTTGTGACGCCCGCGCAGGGTGCGCCTGGAGCAGACTACCAGTAGCCGATCAGCGTGCCGTGTCTGTGGGCGCCGTCGGTCCGCTGCTGCACACGTTCCGTGGTGATGCCGGTGCGGTTCTTGCGCCGGCCTATGCGCTCGAACAGCGCGCGGTGCAGCTCTTCGCGAAAACCGGCATATCCCGGATCGCGGCCGAGATCGACGAACTCGTCGGGGTCGTTGCGAAGATCGAAGAGCAGCGGCTCGAATCCCAGCGCGTGGACGTATTTCCAGTCGTCGGTCCGCAGCATGAACAGCCGCGCCTCGTGCGGGTCGACGCCGAGCTCGACGCGGGCCTTGTAGAACGCGTAGTCGAGCTCGCTATAGGCGTGATCGGGGACTTCGCCCTTCCCGCCGCGCAGCCGCCACAGCGCGGACCGGCCCTCGATGATGTGCGTGGGGATCTCGATCCCGCGGGCTTCGAGGAAGGTGGGGACGAGGTCGATCGCCTCGATGAAGCCTTCGTCGGCGGTGCCGCGCGTCGCGTCGGCCGCCGCGTCGGGGTCGTAGACGATCAGCGGGATCCGCACGGCCTGCTCGTGGAAGAACTCCTTCTCGCCGAGCCAGTGATCGCCCAGATAGTCGCCGTGATCGGAGGTGAAGACGATCATCGTGTCGTCCATCCGGCCGGTCTCTTCGAGGTAGCGGAAGACCCGCCCGAGATGGTCGTCGATCTGCCTGATGAGCCCCATATAGGCCGGGATCACGGCCGCGCGCACCTCCTCGCGCGAGAACTCTCTGGACGCGTTGTGGTTCATGATCGCGCCATAGACCGGGTGCGGGTCGTCGCGTTCGCGCGTCTCGCGAACGGCGGCGAGGATTTGGTTGTGGCCGTACATCGCGTGATACGGGGCGGGCGCGATATAGGGCCAGTGGGGCTTGATGTAGGACAAATGGAGGCACCACGGCGCATCGCCCTGCTCCTCGAGGAACTGGAGCGCGCGATCGGTCATGTAGGCGGTCTCGGAATGCTCCTCGGCCACCCGGGCGGCGAGCGGCGCGTTCTGCATGTACCAGCCCTCGCGCAGCGCCCCGTCCGGACCCTCGCCCGAATTGGCGTAGTCGTTCCACGGGTTGGGGCCTTCATAGCCCTGCGCGCGGAGATAGCGGTTATAGGGGAGATCGGGGTCGGCCTTGGGGTGCGGGTGCTCGCCGTCGTCCCGCTCGTAGGGCTCGAAGCCGCATTCCGAGATGATGAGCCCCGGTTCGCCGTCGGGCGAGAGCCCGACCCGTTCCATTCCGGCCAGGTCCGGCATCATGTGGGACTTGCCGACCAGCGCGGTGCGCATCCCGTGCGGGCGAAGATAGTCGCCGAGCGTGAGCTCGCCGACCGGGAGCGGCACGAAGTTCCAGGTCGCGCCGTGGCTGAACGCGGTGCGGCCGGTATAGAAGGACATGCGCGAGGGACCGCAGACCGGCGCCTGCACATAGGCACGGTCGAAGCGGACGCCCCGGCCGGCGAGACGGTCGAGGTTCGGCGTCTCCAGATGGGGGTGGCCGTAGCAGGACAAATAGTCCACCCGCAGCTGGTCGGCCATGATGAACAGGATGTTGCGAACCTTGCCCATGTCATCCCCCCGGGAGTTCGGGTTTCACAGATGGCCCTTCCTGCGGGCTTCGACGTAGCGCCGGTAGACCGGCTCCATCGAGGTCTGCCAGCGCTCGCGCTTGGCGGGATCGAGCGGGGTCAGGTTCACCGCCCGCAAATACGTCCTCCGCACCGTGCCCGTCGCCTCGTCTGCATCGACATCGAAGATCGACAGCCCGCCATAGTCCTGCTCGAAAGCCGCCATGGCGCCGAGCCCGGTGCCGGCCGCCCAGCACAGTATGGCCCGGTTGACCGCGTCGTGCCCGACCAGCAGCAGGCGTCGCCATCCGGGATCGGCGACCAGCCGCCGCACCGCGCCGAGCACCCGGGACTCGAAATCGGCGAAGCGTTCGCCGTGGCCGAACCACGCCCCGCCGGTCGCGGCGCCGTCATAGGCATGGGCGATCGCATCCAGCGCCCGTTCCGGGACGACATCGGCGAACCGGCCGCCGCGGATTTCGGCAAGCTCCGCCTCGTCCTCGATCGCGATGGCCCGGCCGGCGAGCGCCAGCTCCGCGGTCTCGCGGGTGCGCGGCAGGCCGCTGGTCACCGCGCGGTCGATGGCTTCGCCGTTCAGCAAATCCGCCACCGCCCGGGCCTCCGCGACGCCGCGTTCCGTCAGCCGCACGTTGCGCGGGTTGACCGGCCTGCCGTCGGCATCGAAATACGCCACATCGCCGTGACGCAGCAGGTAGACGCGCCTGCGGACCAGCCCCGGCTCGACGGGCCCCGTCATCGTTCGCCGAGAGGCGGCGCGTTGCGAAGCTCGCCGAGAGCCGCCCTGAAGGCACGGTCGATCGGCATCGGCAGGGCCGGCATTTCCTCGCCCCGGTCGTTGCCCAGGCGCTCGGCGAACAGGCCGCGCTCGCGGAAATGCGGGTCGGCCAGGGCCTCTTCCAGCGAACGCACGATCGAACAGCAGCAATCGACCCCGCGAATCCGCTCTTCCCAGTCGGAGGCGGGTCGTGCCGCGACCAGCGCCGCGACGGCGGCCGCCGTCCCCTCGGGATCGGCGCTGTCGTCGCGCCATTTCTCGGGAAGCCCGACCAGCTCGGCGAAGGCCTCCCAGAACTGCTGCTCCAGCGGCGCGGCGGCCAGAACCCTGCCGTCCGAAGTCGGGTAGAGCCGGTAGCGGGGCGAACCGCCGGTCACTAGGTCGCCGCCGTTCTTCGGCCAGAGCCCCGCGGCTTGCGCGTTGCCGATCGCCCAGAACGTGAAGGGAAACAGATTGTCCGCCATCGCCACGTCGAGCGTGGCCCCTTCCCCGGTAACGTCCCGCTGCCTGAGCGCGAGCAGGATGTTCATCACCGCGGGATAGGCGCCGGCCGCGATATCGGCCATCAGCACCGGCGGCACCACGGGGCGGTCTTCCGGCCCCATCGAGAGCGAGAGCACCCCCGTCTCGCCGATATAGTTGAGGTCGTGGGCGGCGATGTTGCGCTTCGGCCCGGTCTGGCCGAAGCCGGTGATCGAACAGTAGACGATGCGCGGGTTGACCGCCCGCACCGCCTCGGCGCCGAGCCCGAGGCGCGCCATCACGCCGGGGCGGAACTGCTCGACCAGGATGTCGGCCCGTTCGAGCAGCGGGCGGAGGCGCTCCCGGCCGGAGTCCTGCTTGAGGTCGAGGACCAGCGATTTCTTGCCGCGGTTGAGCATCGCGAAGTTGACGCTCTCCGCGCCCCATCTCGGCACATAGCGGCGCATCTCCTCGCCGCCCGGGCGTTCGATCTTGATCACCTCGGCGCCCGCCTCGGCGAGCATCAGCGTCGCCAGGGGACCCGGCAAAAGGGTGGAGAAGTCGAGGACCAGGAGCCCGTCGAGCGGCGCGGTCATCGCCCCTCCGCCCGCGCGGCGGCGACGCTTGCGGCGCGCGCCGGCGCATCGCCCGGCTGGCCGCTGGCCGCGAACAGCGCGCTGGAGACCGCATGGTGATGGGCGAGCCCGCCGCGCATTGCGCGTTCGATCGGGCCGTCGGGATAGCCGAGGCCGAGCCGGCAGGCGAGGTCCATGTCTTCCGCCCTGGCAAGCCCGTCGTCGAGCAGGCGGAGCGCGGCGTTGTATTTGGGCCGCACCAGGCGGTCGACGATGCGCCCCACCCGGTCGGCGGAAACGACGACGGTGAGCCCCGCCGCCTCGAAGATCGCGCGCGCCGCTTCGAGCGCCCGCGCCTCCGTGTTGGGCTGGCGCACCAGCTCGACGAGCGCCGACGGCGGGTCGTCGCCGTTGCGATAGCGCGCGAAGCCGAGGACGTTCGAGCCCTCCTCCCCCGCCGCCTCCCCGGTGTGGACGCCGAGGCATTCGCTGCCGAGCTCGACCAGGATCGCGGTCTTCGACGGGTCGGGCTCGCAGGGCGCGCCGAGCAGGACGACCACCTCGCCGTCCGGCGCCGCGGCGGCGAGGAACGGCTCGCCGTCGGGAAAGGACCGGCTCTCCCCGTTCCGGCGGATCGCATAGGTCATGGTCATGCCCCGAACATCCGGTTGTCCTCGTAGTCGTGGAAGCCGCGCCCCGACTTGCGGCCCAGCCGCCCCGCCGCGACCATCCGGCGCAACAGCGGCGGCGCCGCGGCGCGCGGATCGAGGGTGATCGGATAGAAGGCCTCCGACAGCAGGATCTGGGTGTCGAGTCCGATCAGGTCGATCAGCTCCAGCGGTCCCATCCTGTAACCCAGCGCCGCCTTGATCGCGGTGTCGATATCGGCGGGGGGGGGGGGCCCCCCGCCTCGACCGCGCGGATCGCATCGTTGTTGAACGGGACCAGAAGCGCGTTGAGGATGAAGCCCGGGCGGTCCTGGGTACGGACCGGGGTCTGCCCAGCCGCCTCGGTCCACGCCCAGGCGGCGTCGAAGACTTCCTCCGAGGTGTTCAGCCCGGGCGACATCTCGATCAGCTTCATGAGCTGGGCGGGCAGGCAGAAATGCATGCCGACCACGCGGTCCTCGCGCCCGCAGCCGGACGCGATCTGGGTGATCGAGAGGGTCGAGGTGTTGGATGCGAATACCGTCCCGTCCTTGCAGACCGGGTCGAGCGCGCGGAACAGAGCCTGCTTGGCGGGCAGGTCTTCGAACACGGCCTCGATGACGAGATCGCATTCGCCCAGCCCGTCGAGCTCGGTGACGGGGGCGAGCTTCGCCAGCGCCGCTTCGCGCGCCTCCTCCGTCATGCGGCCGCGCTCGACCGAGCGGGCGAAGAAAGAGGCGGTCTGCGAGGCCGCGCGGCCGAGCCCGTCCGCGTCGACGTCGTAGCAGACGGTGTGGAACCCGGCGCGGGCCGAGACGATGGCGATCCCGGCTCCCATCGTGCCCGCGGCGCCGCACACGCCGACCTTCCGGATCGCGCTCATCGCCGGGCGAAGCTCCGGCCGATGAACTGGCGGTGGATCTGGTTGGTCCCCTCCCAGATCTGGGTGATCTTGGCATCGCGCATCAGCCGCTCCACCCGGAAGTCCTTGCAATAGCCGTAGCCGCCATGCATCTGCACCGCCTCGGTGGTCATCCGCATCGCGAGATCGGAGGCGCGCAGCTTGGCGATCGAGGCCTCGACGCCGTACTCCCCGGCGCCGCCGTCGACCAGGCGGCCGACATGGTCGATCCACGCCTTGACCATGGCGAGCTCGGCGGCGAGGTCGGCGAGCATGAACTGGTTGCCCTGGAAATCGACGATGCGCCGTCCCGACTGCCGGCGGTCGTTCATGAAGGCGACCATGTCCTTGAACGCCGCATCGGCGATGCCGAGCGCGTGGCTCGCGATGCTCGGCCGCGACTTGTTGAGCGAGAGAAGCAGCAGGGAAAGCCCGCCGCCCGGCTCGCCCACCAGGTTGCCGCGCGGCACCCGGCAGTCGTCGAAGGAGAGAACCGCGGTCGAGGAGGCGCGAATTCCCATCTTGTCCTCGGTCCGCTCGACGGCGAACCCGGGCGCGCCCTTCTCCAGCACCAAAGCGGTGATCGCGCCGCGGTCGTCGTCGATCTCCGACCACTTGCCGAACAGGAGGATCAGGTCGGCCACGTCGCCCGAGGTGATGAAGATCTTGCCGCCGTCGATGACCACCTCGTCGCCGTCGGGGGAAAAGCGGGTCTTCATGCCGGTGGCGTCGGAGCCGGCGCCGGGCTCGGTGATCGCGAGCGAGCAGATCGCGCCGTCCGCCACGCGCGGCATGATCCGCGTCTTGAGCTCTTCGGTGCCGAAATCGATCACCGGTCCCATCGCGTGGAAACAGGTGCCGTAGATGATCCCGGTCGCGGCGCAGGCCTCGGAGATCAGCTTCATGCATTCGAGATAGGCGCGATAGGACATCGGCGCGCCGCCATAGTCGGCGGGAACGAAGATCGCGCCAAGCCCGAGCGCCCGGATCGCCTCGACATTCTCCCACGGGAACGCGGCCTCGCGGTCGAAGCGCTCGGCATTGGGCGCGATCACCTCGTCGGCGAGGCGCTGCACCTGGTCGAGGAGAATGCGCTCCTCCTCGGACCAGCCGCGCGCATCGTCGAACCGGTCGAAGACCCGCATCAGTGGTTCACCCCGTGGCCGCCGTCGAGATAGATGGTCTCGCCGGTCAGATAGGGGGTGCGCATGGCGAACAGCGCGGCCACCAGGCTCCCGACCTCTTCCGGCGTGCCGGTCCGGCCGGCCGGGATGCGCCGCTCCAGCCAGCGCTGTACCGAATCGCGCCGTATGAAGTCGCGGTTGAAGTCGGTCTCGATATAGCCCGGCGCGACGTTGATCACCGAGATGCCGTCCTCGGCCCATTCGACGGCAAGGCAGCGCGTGATCGCGCCGACCGCGGCCTTGGACGCGCAATAGGCCACATGCTCCCTGACGCCGAGCCTGTCGAATACCGAGCCCATGTTGACGATCAGCCCGCCGCCGCCCCGCTTCAGGAGCGCATGCGCCTCGCGCGAGGCGACCACCACGGCGGTCGCGTTCAGCGTCATCACCCGCTCGTAATCGGCGACGTCGATCTCGGCGCTCACCGACTGGCCGTGCGCGCCGGCATTGTTGACCAGCCCGACCACGGGCTCCGGTTCGGCGGAGAGCCCGGCGAAGGCCGCCTGCACCGCCGCCTCGTCGGTCATGTCGCAGACCATGCCCCGGCCGACCGGAGAAACGCCGGTCCGCGACAGGCCGACGACCTCGTACCCGGCCCCGTCGAGCGCCGTCGCGGTCGCGGCGCCGAGCCCCTTGCTCGCGCCGGTGACGATGACGCGGCCCTCAGCCATCCCTGAAGCCGGGCTTCCGTTTTTCCTCGAACGCCGCCATCCCCTCGTCGGCGTCTTCGGTGCGGTAGGCGAGGGTCGACAGGTCCGCCTCGATCTTCAGCCCCTCGCCGATCGGGTTGTCGAGCGAGCGCTGCACCGCCTCGCGGGCGTAGCGCAGGATCGGCAGGCTGTAGCCGGTGAACCGGCGCGCAAACGCGAGCCCGGCCTCGATCAGATCGCCCTCCGCGACGCGGTTGACCAGGCCGATGCGTTCGGCTTCGGCGGCATCGACCGTGCGCCCGGTCAGGATCATGTCGAGCGCGCGCGATTCGCCGACCAGCCGGGGCAGGCGCTGGGTGCCGCCATAGCCCGGGATCAGCCCCAGCTTCACCTCCGGCATGCCCATCTTCGCGCCGGGCCCGGCGATGCGGAAGGTCGCGGCGAGCGCGATCTCGAGCCCGCCGCCGAAGGCGTAGCCGTTGATCAGCGCGACCGACGGGATCGGCAATGTGTCGAGCCTGGCGAGCGCACGCTGCCCGAACTCGGTGGCGGTCTTCTCCTCGTGGACCGTGCGGTGCCGGAGCTCCTTGATGTCGGCCCCGGCGCAGAACGCGCGGTCGCCGGCCCCGGTGATCAGCAACACCCGGGCATCGCCCGACGCCGCCTCCTCGAACGCCTCTCCGAGCTCGCGGATGATGGAGAAGGAGAGCGCGTTGAGAGCCTCGGGACGGTTCAGCACGATCAGCGCCGCTTCCTCCCTCCGCGTCAGCTCGACGGTCATTGCGCGGCCTCCCTGGCCGGATCGAAGCGCACCGGGTCCGGCCGGATGGCGCCGTTCTTCGCCATCTCCACGAGCTCGCGCTTGAGGATCTTGCCGCTCGCGGTCAGGGGGAAGGCGTCCATCCGGATGAAATACTCCGGCATGTCATAGCGCGACAGCCCCTCCGCATGAAGATGGGAGAGCAGCGAATCGGCCTCGATGCCGCCGATCACCGCGATGCAGCCCCTTTCGCCCAGCCGCTCGTCGGGGACCGGGAACACCGCGACCCGCTCGACCGCGTCATGGCGGATCGCCAGCGCCTCGATCTCGGATGGGTAGATATTGTGCCCGCCCCGGATGATCAGGTCCTTGAGCCGCCCGTCGATCGACAGATTGCCGTCGGCGTCGAGCGAGCCGAGATCGCCGGAGAGGAACCAGCCGGAGGCGTTGAAGCTCTCCTCGGTCGCTTCCTGGTTGGCGAAATATCCCAGCATCAGCGCGCCGCCGCGCCCGGCGATCTGTCCGCTGACCCCCTTTCCCACCCGCCTGTCGGGGTCCGCCATGTCGAAGATCGCGACCTCGTAGGCCCGCCCGCCGCGCCCGCAGGTGCGGGTGACGGTCTCGGCGTCGTCGCCGGGATGGGTGAAGTGGTGGGACGAGTTCTCGGTCATGCCGTAGATGTTCTGCGGCGCGATGCCCTGGGCGACGAAGGCCTCGCAGACCACGGGCGGGATCGGCGCGCCCGCCATGTAGAAGATCTCGACCGCCCCGATCCGCGCGAGCCCCCTCGCCCGCTGCTCGGCGAGCACGTCCATCGCGTGCGTCGGCACGCCCATGACGTAGGTCGCGCCGGTCTCGGCGATCCAGTCGATCTTGTCGACGCCGGCGGGGCGGTCGTCGGTGATGAACTCGCAGCCCGCCAGCACCCACTGCGCCGCGCCGACCCAGGCGATGTGGTGGGAGAGCGGGCTGAGCGACAGGAGCTTCGTATCCGTGCCGATGCGCCAGACGTCCACCATGTCGCGCGCGTTGGCGAACAGGGTGTTGTCGGAATGCATCACGCATTTCGGCATCCCGGTGGTGCCGGAGGTGAAGGCGAGATAGGCGATCTTGTCGGGATCGGTAACCGGATCGCCCCTGGGCCGCGCGCCCGGGCCGGCGATGCGCCCCTCCGGCTCGACCGCCTTGAGGTGGTCGATCCCGTCCAGCAGGGCCTCGAGATCGGTCTCGGCGCGGTCGGCGCCCCAGCCGGGCTCGCTGAAGAACGCCGCCGATCTCAGACGCTTGAGAAGCGTCGCCACCTCGGCGCAGGTATGGGTGCGGTGGAGCGTGGGGTTGCAGGCATAGCCCTGGCGCGAGCAGGCCAGCAGCACGATCACGGTTTCCATCGCGTTGCCGCGCCAGATCGAGACCCGGTCGCCCTCGACCAGCCCGCGCGCTTCGAGATCGGCGGCCACCCCGTCGACCCAGAGCTTGACCTCGCGCCAACTCAGCCGCCGCGTGGCGTCGCGCAGCGCGGGCGCGCCGCCGTTCAGCGCGGCATGGCGCTCCAGCAGGCCGTAGAACGTGTCCTCGCGCCATACCCCGGTCTCGTAGTAGCGCCTCGCCGCACGCGGCGTGTGCAGTGTGAGGAAGGCCCGCATGCGCGGTTCAGCGCCCGAAGCGGTCGGGGTCGGGCGAACGGCGTTCGCGGAAGGCGCTGGCGAGCTCCTTCGACTCCTCCGAGTCGAGATAGCCGGGGAGCAGCAGGTCGTGCGCCATGCGGGCGAGACCGGAAACGCCGCCGTGGCGGGCGTTGAACGCGCCCTTGATCGAGGCGAGCGCGAAGCTGCCGCGCTCGGCCACCTCGAGGGCGTATTCCCGGGTCCGCTCGGCGAGCTCGGCATCGGGCACGACGCGGTTGATCAGCCCGATCTCGAGCGCCTCCGCCGCGCCGATCCTGCGATTGGTGTACCAGATCTCCTTGGCCCTTTTCTTGCCGACCAGGTCTTCCAGATACCAGGTGCCGTAGCCGGCATCGAACGACCCCATCATCGGCCCGACCTGGCGGAACACCGCGCTTTCCTTGGCGATGGTCAGGTCGCAGACCATCTGCAGCACGTTGCCGCCGCCGACCGCGAAGCCGTTGACGCTGGCGATCACCGGCTTCTGCAGCTTGTCGATCGCCTCGTACATTTCGAGCGTCGGCAGCATGCCGGCATAGAGCCGGGTCGGCTCGGCGCCGTCCTTGCGCCCGCCGATGCAGAAGAACCGGTCGCCCGCCCCGGTCAGCACGATCACCCGGGTCCGGGTCTCGCGCCGAATCGCGTCGATGCAGTCGCGGACCTCGTGGCAGGTCTCGATGGTGAACATGTTCCCGTCATCGGGACGGTTCAGGGTGACGGTCCCGATCGGGCCGTCCTCTTCATAGAGGATCGTCCGGTAGTCCACTCTGGCGCCTCGTCTTTCGTGGGGCGCGCATGTTTACGCGAAAGCCCGGCGATGTCACGACCCCCGGCCTGGCGGGTCGATGTGCTCGGCGAGCCGCCTGCCGGTGGCGACCAGCTCGGGCACGACGAAGGTCGCGCCGGCACGGACCAGGTCGGCGGCATGAACGTCGTTCGTCGCGCGGGCGAGGACCGGGAGATCGGGCCGCATGGAGCGAAGAATTCCGACCAGCCGGGTCGCTGCCTCCGAGTCGCTGAGTGCCACGACCACCGTGCGCGCGGTCGGAAGATGCAGCTCTCCCAGGATTTCGGGCCGGCTCGCATCGCCGAAATAGACCCGCTCCCCCTGCGCGCGCGCGGTCGAGACGACGAGCGGGTCGCGGTCGAGCGCGATAAAGGAGATGCCCTTGCCGGACAGCTCGCGCGCCACCGTGCGGCCGACCCGGCCGTAGCCCGCGATCACCACGTGATTGACGAGAGTGACCGCCTCTTCGGCGATCTCCTCGACGCGCGCCGAAATCCTGACGGCGGTCCAGTTGAGCAGCCGCGCGCTCGCCCAGGCGAGCAGCGGTGTCGCCATCATCGACAGCGCCACCCCGATGATCAGCGCCTGGCCCAACCCCTCCTCGATCAGCCCGCCGCCCACCGCCACGCTGAAGACGACGAAGCCGAACTCGCCGCCTTGCGCCAGCAGCAGGCCGAGCGGCACCGCGTACAGGCCGGGCAGGCGGAACAGCAGCACCAGCGGAACCAGCACCAGCGTCTTGAGCGCGATCAGCCCGGCCCCGATGGCGAACACCAGCGGAAACTGCTCGTAGGCGATATGGAGGTTGGTCTGCATGCCGATCGACATGAAGAACAGCCCGAGCAGCAGGGCGCGGAACGGCCGGATCTCGGCCGAGACCTGGTGGCGGTATTCGGTCTCGGCGAGGACCATGCCGGCGAGCAGCCCGCCGATGGCGAGCGAGAGCCCGACATAGTCGGTGAACGCGGCGACCCCGAGGACCACGAGCAGCGTCGCGGCCGCGAACATCTCGTCGCTTTTCTCCGCCGCGACCAGGGCGAAGAGCGGCCGCAGCACGAAACGCCCGAGCACGACGATCGCCACCAGCGCGGCGGCGGCCTCCAGCCCGGCGCGTCCGAGCGAGGCGGCAAGCCCGCCTTCCCGGCTGGAAAGCACGAGGGTCATCACCAGGATGGGCGCCACGGCGAGATCCTGCATCAGCAGGACCGTGAACGCGGCGCGGCCGAAGCGGGTCGCGATCTGGCGCCGGTCGAGCAGGATCTGGATGACGAACACGGTGGACGAGAGCGCGAGCGCCGCGCCGATCACGATGGCCGCATCCGGCGCGACCCCGAAGGCGAAGGCGAGCCCGGCAATCGCCGCGCCGGTGACCAGGATCTGCGCCAGGCCGAGGCCGAACAGCGCGGGCGAGAGCACCTTGATCCGCTCCAGCGGCAGCTCGATCCCGATGGTGAACAGCAGAAACACAACGCCGAACTCGGCGAAGGCATGGATGCTCCCGATGTCGGCGACAAAGCCGAGCCCGAAGGGGCCGATGATGACGCCGGCGGCGAGATAGCCGAGCACCGGGGAGAGCCGCAGACGCCGGAGCGCGAACAGGGCGGCGACGGATGCGGCCAGGATCACGATCACATCGGCGAGGTCGATGTGCGGCATTCTCGGTCTCCAGCGCGCGGTGCGTCCCTAGAGTAGCGCCGATCCCTGCGAATCGCGCCGTGCGCGTTCGCCCGGCCCAACCGATTGCTGTAGTCTCCGGGCTCCCGCGTCCACCGTCCCCGGCCCGATGCTGATCCGAACGATCCGAGAGAACCCTTACGGATGGCTGGTCGTTGCCGTCCTGTTCCTGGTGCTCAGCCTGGTCATGGGCGCGCGCTCCTCGCTCGGGCTGCTGATCCCCGAGTGGGAAAAGGAATTCTCCTGGGACCGGACGTTCATCTCGACCGGCGGTTCGGTGATGCTCACGGTAATGGCGATCGGATCGCCGATCGCCGGCATGGCGCTAGACCGCTACGGCGGACGTTCGATCTACGTGATCGCCATCCTGTTGACCGCCCTCGGCGTCTGCCTCACGGCAGGAATGAGGGAGGGCTGGCACTTCATCGCCGCGTTCGGGCTGATCGCCGGCATCGGCTTCTCGGCGATCTCGGCGCCGCTGATCGGCACCACGGTGGCGCTCTATTTCCACGCGCGGCGCGGGTTCGCGACGGGCGTCGCGACGTCGGGCGCGACGGGCGGCCAGCTCGTGCTGATGCCCCTGCTCGCCGTCGGCCTCGCCGCCATCGGCTGGCGCGCCAGCTTCCTGGTCATGGGAGTCCTGCTGGTCGCGATCGCCCTTCTCACCTGGGTGCTGATCCGCCGCGAGGCGCCGGAGCGCCGCATGCACGGCTTCCAGGCGGATGCCGGCAACACGGTCTGGACGCAGCTCGGCTACCTGATGCGCGACCGCACCTTCTGGCTCCTCGGTATCGGCTACATCGTGTGCGGCTTCACCACCATCGGCGCGATCAGGATCCACTTCCTGCCCTACGCGGCGGCCTGCGGTTTTCCCGTCTTCGAAAGCGCCACCGCCTTCGGCGTTCTGATGACGACCTCGGCGGTCGGGATCATCGGCTTCGGCGCGGCGGCCGACAAGTTCCACCGTCCCGCCCTGCTCGCCTCGATCTACTTCCTGCGCGCGCTCTGCTTCATCCTGCTGATGTTCATCCCGGGCGATTCGGTGCTGCTGTTCACCTTCGCGGCGCTGTTCGGGCTGTTCGACTTCGCGACCTTCCCGGTGGTCGCCAATATCGTCAGCACCCATATGGGGCTCCGCATCATGGGGCTGACCATGGGGCTCCTGTTCTCGCTGCACTCGGTCGGCGGCGCGCTGGGTTCGTTCGCCGGCGGCTGGATGTTCGACATGTTCGCCCAGTATGACTGGATGTGGCTCGGCTCCTTCGGGCTCGCGCTGCTGGCCGCCTTCCTGTCGATCCTGGTGCACGAGCCGAACCGGACCGGCTTCGTCCGGGTGCCGGCGCCCGCCTGAAGTTCGGGGAGAGGAGGGATGACCGCAATCCAGGGCCTGTTCGGACTCGCCGCCCTCGTCGGGCTGGCCTGGCTGGTCAGCGAGAACCGGGCGCGGCTTCCGTGGCGGACGGTCCTGGTCGGCATCGCGATCCAGCTCGCGCTGGCGCTGGTCCTGCTCGAATGGGAGGCGGGCTGGCAGCTCCTGCTGGTGCTCAACGGCGCGGTGGAGGCGGTCCAGGCGGCGACCCGCGCCGGCACCTCCTTCGTGTTCGGCTATCTCGGGGGCGGAGCGCTGCCCTTCGAGGAGAAATCGCCCGGCGGCGCCTTCGTCTTCGCCTTCCAGGCGCTGCCGCTGGTGCTGGTGGTGAGCGCGCTGTCCGCGCTGCTCTATCACTGGCGGGTGCTGCCGGCGGTGGTCGGCGCCTTCGCCTGGGCGCTGTCGCGCCTGCTCCGGCTCGGCGGCGCGGCGAGCTTCTCGACCGCCGCCAACATATTCGTGGGCATGGTGGAATCACCGCTCCTGATCCGCCCCTATTTCGCCGCGCTCGGCCGGAGCGAGCTGTTCGTGGTGATGACCGCCGGGATGGCGACGATCGCCGGCACGGTGATGGTGCTCTACGCCACGGCGCTCGCCGACGTGGTCGCCAACCCGGTGGGCCACCTGCTGACCGCGTCGCTCCTCAGCGCGCCGGCCGCGGTGCTGATCGCCCGGGTGATGGTGCCGGCGGACGCGGAGACCGTAAGCGGGCCGGTGATCCCCGAACGGCGCTACGAATCGAGCGTGGACGCGCTCACCCGCGGCACGCTCGACGGGCTCACCCTGCTCCTCAACATAGTCGCCAGCCTGATCGTCGTCGTCGCGCTGGTGCATCTGGCGAACCTGCTGCTCGGGCTGCTGCCCGATCTCGCCGGCGCGCCGATCACCCTGGAGCGGCTGCTGGGCTACGCCATGGCGCCGATCGCCTGGCTGATGGGGATCCCGTGGAGCGAGGCGGTCGCCGCCGGCTCGCTGCTCGGCATCAAAATGGTGCTCAACGAGCTGATCGCCTATTTCACCCTGGCCGGGCTGCCGGAGGGGACCCTGGGCGAGCGCAGCCGGCTGATCATGACCTACGCGCTCTGCGGCTTCGCCAATTTCGCGAGCCTCGGCATCCTGATCGCCGGGCTCGGGGCGATGGTGCCGGAGCGCCGGTCGGAGATCGTCGGCCTCGGCCTCAAGTCGATCCTCGCCGGCACCCTCGCCGCCTGCATGACCGGCACGGTGATCGGACTCCTAGCGCTCTGACAGGTAGCGCCGTTCCAGATGCGCCTTGAAGGCGGCGGTGCCGAGCGGCGCGCCGGTCGCCTCCAGCAGCAGATCGTCGGTGGTCGCGGGCAGCGACGCCTTGCGGTGGACCTCCTCTCCAAGCCAGCCCAACAGCGGCGCGAAATCGCCCTCGGCGATCGCTGCCGGGATTTCCGGGCGCGCCGCCAGCGCCGTGGCGAAGAGCTGCGCGGCGGCGAGCGCGCCCAGCGCGTAGGTCGGAAAGTAGCCCCAGCTTCCGCTGTACCAGTGGATGTCCTGGAGGCAGCCGAGGGCGTCGTCGGGCGGGCGGATGCCGAGCAGCGAATCGAGCCCGTCGGCCCAGGCATCCGGCAAATCGTCGAGCGACAGGTCCCCGCCGATGAGTTGCCGTTCCAGCCGGTAGCGCAGGATCACATGGGCCGGGTAGGTCACCTCGTCGGCGTCGACCCGGATCAGGCTGCGGGCGACCCGGCGGTAATGGCGGCGGAGGTTGTCCGACGACCATGCCGGCCCCTCTCCGCCGAAGGCCTCGCGCAGCAATGGCGCGAGAAAGCCGATGAATTCGGCCGAGCGGCAGGCCTGCATCTCGACGATCAGCGACTGGCTCTCGTGCACCGCCATCCCGCGCGCCGAGCCTGCCGGCTGGCGGCGCCACGCATCCGGCAGCCCCTTGTTGTAGAGCGCGTGTCCGGTCTCGTGCAGGACGGCCATGACGCTCTGGGTGAAATCCTCCGTGTCGTAGCGCGTCGTCACCCGGACATCGTCGTGAACCCCGCTGCAGAACGGGTGCAGGCTGACATCGAGCCGCCCGCCGTCGAAGTCGAAGCCGAGCTGCGCCATGAGCCGAACGCCCAGCGCGTGCTGCATCTCGGCCGCGAACGGTCCCTCCATCGGCAGGGGCGGCGCCTCGGCCGCCTGCGCTCCCAGGACGCGGTCCAGAAATCCGGGGAGAAAGTCTGCGAGGTCGGCGAACAGCGCGTCGATCCGCTCGATCCGCGCGCCCGGCTCGTAGACATCCATCAGCGCGTCGTAGAGCGAACAGCCGAGCGCCGCGCCCCGCGCCTGCCCGCCTTCCCGGAGCAGGTCGAGCACGGTTTGAAGACGGGGTTTGACGGCGGCGTAGTCGGCCTTCGGGCGCGCCTCGCGCCACGCCATCTCGCATGCGCTGTCGGCCCTGGCCATCGCCGCGATCAGATCGGCGTCGAGCGCCGTCGCATGCACCCATCTGCGGCGCATCTCGCGCAGATTGGCGGCGCGCCACGGATCGCCCGCCACCTCTTCCGCCGCCCCGTCGAGCAGGTCCGGCACCGCCGGGTCGGTGATCTTCTCGTGCTCGACCAGGCGCAGCGCGGCGAGCTGTTCGGCGCGCGCCGGCGCGCCCTTGGGCGGCATGTTGACCGAGCGGTCCCAGGACAGCATGCGGGCCGCCTCCCGCAACGCGCCGACCAGCGCGAAGCGGTCCTCGAGGGTCTGGTAGCTGCTAGCCCGGACCATCGTCGTCCTCGCGGCGCCAGTGAAACACGACATAGACCGCCACCAGCACCAAACCGAGCCCGTACCAGGTGAGCGCGTATTCGAGATGGCGGTTGGGGATGTCGATACCGGTCCTGCGCCCCACCGGGAACCCGCCCGGGTTGGGCGCCGCATCGGCGACCAGGAACATCTCCCGCATCCTGGAAATCGCGGTCTTGGCGCCCATCGCGCCCGGCTCGACATAGTACCAGACGCCCTTCGCCGGATCGTTGTCGGGAACCCAGCGGCTGCTCTTTGCCGGCCGGCGCAGCACGCCCGTCACCGTCACCTCGCCCGGGATCTGGCCCTTCCGCCGGGTGCCGGGATCGGTTCGATCGATCGGGACCCAGCCCCGGTTGACCAGGATGTGGTCGCCGGCTTCCAGGCGGAGCGGGGTTATCACGTCGAACCCCGCCCGGCCCTTGCGCACCCGGTTGACGACGAGGAACTCGCTTGCGTGCAGGAACCGGCCGGTCGCCCGGGCGCGGCGGAAGGCGGCATCGACGCGGTCCCCGATTTGCTCGCCGACCGCGACGGGCGCCAGCGCGAGCTGTGCCTCCCGGTAGGCGATCAGCCCTTCCTTCCACTGGAGCCGCTGAAGCTGCCACGTTCCGAGTCCGACAAGGACGGCGAGCGCCGCCGCGGCCGCCACGGTGGCCCAGAGCGTCGGGCGGAAACGGCGGCGCACGCGGTCACGCCCCGCCGTCGTATTCATGCCGCAGGTTCTTGTAGTGGAGCGCGATCAGCAGCCCCTTGGCCGGGCGCAGCATCAGCAGCGCCAGAACCACGATCACCGGCGGCCAGACCGCCATGTGGACCCAGATCGGCGGCGTGGCCAGGGTTTCGAGCAGGAGGGCCAGCGCGACCGTGACCGCGCCGAGGATCAGGATCACGAAAACGGCCGGCCCGTCGCCCGAGTCGTGCGGGCTGAAATCGAGCCCGCAGACGGTGCAGCTCTCCGCGACCGCGAGCAGCCCCGCGTAGAGCGGGCCGGTGCCGCAGCGCGGGCAACGGCAGCCGAGTCCGGTGGCGAGTGGCGACCGCGGCGGGTAATCGCCGGGCCGGGGCATCGGCGTCTAGTGGCCTCCCGGGTTCGGGCCGGCGCCCCACAGATAGATGCAGCAGAACAGGAACAGCCACACCACGTCGACGAAATGCCAGTACCACGCCGCCGCCTCGAAGCCGAAATGGTGATCCGGCGTGAAGTGGTCCTTGTAGGCGCGGAAGAAGCAGACGATCAGGAAGATCGTCCCGACCAGGACGTGGAAGCCGTGGAACCCGGTCGCCATGTAGAACGTGCTGGGGTAGATGCCGCCGGAAAACGCGAAGGCGGCGTGGCTGTACTCGTAGGCCTGCACGCAGGTGAACAGGATGCCGAGCCCGATGGTCAGCCCCAACCCCTGCAGGACGTGCCGGCGGTTGCCTTCCCTGAGGGCGTGATGCGCCCAGGTCACCGTGACTCCCGACATCAGCAGGATCAGCGTGTTGAGGAAGGGCAGGTCCCACGGATCGAAGGTGACGATGCCGGGCGGCGGCCACTGGCCCTCAATCGCCTCGGGCGGGAACAGCCCGGCGTTGAAATAGGCCCAGAACCAGGCGACGAAAAACATCACCTCGGAGGCGATGAACAGCGCCATGCCGTAGCGCATGCCGATCTGCACGATTGGCGTGTGGTACCCTTGGAAGGTGGCCTCGCGGATCACGTCGCGCCACCATCCGACCATGGTGACGGCGATCCCGACGAAGCCGAGAGCCATCAGCCACCACGAACCCTCGTGCATGTACCAGACCGCGCCGATGAACATCAGGCCCGCCGCGGTCGCGCCGATCGCCGGCCAGACGCTGGGATCGACCAGGTGGTAGGGATGCTTGTGGCCGTGGTGGGTGTATTCGGCTGCCGAATCGGCTGGCGCCATGGCTTACCCCTCTCTCATTTGGCGGCGATTCGCGCGCTGTCCCCGGGCTCGGGCTCGCCGGGCGCGGCGAAGAAGGTATAGGAGAGCGTGATCGTCGTCACGTCGTCGAGATTGCGGTCCCCGGCGAGCTCCGGATCGACATAGAACGACACCGGCATGTCGACGCTGCGACCCGCCTCCAGGGTCTGCTCGGTGAAGCAGAAACAGTCCAGCTTGGCGAAATACGGACCCGCCTTGGCTGGGGTGACGTTGAAGGTCGCGGTGCCGGTGACCGGCCGGTCGCCGAGGTTCTTGGCCCGGTAGAAGGCGAGCCGCTCCTCGCCGAGCCGTACCCTGACGCTGCGCTCCACCGGCTGGAACCGCCACGGCAGCGCCGAGTTCACGTCCGCGTTGAAGCGCACCGTCACCGAGCGTTGGTGGAGCTCTTGGGGCGCCGCCTCCGCGACCTGGGTGGTGCCGCCATACCCCGTCACCTGGCAGAACCAGCGATAGAGCGGCACCGAGGCGTAGGCGAGACCGCCCATGACGACGACGACGCCGAGCGCCGCGGCGGCCGTTGCGGCATTCCGCCGGCGGGGTGCGCGCGTCATCTCACCACCCTCCCATGCGGACCATCGACATCACGAAGAACAGGGCCACCAGCCCGAGCAGCACCGTCAGCAGCGCGAAGTTGCGGACCCGGCGGCGCTTGTGAAGTTCGCTCAGACGCGGCATCGCCATCGCCCTACAGTGCACCGGCGACCAGGCGTTCGGCGATCATCGCCGCGAACAGGACGAACAGATAGAGGATCGAGAAGCCGAACAGGCGCGGCGCGCCGGCATGGCCGTCCCGCCGCCGAACTTGCCAGGCGAGGGCCAGGAAAACCGCGCTCATCGCCGCCGCGACCGCGCCGTAGGCGAGCCCGGCGACGCCCAGGACGGTCGGGACCAGCGACACCGGCATCAGCAGCAGGGCGTAGAGCAGGATCTGGCGCTTGGTCTCGCCGGAGCCTGCGACCACCGGCAGCATGGGGATCCCGGCGGCGGCGTAGTCGCCGCTCCGGTAGAGCGAGAGCGCCCAGAAATGCGGCGGCGTCCACATGAAGATCAGCGCGAACAGCGCGATCGCGCCGAGCCCGACATCGCCGGTCACCGCGGCCCAGCCGATCATCGGCGGGAACGCGCCGGCGGCGCCGCCGATGACGATGTTCTGTGGCGTCCGGCGCTTGAGCCAGATGGTGTAGACGAAGACATAGAAGGCGATGGTGAGCGCGAGCAAGGCCGCCGCGGTCCAGTTGACCGCGAGCGCCATGACGCTCACCGAGCCGACCGCGAGCACCGCGCCGAAGCCGAGCGCGTCGCCCGGGGTCATGCGCCCGGCGGGCAGCGGGCGGGTGCTGGTCCGCGCCATCACCGCGTCGATATCGCGGTCGTACCACATGTTGATCGCGCCCGCCGCGCCGGCCCCGACGGCGATGCACAGCACCGCGATCGCCGCCAGCACCGGGTGCAGCGCCCCCGGCGCCAGGACCATCCCGGCGACCGCGGTGAAGACGACGAGCGACATCACCCGCGGCTTCAGGAGCGCCACGAAGTCGCCGATCGCCGGCCCCTCGATTGGGGCCGCGCCGGCGGTCAGCTCGATCTGTCTCTCGGCCACGCTTCGCTCCGCCGCTAACGGATCTGCGGCAGCTCGTCATAGCTGTGGAACGGCGGCGGCGACGACACCGACCATTCGAGGGTCGTCGCGCCCTCGCCCCACGGGTTCTCGCCGACCCGCTCGCCGGCGGTGAAGGTGCGGTACAGGATCCACAGGAACAGCAGCACGCCGAACGCCGAGATGTAGGACCCCACCGAGGAGACCATGTTCCACCCCGCGAACGCGTCCGGGTAGTCCGGGATCCGCCGCGGCATCCCGGCCAGGCCGAGGAAGTGCTGCGGGAAGAAGGTGACGTTCACGCCGACGAACATGATCCAGAAGTGGATCCGGCCCAGCGTCTCCGGGTAGCGCCGGCCGCACATCTTGGGCAGCCAGTAGTAGAACCCGCCGAAGATCGCGAACACCGCGCCCATCGACAGCACGTAGTGGAAATGCGCCACCACGTAGTAGGTGTCGTGCAGCGCGTGGTCGACGCCGGCATTGGCCAGCACCACCCCGGTCACCCCGCCGAGGGTGAACAGGAAGATGAAGCCCACCGCCCACAGCATCGGCGTGTCGAAGCGGATCGACCCGCCCCACATGGTGGCGATCCAGCTGAATATCTTGATGCCCGTCGGCACCGCGATGACCATGGTCGCGGCGGTGAAATACGCCTTGGTGTCGACATCCATGCCGACGGTGTACATGTGGTGCGCCCAGACGATGAAGCCGACGAAGCCGATCGCGACCATGGCGTAGGCCATGCCGAGATAGCCGAAGACCGGCTTGCGCGAGAAGGTGGCGACGATCTGGCTGACGATGCCGAACCCGGGCAGGATCAGGATATAGACCTCGGGGTGGCCGAAGAACCAGAACAAATGCTGGAACAGGATCGGGTCGCCGCCGCCGGCCGCCTTGAAGAAGGTGGTGCCGAAATTCCTGTCCGTCAGCAGCATGGTGATCGCACCCGCGAGCACCGGCAGCGAGAGCAGCAGCAGGAAGGCGGTCACCAGGATCGACCACACGAAGAGCGGCATCTTGTGCAGCGTCATCCCCGGCGCGCGCATGTTGAAGATCGTGGTGATGAAGTTGGCCGCGCCCAGGATCGACGAGGCGCCGGCCAGATGCAGGGCGAAGATCGCCATGTCGACCGAGGGTTCGGGCTGCCCGGTATCCGAGCTCAGCGGCGGGGGGGTGGGCCGGTTACCCGAGCGCGGGGGGGGGTAGATGGTCAAGCCGCCGCCCCCCCCGCCGAAGAAGGGCGAGCCGAGCAGCAGGATGAAGGAGGGGATCAGCAGCCAGAAGCTGATATTGTTCATCCGCGGGAAGGCCATGTCCGGCGCGCCGATCATCAGCGGCACGATCCAGTTGCCGAACCCGCCGATCATCGCCGGCATCACCATGAAGAAGATCATGATCAGCCCGTGCGCGGTGATCAGCACGTTGAACATGTGGTAGTCGCCGCCGAGGATCTGGTCTCCCGGGCTGTTCAGCTCCATCCGGAACAGGATGGACATGGCGCCGCCGATGATCCCGGAGACCACGGCGAACACAAGGTACATCGTGCCGATGTCCTTGTGGTTGGTCGAATAGACGAAGCGCCGCCACCCCGTGGGATGGGCCTCGTGGTGGTCATGGGCCGCCGCGGAATCGCTCATTCCCCTGCTCCTCCGTCCAACTCAGCGCGTGGACTCGAGACCGGCGACCCTGGTCGCCGGTGCTGCGGTGCCGTCGTCCTCCGCGGCATATTCCTTCTTCGCCCATGAAACCCAGGCGTTGAACTCCTGCACGCTCACCACGTCGACGCGGATCGGCATGAAGCCGTGATTGACGCCGCAAAGCTCCGAACACTGGCCGTAATAGACGCCCGTCCGCTCGGCCTTGAACCAGAGTTCGTTGAGCCGCCCGGGCACCCCGTCGACCTTGACGCCGAACGCCGGAATCGTCCAGGCGTGCAGCACGTCGTCGGCCGTGACCTGGACGCGAACCACCTTGTTGACCGGGACCACGACGCGGTTGTCGACCGACAGCAGCCTCGGCTGGCCTTCCTTCAGCTCATCGTCGGCCAGAATCGTGGCGTCGAAGGTAAAATTGCCGTGATCGGGGTACTCGTAGCTCCAGTACCACTGGTGGCCGATCGCCTTCACCGTCAAATCGGCCTCGGGCACCGTATCCGAGTAGTAGAGCAGCTTGAAGGACGGGATCGCGATCAGCACCAGGATCACCACCGGGATCACGGTCCACAGAACCTCGACCACGGTATTGTGCGTGGTGCGGGTCGGCGTCGGGTTCTTGCTCTCGCGGAAGCGCCACATGACGTAGAGCAGCAGCCCCAGCACGAACAGCGTGATCAGCGTTATGACGACCAGGAGTATGTCGTGCAGGTCGTCGATGTTCTGCATCAGCGGGGTCGCAGCCGGTTGCAGCCCGAGCTGCCACGGCACCGGCTCGCTGGCCCATGCACCGGCTCCGGTCAGGGCGGTGGCCGCCGCCGCGCCCGCTGCGAGAATGCGTCCTCGGCTCATCGGCATTCGAATCGAGTCCTTATCGTCCGCGGAATGCGCGCCCCTGAGCAGCGATACCCTTCAGGCGCGATCCCGACGCGGGAATCCCTGCGAAGGCACGGAAATCGCGGGATTGATACACAGCGGCAGTTGGAAACACAAGCTCCCCCGATCATCGGGCGATTCGACCCGAACTCCGGCGTTCGGTACCCCGGTTCGGGGGCTGATGCCCGGGCACGGGGTGACATCGCGCGACGGCGACACCATCATATAGCGGAAGCGCTCACTTTGTGCGCCAGGAGGCTGAAAATGGCGGATCTCGCGAAGACGGACGAGCTTTTCTTCAACCGCACCGGGCTCGACCGGAGCCGGGTGGAATCGATCGTCGCCGATGCGCTCGACGGTACCGACGACGGCGAGCTGTTTCTCGAGTACCGCCAGTCGGAGGGGCTGGGCTTCGACGACGGGCGCCTGAAGACCGCTTCGTTCGACACCACCCAGGGGTTCGGGCTGCGCGCCGTCGCCGACGAGGCGACCGGCTATGCGCACGCGGCCGAGCTGTCGGAGGCGGCGATCGAACGCGCGGCGAAGACGGTCAGGGCCGTCAGGTCGGGATACAGCGGTACCGCGTCCGACGGCCCGGCGGCGACCAACACGGCGCTCTATGTCGAGGACAACCCCCTCAACGAGATCCCGTTCGAACGCAAGGTCAAGCTGCTCCAGGACATCGACGCCTACGCGCGGGGCCGCGATCCCCGCGTCGTGCAGGTCGTCGCCTCCATCATGGGCGAGTGGCAGGCGATCCAGATCGTCCGCGCCGACGGCCGCCGGGCGGCGGACATCCGCCCCCTGGTGAGGCTCAACGTATCGGTCGTGGCGGCCGACGGCGAGCGCATGGAGACCGGCAGCCACGGGGTCGGCGGGCGCACCGGCTACGGCGCCTATATCGCCGAGGAGTCGTGGCAGTCCCAGGTCGAGGAGGCGCTGCGCCAGGCCCTGGTCAATCTCGAATCGGTGTCCGCGCCGGCGGGCGAGATGCCGGTGGTGCTCGGCCCCGGATGGCCCGGCATCCTGCTCCACGAGGCGATCGGCCACGGGCTGGAAGGCGACTTCAACCGCAAGAAGACCTCCGCCTTCTCCGGGCTCCTCGGCGAGAGGATCGCGGCGCCGGGGGTCACCGTCGTCGACGACGGCACCATCGCCGACCGGCGCGGCTCGCTCACCATCGACGACGAGGGGACGCCCACCCAGAACACGGTGCTGATCGAGGACGGAATCCTCACCGGCTACATGCAGGACCGGATGAACGCGCGGCTGATGGGGGCCGCGCCCACCGGCAACGGGCGGCGCGAGAGCTTCGCCCATGCGCCGATGCCGCGCATGACCAACACCTACATGCTGGCCGGCGAGCGTTCGCGCGACGAAATCATCGCCGCGGTGCCGAAGGGCCTCTACGCGGTCAATTTCGGCGGCGGACAGGTCGACATCACCTCGGGCAAGTTCGTCTTCAGCGCGTCCGAGGCCTATCTGATCGAGGACGGCAGGATCGGCGCGCCGGTCAAGGGCGCGACACTGATCGGCAACGGGCCGGATGCGCTGACCCGGGTCCGGATGGTCGGCGACGACATGGGCATGGACCCCGGCGTCGGCACCTGCGGCAAGGAGGGCCAGGGCGTCCCGGTCGGCGTCGGACAACCCACCCTGCTGGTCGACAGGCTGACGGTCGGCGGCACCGCCGCCTGAGCGCCTCAGTAGGCGTATTCCCCGAACACCCGGTCGATATCGCCGTTCCACGAACCGTGATAGCGCTCGAGCTTGTGCTCGGCCGGGCATGAGCCGCGCCGGACGATGTCGTCGAGGATGCTGAGATACCCGGTCTCGTTGTCGCCCACCCGGTCCAGCCGGGCGCGCGCCCGCAGCCCCTCATGCGCGATCCCCAGCACCTCGCGCGCGACGTCGAGCAGGGTGCCGCCGCGAAACGGCGTCTTGAGCGCCTGGATCGAGGTCTCGCGGCGCAGCCGGTGGTGGTCCTCGACCGTCCAGTCGGCGATCAGATCGTAGGCGGCATCGAGCGAACTCCGGTCGTAGAGCAGCCCGACCCAGAGCGCCGGCAGCGCGCAGAGCCGCCGCCACGGCCCGCCGTCGGCGCCTCGCATCTCGATATAGCGCTTGAGCCGGACTTCCGGGAACAGCGTGGTCAGGTGGTCGGCCCAGTCCGACATCATCGGCTTTTCGCCGGGCCGCGCCGGCAGGCGGCCGTCGAGAAAGTCGCGGAAGGACTGGCCGCTCGCGTCGACATAGGTCCCGTCGCGGTAGACGAAATACATCGGCACGTCGAGCACGTAGTCGACATAGCGCTCGAAGCTCATGCCGTCCTCGAAGACGAAGGGCAGGATGCCGCAGCGATCCGGGTCGGTGTCTTCCCAGACATGGCTGCGATAGGAGTAGTAGCCGCTGGGCTTGCCCTCGACGAAGGGCGAGTTGGCGAACAGCGCCGTCGCGACCGGCTGGAGCGCAAGGCCGACCCGCATCTTGCGCACCATGTCCGCCTCGGACTCGAAGTCCAGATTGACCTGCACCGTGCAGGTCCTGAGCATCATGTCGAGCCCGAGCGAGCCCTTCTTGGGCATGTAGTCGCGCATGATCCGGTAGCGCCCCTTGGGCATCCACGGGATCTCGTCGCGCCGGGCGCGCGGGTGGAAACCGAGCCCGACCAGGCCGACGCCGAGCTCGCCCGCCACCTCCTTGACCTCCGCGAGGTGGTTGTGCACCTCGTCGCAGGTCTGGTGGATGGTCTCCAGCGGCGCGCCCGACAGCTCGAGCTGCCCGCCGGGCTCCAGCGATATGTTGCAGTCCGACTTGGCCAGCGCGATCGGGTTGCCGTTCTCCAGCACCGGCTCCCAGCCGAACCGTGTCAACCCCTCGAGCAGCGCGCGGATGCCCCACGCGCCGTCATAGGGGGCGGAGTCCAGGGTTTCGAGATGAAAGACGAATTTCTCGTGCTCGGTGCCGATGCGCCAGTCCCCGGGGGGCTTGCAGCCCGCCTCGAGAAACTCGATCAGCTGGCTACGGTCCTCGATCGGCGCGCCCTGGCTGGTGGGGGGTGCGGCCATGCCCTACCCCCGCGCCGCCGCCGGCCGCGCCGGCAGGTCGTCGGGACGGCGCCAGTCGCCGATCACCGCCTGCCAGCAGGCGAGCGCGGCGATCGCCGCGGTCTCGGCGCGCAGCAGCCGCGGCCCGAGATCGACCGCATGCACGAAGCTCCGGCTGCGGAGCGCGGCGCGCTCTTCCTCGGCGAACCCGCCTTCGGGTCCGATCAGCGCCGCCCACGGGCCGGTGGCGCCGCAATCCCGGGCCTCGGTCAGGAACTCGACGATCGGCCGTCCACCGCCGCTCTCGTCGCAGAACATGAGCTGCCTCCCGGCCGGCCAGCGTTCCAGCAATGCGCGAAGCGGCTCCGCTTCGCGGACCTCCGGCACGTCGCAGCGCCCGCATTGCTCGGCGGCCTCGATGGCGAGCAGCTTCATCCGTTCCGGCCTGATGCGCGGCGCCGTCGTGCGCGCGGTCGCCACGGGGACCAGCGCCGTGGCGCCGAGCTCGACCGCCTTGCTGACGATCAGTTCGCTCGGCCCCCGCTTGAGCGGCGCGAACAGGAGCCAAAAATCGCCGCTGTCGGGCTGCCCCGCGAGCAGGCGCTCCAGGCGCAGCGCGACGCGCCGTTTATCCACGGTCTCGATCCGGCCGAGCCACTCGCCGTCCTCGCCGTTGAACGCGGCGACCGCATCCCCCGGGGCGAGCCGCATGACGGTCTTCAGGTAATGGGTCCGGTCGCGGTCGAGCATGGCGGCTTCGCCTCGCGCCAGTCTCTGGTCGAGGAAAAGCCTGACACGCGGAGCCGCCTGCTGCATCGCGGAATGTACCGTCATCGTACCCATGAGCCGGTGCCGATATAATCGGGGCGAAGCGAAAGAGCAATGTCGGGCATGGACGACATCGCCGCGAGCGACATTCCGAGGGGCGGATGGGTCGACCGGCTTCTGCCCGGAGCCTGGCGACCCTATGCGCGCCTCGCGCGCCTCGACAGGCCGATCGGCACCTGGCTGCTGCTGTTTCCCTGCTGGTGGTCGATCGCCTTCGCATCGCCCGAGCCGCTGTCGCGCGAGAGCCTCGCCCTGTTCGCCCTGTTCGGGATCGGCGCCCTGGTGATGCGCGGCGCCGGCTGCACGTTCAACGACATCTGCGACCGCGACTTCGACGCACGGGTCGCGCGGACCCGCGACCGCCCGCTGCCCAGCGGCCAGGTCACGGTGCGCGGGGCGCTGGTCTTTCTCGCCGTGCTGCTGGCCGCGGGACTCGCGATCCTGCTCGCGCTCGAGCCCTTCGCCATCGCGGTGGGGGCGGCGTCGCTGGTCCTGGTGTTCACCTACCCGCTCAGCAAGCGGGTGACCTACTGGCCGCAATTCGTGCTCGGGCTCGCCTTCAACTGGGGCGCCCTGCTCGGCTGGGCGGCGGTGCGCGAGGAGATATCGCTGGCTCCGGTCCTGCTCTATGCCGGCGGCATCTTCTGGACGCTGGGCTACGACACGATCTACGCCCACCAGGACCGGCGCGACGACCCCGCCGCCGGGGTCAAGTCCACCGCGCGGCGCCTCGGCCTCGACAGCAAGCCGTGGCTGTACGCCTTCTATCTCGCCGCCGCGGCGCTGTTCGCGGCGACCGGCCATGCCGTCGGGCTCGGCTGGATCTTCTACGCCGGGCTCGCGCTGGCCGTCCTGCAGCTCGGCTGGCAGGTCGCCGCCGTCGATCTCGACGCGCCGAAGGACTGCCTCGCCAAGTTCCGCTCGAACCGGCTGTTCGGCTGGACCCTGCTCGCCTCGGTCGTCATCGCTCAGCTCGCGGGTTGAGCGCCGCCTCCGCCGCCTCGATGTCCTCCGGCCGGTTGACGTTGAAGAAGGGATCGACAGGGGCCGTGGAAAACGCCGCATGGGCGAGGCGGTAGCGCGCCGTCCAGACGTCGACCTTGCGGACCCCCTCCTCCACCAATGCGGTCCTGAGCGCGTCCGCGAGCGCGACCGGCCAGAGCGCGAAGACCGGGTGCTCCCGCCCGTCAGAGCGCGCAGACGCGATCTCGGCGCCGTTCTCCTCGATCGCCTGCCACAGCCGCGACACCAGATCGTCGGGCAGGAAGGGCGCGTCGCAGGCGAAACTCGCGACATGGGTGGAGCCGCGCTCCCGCGCCCATTCGAGCCCCGCCAGCACCCCGGCGAGCGGACCGGGGAAGCCTTCCACCGAATCGGGGATCACGGCCAGACCGGTGCCGGCGAAGCGGCCCGGATCGCCGTTGGCGTTGAGCGCGAGCGGGTCTACCTGGGGCACGGCGCGGGCGATCACGCGATCCAGGATGGTACGCCCGCCGAGGAGCTTCAGCGCCTTGTCGCCGCCGCCCATGCGGCGGGACAGCCCGCCGGCGAGCACGACCCCGGCGATGCGCGGCTCGTCCGCGCTACTCGGCATGTCCCGCCCCGACCAGCACGGCGTCGACCCGGATCGGCTCCGCGCCGAGCGCGCGCGCAACGACCTCCGAATCCTCCGCCGCGAGCGCCCCGGTGTCCTGAACGATCCGGGCGATGTCGGCGAACGGATCCCGCGGGACGCCCTGGACGTTCTCGCAGGCCGCGAGCCCGGCGCCGGCGGCCACCCGTTCCTCGAGCCGCGCCTTGAGCGTCCCCTCCACCAGGTCGAGTCGCTCCGGCGCGAACGCCGCGTCGCACAGCGCGACGTAGAACCGGGTTCGCAGCGCCTCTTCCGCCGCCGCCCGGGAAGCCGCCGCGAGGTCGTTATAGGCGGCGAAGCGCGCGCCGGCATCGCCCGCGAAGATCGTCCGCCCGGCGCCGTCGCGAAGCGGCGTCTGGAGGGCGAGCATCGCCGTCAGGTGCTGGTCGATGCGCGCGAGCACGTTCCGGCTCTGGCCGACATAGCTCACCGTTCGCCCGTTGCGGTAGGTCTTTATGCGGAGATAGACCCCGGGGGCGCCGAGCGCCTCGATCGCGGCTTCGGCGTCGGGAAACCGGCCCGCCCCGACCGGGCCCTGCCAGGCGAGGACCAGCTCCATCTTACGCTACCCGGCGCGCGCGCCCTTGCGCTGCAACGCCGACGGCTCCTCGCCGACCGTCCCGGGATCGGCGTCGTAGACGATTCGGCTTTCCCCCGCGAGCGCGATGAAACGACGCCCCCTGGCGCGCCCGATCAGCGTCAGATTGGCCTGACGGGCGAGCTCCACCCCCCAGGCGGTGAAGCCCGAGCGCGAGACCAGGACCGGAATGCGCATCTGCACCGCCTTGATCACCATCTCGCTGGTCAGGCGCCCGGTGGTGTAGAACATCTTGCCCTCGGGCGGGATTCGGTTGAGGTGCATGTAGCCGGCGATCTTGTCGACCGCGTTGTGCCGCCCGACATCCTCCATGTAGATCAGCGGCCGGTCCCCCTCGCACAGCACGCAGCCGTGGATCGCCCCGGCCTCCAGATAGAGGCTCGGCGTCGTGTTGATCGCCTTGGCGAGCGCATAGAGCCACGACGTCCGGATCTCGGCGTCGGGGTCGAGCACGACCTCCTCGAAGGTCTCCATCACGTCGCCGAACACGGTGCCGAGCGCGCAGCCCGAGGTCCGGGTGCGCTTCTTCATCCGCTCCTCGAAATCGGTCTCGTGCGCGGTCCGCACGACCACCGTCTCGATCTCCTCGTCGTAATCGACGCCGGTCACCGCGTCGTCGCCCTTCAGCATGTTCTGGTTGATCAGGTAGCCGACCGCCAGGCAGTCGACATAGTCGCCGATCGTCATCAGGGTGACGATCTCCTGGCTGTTGAGGAACAGCGTCAGGGGCCGCTCCACGGTGACCGAGGTCTCGATCGCCCTGCCGTCCTGATCGACCCCCGGCACCCGCTCGGTGAGCCGCGCGTCGGCCGGGTCGGGCTTGACCAGATAATCCGTCATGCAGGGAATATGTCCGCCCCGGGCATGACGGGCAACTCGCATCCAGCCCGCGCCGTCCTTCGATCCGCCGCTTCGCGGCCACCGCCCGGTCCTGTAGATTGACGCGCCGCAACCACAGGACGGGAGATCGAACCGTGTCCGAACCGGGTGCCCTGGTATCGACCCAATGGCTGGAAGCGCATCTCGACGACCCGGATGTCCGCGTCGTCGAGACCACATGGTACCTGCCGACCGACGGCCGGTCGGGCCGTGAGGAGTTCGAAGGCGGGCACGTCCGGGGCGCGGCGTTCTGGGACATCGACGGCATCGCCGACCCGGACGACCCGAGGCCCCACATGGCGCCCGCGCCGGAGCGCTTCGCCGCGCTGATGGACGGGCTCGGGATCGGCGATTCGACCCGGGTCGTCGCCTATGACCGGGTCGGCATGATGACCGTCGGCCGGGCGTGGTGGATGCTGCGCTATTTCGGCCACGATGCGGTGTCCATCCTCGACGGCGGCTTCGTCAAGTGGGTGATGGAGAGCAGGCCGACCGAGACCGGGCCGGCCGAGCCGCGCGCCGCCACCGGCGGCTTTTCCGCCCAGCCCCGCCCCGACCGCATATCCGACCTCGACACCATCCTGGCGGGACTCGACGGGCAGTCCGCGCAGATCCTCGATGCCCGCGCCCCCGGCCGCTTCGCCGGCACCGAGCCGGAGCCGCGGCCGGGCTGCCGGGCGGGCCACATCCCGGGCAGCCGGAACCTGCCCTATAACCGGCTGGTCGACCCCGAGACCGGTACCGTCCGATCCCCGGACGAGCTCCGCGCGCTGTTCGCCGACGCCGGGATCGATGTCGACAAGCCGGTGACCACCACATGCGGGTCGGGGGTGACGGCCTCGATGCTCGCCTTCGGGCTGCACCTGATCGGCCAGGACGCGGTCGCGGTCTATGACGGGTCGTGGTCGGAATGGGGCATGCGGACGGACACGCCGGTCGAGACCTGAAGAACTGGCGTCGCCCGACCCGCGCTGTCAGGATGCGCGGCCTTTTCACCAGCCGACAGCCGCGCCATGAAAGAAGACACGATCATCACCACGGCCGGGCGCGATCCGGAAGCCAATTTCGGGATCGTCAACCCGCCCGTCTACCACGCCTCGACGATCACCCATGCGACGGTCGCGGCGATGCGCGAGGCGCGCGAGAGACGGTTCGAGCCGCGGGTCTACACCTATGGGCGGCACGGGACGCCCACCCATTCGGCGCTGGAAGAAGCGGTGGCCGCGGTCGAGGGCGGCGAGCGGGCGGTCTGCCTCGGCTCGGGCCTGGCTGCGATCAACGCCGCCATCCTCGCCTTCGTCGAGACCGGCGACCACATCCTGATGGCGGACAACGTCTACAGCCCGGCGCGGCGCTTCTGCGACAGCTTTCTGGGGCGTTTCGGGGTCGAGACAAGCTATTTCGACCCGGCGATCGGCGGCGGGATCGCCGACCTCATCACCGAGCGCACCCGCATCGTCTATGTCGAATCGCCGGGCTCGCTCACCTTCGAGATGACCGACATCCCGGCGGTCGCCGCCCCGGCGCACGAGGCCGGCGCGGTGGTCGTCATGGACAATACCTGGGCCGCCGGCGTGCTGTTCAAGCCGTTCGAGCACGGCGTCGACGTCTCGGTGCAGGCGGCGACCAAGTACATCGTCGGCCATTCCGACGTGATGATGGGCACGGTCACGACCAGCGAGGCGCTGTGGCCCAAAGTGCGCCAGTCCGCCGCCGACCTCGGCGCCAATTGCGGTCCCGACGACGTCTATCTCGCGCTGCGCGGGCTACGCACCCTCGGCGTCCGGCTGCGCCAGCATCACGAGAACGGGCTGATCCTCGCACGCTGGCTGGGGGACCGCCCTGAGGTCGACCGCGTGCTCCACCCCGCCCTTCCGGACGATCCCGGCCACGCGCTGTGGAAACGGGATTTTACCGGCGCCTGCGGGCTGTTCGGCGTCGTCCTGAGGCCGGCGCCGGAGGCGGCGGTGGCGGCGATGCTGGACGGCATGGAGCTGTTCTCGATGGGCGCGAGCTGGGGCGGGTTCGAGAGCCTGATCCTGCCCACCAACCCGGCGGCGATCCGCACCGCGACGACCTGGGACCGCGGCCCGACGATACGCATCCATGCGGGGCTCGAAGACACCGGCGACCTGATCGCCGATCTCGAACGCGGCTTCGAGCGTCTCAACGCGGCGCGCTGAGGACGCTTCGTTTCCTCCGCCAAGCACCCTAGATTCACGAGCAACGCAAGACCGGGAAGCGAAACCATGGGCGCGTCCGAAGCGGGCATCGCCGCGACCCTCGATGCGATCGCGTGGAACGGCGACGGGCTGGTGCCGGCGATCGCCCAGCAGCACGACAGCGGCGAAGTGCTGATGATGGCCTGGATGAGCCGAGACGCGGTCGCCGAGACGCTGACCACCGGCCGGGTCTGCTACTACTCGCGCTCGCGCGGCGCGCTGTGGCGCAAGGGCGAGACCTCGGGGCAGATGCAGGCGCTGGTCGAACTCCGCCTCGACTGCGACGGCGACACGCTGCTGCTCGCCGTCGACCAGACCGGGGTCGCCTGCCATACCGGGCGGCGCAGCTGCTTCTTCCGGGCGGTGCGCGACGACCGGCTCGCGACAATCGCCGAGGTCGAGATAGACCCCGCGGAGCTTTACCGAAAATGACCGACAGCCATACCCCGCCCGAGCCCGACGACATCGTGCAGGCCTCCCTGCTGACCGGTTTTCTGGGCAGTGGAAAAACGACTCTTATCAATGCCTTGTTGAAGCACCCTGAGATGTCGGATACAGCCGTCCTGGTCAACGAGTTCGGCGAGATCGGGCTCGACCACCACCTGATCGAGCAGATCGACGAGGACACGGTGCTGCTCAACGCGGGCTGCCTTTGCTGCACCGTCCGCGACGACCTGGCCCGCGCCTTGCGCGAGCTGTTCATCAAGCGCGTCAAGGGAGAGGTCCCGCCGTTCGGCCGGGTGGTGATCGAGACCACCGGGCTCGCCGATCCGGCGCCGGTCATCCATACCCTGATGACCGACCGGGTGATCGCCAACCGCTACGCGCTGGACGGCGTGGTCACGGCGGTCGACGGGGTCAATGGCGACCTCCAACTCGGCCGGCACAGCGAATCCGTCAAGCAGGCGGCGGTGGCCGACCGCATCGTCATCACCAAGGGAGACATCGCGGACGACGAAGAGCTCGACGGCCTCGAAGCCAGCCTGCGCGCGCTCAACCCCGGTGCGTCGATCGTCCGCGCCGAGCACGGAGCGATCCACCCCGACGAGCTGTTCGACGCCGGGCTCTACGACCCGAATACGAAAAGCCTCGACGTGCAGCGCTGGCTGCGCGACGAAGCCTTTGACGATCGCCACCGTCACGATCACGACGTCAACCGCCACGACGACAGCATCCGCGCCTATTGCCTGCGCTACGACGAGCCGCTGGCGTGGGAGCCCTTCGTCGGCTGGATCCGCACCCTGATCGCGACCCACGGGGAAAGGCTGCTGCGCATCAAGGGGATCGTCAACGTTGCCGGCCAGGACAAGCCGATCGCGATCCACGGCGTGCAGCATTTGTTCCACGACCCGGCCCAGCTCCCCGAATGGCCGGACGGCGACACCAGGAGCCGCATCGTCTTCATCACCCGGGACTTGCCGCGGGAGACGGTCGAGCGGATCCTCGACGACATGAAGGCGGCGGTCGCCGGGCCGGGCTAGGAAACCCGCCCGATGCGCAGGCCGGGCTCCATGCGGGCGCTGGAAGAGTTCGGCCGGGTGCGGCTCTCGCCCTCCTTCTTCATGCGCGATTTCCTGCACAGCGAGATCGCCGCGTTCCACGGCATCCCCAACATCCCCGACGATCCGGATCTCGCCATCGCCGCCGGCACGCGGCTCTGCGAGAGCCTGCTGGAGCCGCTGCGCGAGACCTTCGGGACGGTGTCGGTGCGCTCAGGCTACCGCTCCGAGGACGTAAACGGCTTCGGCAACCGGAACCGTCTCAACTGCGCCGCCAACGAGGCGAGCCGTGCGGGCCACATCTGGGACCGGCGCGACGCGGCGGGCTGCATGGGCGCCACCGCCTGTATCGTGATCCCCTGGTTCGCCGACCGCTACGCGGAGACCGGGGACTGGCGGCCGCTCGCCTGGTTCGTCCACGACCACCTGCCCTATTCGAGGCTGTGCTTCTTCCGGAAACTGGCCGCCTTCAACATCCAGTGGCACGAACGCGCGGCGCGGCGGATCGACAGCTATGCCCCGCCCAAGGGCTGCCTCACCCGGCCCGGCATGCCGGGGTTCGCGGACGAACACGCAGAGTCTTACGTCGGCTTCCCGCCATTCCGGGGCTGACGACGGGGCTCAGGCCGCCTTGCGCAGCCGGTCGCGGTTGTGCGGCGTCGTCAGGTCGATATCCGGGCCCAGCGGCACGATGCCGGCCGGATTGACGTGAGGCATGTCGGCGTAGTAGCCGCGCTTGATGCCCGGGATGTCGGTCCGCTCGGCGATTCCGGGAAGCTGGTAGAGCTCGCGCAGATAGTTCGACAGGTTGGGATAGTCCTCGATCCGCCGCCTGTTGCACTTGAAATGGCCGTGATAGACGAAGTCGAAGCGCACCAGGGTCGGGTAGAACCGCCAGTCGGCCTCGGTCAGGCGTTCGCCGCAGAGATAGCGCCGCTCGCCGAGCGTCTCGTCGAGCCAGTCCAGCGTATCGAACAGAGCGTTGCAGGCCTCCTCGTAGGCGTCTTGGGTCTTGGCGAAGCCGGTCCGGTAGACGCCGTTGTTGACGGTCTCGTAGATCCGCGCGTTGAAGGCGTCGATCTCGGCGCGCAGATCCTCCGGGTAGAGATCGAGCGGGGTCGCGCCGAGACCGTCGAACTCGGTGTTCAGCATGCGCACGATCTCGGAGGACTCGTTGGAGACGACGGTCCATTCCCGCTTGTCGAACAGGGTCGGCACGGTGACCCGGCCGGAATAGCCGGGATCGGCGGCGAGATAGGCCTGGTGCAGCTCGAACACGCCGTCCACCGGCTCGAGATCGCGGCCGATTCCCTGCGAATAGGCCCAGCTGCGCACCCGCGGCAGGTCCGACAGCGTGATCGAGATCGTGTCCTCCAGCCCCTTGAGGTAGCGGACGATCTGGGTGCGGTGGGCCCACGGGCAGTTGGGCGCGAGGAACAAATGGTAGCGGCCGGGCTCGGCGGGAAAGCCGGAAGAGCCGTCGGCGGTGACCCACGACCGGAAGACCGATTCCGCGCGCACGAACGCGCCGCCTTCCGGGTTGCGGTATTTCGCGTCGTCGTCGATCCACGCGCCGTCGATCAGCATGCCCATGGCCGGTTCCTCCTTCGCCTGTCCGTCGCATCGGGAAAGTAGTTCGTTCGCGCGCGGAGTCGAGCCGGCGCCGCCTTGACCCGGCGTTGGGGCCGCCGCTTACTGTGATCCGCCGCGACCAGGGGGACGATGATGGACTTCGAGCTTCCCGAAGAGCTTCGCATGATGAAGGACACGCTCCGGCGGTTCATCGACAACGAGGTGATCCCGATCGAGCGCGAGGCCTATGACGGCCACCTGATGGTGCCGGAAGTGCGCGAGAAGCTGGAGGCCCGCGCGCGCGAGCTCGGGATCTGGATGATCGACATCCCCGAGGAGTATGGCGGCATGGGGCTCGGCCTGCTGGCCCGCGTGCTGGTGTGGGAGGAGACCGGCCGCACCATCGCCTTCCCCAGGCGCAAGCCGTGGATCTTCGGCCCCGATGTGAGCCCGATCCTGCTCCAGTTCCTGCGCGACGACCAGAAGGACGCCTATCTCTGGCCCTGCATAAGGGGCGAGAAATACGCCGCCTTCTGCCAGACCGAGCCGGATGCCGGCGGCGACCCGGCGAGCATGCGCACGACGGCGGTCCGCGACGGCGACGAATACGTGATCAACGGCATGAAGCGCTTCGTCACCGGCGGGGACCAGGCCGACTTCGCCCAGGTGGTCTGCGTCACCGACCGCGAGAAGGGCGCGCGCGGCGGCATCTCCTGCATCCTGGTCGACATGGACACGCCGGGCGTCGAGGTGATCCGCCAGCAGGAGACGATGATGGACGACCGGCCCTGCGAGGTCGGCTTCCAGGACGTGCGCGTGCCGGCCGAAAACCTGATCGGCAACGAGGGCGACGGGTTCCGCATGGCGCAGAACTGGATCACCTTCGGGCGCATGCGGCACGGCTCGCTCGGCATCGGTACGATGGAGCGGTGCCTCGAGCTCGGCGCCTCCTACGCCAGGCAGCGCGTGACCTTCGGCAAGCCGCTCGCCGAACGCCAGGCGGTGCAGTGGATGCTGGTCGACACCTATGCCGAGCTGCACCAGCTCCGGCTGATGGTCTACGACGCCGCCTCGCGCTACGACCGTGGCGAGGACATCCGCTACCAGTCCTATATGTGCAAGTATGTCGGCGACCGCGGGGGCTTCGAGGCGGCCGACCGCTGCCTCCAGATCCATGGCGGGATCGGGCTCACCACCGACCTGCCGATCGAGAAGCTGTGGCGCGACCTGCGCTCGTTCATGATCACCGAGGGGCCGGAAGAAATCCTCAAGATGGCACTCGCGCGCCACGTAATCCGCGAATACGGTTGAACGCGACCGCCAGCGACGGGGGCAACACGCTCCGCGCCATGGCGATGATGCTGCTGGCGACCGTCGCGTTCACCGCCATGCACGCGATGATCCGCCACACCGCGCAGGGCCTCCACCCCTTCGAGGTCGCGTTCTTCCGCAACCTGTTCGGCCTGGTCTTCCTCGCCCCGATCCTGTTCCGATACGGCGTCGCGCCGCTGAGGACGCGCAAGCTCAAGGTCCATGCGCTGCGCGGCATCCTCAACCTGGTCTCGATGCTGTGCTTCTTCTACGCGGTCACCATCGCGCCCTTCGCCGACGTGACCGCGCTCACCTTCACCGCGCCGATCTTCGCCAGCGCGCTCGCCATCCTGTTTCTCGGCGAGCGGGTCGGTCCGGTGCGCTGGGCGGCGATCGTCATCGGCTTCCTCGGGGCCATCGTGATCCTCCGCCCCGGCTTCGGCGAGATCGGGCTCGGCCCGATGCTGACCATCGCGGCGGCGCTCTTGTGGGCGCTCGCGATGCTGGTCATCAAGACCCTGACGCGAACCGAATCGAGCCTCACCATCACCGCCTACATGATGATCGTGCTTGCGCCGATGTCGTTCCTCGCCGCGCTGCCGTTCTGGACCTGGCCGGAGCCGCAGCAGTATCTCGAACTGTTCGTCCTCGCCGCGCTCGGCACATGCGGGCATCTTTGCCTCAACCAGGCGCTCAAGGAGGGTGACACCAGCCTGGTCTCGCCGGTCGACTACATCCGGCTGGTTTGGGCGGCGCTGATCGGCTATCTCGCATTCGGCGAGGTGCCCGACGCGATGACCTGGATCGGCGGGGCTATGATCTGCGGAGGCGCCGTCTTCGTCGCCTGGCACGAGGGCCGGCGAAAATCCGGAACCAGGGAGGCCGCGTGATGGAAAGGTTCGCGATCGGGGACGTGGAGGTCGCCAGCATCGTCGAGCGGGACGGGCCCTGGCGCAACCCGCTGGTGATGTACCCGGGCGCCGGGCGCGAGGCGGTCGACCGACATCTCCGCCACCTGCCCGATTTCGTCTACGACGCGGCGCAGGACCTGCTGGTCATCACCTACCAGACCTTCGTGCTCAGATCGCCCCGCCACACCGTGCTGATCGACACCTGCGTCGGCGCCGACAAGCCCGGCCGCGGCGCCTGGCTCGACTATCCCAAGCAGCCCTGGCTCGACGGCTTCGCCGCCCTCGGCCTCCGTTTCGCGGACATCGACTACGTCTTCTGCACCCATCTCCATGTCGATCACTGCGGCTGGAACACGCGACTGGTCGACGGGCGCTGGGTGCCGACCTTCCCGCGCGCCAAGTACGTCTTCGGCAAGCGGGAGTACGAGTTCTGGGCCGCCGAAAGCGAAAAGGGCGCCGACCCGCCGGGCGAGGTGTGGCGCGATTCCTGCCTGCCGGTGGTCGAGGCGGGTCAGGCGCTGCTGGTGGACGACGACTACGCGCTCGACGATTCGATCTGGCTCACGCCTACCCCGGGCCACACGCCGGGCCATGTCTGCGTGAACCTGCGGTCGAACGGCATGCGCGCGGTGTTCACCGGCGACCTGATGCACCACGCCCTGCAATGCCGCGAGCCGGACTGGCATTCCTGCTTCTGCTGGGACAGCGCGATGTCGAACCGCTCGCGCCGCCGGATCCTCGAATCGGTCGCCGACACCGACACCCTGGTGGTGCCCTGCCACTTCCCCGGCACCACCGCGGGGCGCGTGGTTTCCGACGGCGACCGCTTCGACTACCGTTTCCGCGATGCCTGAGACGTCACACCGACCACAGGGAGATAATCGATGAAAAGAACCGCCCTCATGGCCGCGGCCGCGGTCCTCGCCGCGACGGCGGCGAACGCGAAGACATACGACATGAAATGCGGCTTCGTGACGGTGAACGACTCGCAGCACCGTTCGGCCGAGATCTTCAAGGGGAAAATCGCCGAGCGGACCGGCGGCGAGGTCGACGTGCGCATCTTCCCGCTCGCCCAGCTCGGCACCATCCCGCGCCAGGTCGAGGGCATCCAGCTCGGCACCCAGGAGTGTTTCATCTCGCCGCCCGGCTTCTTCGTCGGCCTCAACCAGGCCTTCCAGGCGCCCGACGCCCCGGCCCTGTTCGAGTCGCAGCTGCACCAGCACCGCACGCTCAACCACCCGACGGTGCGCGACAAGTTCCTCGCGCTGGCCTCGCATGCCGGGATCGTCGGCAACTACACCTGGTCGGCCGGGGGAACCGCGGTGGCCTCCAGACGGCCGATCAAGACGCTCGACGACTTCAACGGCCGGAAGATCCGGGTGCTCGCCACCAAGATGGAGATCGCGACGCTCAAGACCGTCGGCGCCGCCGGCATCCCGATGCCCTATTCCGAGGTCCTGCCGGCGCTCCAGCGCAAGGGGATCGACGGGGTGCGAAGCGGCATCATCGTGATGGGACCGTCCAAGTTCTACACGGTCGCCAAATACATCTACAACGAGAAGTCGGCCTTCATCCCGAGCGGCATGTGGCTCAACCGCAAATGGCTCGACGGGCTGCCCGCCGGGCACCGGACGGCGATCTTCGACATCGGCAAGGAGATGGGCGACATCACCGGCAAGATCGCCATCGAGATCACCGCCCAGTGGGAGAAGCTGTGGATCGAGAAGGGCGGCGAGATCACCGAGCCGACCGCCGCCGACCGGGCCGAGCTGTTCCGCCGCACCCGCCCGCTGGGCGACGAGTTTCTGGGCAAGAACCCCAAGATCGCGCCGATGTACAACCTCATCAAGGCGGCCGCCGAAGCGACCCGGGGGAAGTAGGAAGGCTGGCGCGCCCGGCAGGATTCGAACCTGCGACCTGCGGATTAGAAGTCCGCTGCTCTATCCGGCTGAGCTACGGGCGCGTGGATTGGCCGTGGCCGCGCCTTGTCTTACAACAGGGGCGCGCATTTGACACCCCCGTTGCGGGAGCCTTCGCATGCCCGACCTCTCGGCGTTCTCGCCCGACTATCGGACCGCGCGCGACAAATTCCGCGAGGCCGCGCGGGCGGCGGGCGCGGCGCTGGAGGATTTCGTCTGCCCGGCCGCGGCCCCGCCCGGACATGACGGCGACCTGACCGCGGATGTCGCCGTGCTCGGCCCCGGCGATGCCGGGCGGGTGTTTCTCGTCAACGCCGGCACCCACGGGGTCGAAGCCTTCGCCGGCTCGGCGATCGAGATCGGCTTTCTGGCGAGCCGGCCCGCGCTACCCGACGATACGCGGCTCGTGCTCGTGCATGCCATCAACCCGCACGGCTTCGCCTGGCTGCGCCGGGTGACCGAGGACAATGTCGACCTCAACCGCAACTTCCTCGATCACGGCGGGCCGCACCCGGCGAACGAGGCCTATGGCAAGGTCCACAAGGTGCTCTGCCCGGAGCGCTGGGACGAGCCGGCGCTCGCCGAGATGGGGTGGACGATCGACGCCTATGTCGAGAAGCACGGCGCCTTTGCGCTCCAGGCGGTGGTCACCCGCGGCCAGTACGACCACGCGGACGGGCTGTTCTACGGCGGCCGGCGGCCGACATGGTCGAACGCGACCTTCCGCGCCATCCTGGATGCGCACGTGGCGGGAGCGCGCAGGATCGCCTTCATCGACCTGCATACCGGGCTCGGCGGCTATGGCGATGCCGAGATGATCGGCGGGGCGGGCCCGTCGACGCCAGGCGGGCGGCGAATGCGCGACTGGTACGGCAACATCGTCACCTCGCCTGCGGCCGGCACCTCGTCCTCGGCGCCGCTGGTCGGCGTCATCGCCCGCGCCGTGCGCGAGGCGGCGGGCGGCGCCGAGGTGATCAGCGGGACCCTCGAATTCGGCACCTACCCGGTGCGCGAGGTCCTGCACGCGCTCCAGGCGGATAACTGGCTGCATGTCCATGGCGACGTAGACAGCCCGCTTGGCCGCGAGATCAAGGCGGATATCAGAAAGCGGCTGTTCCCCGACGAGGACGGCTGGAAAGGCCGCGTGCTGGACCAGGGCCTTCGTATCCTCGACCGGACGCTGGAGGGGCTCGGCGCCTGAGTGTCAGTGGGTCCAGTTGCCTTCCCGGCCGAAGCGGAAGTTGTCGGCGTAGCTCTTGGGCCGCACCCGGCGTTCGCGCGCGGGCTCGACCTCGTAGGTCAGCCCGTTGCGCCTGGCGAAGGCGACGGCGTCGTCCTCGCTGTCGAATTCGAGCCGCACCTGCCGGCGGGTGTCGCCGCAGCCCGCCCAGCCCATCAGCGAATCGCGGCGCTGGGCGAGCGCGGTCGAGAACTCCAGCACCCATCTGGCCGAGCGCGCGCGACCGGACTGGGTGGCGGTCTTGGCCGGACGGTGGATTTTCACGTCGCTCATCGTCTGCCCGCTTGTCGGCGTTGGTCGGGGCGGCAGGATTCGAACCTGCGACCCCCTGCTCCCAAAGCAGGTGCGCTACCAGCCTGCGCCACGCCCCGCCAGAGCTATGTAGGGCGAATTGGGGGAGAGCGCAACACGCGGTCCGCTCAGGCGAAGGCGGCGCGGATGTAGGCGGCGGACTCCTTCGCCGCGTCGAGGGCGAGGTCGATCCCGCCCAGCATGAACATGAAGCCGTGGATGGTGCTGTCGAGCACGCGGTAGGTCGCGGGCACGCCCGCGGCGGCGAGCGCATCGACGAAGGCCGCGTTGTCGTCGCGCCTGGGATCGAACCCGGCGGTCATCAGATAGGTCGGCGGCAGGATGGAGAAATCGGCCATTTTCATCGGCGCGACCAGCGGGTCGGCGAGGTCGGACGGGGCGTTGAGGTAATGGCCCATCGACCACTTCATCAGCCCCGAGTTCAGGAAATAGCCCTCCGACAGGGTACGCATCGACTCGGTCTCCTTCCCGCCGGCGGTCCCCGGATACCACAGGAACTGGTGCGCGATCCGGGGCCCGCGGCGGCGATGGGCGAGCTGGCAGACCCCGATGGCGAGCGTGCCGCCCGAGGAATCGCCCGCCACCGCGAGACGCGCCGGATCGGCGCCGAGTTCTCCGGCATGGGCGGCCGCCCAGACCGTCGCCGCGTAGCAATCCTCGTGCGCGGCGGGGAATCTGTGCTCCGGCGCGCGGCGGTAGGCGACCGAAATGACCAGGCAGCCCGCGCCTTCCGCGATCAGCCGGCAGAAGCTCTCATGGGTTTCGAGGCTGCCGAAGACGTAGCCGCCGGCATGGAAGAACACGATCATGGGCAGCGCGCCGCCCGCTACGGAAGGCCGGTAGAGCCGCGCCGCGAGGGTCTCCTCGGGCCCCGGGATGCTCAGATCCTCGACCGCATCGATGGGGGGTCTCGGGTCGAGATCCCATTTGCGCACGAAATCCTCGATATGCCGCCTCGCCTCGGCCGGCGACATGTCGGCCACCTGGGCGACGCCCGGCCCGTCGAGGTCGGCCAGCACGCGCGCGGTCCGGGGGTCGAGCCGCGCCGTCATCGCCTATCCGCCGCGTGACCGGGAGAGCGGTTTGGCGCCCTGGAAGGTCAGCCTGGGCCCGTCCCGGTCGAGCCGGTGGAGCGCCTCGACGCGCTGCATCGAGGCCCAGGCCCGGTCCCGCGCGCCGTAGTAGTCGGCATTGGCGTCGATCATCCAACCGGCCTCTTCGCCGTCGATCTCGCGCAGCACCCTGGCCGGAACGCCGGCGGCGATGGTCCGTTCCGGCACCTCGAATTCGGCGCGGACGAAAGCGAGCGCGGCCACGATCGCCTGGGCGCCCACGATCGCTCCGTCCATCACCACCGCGTTCATCCCGATCAGCGCCCGGTCGCCCACCGAGCAGCCGTGCAGCACCGCGCCGTGGCCGACCGAGACATCGGCGCCGACCGCCGTCTCCCCGCCGGCGAAGCAGTGGATCGTGCAGTTGTCCTGGATGTTGGAGCCCTCGCCCAACCGGATCTGGCCGAAATCGCCCCTGAGGCTCGCAGACGGCGCGATATAGCAGCCCGGCCCGACGATCACGTCGCCGATCAGGACCGCCGTCTCATGGACATAGGCCGTGGGGTGGACGACGGGGATCACCCCGTCGATGGCATAGACCTTGGGCATTCAGACGTGGAAGGACTCGCCGCAGCCGCAGCGCCCCTTCTCGTTGGGATTGTTGAACACGAAGCCGGATTGCAGCTTGTCCTCGACATAGTCCATCTCGGTGCCGACCAGGAACATCAGCGCCCTGCCGTCGATCAGCACGGTAACCCCCTTGTCCTCGACGATCTCGTCGAGCGGGTTTCTTTCGGCGGCGAACTCCATCTGATAGGCCATGCCCGAGCAGCCGCCGGTGCGGATGCCGATGCGCAGCCCGACGGCCGGATCCTCGCGCCGCGTCATCAGATGCCGCACCCGGTCGGCTGCGGCATCCGTCAGGGTCATCGCCTGCTTGTTCATCGCCTCTCCTCCGCGGTCACTCTACCCGGTCCGGCCATTACATGAACCCCAGCTCGAGCTTCGCCGCCTCGCTCATCATCTCCGGCGTCCAGGGCGGGTCCCAGGTGAGCTCGACATGGACGTCGTGCACGTCGTCGACCCCGCGGACGCGCGACTCCACCTCGATCGGCAGCGACTCGGCGACCGGGCACATCGGCGAGGTGAGGGTCATCAGGATTTCGACCTCCCGGGTCTCGGACACGCTCACGTCGTAGATCAGGCCGAGCTCGTAGATGTTGACCGGTATCTCGGGGTCGTAGACCGAGCTCACCGCCTCGATCACCGTCTGCCGGAGGGTCTCCGCCTCGCCCGCCGGGCCGGCGGGGGCCGCCTCGATTCCGGTCGCGTTGTCATCCATCGCCGCGCTCTCCGGGGTCACTCGGTTGTCACGTCGTCGGCGACGCCGTCGAGCGCCGCCGCCATGGTGTGCCAGGGCAGGGTCGCGCACTTGATCCGCATCGGGAACTCGCGCACCCCGATCAGGGTGGCGAGCTTGTCGAGGGCCTCGATCTCCGCCTCGGAGATGTCGCCCTTGCGGGTCACGACGTCGTGGAACCGGGCGAAGATCGCGCGCGCCTCCTCGACCCCACCGCCTTTGATCAATTCTGTCATCATCGAAGCGGAAGCCACTGAAATCGCGCAGCCCTTCGCCTCGAAACCGATGTTGTCTATGGTCCCGTTCGCGAGCCGCACATAGACCCGGATCCGGTCGCCGCAGAGCGGGTTGTTGCCGTTCGCGCTGTGGCTGTGCGGCTCTAGCGGACCGGAATTGCGCGGGTTGCGCGAGTGGTCGAGGATGACATCCTGGTAGAGGCTGCGGAGGTCGATCATCGGCCGAAGATCTCCTGCACGCGGCCCAGCGCATCGACCAGCGCATCGACCTCCCGGCGGGTGTTGTAGAGCCCGAACGAGGCGCGCACGGTGGCCGCCACGTCGAAGCGGTCCATCACCGGCTGCGCGCAGTGATGCCCGGTGCGGACGGCCACGCCCTCGCGGTCGAGGATGGTCCCGACATCGTGCGGATGCACGTCCTCCAGGTTGAACGAAACGATCGCCGCCTTGTCCGGCGCGGTGCCGATCAGCCGGACCGAGTTGAGCGCGCCGAGCCGTTCGGTGGCGTAGTCGAGCACGTCGTGTTCGTGAGCGGCGATGCGCTCGAACCCGATCCCGGTCACGTAGTCGATCGCCGCGCCGAGCCCGATGGCGCCCGCGATATGCGGCGTGCCCGCCTCGAACCTGAAGGGCAGCGCGGCATAGGTGGTCTTCTCGAAGGTCACCGATTCGATCATCTCGCCGCCGCCCTGGTATGGCGGCATCGCCTTCAGCAGCGCCTCCTTGCCGTAGAGCACGCCGATCCCGCTCGGCCCGTAAAGCTTGTGGCCGGAGAAGACGTAGAAATCGGCGTCGAGCGCGCGCACGTCGACCGCCATGTGCGGCACCGCCTGGCAGCCGTCGAGCAGCACCAGCGCGCCGACGCGGCGGGCGAGCCGGACCACCTCGTCCACCGGCACCACGGTGCCGAGCGCGTTCGAGACATGGGTGATCGCCACCATCCGGGTCCGCGGGCCGATCAGGGCTTCGAGCGCGTCCATGTCGAGCACGCCCTCGTCGGAGATCGGCGCCACCCGGATCGCGGCGCCGGTCTGCTCGGCCACGATCTGCCACGGGACGATGTTGGAGTGGTGCTCCATCACCGAGAGCACGATCTCGTCGCCCGGCGCGAGGTTGGCCCGCCCCCAGCTCGACGCGACCAGGTTGATCCCCTCGGTCGCGCCGCGGACGAAGATCGCCTCGTGCGCATGCTCGGCGTTGATCAGGGCGCGCGCCTTCTCGCGCGCCGCTTCCATCGCGTCGGTCGCCTTCTGGCTCATATAGTGGACGCCGCGATGGACGTTGGCGTATTCCGCCTCGTAGACATGCGCCACGCTGTCGATCACCGCGCGCGGCTTCTGGGCGCTCGCCCCGTTGTCGAGATAGACCAGGGTCTTGCCGTAGACGCTCTCGCCCAGGATCGGGAAATCCCGGCGGATCGCGTCCACGTCGTAGGCGCCGTTGACCGCCGTCATCTCAACCGCCCCCGTTCGCGTTTCGGCGCAACCAGCCGTCGACCGCCTCGTCGACCGCCGGGCGCAGGGAGGCCACCGGCAAGGAGGTCGACAGATCGGCGACGAAGGCGCGGGTGAGCAGGGCGCGGGCCTCGGCCTCGTCGATCCCGCGGGCCCGCAAATAGAACAGCGCGTCCCTGTCGAGGTCGCCCACGGTCGCGCCGTGGCTGCACTTGACGTCGTCGGCGAATATCCGGAGCTCCGGCTTGTTCTGCGCCTCGGCGCCCGCCGACAGCAGCAGGCTGCGGCTCGACTGCCGGGCGTTGGTCTTCTGCGCGTCGCGTTCGACCACGACACGGCCCTGGAACACGGTCCGCGCGTTGTCGTCGGCGACGTTGCGGAAAATCTGCTCGCTCTCGGTATGCGGGGCGGCGTGGGTGATTTCCGTCGTGTGGTCGACATGGCGGCGTGCGTCGGCCAGGGCGCCGCCGGACAGGCTGCATTCCGCCCCCGGCCCCGACAGCCGGACGACGAACTCGTTCCGCACCACCCGGCCCCCCAGGGTGATCGCCTGTGTCGCATAGCCCGCGTCGCGCGCGACATCCATCGTCATCCGGCCGGTGTGGACCGCCGCTGCGCCATGGCGGACCAGCACGGCGTGGCGCAGCCGGCCGCCCTGCCCGACCGCGCCTTCGAGCACCGAATTGGTCCAGCCGCCGCCGCCTGAATGGCCGACGAAGACCTCGACCAGCTCCGCTTCGGCGCCCGCGCCGAGCCCGACCGCGCTGCGCGGATGGACCGCGCCCGCCGCGCCGCTCAGCAGATGGACGACCAGGACGGGGCGTTCGAGCCTGACGCCGTCCGCCAGTTCGAGCACCACGCCGTCCCGGGCCATCGCGCTGTTGAGCGCGGCAAGCCCCTCCTGCCCCGCCCCGTTCCACTCGCCCAGCCCGGGGCCGAGGATCGCGGCGGCATCGTCGCAGCCATTGCCGAGATGGGCCGACAGCACGTCGAGCCGCGCCCCTTCGGGCAGCGCGCCGCGCAGCGACAGCGCGGCGTCGTAGCGACCGTCGACGAAGACGATGCGCTCGGCCTCCAGCGCCGCGATCGACCCGGGCAGCGCCGGCGCGGCAGCGCCGTCGGCGCGCGCCGTCTCCCCGGCGAGGTCGAGCCGGTCGAGGCGGCGCAGATCGGTGTAGCGCCAGCCCTCGTCGCGCCGGGTGGGCAGCCCGGCGACGGCGAAGCGCGCCATCGCCGCCTCGCGCAGCCTCGCGATTTCGGTATTGCCGTGCCCCGGCAAGTCGGCGCGCGCCGCCGCGAAGGCGCGGGCGAAACGGTCGGTATCGGGTGCCGCGTTCATCCCGCGCCCCTCAGACGCCCGCCGCTTCGCCGGCGAAGGCGGCATAGCCCTGCGCTTCGAGCTCGTGGGCGAGCGCCGCGTCGCCCGACTTGACGATCCGCCCGGCGGACAGCACGTGCACCCGGTCGGGCACGATGTAGTCGAGCAGGCGCTGGTAGTGGGTGATCACCAGCATCGCCCGGTCGGGCGCGCGCAGCGCGTTGACCCCGTCGGCGACCGTCTTGAGCGCGTCGATGTCGAGCCCGGAATCGGTCTCGTCGAGGATCGCGAGCCTCGGCTCCAGCATCGCCATCTGGAAGATCTCGTTGCGCTTCTTCTCGCCGCCCGAGAACCCTTCGTTGACCGCGCGCTGCAGCAGCGCGTCGCTCATCTCCAGCGTCGACGCCCGCGACCGGGCGAGCTTGAGGAAGTCGAGCGCGTCGAGCCCGGCCTCGCCGCGCGCCTTCCTGACCGCGTTGAGCGCCGTCTTGAGGAAGGTGAGGTTGGAAACGCCCGGTATCTCGACCGGGTACTGGAAGGCGAGAAAGATGCCGGCCGCGGCGCGCTCCTCGACCTCCATCCCGAACAGGTCCCTGCCGTCATAGGTCGCCGACCCGCCGGTCACCTCGTAGCCCTCGCGCCCGGCGAGCACGTAGGAGAGCGTGCTCTTGCCCGAGCCGTTCGGACCCATCACCGCGTGCACCTCGCCGGCGGCCACCTCCAGCGAAATCCCCTTGAGGATTTCCTTGCCGTCGACCTCGGCCCTGAGATCCCGGATCGCGAGCATCAGCCGACGCTCCCTTCGAGGCTCACGGCGAGCAGCTTCTGCGCCTCGACGGCGAACTCCATCGGCAGCTCGCGCAGCACCTCCTTGCAGAACCCGTTGACGATCAGCGACACCGCCTCTTCCGGGTCGAGCCCGCGCTGCAGGCAGTAGAACAGCTGGTCCTCGCTGATCTTCGACGTCGTCGCCTCGTGCTCGACATTGGCCGAGGGGTCGCCGACCTCGATATAGGGCACGGTGTGGGCGCCGCAGGTCTCGCCGATCAGCAGCGAATCGCACTGGGTGAAGTTGCGCGCGCCCTCGGCCGAGCCGCGCACCTTGACCAGCCCGCGATAGGTGTTCTGCCCGTGCCCGGCCGAGATGCCCTTGGAGATGATGGTGCTCGACGAATTCCTGCCGAGATGGATCATCTTGGTGCCGGTATCGGCCTGCTGGTAGTTGTTGGTGATGGCGACCGAGTAGAACGCGCCCACCGTGTCGTCGCCCTCCAGCACGCAGCTCGGATATTTCCAGGTGATCGCCGAGCCGGTCTCGACCTGGGTCCAGGCGATCTTGGCCCGGTCGCCGCGGCAGGCGCCCCGCTTGGTGACGAAGTTGTAGATGCCGCCCTTGCCCTGCTCGTCGCCGGGATACCAGTTCTGCACGGTCGAATACTTGATCTCGGCGTCTTCCAGCGCGATCAGCTCGACCACGGCCGCGTGGAGCTGGTTCTCGTCGCGCATCGGCGCGGTGCAGCCTTCGAGATAGCTGACATAGGATCCCTCGTCGGCGACGATCAGGGTGCGTTCGAACTGGCCCGTCTTGGCGGCGTTGATCCGGAAATAGGTGCTGAGCTCCATCGGACAGCGCACGCCCTTCGGCACGTAGACGAAGGTGCCGTCGCTGAACACCGCGGAGTTGAGGGTGGCGAAGAAATTGTCGGCCAGCGGCACCACGCTGCCGAGATACTTGCGCACTAGCCCGGGATGGTTCTGCACCGCCTCCGAGATCGGGCAGAAGATGACGCCCGCCTCCTCCAGCTTCTCCTTGAAGGTGGTCGCGACCGAGACGCTGTCGAACACGGCATCGACGGCGACGCCGGCGAGCGCCGCGCGCTCGTGCAGCGGGATGCCGAGCTTCTCGTAGGTCTCCAGCAGCTTGGGGTCGACCTCGTCGAGGCTTTTCGGCGCGTCGTCCGGGTTCTTGGGCGCGGCGTAGTAATAGGCGTCCTGGTAGTCGATCGGCGGGTAGTCGACGAAAGCCCATTCCGGCTCGTCCAGCGTCCGCCAGTACCGGAAGGCCTCGAGCCGCCATTCGAGCAGCCAGGCCGGCTCGTCCTTCTTGGCCGAGATGAAGCGGACGATGTCGTCGTCGAGCCCCTTGGGCGCGAACTCCGATTCGATCTCGGTGACGAAGCCGTACTTGTACGGCGCGTCGGTGACCTCGGCGATTACCGCCGTCGATTCGGTGGTTTCGACCATCCCCCGCCCCCCTACTCCGCCCGCGCCCCGACCGGCGCGCGATCGGCGAAGGCCGCATGCGGCACCGCCATCTCGGCCAGCGACACCGAGGACAGCGCGTCGACCATCGCGCGGTTGATGCTCTGCCAGTTGGTGCGGGTCGGGCACAGCGCCTCGATCTCGCAGACCAGCCCGTCAGGGCCGATGCAGTCGGTGAGCGCGATCGGCCCGTCCACCGCGCCGATCACGTCGGCCATGGTGACGCCGTCCGCCTCGCGCGCCAGCAAATAGCCGCCCTTGTTGCCCCGGTAGGAGACCAGCAGCCCGGCCTGCGCCAGCAGCTTGAGGATCTTGCTCACCGTGGGCTGCGGCAGGCCGCAGGACTGCGCGAGTTCGCCCGCCGTGCGCAGCGTGTCGGGCTCGCGCGCAAGCTGGGTCATCAGAACAACGGCGTAGTCGGCCATCCGGCTGAGCTTGATCATCGGCCTACCCGTGAACGACCGCGATCCGGCAAATAGGACCGCTTCGGTACGGTTGGGAAAATAGTGAGCGGATCGGCAGTGTCAACGGCCCCGCTGTCGGCGGAGCCCGCCAATGTCCCGTTCCGGAGTCCGTTCGCATGCGGCCGGGCCGGGAGGCGGTCTCTCTCCGGCCGAGCATAATCCTTGTCGCGTCATGGCCGGACTTGTACCACTGCTGTCCGGTTTGGTTGGCTGGACCGGGTGCAAAGCGTTGGTACAGGCGGATTACCGGCCCATCCGCCGGATCGGGACACGGATTGCGGTGGGTCCGCATTTGCCATCCCTGTCCTCCCCTTTTGTCACCCCGGACTTGATCCGTCTATGGACGCCCCCGGCGTCTATGGACGCCCCCGGCGGTGCAAGGGTTTTTTTGGACGGTCGGGTCAGTGCGGTGTGGTGCTGTCGTCTATCCGGCCTCTGTTTGCGGCCTGTCTGTTGCCGCGGGCCTGTATGGCATACGCGGACCGGGTCCAAATCGGGGCCACGTGCTCTTCGGCACCCCGGATCAAGCTGGTTTTCCCGATCCCGTCTCATCGACCGTTTGTCCTTACCCGTCCCTGGCCTCGCCCGCACTGCCGACGGCGGCCCGCTCTGTGCCGCGCTCAGGCGGTGTTCGGCGCGGGCGCCCGGTAGCTCTGTTGTCTGGTGGTCATCGCCCAGGCGATGCGCGCGGTGCGGTTGGCCAGCGCGACGGCGACCAGCTTCTTCGGCTTCCTGGCCAGCATGTCGGCCAGCCACGGGTCGCGCACCGCGCCGCCGCGCCCGGCGCTCCTGACCACCGACATGGCGCCGAGCACCAGGAGCCGCCTGAGATCGCGCTGGCCCATCTTCGAGATCCTGCCCAGCCGCGGCTTGCCGGCGGTGCTGTGCTGGCGCGGCACCAGCCCGAGCCAGGCCGAGAAGTCGCGCCCGTGGCGGAACCCGTCAAGCGGCGGCGCAAAGGCCTGGATCGCCATCGCGGTGACCGGCCCGACCCCCGGTATGGTCATCAGCCGGCGCACATCCGGGTCCTGCCGCGCCTGGGCCAGCAGCTCCTTGTCGAGCTCGGCGATCTTGCCGTCGAGCCCGGCGACCTGCTCCACCAGCACCGCGCCGAGCTCGCCCACCGCATCCGGCAGATCGGCCCGCGCATCGTCCAGCGCCGCCGCCAGCGCGCCGACATGCGCCGGCCCTCTGGGCGCGACCAGGCCGAACTCCGCAAGATGGCCGCGCAGCGCGTTGATCGCCTGGGTGCGCTGGCGCACCAGCAGGTCGCGCACCCGGAACAGCATGCCGCGGCCCTGCTGCTCCGCCGTCTTCACCGCAACGAAGCTCATGGTCGGGCGCGACGCCGCCTCGCAGATCGCCGCCGCATCCGCCGCGTCGTTCTTCTGGCGCTTGACGAAGGGCTTCACATAGACCGGCGGAACCAGCCGCACCGCATGGCCCAGACCGAGGATCTCGCGCCCCCAGTGATGCGCCCCGCCGCACGCCTCCATCGCGACAACGCAGCGCGGCTGCCGAGCCAGAAAGGCAAGCAGCCTGCCGCGGCTCAGCGTCCGGCGGTACCCCACCGAACCGTCCGCGCACATCCCGTGCAGCTGGAAACTCCGCTTCGAAAGATCGATCCCGATCATGCTAACCTCGGTCATGGATGCTCCCTCCTCAAGTGGGTCAAGTACAACGCCACTTTGGCACACAGATGCCGTCGGAGGGGGCGTCCACTCCATCGGGGCCCAGGGAAGCCGGGCGACGGCGGTGCCTGTGGCCCTGGGCCCCGGATCAAGTCCGGGGTGACAAAAGTGGAGGGACAGGGATGGCGGGTGCGGACACACCGCAATCCGTGTCCCGATCCGGCGGATGGGCCGGTAACCCTTCGGCACCAACGCCTTGCCCCCGATCCAGCCAACCAAACCGGACAGCAGTGGAACAAGTCCGGCCATGACGGAGTGGGGACGGGATACGGAAGCGCTCGAAATTCGCGACCAGGACACAATGATCGCCCCATGTCACCCGAACTCATCGCCATACGCGCCGTCGGGATCGCCGAGCTGCGCCGGGATTTCGGCGACCTGCGCGAACGGATGGCGAGGCTCGAAGGTCTCCTCGAAGGCTTGCGCGATGCCGTCGCCGGCAGCCAGGCGGCGGAACAGCGGTACGGCGCGGCGCCTCCCGACCCACGAATCGTTGACACCCCCGCGCGGTGCTGAGAGCATCGCCCCGCCCAACGGGAGGAGTCTCATGGCCAAGCTGCGGCATATCGCGATTTCCGTCGCCGATCTCGAGACCGCGCAAAAGTTCTTCGAGGACGCCTTCGACATGAAGACGGTCGGCAAGGCCGGCTCGGGCGTCTACATGTCGGACGGCACGATCAACGTCGCCCTGCTCGCCCGCGAGGGCCGCCCGCTCGGCTACGAGGGCGAGGAGCCGTTCTACGGCATCGAGCATTTCGGCATCTGGGTCGACGACATCGACGAGGCGCGCCGCAAGGTCGAGGCGGCGGGCGCCACCCATGTGATGGGCGAGCCGACCGGCAACCCGAACACCTTCTACGAGGTGAAGTACCGCGACCCTCTGGGCCAGATCTTCGACCTCACCGAGAACGGCTGGAAGGGCGCGGTCAAGGAGGTCGTGCCCGCCGCGGAGCCGGCGCGGACGGCCGAGGCCGCGGAGTAGGGGCGATGCCCGAGGCCTACGACCTCGTCATCGCCTGCGACGACGCGGTCGATCCCGGCACCGGCTTCCGCGGAGCCGCCGAGATCGCCGTCAGAGACGGGCGGATCGCGGCGTTCGCGCCCGCGCTCCCGCCGCATTGCGCGGCGCGGCATATCGACGCACGCGGCAAGCTGGTCTGTCCCGGGCTGATCGACCTGCACGTCCATGTCTACGAATGGGTGACCAATTTCGGCCTGCACCCGGACGAGGCGGGGGTGCATTCGGGGGTCACCACGATCGTCGACCAGGGGAGCGCCGGGGCCTGGACGATCGGCGGGTTCGACGCCTATGTCGCCCGCCCCGCCGAGACCGACGTGCGGGCCTTCGTCTCGGCCAACCTCGCCGGCGCGCTCAAGGGCGGGATGGAAGGCACCACGCTGCACAACCCCGCCATGATGCGCATCGAGGCGATCGCCGAGGCCGCCGCCGCCTGGCCGAACCTGGTCAGGGGCATCAAGAGCCACGGCGAATCGGGCGGGCTGTCCCACTGGGGGCTGGAGGTGCTCAGGATGGCGGTCGAGGCCGGGGCGGCGACCGGGCTGCCGCTCTACGTCCACACCGGCGAGCTGTTCCCGGTCGACGAGGCGCGGCGCCCCGACCCGGCGGGCGTGCTGGAGCAGGTGGTGCCGGTGCTGAACCCGGGGACCACGCTCGCCCATGTCTACAGCACCATGCCCGACGGGATCATGGGGCAGGGCGGCGCGGTGCCGCGCGCGGTTCACGAGGCGCTGGAGCGCGGCATCCATTTCGACATCGGACACGGGGTCAATTTCTCGTTCGACATCGCGCGCCGGATGATGGCCGAAGGCGTGCTGCCCAACACGATCTCGAGCGACGTGCATTCCGACTTCCACGCCTATCACGACGATTCCAGGCTCGATTACAGCCTGTGCGGCGCGATGTCGAAGCTGTGGGCGCTCGGCATGGACCTCGCCGACGTGGTCAGGCGGGCGACCCTGAACGCGGCGTCGATCCTGGGCGAGGTCGACGAGATCGGCACGCTGGCGCCCGGCAGCCGAGCCGACATCACGGTGCTCGACCTCGCGGAAGGACGCTGGACGCTCGCCGATTCGACGGGCGAGGAACTCGCGGTCGAGCGCAGGCTGGTGCCCGAGACGGTGTTCCGCGAGGGCCGGGAGATCGTCCCCGACCGCCGCCTGCTGCGCGACGTCTGCCCGCCGGAGATGATGCGCGCGGCGGCGTGAGGCGCCGTCCTTCGATACGCCCCTCCGGAGTTACTCAGGCCGCCGGCGGGGCCGTATCGAGGGATCGGTTCGGAAGGGAAGGAGGCCGTGAGACGGGCGCGCGCGGCGCCCGCCCCGGCCGGTCAGTCGAGGGCGACGAGGTTCTCCGCTGAGGTCCGGCCGTCGCGGCCCGGGACGAGTTCGAATTCGACCTTCTGGCCTTCGCGCAGCCCGTTGAGGCCGGCCCGCTCGACCGCGGAAATATGCACGAAGGCGTCCTTCGACCCGTCGCTCGGCTGGATGAAGCCGTAGCCCTTGGTCGCGTTGAACCATTTAACCGTACCGGTAGGCATCGCTACTCCTTTCGCGTTGTAGCCGGTCCGCGCGGGGAAGCGCCCGGCGCGGACATTGTCGAGATGGTCAAGTCCAGGAGCAGCTTGATAAGACGCGGTTAGAGCCTAACAAGATACGTCTTGGTGATTTGCGCCATCCGGCGCTTTCTTGGCATCAGTCGGCCCGCGTTGCAAGCCCCGCCGCAACGGCGGCGCCGAACGAGCCGCGCCTGAGCTTGTCGAGATAGAAGGAATCGAAGACCGCCGGCGGGTAGCGCGCCGCCTCGCCGTCGCCCGCGATGCAGCGAATCTCGGCGTCGTAGTTGGGGTTGTGGAAGAACACGATCGAGATCCGGTCGGGGCTGTCCGGCCCATCCGGCAGGCCGACCCGGTGCAGGGTGGACACCCAGCGGTCGTTGGTCCAGCGCATCATCGCGTCGCCGATATTGCAGATGAACCCGCCGTCGGGCCTGACCACGTCGATCCAGCCGCCGTGGCGCAGCTTGACCTGGAGCCCGCCCGGCACGTTGTCGCCGCGCAAGATGGTGAGCGAGCCGTAGTCGTGATGCTCGCCCGCCCGGCGCTGGCCGGCCGCGGCGCCGGCGACCCGCCCGGGGTAGCGGATCAGCCGGAGGCTGGAGGAATGCCGGTCGATGCGGTCGTCGAAATAGAAGTCGTCGCGGCCCAGCGCGCGGGCGAAGATGCGCATCACCGTCTGCGACAAGGCCTCCATCGAGCGGTAGTAGCGCTCCATCGAGCGGCGCAATCCGGGCCGTTCCCCGGGCCAGATATTGGGCGCGAAGAAGGCGCGCGCGCGCTCGCAGGTGAAGTAGGGCGCCTCGGGCACCGCGACCGGCCCGATGGCGAAGCTCTCCTGCAAATCGGGCGGGGTCTCCTGGCCGAGCGAATAGGCGAGCGAGCGGTCGCAGAGCGCATTCCAGCCGCGGCTGATGCGGTCGGCCGGGCGCTCGACGCGCCGCTTGCGCTCGTCCGGCAGGGCGAAGAAGCCGACGGCTTCCGCGCGCAATTCCTCGATCGCCTGCTCGGCCACGCCGTGGCCGGTGATGGCGAAGAAGCCGGTCTCCTCGCAGGCCCGCCCGACGGCGCGGGCCACCGCGTCGCGCCCCGCCTCGCCGCCCTCGACGAAGGGCGCGATGTCGATCGTGGGTACCGGGTGCTCGGCCATCTTCTCCTCCGCAGCGGCGGACGCTCTGCATGGTAGCGTTTTCCGGCGCGGCGGGGGAGTTCGTGCCGCCGCGCATATGCACTAGACTGGCGCGATGGAGCCGTATCAGAGGCGGAACCGGCATTTCGAGGCGCTCGCCGAACGGCGCGGCACGATCTGGATGGGGCAGAACACCAACCATTTGCCGACCCATCCCGCGGTCAAGCGCGCGATGATCGCCGCGATCGAGGACGAGGACTACCACGCCTACGCGCCGCCGACCGGGCTGGAGGAGCTGCGCCGCCTGATCCTCGCCGATTTCGCGGTCGAGGATGCCGACGTGCTGATCACCGACGGCGCGGTCGAGGGGCTGTACCACGCCTGCCGCCACGTGCTGCGCCCGGGCGAACGGATGATCGCGACCGACCCCGGCTGGCCGTGGCCGGAAGCGTTCTCCCGGCTGTCCGGCGCCGAGGTGGTGGCGCTGCCGATCTACCGGGCCGACCAGGGCTTCAGGCTGACCCCCGGCCAGCTCGCCGCAGCGGTGGAGGAGGGCGGGGCCGGGCTGATCTACCTGATCGACCCGCTCAACCCGCTCGGCGTGGGCTATTCGGCGGACGAGATCGCCGCCTTCGCGGGTATCGCGCGCGACGCCGGGGCGTGGCTGATCCACGACTGCACCTACCGCCATTTCGCGCACCGGCACACGCTCGCCTGGCACCACTACCCGGAGAAGACCGTCACCACCTACAGCTTCTCCAAATGGCTCGGCCTGGCCGGGCTCCGGGTGGGCGGGCTGATGGCGCGCCCCGCGGTGATCGAGATGCTGTCGGACGGCCAGCCCAACAGCCTCGGCTCCAACCTGGTCTCGCAGCGCGGCGCGATCGCCGGGCTGAAAACCCGGGACGAGTGGTTCCCCGAGGTCAACCGCATCCAGCGCGCCAACCAGCACGCGATCCACGAGACCGTGCGGCCGATCAACGGGCTCGACATGCCGGTCTACCCGTCGAACGGAAATTTCGTCGCGATCGACGTGAGCGCCGCCGGGATCGCGCCCGAGACCCTGTGCGAGCTCTATCTCGAACGGGGGATCATGATCCGTCAGGCGGCCTACCAGTCGAAGCTGTTCGCCGACCGCTTCGTCAAGGTGTCGACCACGGTGAAGGAGGAAGACGCGGCGCGGTTCTGCGCGCTGCTGCCCGAGCTCGCCGCCGCGGCGATCGACCGCGGGCCCGGCGCCCGCGCGCTCTACTGAGGGGCGGGGGATGGGTGTCGGCGTTCCGCTGATCGACATTTCGGGCTTCGCCCGCGGCGGCGAGGCCGGACGCCGGGCCGTCGCCGGCGCGGTGGCGGGGGCGGTGGAGACCATCGGCTTCTTCGCCGTCACCGGGCACGGCGTGCCCGCGGAGCTGATGCGCCGGACCCAGGCGCGGCTCGCCCGGTTCTTCGACCTGCCGGCGGACGCCAAGGCGCGCTATGCCGCCACCGCCAACAGCAAGAACCGGGGCTATCTCCCCTTTGGCCGGGATTTCGTCGCCGCCTCGGCCGGCGGGGCCTCGCCGCCGGACTGGCGCGAGACCTTCGGCTTCGGCCGCTTCGACGTGCCGAACGACGATCCCTATTACCGCGATCCCGAGGCGGCCTACGCCTACCAGCCCAATATCCTGCCCGGCGAGGTGGACGGGCTGGCCGGGACGGCGCGCGACTACTACGCCGCGCTCGAGGGGCTGAACGCGCGCCTGCTCGCGATCTTCGAATGCGCGCTCGGGCTGGAAGAGGGGTTCCTGCAACGCCATTTCGACCGCCACGCCTCGATCCTGCGCGCCATCAACTACCCCGACCAGGACGCCGCGCCGGCCGACGGCCAGCTGCGCTGCGGCGCGCATACCGATTTCGGCTCGCACACCCTGCTGATGGTCGACGACGCTCCGGGCGGGCTCCAGGTGCGCGACCTGTCGGGGCGCTGGGTCGACGTCGCGCCGCCGCCCGGCTCCTACGTGGTCAATATCGGCGATTTGCTGATGACCTGGACCAACGACCGCTGGCTCTCCAATTTCCACCGCGTGGTCAACCCGCCGGCAGACGCGGCGGGAAGCACCAGGCGCCAGTCGGTCGCCTTCTTCGTCCAGCCCAACTACGACGCGGTGATCGAATGCATCGAGAGCTGCCGCGTCCCCGGCGAAGCCCCCAGGCACGAGCCGGTCGTCGCCTGGCAGTACCGCCGCGCCAAGCTCACCCGGACCACGACCGGTCTCGACCCGCAGTAAACCGAAGGGAGGCGCCGATGCCCTATGCCCAGGCCGACGGGGCGAGGCTCTACTACGAGGAAGCGGGCGCGGGCGAGGCCATCGTCTTCGTCCACGAATTCGCCGGCGACTGCCGCAGCTGGGAGCCGCAGATCCGCCATTTCTCGCGCCGCTACCGCTGCGTCGCCTTCAACGCGCGCGGCTACCCGCCCTCCGAGGTGCCGGACGACCAGGCGCTTTACTCGCAGGACATCGCGACCGACGACATCGCCGCCGTGATGCGGGGCGCCGGCATCGAGCGCGCGCATGTCGTCGGCATGTCGATGGGCGGGTTCGCGGCGCTCCATTTCGGGCTGCGCCATGCCGGCATGGCGCGCTCCATCGTGGTCGGCGCCTGCGGCTATGGCGCCAAGCCCGAGGAGAGCGCGCAATACGCCCTCGATTCGGAAGCCATAGCGGTCGAGTACGAGACCCGCGGCGCCGCCGAGGTGGCCGAGATCTACGCCAACGGCGCCTACCGCCTCCAGCTCAAGGAGAAGGACCCGCGCGGCTGGGCCGAGTTCCGCGACCAGCTCGCCGGGCACTCGACCGAGGGCTCGGCCCGCACCATGCGCGGGGTGCAGAAGCACCGCCCCTCGCTGTGGCGCATCGACGGGCTCGCCGGGATGTCGGTCCCGGCGCTGGTGGTCGCCGGCGACGAGGACGACTGGTGCCTGGAGCCCGGGATCCATCTCAAGCGCACCATACCGACCGCGGCGCTGCTGATCCTGCCCAAGACCGGGCACGCGGTGAACCTCGAGGAGCCGGCGCTGTTCAACCGGGCGCTCGCCGATTTCTTCGCCACCGTCGAGGCCGGGCGCTGGACAGAACGCCCCTTCGCGCAGGGCGCCTCGGCTCTGCTGTCGGGCTTCCACGACGCGGATTCGGGCCAATGAAAGCCGCCGCCGCAATCGACGGGGAGCGGCTCTGGCGGCGCCACATGGCGCTCGCCGAGATCGGCGCGACCGGGAAGGGCGGCGTCAACCGCCAGGCGCTCGGCGCCGACGAGGCGCGCGCCCGCGCCCTGCTCGCCGAATGGGCGGGCGAGCGCGGCTACCGCGTGTCGGTCGACGGCATCTCCAATCTGTTCGTCCGGCGCGAGGGGACCGATCCGGCGCTCGCCCCGGTGCTGACCGGATCGCATATCGACAGCCAGCCCACCGGCGGCAGGTTCGACGGCGCCTACGGGGTGCTCGCCGCGCTGGAGGCGCTGCAGGCCCTCGACGAGGCCGGGATCGAGACCGCGCGGCCGATCGAGGCCGTCGCCTGGCTCAACGAGGAGGGCTCGCGCTTCGCGCCGGGGATGATGGGATCGGAGGCGTTCTGCAACCTGCGCCCGCTCGACGACATCCTTGCGGTGACCGACCGCGCGGGGGTGAGCGTCGCCGACGAGCTGCCGCGCGCGCTCGCCGCCACGCCGGGCGCGGAACGCCGCGAGATCGGGTTTCCCGTCGCCGCCTTCGTCGAAGCGCATATCGAGCAGGGCCCGGCGCTCGAACGCGCCGGGCTGCCGATCGGCGTGGTGACCGGGATCCAGGGGGTGCGGCGCATGCGCGTCCGGGTGACGGGCGAGGAGGCGCATGCCGGCACCACGCCCCCGTCGGCGCGCCGCGACGCGCTGTGGGAGGCGGCGCGGATGATCGATGCGCTGCAGCGCAACATCCATCGCACCGAGGAGCACCGCTTCACCGTCGGCATGATGGAGATCCGGCCCAACGTGCCCTCGGTGGTGGCTTCCGAGGTGCTGTTCTCGATCGACATCCGCCACCCCGACAGCGACACCCTGGCGCGGCTCGAAGCCGGCGTCGCGGCGATCTGCCGGGGCGCGTCGCTGGCCTGCGATTTCGAGAGCTGGACCATCGCCGCCTCGCCCTCGATCCGCTTCGACGACCGGGTGGTCGATACCGTCGAGGCGGCGGCGGCGGATCTCGGGCTCGGCCACATGCGCATCTTCTCCGGCGCCGGGCACGATGCCCGCCAGCTCAGCCATGTCTGCCCCACCGGCATGATCTTCGTCCCCTGCGAGGGCGGGATCAGCCACAACGAGGCCGAGAACGCGACCCCTGCCGACCTCGCCGACGGCGCCAGGGTGCTGGCCGAGACCCTGGTGAGGCTGGCCGCCGGGTGAGGCGGGCGGCGGCGTGCGGCCCTTCACCAGACCGGACCCCGGACTCGATCCGGGGCGCCGCGGTCGGGGACGGGACCGTACCGGAAATCGGCCTGGGCACCGCGGTCCACGCGCTCTTCAGACCCTTCGGGGGCGTCGAGTTGGAGCCGCCGCCGCGCGAGCCGATGCGCGAGCCGCCCGGTTTCGACTGAGGCGGCGACGATGCTGCTCGACACCGACGTCGTGTCCGAGCTGATGCGCGTTGCTCCGAGCGCCCAGGTGCTCCGATGGGTGGACGCGCGGCCCACAAGGGAACTGTTCGTATCGGCGGTGACGGAGGCGGAAATCCGCACCGGCATCGCTTTCCTGCCCGAGGGCGCGGCCTGGCGGCGGCGGCCGAGCGGTGCGCGAGAACGGGGTCAGCCGCATCTGCACCCGGGACACCGACTTCCACCGGTTCCCCCTCGTCATTTCGACCGGAGCCGTGCGCAGCACGGCGGACCCACTCTCGTCATTTCGACCGGAGCCGTGCGCAGCACGGCGGACCCACTCTCGTCATTTCGACCGGAGCCGTGCGCAGCACGGCGGACCCACTCTCGTCATTTCGACCGGAGCCGTGCGCAGCACGGCGTAGTGGAGAAACCTCCCTGCCAAGGAGGGCGAGGAGGTTTCTCCACTGCGCGCCTCCGGCGCTCCCGTCGAAATGACGGGGGAGGTTGTCCATGGGGCAGGGAGTTTTCTCCACTGCGCGCCTCCGGCGCTCCGGTCGAAATGACGGGGGGAGGTTGCCCATGGGGCAGGGAGGTTTCTCCACTGCGCGCCTGCGGCGCTCCGGTCGAAATGACGGGGGAGGTTGCCCATGGGGCAGGGAGGTTTCTCCACTGCGCGCCTCCGGCGCTCCGGTCGAAATGACGGGGGGAGGTTGCCCGTGGGGCAGGGAGGTTTCTCCACTGCGCGCCTCCGGCGCTCCGGTCGAAATGACGGGGTGGCGCCGCCCCCTCACGCCGGGACGTAGCGGTCGCGCTTCATGCCTTCGAGGTTGGCGCCTTCGATGCGGATCAGCCGCGTGGTGTCCTCGCGCCGGGGCGAGTGCAGGTCGCCCTCGTTGTAGCAGGCGGCCATGCCGGGCTCGAGGTCGTAGACCCGGACCGCCTCGACCACGCCGGGCGCGTCGCCCTCAGGCGCCTTGAGCTTGCGCCACTCGGTCATCTCGGTCACGCCTGCGGCCTGGCCGTAGATCGCCCAGGACGGGCCATGGTCGTGCGGGTTGCTGCCCTTCGCCCCCTCATAGACATGGGCCAGGATGCAGAACCCGTAATCGGGGTCCTCGTAGAGGATCTTGCGCGGTGCATCGTTGTCGGGGCCGAGATGGGCGGCGACGAACGCCTCGTCCCCGAGCGCCGCCTCGACATGCCTGCGCACCCTCTCGCGGCCCTCCGGCCCGTTGTCGGCATCGATCGCCGCGTGGCAGTCTGCGGCAAGCTGTTCGAGCGTGTAGGTCATGGTCCGGTCTCCGGGCGAATCCGAATCCGCCCGCATTATATCCGGAGCGGCAGGGGAGGCGAGCGATGAGGGTGAGACGGGTAGTCACCGGTCACGACGGGACCGGCAAGTCGGTGGCGATCGTCGACGACTTCGCGGCCAATGCGACGTCGCGGCGGCCGGGCCACGATTCGCGGCTGATCTGGACCACCGACGGCGAGACCCCGCCGAACGGGGGCAACGAGGACGCGGGCGCGCGCGCGGTCGGGCGCCCGCCGCCCGGCGGCGGCACCATCTTCCGCGTGCTCGAGCTGCAGCCCGACCAGGAGCTCGAGATGCACCGCACCGCGACCATCGACTACGTGGTGATGATCGAGGGCGAGATGAACCTGGTGCTGGACGACTCGGAGATCGCGCTGCGTCCCGGCGACTGCCTGGTGCAGCGCGGCACCAGCCACGCCTGGCGCAACACCGGCAAGGGCCCGTGCCGCTTCGCCGCGGTGCTGGTCGACGCGCCGGGGTAGCTATCGTCATTTCGACCGGAGCCGTGCGCCAGCACGGCGGAGTGGAGAAACCTCGTCCCCATGGGGCAGGGAGGTTTCTCCACTTTGCGCTTCGCGCTCCGGTCGAAATGACGGGGGGAGGTTGCCCATGGGGCAGGGAGGTTTCTCCACTGCGCGCTTCGCGCTCCGGTCGAAATGACGGAGGGGTGGCTGGGGCGGGGAACGACGACACCACGGGGGCGCAGCACGGCGGCCCCACCCCGTCATTTCGACCGGAGCCGTGCGCCAGCACGGCGGAGTGGGGAACCCGCGTCCCCATGGGGCAGGGAGGTTTCCCCACTCCGCGCCTCCGGCGCTCCGGTCGAAATGACGAGGGGTGGGGCGCGTATCGAAACCCGCCCCCGGCATTGGCCCGCCCCGCGCGCGGTGGCATCATGCCGGCGCGGCGCGGTCCGCCGCTGTGAGGGGAGGAGTGCCGATGGCGGGCGCGAACCGTGGCTATGCCGACTTGCAGGACCATCTGGACGCGCTGGATGCGGCCGGGCTGCTGCTGACCGTCGACGAGCCGGTCAACAAGGACACCGAGATGGTGCCGCTGGTCCGCTGGCAGTTCCGCGGCGGGCTGGACGAGGAAGAGCGCCGCGCCTTCCTGTTCCGCAACGTCACCGACAGCCTGGAGCGGCGCTACGACATTCCCGTGGTGATCGGCGCGCTGGCCGCCAACCGGGCGGTCTACGGCATCGGCATGCGGGCCGCGATCGCCGACATCCCGGCGCGCTGGGACCGCGCCATCGCCCGGCCCGTGCCGCCGCGCCGGGTCAACGCGGCGCCCTGCCAGGAGGTGGTGGTCGCGGGCGACGACCTCAAGGGCGAGGGCAACGGGCTCGACGCCCTGCCGATCCCGATCTCCACCCCCGGCTTCGACAGCGCGCCGACCCTGGCGGCGACCAACGTGATCACCCGCGATCCCGAGACCGGCGTGCAGAACATGGGGACCTACCGCGCCGCGCTCAAGGCGCCTGACCGGCTGGTGGTCCGCATGGCGACCCGGGTGGGCGGCGCCGGCGGCTACGTCCACTGGAAGAAGCACAAGGCGAAGGGCGAGACGCTGCCTTGCGCCATCGTGCTGGGCTGCCCGCCATTTGTCGCCTTCATGGGGCCGCAGAAGCTCGCCATCGACGTGGACGAGTTCGATATCGCCGGCGGGCTCGCCGGCGAGCCGATCAACGTGGTGCGCGCCAAGACGGGGGATCTTCTGGTCCCCGCCGCGGCCGCGCCGGGGATCGAGGGGGGGATCGAGACCGCGAAGCCGGGGGCCGGGGGGGGGGGGCGGGGGAGCCGATCAACGTGGTGCGCGCCAAGACGGTGGATCTTCTGGTCCCGGCCGAGGCCGAGCTGGTGATCGAGGGCGAGATCGACACCGGCATGCTGGAGCCCGAGGGGCCGTTCGGCGAGAGCCACGGCCATGTCGCGCTCGAAGAGTTCAACATGCCGATGCGGGTCACCGCGATCACCCGCAAGGCGAGCCCGGTCATCCCGTCCTATATCAGCCAGGTCGCTCCGTCCGAATCGAGCGTCATCAAGCGGGTCGCCTACGAGCCGCTGTTCCTCGGCCATCTGCGCGATGCGCTCGGCGTCAAGGCGGTCACCGGGGTCGCGCTGCACGAGAAGCTGACCGGGCTGCTCAGGGTGACCATCGTCACCCTGGAGCGCGGCGCGCCGCGCACCGAGGTGTGGCGCGCGCTCTACGGCGCGGCCAGCTTCAAGGGCGATTGCAGCAAGATCTGCATCGCGGTCAACGACGACATCGACCCCGACAACGCGGACGCGCTGCTGTGGGCGATGGCCTATCGCCACAACCCGGTCGAGGACGTGGTGACGCTGCCGCATCGCGGCCAGGGCCACGGGCCCAAGCGCGAGCACGCCGGCGAGGAGGATTCGACGCTGCTGATCGACGCCACGATGAAGTCGCCGATGCCGCCGCTCGCGCTGCCGGGGCGCGACTACATGGAGGGCGCGAAGGCGCTGTGGGACCGGCTCGGCCTGCCGAAGCTCAAGCCCGAATCGCCGTGGCACGGCTATTCGCTCGGCGACTGGTCGGAGGGCTGGGAGCAGGCGGCGCGCCGCGCGGCGGACGGGCATTATCTGGAGAACGGACGGCGCACCCTGCAACGCCAGCGCCCCGGGCTGGTGCCCGAGACCTCGGTGCGCGACGTGGAGGGGGACGGCTAGTGCCGCGTTCCTGCCGCGTCCTCATTTCGACCGGAGCCGTGCGCGGCACGGCGGCCCACCTCGTCATTTCGACCGGAGCGCCGAAGGCGCGAAGTGGAGAAACCTCCCTGCCCATGGGGACGAGGTTTCTCCACTCCGCCGTGCCGCGCACGGCTCCGGTCGAAATGACGACTTCGCAACCCGGACACTAGCGGAGAAAACCCGATGGCCGCGGATGGAAGCCTGCGCGAGTCGCTGACCGGGAAGGCGGCGGCGATGGTGCCGGTGCTGCTGGATCGCCAGAAGGAGGCGGACGCGCTGCGCCGGATGCCCGATGCGACGCACCGGGATTTCCTCGACGCCGGGTTCTACCGGATCTTCCAGCCCCGGCGCTATGGCGGGCTGGAATGCGAGAACCGGACGATCATCGACATCGCCGTCCAGCTCGGCCGCGGCTGCGGGTCGAGCGCCTGGGTGTTCACCAACCTGGTCGCCCACAGCCTGGTGCTGTCGATGAACTGCGTCGAGGCGCAGGACGACGTCTGGGGCGACAACCCGGAAGCCCTGATCGCGTCCGGCCTCTCGGTCACCGGCGCGACGGCCACGCCGGTCGACGACGGCGTGCTGCTCGACGGGATGTGGAGCTTTTCCAGCGGCGTCGACTTCGCCGACTATCTCCATCTCCAGGTCTTCGTGCCGCGCGAGGACGGCCCGCCCGAGCCCCGCTTCGCGCTGGTGCCGAAGGGCTCGTTCGAGATCGTCGACGACTGGAACGCGACCGGGCTGCTGGCGACCGGCAGCAAGTCGGTGCGGCTGAAAGAGGTGTTCGTGCCGAACTACCGGACCGTCGCCGCCGGCGTGCTGTCCGGCGGCAAGGGGCTCAGCCGGCACATCAACGCGGCGCCGCTCTACCAGATCTCCATCTGGTCGTCCGGCACCCAGATCTTCCCCGCCCCCGCGGTCGGCATCGCGCGCGGCGCGCTCGACTATGTCGAGAACGAGTTCCGCGACCGGGTGGGCGTGGTCGGGGTCAAGCTCGCCGAGCTGCCGACCGCCCAGGCCCGCGTCGCCGAGGCCAATGCCGAGATCGACGCGGCGCTCGCGCTGCTCCTCCAGGTCAGCGTCGAGGCCAACGAGTTCGCCGAGCGCGACATCCACCCGGAGCTCGAACAGCGCGCCCGCTGGCGGCTCAACAACGCCTATGCGACCCAGCTCTCGATCCGCGCCGTCGAACGCCTCTACCCGCTGCTCGGCGCGCGCGGGCTGGATGCGGCCAACCCGTTCATGCGCGCCTGGCGCGACGTGCACGCGGTGGGGCAGCAGATCACCCAGGCCTGGGACATGCAGGCGACCAATGCCGGGCGCATCCGCTTCGGCCTGCCCTCGGTCGACCCGCGGCTCTGAGATGGCCCGATGACGCGGACGATCGCCTTTCTCGCCGCCCTCTGGCTCGCTTTGCCGGCCGGGGCGGCGGACAAATTCGTCTTCGGCACCAACTGGAGGGCCGAGGCCGAGCATGGCGGGTTCTACCAGGCGCTGGCCGAGGGCCGCTATGTGCGCTACGGGCTGGAGGTGACGATCCGCGAGGGCGGGCCGCAGGTGAACCAGAACCAGCTGCTCGCCGCGGGCGTGCTCGATGCGGCGATGATCAGCAACAACGCCGAGGCGCTCAACTTCCTGAAGCACAACATCCCGATGGTCACCGTGGCGGCGTTCTTCCAGAAGGACCCGCAGGTGCTGCTGACCCATCCCGGCTCGCCGATCCGCGCGATCCCCGAGATGAAGGGCCGGCCGATCATGATCTCGGCCGATGCGCGCGACACCTGGTGGCGCTATTTCGAGCTGCGCTTCGGCTTCGACGAGAGCCAGATCCGGCGCTACACCTTCAACATCGCGCCGTTCCTGGTGAACCCGGACGCGATCCAGCAGGGCTATGTCACCTCGGAGCCCTTCATGGCGCTGAGGGAAGGGGTCAGGCCAAAGGTTTTCCTGATCGCCGATACCGGCTGGCCCGCCTACTCCACCCTGGTGACGGTGTCGAAGGAGCTCGCGGAGAAGCGGCCGTCCGTGGTGCAGCGCTTTCTCAACGCCTCCATCGAGGGCTGGTACAGCTATCTCCACGGCGACCCGACCCCAGGTAATCTTTTGATAAAAAAGACCAATCCTGAGATGCCAAAGGCGCTGATCGGCTACGGGATCGCCAGCATGAAGGAGCACGGCATCGTCGAATCGGGCGATGCGCTGACGCTCGGCATCGGCGCGATGACCGAAGACCGGCTGCGCGCGTTCTTCGATGCGATGGTCCGCGCCGGGGTGTACCCTCGGGAGATGGACCACATGGCCGCCTTCGACCTCGGTTTCGTCAACAAGGGCCACGGTATCGGGATGCGGCGATGACATCGCGGCGCGCACTCGCCCTGCCGGTCGCGGCCGCGTCGGTGCTTGCGCTGGTCCTCGCGCTCGGCGGCTGCGGCGGGGCCGGCCCGGCCAGCGAGGCGCCCGCGCTTGCGCTCGCCTGCCAGACCAGGGACTGCGTCTGTGTCGCGGCGGCGACATCGCCCTTCGCCGCGCGGCGCGGGACCGGGCCGCTGTGGCGCGCCGACGGCGACGCCTACTGCCCCGAGGGGTTCGCGCTCGAGCCGGTGGGGGACTGACCCCGGCTGCGCTCCCCGACCAGCCCGGCGGACACGTACTCGGCCGGCCGCGCGCCGGCGAGCGGGATCTCCGGTGCCATCTTGCCCTCGGTGCGGACGCCGAACAGGGCCGCCGGGAGCGCCTTCCAGGGATGCGCGGCGAGGTCTTCGACCGCCGTCGCCTCGTAGCCGCAATGGGCCATGCAGTCGGCGCATTTCTCGTAATTGCCGGTGCCGTACGAGTCCCAGTCGGTCTCCTCCATCAGCGCCCGGAAGCTCGGCGCGTAGCCCTCGCCGAGCAGATAGCAGGGGCGCTGCCAGCCGAACACGTTGCGCGTCGGGTTGCCCCAGGGCGTGCAGCGATAGGTCCGGTTGCCGGCCAGGAATTCGAGATAGAGCGCCGAGTGGTTGAGCGGCCATCGGCGCCCGCGCCCGCGGGCGAAGACGGCGCGGAACAGCGCCTTGGTCTTCCGCCGGTTGAGGAAGTGCTGCTGGTCCGGCGCGCGCTCATAGGCGTAGCCCGGCGAGACCGTGATGCCGTCGACCCCGAGCGTGGCCACGCTGTCGAAGAAATCCGCGACCTCGCCGGACCCCATTCCGTCGAACAGCGTGCAGTTGACCGAGACCCGGAACCCCCGCGCCCTGGCCGCGCCGATCGCCGCGACCGCGACGTCGTGGACGCCCGCGCGGCACACCGAGCGGTCGTGCACCGCGCGGGGACCGTCGAGGTGGATGGAAAAGGAGAAGAACGGTCCCGGCTCGAACAGGTCGAGCTTCTTCTCCAGAAGCAGCGCGTTGGTGCACAGATAGACATAGCGCCGGCGCGCCACGATGGCGTCCACGATGCGGTCGATCTCGCGGTGGATCAGCGGCTCGCCGCCGGCGATCGAGACCACCGGGGCGCCGCATTCCTCGACCGCGCCGACCGCCTCGGCGACGCTCATCCGCCGGTCGAGGATCGAATCGGGGTAGTCGATCTTGCCGCAGCCGGCGCAGGCGAGGTTGCAGCGGAACAGCGGCTCCAGCATCAGGACCAGCGGGTAGCGCCGGACGCCCGCCAGCCGCTGCTTCAGGATATAGGCGCCGATGCGGAGCTGTTGGGAGAGGGCAACGCCCATGCGGTACTCTCGTCGACGGGGCCGGCGGCGATTATCCTGCGTTGCGCGCGCGGTGTCCATGGCCGCCCGCCCGGGCTAGGATGAGGCTCCACCAATGGAGGCGCGATTGAGCCGCGCGATCCGCTCCTTCGCCCGGGTCCTGGTCCCGGGCGTGCTTGCAGCCATGCTCGCCGCCCCGGCCGCGGCCGACCGCTCCGACCCGGTCAGGATCGTCGAGGCGTTCCACGCCACCCTGCTCGGGGCGATGAAGAACGCCCGCTCGCTGGGCTATGCCGGGCGGCACCGGCTGCTCGCGCCGGCCATCGGCAAGACCTTCCATCTCCGGCTGATGAGCCGGCTGGTGGCCGGGCGGCGCCAGTGGAAGGGGTTCTCCGGGCCCCAGAAGAACAGCTTTGTCGACGCCTTCTCCGGCCTCGTCGCGGCGACCTACGCGCATCGCTTCGACGGCTGGTCCGGCCAGAGCTTCCGGACCCTGGGCAGCACCGAGCTGCGCCCCAAGACCGTGCTGGTCAAGACCGAGCTGGTGTCGCCGGGCAAGGCGCCGACCAGGCTCAACTACGTGCTGCGCCGCCTGCGCGACGGCTGGCACGCGGTCGACGTCTACCTCAGGGGCGCGATCAGCGAGGTGGCGACCAAGCGGTCCGAGTACGCCGGTATTCTGCGCCGGGAGGGCGTGGACGCGCTGGTCGGGCGGATCCGGGAGACCACCGCCGCGCTGGCGGCGGAGGCGGGAAACAGGTCCTAACGCCTCAGCAGCAGGCCGCCGATCGCGCCCGAGAGGCCGGCGCGGGCGAAGTCCCGGCGGGACAGCGCGACCCGGCGGGCCAGCGGGTCGCCGTCGCGCAGCAGCGCGGCCAGCCGGTCGGCGAGGCGGACGATGATTGCGGTCTCCATCGCCAGCCGGCGGCTCTTCACCGCGCCGGGCAGCAGGCGGGCGCGCGCCATGAGCGCGTCGACGCCGTCCAGCATGCGGTCGATCACCGCGCGCAGCGCCGGGCCGGAGCGCTCCGCGGCGAGCGCCTCGACGCCGGTCCCCGCCGCCGCCAGCCAGGGTTCGGGCAGATAGACCCGGTCGAGCGCGCGGTAGTCGTCCCGGCAGTCCTGCAAGTGGTTGAGCACCTGGAGCGCGTTGCAGAGCGGGTCCGAGACCGCCCAGGTCGCGCGGTCCTCGCCGTGCAGGTCGAGCACGTAGCGCCCGACCGGGGCGGCCGACAGGTTGCAATACCCCATCAGGTCGTCCCAGGAGGCGTAGCGCCGCCTGGTCGCGTCCTGCCTGAAGGCGGCGATGATGTCGAGCACGTGGCGCGGCCCGAGCCCGGTGGCCGCGAGGCTGTCGCGCATCCGCGCCGCGCTCGCCGGGACCGGCCCGCCGGCGCTCTCCCCGGCGACCGCGGCGGCGAAGACATCCAGCCGGCGCAGCTTTTCGGCGGGCGCCAGGCCGGGGTTGTCGGCGATGTCGTCGGTGGTCCTGGCGATCGCGTAATAGGCCGCGACATGCGGGCGCAGCCGGGCCGGCAGGAGCCACGAGCCGACCGGAAAATTCTCGTCGCGCGATCCCTTGCCCGACGGCGTCTCCAGCGCGTCCGGAGCGGCGGGGTCAGCCATCGCCCCGGCCCGTCCCTCCGGCCATCCGTGCGACCCGCCGGCGCAAGCCATCGACCCCCGCGACCCGGACCCTACCCGGCCCGCTCGTGGTCGATCTGCAGCCTCGCGAGGAAGGGCACCATGGGGTGGACGCCGAGCGCGCGCATGCGCTCCATGTCGAGCGCCGCCAGCGCCTCGGTCTCGTCGGCGCCGAGCCCCGCCGCCGCGGCGTAGCCGACGGGGTCGCCGACATAGCGCGCCCGCTCGCTCGCGCTGTTCGACAGCAGGTGCAGGATGCGGGTGAGCGCGACGCGTTCGGCGTGGACCGGCGGGTAGTGCGGCGCGCCGGCGGGTTCGGCCCGGGGGGCGAACCAGCCGAGCGAGCCGTAGATGTGGTGCCAGCTCGGGTCGAGTTGGACCACGTCGGGCACCCGTTCGCCGATCGCGCCCGCGCCGATCGCCCAGCAGCGCAGCTCGACATTGCCGGTCGCGTCGAGCCGCCGCTCGTCGAAGGAGAGCAGCGCGCGGAGCTGGCCGCGGCCGAGCGGCTCCAGCAGCGCCTTGTCGAATTCGAGGTCGGGCTCGGAATAGCGCTCGGTGCCCGGGAAATGCGACATCCCGCCGCTCGCGATCACCACCGCGCGCACGTCGATCGCCGCCAGCGCCCGGGCCAGCGCCTGGCCGAAGGCGTAGCAGCGCTCCATCGAGGGCTGCGGCGGCACATAGGCGTTGACGTAGAGCGGCACGATCGGCGCGTCGACACCGAGATGGGCGAGCGGGATGCCGAAGGCGTAGTCGATCTCGGCGGTCGAGGTGAAGGCGGGGTCGAACCCCTCGGACTGGAGGTGGCGGATCACCCCGTGCGCGGTGGCGCTCGCCACCTCGTGGCGGAACTCGCGCCCGGCGAAGGAGCCCCGGACCTCGGCGCCGGTATGCAGCGCGAAGGCCGGCGTGCAGTGGAGGAAGAACTGGTTGACGTGGTCGTTGGCGATGACGATCCAGACATCGGGTTCGAGCGCCGCCAGCGCCTCGCCGATCCGCCCGGCGACCGCGCGCACCCGCGCCACCGTGTCGGGGTCCTCGGTCTCCGGCATGGTGAAGAACTGCGGCGCATGGGGAACGAACGCCCCGCCCAGCACATGCGACGTCATGGCTCCGCCTCCCGGATGTCGCTCAGGCGGCGGAGTCTAGGACGTGTCGGTTTGGGATGGAAGCGCGGCGCAGCCCCCGTCATTTCGACCGGAGCGCGAAGGCGCGTCCCCCTCACGTCATTTCGACCGGAGCGCGAAGCGCGTCCCCCTCACGTCATTTCGACCGGAGCGCCGAAGCGCGTCCCCCTCACGTCATTTCGACCGGAGCGCGAAGCGCGGAGTGGAGAAACCTCCCTGCCAGTGGGGACGAGGTTTCTCCACTCCGCCGTGCTGCGCACGGCTACGCCCCGGATCAAGTCCGGGGTCCGTCGAAATGACGAGGGGGTGCGGCCCCCTCACTCCGTCACCGAGAACCCGACCGCGCCCAGGCGCTGCACCGTGTTGCGGACGTAGTCGCCGACCGAGAGCGCCTCGGCCGCCGTCGCTCCGCCGGCCATGACGATCCAGCCGGCCTCCCGCGGCTCCCCCCGCGCGGGCCCCCCGCCCCCCCCGCCGCCCCCCCGGCCATGACGATCCAGCCGGCCTCCAGCGGCTCGCCGGCGGCGGTCGACAGCCGCGCGGCGGCGACCAGCGAGCGCGCCGGGTTGCCGAGGATGGCGGCCGAGGAGCCGATCTGGCGCGGCCTGCCGTCGATCTCCAGGATCATGCCGAGATTGGTGAGGTCGGCGTCGACCGACTGCCAGGCGCCGACCACGATGCCCGACGAGGAGCAGTTGTCGGCCACCACGTCGGCGAGCGAGAACTTGAAGTCGCGGTAGCGCGAATCGATGATCTCGATCGCCGGCGCCACCGCCTCGACGGCGGCCATCGCCTCGGCCGCGGTGACCGGGGCTTCGAGCGGCCGGTTCAGCAGGAAGGCGATCTCGGGCTCGGCCCTCGGGTGGACGTAATCCGCCATCGAGATCGAATCGCCGTCCTCGACGATCATCCCGTCGGTAAGCCTGCCCCAGATCATGTCCGAGATGCCCATCTGGACCATCTTGGCGCGGCTGGTGAAGCCCATCTTGACGCCGATCCGCTTCTCCCCGCGCTCAACGCGGCGCAGGATCGAGGCGGCCTGGATGTCGTAGCCCTGCTCGGGCGTGATCTCGGTTGTCTCGGAGATCTGCGGGATCGCCTCGGCCTTGCTCGCGGCGGTGTCGACGGCCTCGGCGAGCGGGGCGATTGCAACATCGGTCATGGATCAGGCCTCCTTGCGGGCGGCGTCGCGGGCGTTGGCGAGGTCGAGCGCCACGTCGACGATCATGTCTTCCTGGCCGCCCACCATGCGCCGGCGGCCGAGCTCGACCAAGATGTCCCTCGTGTCGATGCCGTAGGTCTGGGACGCGGTCTCGGCGTGGCGCAGGAAGCTCGAATAGGACCCGGTATAGCCGAGCGCGAGGGTCTCGCGGTCGACCCGGACCGGGCGGTCCTGCAGAGGGCGGACCAGCTCCTCGGCCGCGTCCATCAGCGCCCAGAGGTCGCAGCCGTGGTTGAGCCCGGCGCGGTCGGCGACGGCGACGAACACTTCGAGCGGGGTGTTGCCGGCGCCCGCCCCCATCCCGGCGAGCGAGGCGTCGACCCGGGTCACGCCGTATTCCAGCGCGATGATGGTGTTGGCGACGCCAAGGCTCAGATTGTGGTGGGCGTGGATGCCGAGCTGGGTCTCCGGCCTGAGCCCGTCGCGGAAGGCGGCGAAGCGGTCGGCGGTGTCGCCCATCAGCAGCGCGCCGCCCGAATCGGTGACATAGACGCAGTGCGCGCCATAGGCCTCCATCAGCTTCGCCTGCTCGACCAGCCGATCCGCCGGGATCATGTGCGCCATCATCAGGAAGCCCGCGACATCCATGCCGATCCCGCGGGCGTACTCGATATGCTGCCTGGCGATGTCGGCCTCGGTGCAGTGGGTGGCGATGCGGACCGACCGGGCGCCGGCATCGAACGCGTCCTTGAGGTCGGTGACGGTGCCGATCCCGGGGATCAGCAGGGTCGCGATCTTCGCGTGCTCGACGGCGTCCGCCGCGACCTCGATATATTCGATGTCCGAATGGGCGGCGAAGCCGTAGTTGAACGACATGCCGGCGAGCCCGTCGCCATGGCTCACCTCGATCGCGTCGACCCTGGCCGCGTCGAGCGCCTTGCAGATGGCCGTCACGTGGTGCAGGCCGTACTGGTGGCGGATCGCGTGCATGCCGTCGCGCAGCGTCACGTCCTGGATATAGATCTTCTTTTCCGTGTCGAGAGCCATCGCGGGTCTCCCTGCTGTGCTGTGTCAGAAATCAGCGTGCGGTCGCGTCCACTTCGTCATTTCGACGGCCCCCATCGTCATTTCGACCGGAGCCGTGCGGAGCACGGCGCACCCCCCCTCGTCATTTCGACCGGAGCCGTGCGCAGCACGGCGGTTCCCCTCGTCATTTCGACCGGAGCCGTGCGCCAGCACGGCGCACCCCCCCTCGTCATTTCGACCGGAGCCGTGCGCCAGCACGGCGGAGTGGAGAAACCTCGTCCCCATGGGGCAGGGAGGTTTCTCCACTGCGCGCCTTCGGCGCTCCGGTCGAAATGACGGGAAGAGCGGGGCAGGGAGGTTTCTCCACTGCGCGCCTTCGGCGCTCCGGTCGAAATGACGAGCGGGGAGCCCGCCTTGCCCATGGGTGTTCCGGCCATCCACCTTGCGCAACCGGGACATCACGCCGCGCGGCGCTCGACCAGGCGTTCGGCGGTCTTGAGCGCGGCCGAGGTCATGATGTCGAGATTGCCGGCATAGGCCGGCAGGTAGTGGCCCGCGCCCTCGACTTCGAGGAACACCGAGGACTTGATGCCGGTGAACTCGCCGAGCCCGGGGATGCGCAGCGGGTTGTTGGAGCCGAAGCGCTCGAACTGCACGTCCTGCTTGAGCCGGTAGCCCGGCACATAGGCCTGCACCTCGGCGACCATGTCTTCGATCGACCGCACGATGGCGTCGGTGTCGCCGTCCTCGCTGAGCACGTAGATGGTGTCGCGCATCAGCAGCGGCGGCTCGGCCGGGTTGAGCACGATGATCGCCTTGCCGCGCCCGGCGCCGCCCACCACCTCGATCCCCTTGGACGTGGTCTCGGTGAACTCGTCGATATTGGCGCGCGTCCCGGGCCCGGCCGATTTGGAGGAGATGGAAGCGACGATCTCGCCGTAGTGAACCCTGGCCACCCGGTCGACCGCATGCACGATGGGGATGGTCGCCTGGCCGCCGCAGGAGACCATGTTGATGTTGGGCGCATCGAGATGCTCGTCCAGGTTGACCACCGGCACGACATAGGGGCCGATGGCGGCGGGCGTCAGGTCGACGATTGTCTTGCCGTGCTCCAGGCAGATCGCCGCGTTGGCGGCGTGCGCGCCCGCCGAGGTGGCGTCGAAGACGATCTCGATATCGGCCCATTCGGCCATCCGCGTCAGGCCTTCGAGCCCCTCATGGGTGGTGGCGACGCCCCGCTTGCGGGCGCGGGCGAGGCCGTCGGAATCGGGGTCGATGCCGACCAGCGCGCCCATCTCGAGCACCTCCGAGGTCTCGAGGATCTTGATCATCAAGTCGGTGCCGATATTGCCGGAACCGACGATCGCAACCCGGGTCTTCATGGTCGTCCTCCTCAGGCGGCGAAGGCGGCCCGGACCGAGCCCAGCCCCTCGATGCGCGCCTCCATCACGTCGCCCGCCGCGACCGGCGCCATCGGCCCGAGCGCGCCGGTCATGATGACATCGCCCTCCTGGAGCGGCGTTCCGACCTCGACCATCTTGCGGGCGAGCCAGAGCGCGGCGTTGAGCGGGTTGCCGAGGCAGGCGACGCCGGCGCCGATCGAGACCTGGTCGCCCCTGTTCTCCATCACCATGCCACATTCGCGCAAGTTCAGGTCGTCGAGCATCACCGGCCGCGTGCCGAGCACGAACAGGCCCGACGAGGCGTTGTCGGCCACGGTATCGACGATCTTGATGTTCCAGCCGGCGATGCGCGAGCCCACCACCTCGATGGCGGGCAGCGCGTAGGCCACCGAATCGATCAAATCGACCAAAGTGAGCTGCTCGCGGTCGAGCGCGGCGTGCAAGGTGAGCGCCACCTCGGCCTCGCAGCGCGGCTGGAGCACGCTGCCGGGCGCGATCTCCTCGCCGTCGGCGATGCACATGTCGGCGAACAGCATGCCGTAATCCGGCTGGTCGACGCCGAGCTGAAGCTGCACCGCCTTCGCGGTGAGCCCGATCTTGCGCCCGACGATGCGCCTTCCCTGGTTCACCCAGTGCGCCGTGTTGGTCTGCTGCACCCGATAGGCGGCGTCCACGTCGCCGTCGGGCAGCGCGTCGCGCACCGGCTCGATGGGCGCGCCGTCCTCCCACGCCTTGCGGATGCCGGCGGCCGCCCTGGCTATCGCGTCTTCGCTCATTCCCCGTCCCCTACAGCTTGACGCAGATATTTTTCTGCTCGGAATAGAAGTTGAGCGCGTGCTGGCCGCCCTCGCGCCCGATGCCGCTCAACCCCATGCCGCCGAACGGCGTGCGCAAATCGCGCAGGAACCAGCAATTGACCCAGTTGATCCCGGCCTCCATCGCCTGGCTCACCCGGTGGCCGCGCGACAGGTCGGTGGTCCAGACCACCGAGGCCAGCCCGTACTCGGTGTCGTTGGCCATGGCGATGGCCTCGTCCTCGTCGTCGAACGGGGTGATGTGGCAGACCGGGCCGAAGATCTCCTCCTTCTGGACCCGCGAGTCCTCGGAGAGCCCGGTGAAGATGGTGGGCTCGACGAAGGCGCCCGCGTCGCGCTCGTCGCCGAAGGCGGGGATTCCGCCGCCGGTCACCGTCTCGGCGCCGAGCTCGCCCGCCAGCGCGTAATAGGCGGTCACTTTGTCGCGGTGCTCGCGGCTGATCAGCGAGCCCATCTGGGTCGCCGAGTCCTCGGGCCGGCCGATGACCATGGCCTCGCCGCGCGCCTTCAGCGCATCGACGAAGCGCGCATGGATCGCGCGCTCGACATAGACCCGTTCCGAGCTCAGGCAGACCTGGCCGGTATTGGCGAAGACCGAGCGCGCGGTGCCGTCGATCGCCGCGTCGAAATCGGAATCGGCGAACACGATGGCCGGGTTCTTGCCGCCGAGCTCGAAGGAGAGCGCCTTGATGTTGCCCGACGCGGCTTTCATGATCTCGCGCCCGGTCGCGGTCTCGCCGGTAAACGTGATCGCGTGGATGCCGTCATGGCGGGTGATGAACTCGCCCGCCGAATCGGGGCCGAATCCGTGCACCACGTTGAACGCGCCGTCGGGAATTCCGGCCGATTTCATCACCTCGGCCAGCAGCGTCGCCGTCGTCGGCGTCTCCTCGGACGGCTTCAGGATCACCGCGTTGCCCGACGCCATCGCCGGCGCCAGCTTCCAGGTCGACAGCAGCAGCGGCAGGTTCCAGGGCGAGATCACGCCCACCACCCCGTGCGGCTGGCGCACCGAGTAGTTCACCGCGCCGCGCCCGTCCGGCGTCTCCTGCATGTAGGCCTCGGTACCGACCGACTTGATGAGGTCGGCGAAGATGCGGAAATTCGCAGCCCCCCGCGGGATGTCGAGATGGCCGGCGAGCGATCTGGGCTTCCCGGTATCGGCGCATTCGGCGTCGACGAACTCGTCGAACCGGGCCTCGATCCCGTCCGCCACCGCGTAGAGCAGGTTGCAGCGCTGTTCCGTCGTCAGCCGGCCCCATGCGCCGTAATAGGCGTCTTGGGCGGCGTCCACGGCGCGGTCGACGATCGCCCGGTCGGCCTCGTGCACCAGCGCGATCAGCGTGCCGTCGACCGGGGTGACGTTCTCGAACGTATTGCCCGACGCGACGAATTCGCCGCCGACGAAATTCCTGAGCTCGCGCAGATTGCCCTCGGCCACCGCCATCCTCCCCCGATGTCGCGCCGCAGAATAGCCAGAACCGCCCGGTCCCGAAACACGCACGCCCGCGTCATTTCGACCGGAGCGCCGGAGGCGCGAAGTGGAGAAACCTCCCTGCCCCATGGGCAACGCCCCCCTCGTCATTTCGACCGGAGCGCGAAGCGCGAAGTGGAGAAACCTCCCAGCCCCATGGGGACGAGGGTTCTCCACTCCGCCCTGCTCCCGCCCGGGCCGCCGCACGGCTCCGGTGGAAATGGCGGGTGGGGGCGCGCCTTCGGCGCTCCGGTCGAAATGACGGGTGGAGCGTGGGCAGGGAGGTTTCTCCACTACGCCGTGCTGCGCACGGCTCCGGTCGAAATGACGAGGTGGGGGCGCGCCTTCGGCGCTCCGGTCGAAATGACGAGGTGGAGCGTGGGGCAGGGAGGTTTCTCCACTCCGCGGTGCTGACGCACGGCTCCGGTCGAAATGACGCGCCTACCCGATCTCGAACACCGCCTCGATCTCGACCGGGAAGCCGCGCGGGAGCTCGGCGACGCCGATCGCGGTGCGCGCGTGGGCCTCGGGGAACAGGGCGTGGAACAGGTCGGAGGCGCCGTCGATCACCGCGAACTGGCGCTCGAAGCCGGGCGATGAGTTGACGTAGCCGTTGACCTTGACCACGCGGCGGACCCGGTCGAGCGAGCCCAGATGGCGCGCCACCGAGGCGAGGATGTTGAGCGCCGTCTTGCTGGCCGCGTCATGGGCCTCGGCCTCGGAGACTTCCGCGTCGACCTTGCCCCGCATCGCCGCGCCGAGGCTCGCCGCCGGCGGGTGGCCGGAGACGAACAGCAGGCCGCCCGCCTCGACGCAGCCGGTGCGGTTGGCGGACGGGTAGGCGAAGGGCTCGGGCAGGGCGAGCCCGAGCTCGGCGAGCCTCGCCTCGATGCGTCCGGTCATGCGATCGGCGGGGCCGCGCCGTCCGCCAGCGGGCGGATGCGGCACAAGAGACCGCGCGTATCGGCCGAGCCGGTCACCGGGTCCCACGGCCCGCCATAGGACATGGCGGCGTTGATGTTGACCGAGAACGCGCCGAAATCCGGCCCCGGCGCCTCCGGCAGCCACCAGCCCATGCCGGTGCGGACCACGCCGGGCGCGGTGTCCTCGGTGACCGAGACGCGGAGCCGGCAGGCGCCGCTTGCGTCCGGCGTCTCGACCTCGACCCAGTCGTCGGCCGCCAGCGCCAGCGCCGATGCGGTCTCGGGGTGGATCTGCAGGCGCGGATAGGGCGAGACCTTGCGCGCCCAGGCATGGTCGCGGTAGCGCGAATGGTGGTAGGCCTTCTCGCGCGCGCCGGTGAGCAGGATCAGCGGGTAGTCGCGGCGCACCGCCGGGGAGGCGCGCTCCGCCCGGGGCGGCACGAAATCGGGCAGCGGGTCGAGGCCGAGCCGGGCCAGGGTCTCGGAGAAAAGCTCGATCCTGCCGGTCGGCGTGCGGAACCCGGCCGCCTCGAAATTGCCGAGCTCGTAGGGGTAGTGCGCAAAACCCTTTGCCTCCAGCTCGTCGAAGGAAACCTCGTTGTCGCCCAGCAGGAAGGCGTTGAACTCCCGCTTGGTTCGCCAGGGCAGGAATTTGCGCGCGCCGATGCCGCGCCCCTCCAGCCGGTCGGCGAGCGCAATGGCGATCTCGAAATCCGACCGCGCCTCGCCGCGCGCCGGGGTCACAGGGCGGGTGTAGCTCACGCAGGGCCCCGACATGTCGAGCGAGATCTCCTCCTCCTCCAGCCCCGTGGTCTTGGGCAGCACGATGTCGGCGAGCGCCGCCGTCGGCGTCATCGAGTGGCTCACCACACAGAGGAAGTCGAGCGAGCGCAGCGCGTCCACGGTCCGGCGCGTGTCGGGGTAGGTGACGGCGATGTTGACGCCGCTCAGATACATCGCGCGGACCGGGTAGGGCTCGCCGGTCAGGATCGCCTCGATCGCCGTCGGGTTGTGGCAGGCGGTCTGCCAGCCCTCCGGCCCGGCCCAGAGCGGGAACCGTTCGCGACCGATGGTCCGGGCCTCGATGTCCGGCTTCAGGCGAAAGGCGGGGTCGTGCAGCAGCTCGATATAGCTGCGGAAGCCGGCCGGCCGCTTGACCCGGAGATTGCCGCCCGCCCGGTCGAGATTGCCGCCGATCGCGACCAGGGCATGGAAGGCGCGGAAGGTCTGGACGCCGCCCGAGAAGGCGTCGATCCCGTGCCCGCTGACGAAGGTCGACGGGCCGTCGGCATACATCCGCGCGGCGCGCGCGATATCCGCCGCCGGGACGCCCGAGAGCCGTGCCGCCTCTTCCGGGGTATAGCGCGCCGCGCGCTCCTTGAGCGCCTCGAAGCCGTGGCACCAGCTTGCGACGAAACCGGAATCGTACAAATCCTCGGCGATGGTCACGTTGATCATGCCGAGCGCGACCGCCGCATCGGTGCCGGGGCGGGGGCGGAGCCAGAGATCGGCGTCCTTCGCCGCCGGGGTGCGGGCGGGGTCGATCACCACCGTCCGCGCGCCGTTCGCCCTGGCCCGCTTGAGCGCCTGCCACTGGGCGGCGTCGGCGGCCGACGGGTTGCGCCCGACGATCAGCGCGCAGCGCGTGTTCTCGATGTCCTCGCCGCCGACCGCCGCGAGCCCGGTCAGCTTGTCGCTCAGCGCCCGGCAGCCGCCGCACAAATCCTGGTTCATCATCCAGTTGGGCGAGCCCAGCGCGCGCATCAGCAGCGCCACCATGGCGCCCCGGCTGAAAAAGGCCGACGACACCGCGCCGATCAGGGAGAGCGGCCCGTGCTCCGCGCGCACCGCGAGCAGGCGCTCGACGACGGTCTCCAGCGCGGTGTCCCAGTCGATCTCCTGCCACTCGCCGGCGCCCCGCTCGCCGCGCCTTCGCATCGGCCGGACCAGCCGGTCCGGGTGGTCGGTCAGTTCGCGCATGCCGCGAATGCCCTTGACGCAGAACGCGCCCTTCGAGCCCGGGTGGTCGACATTGGGCCCCACCTTGGCGACCGCGCCGCCCTCCAGCGTCACCAGCGCGCCGCAGCGCGTGCTGCACTCCCAGCAGGTGGTCGGTACGGGCATGGGTTTTCCCCGGTTACGAAGCCGGGGACAGGTTAGCAGAAACCCGCGCCCCCACCCTCGTCATTTCGACGGACCCCGGACTTGTTCCCATAAGCGCTAACTTGTTTGTGGCGGTGATTTTGGCTAGAGTTTCCGGGTACTTGGGCTCGGAGGCTTGGGATGGACGAGGAGTGGGAGGTTCTGCGGTCTTTTCTGCCGGCCGGCTGGGAGGATTTGGGTCGTTCCAGCGGGGCTCTGAAGGGTCTGCGCAAGGACAAGTCGGCGGAGGCGGTCCTGCGGGTTCTTCTGTTGCATCTGGGCTGCGGGCACTCGCTGCGCGAGACGGTGGTTCGGGCGCGCGAGGCGGGTCTGGCGGAGCTGT
>MPNO01000049.1 GCA_002239065.1 Defluviicoccus sp. bin129 | reverse complement strand
CGGATATCGCCGGCGAGCAGGTCGAGAAACGCAGCGATGGCCGGATCTTCATGCTCGGTGTCGGCGCGGCTGACGACGATCTGTCCGTCCTCGTGGAGTTCGAATGCCACCTTGGCGCCGACATCGACCCCGAGCGCCTGACGGATTGACCTGGGCAGGGTGATCTGGCCCTTCGCGGTCATCGTGGCGACTTCGTGGATGATCGACATGACCGGCGCTCCTCCTGTGTTGTGCATGACGGTAAGGAATATTCCTTACCTGGTCAAGGCGATGCGGAGGTTGTGTCGATAACACAGGGTACCCGTGGTTTGTCGACGCGCTCGGCGACGGAGCGGCGACGCGACTCTCTGCGGTGGAACGGGTGCGCGCCTGGATGGTTGACGCCGCAACCCCTTCCGAGCGCGCGGTGATCGCAAGGATGCTCAAGGACGCCGGCAGCACGACATTCATCCATGGCGCGAGCACGTTCGTGCAGGACGACAGGCCGCAGGGAAAGACCTCCCCCCGGCGTCAGAGGCAGACCGGGCTGCCGGCAGGTCGATCTCGAGCGCTTCGCTGACCGACATGCTGCATGTGCAGCCCGCATACGTCCTGTTCGGCCCCTGTTTGGTGGGCGGCATCACAACAACAGCGCGCATGACTACACCTCCGGCATGCCAACCGGAACACAGGCGAACGGGGACAAGGATGGCAGGCGAGAGCGTGCCCCGATCCGGCGGATGGGCCGGCAACCCTTCTGCACCAACGCCTTGCACCCGGTCCAGCCCAACTTGACCGGACAGCAGTGGAACAGGTCCGCCCATGACGGGAGGCTGAGTCCCCCGCGCCACAAGACGCGTCGACGCGACGGGGACGATCCATCCGCTCCGAATCCGCGGGATGCCACGGCATCGCTCCACGGACGAGGCACAGGCCACGGATCAGACATGGATCATTCATTTTATATCATGCCAACTTCGCTATATCATTCCCGATCACTTGCGAGCGCCAGGGTGCCGCCGCGCGACGCTGGCCGGTCCGGCAACGGAAATGGGAGAAAGTTCATGCGTTCGAACACATGCATCGCGGCTTCGGCCGCCGTTCTCGGCTTGTTGTTCCTGTCGGCGTGCGGCGGTGGCGGCTCCACTAATACCCGTACAGTCGGCTCCCAGCAGCCACCGCTCAATGTCAACTCCATGCTCTTCAGCGACATGATCTTCAGCGGCCAGGGTTTTGCCGGGGAGCGGGTGACAGGTCTCTCCTGCACTCCCGATGTCTCGCGATGTCAAGGAACCTTCAGGGGTGAGCCATTCGCGTTCGGCGACGACGACGACACCGACGACGACACCGACGACGACACCGACGACGAGGTGACTGCATTCACCAGCTTGGGAACGTGGAACCACATGCGGGCGGCCGCCTTCCGTCCCTCCAGCGAGGGCTTCCAGGGACGCTTTGCATTCGTCGCGGGCGTGACCCATCCCAACAGCCTCCTGTCCGGTTCGGCCACCTGGAATGGCGAGATGGTGGCTCTGGATGCGAACAACCGCCTGGTTCGTGGCGATGCTTCTCTCACCATCGAGGACTTCAACAACCCCTCCGTCGATGTCCGGCTGGCGCCCGACGCACGCCCCGTGATGATGTGGGCGAATTTACCGGTGCGCAGCGGAGGGTTTTCGCAGCGGACTTCGTCAACGCATTACATCGAGGGAGAATTCTACGGTCCGCGCGCCGAGGAAGCGGGCGGCGTGTTCGAGCGCAATCAGCTGATCGGTGCCTTTGGAGCCAGGCGCTAGTCACCTGAATATAAGTTCGCTACATGAGTTCCGGTCGACGCAGAGGCAGAAGCGCTTGACGGCGGCAAGGATGTCGGTTTCGAGTTGGCGGGTCTTCCATCGCCACGCCCGCCTGGTCGGGCATGGCGCTCGCCGACGGCGGTTACGCATCGGGAACCGCCGGCACCGACCGTATCCAGGGAGACTTCTACGGTCCGGACCACGGCGAAACCTACGGCATCTTCGACACCAGCGCCTATGTCGGCGCGTTTGGCGCCAGGCGGGATCCCTAGAGCGAGTCCGGTCCGGGTGGGAAGGGCTCACGCCGCCGTCGGAGGTCCGGCCTCGGCCGGCGCGGTGTCTTCCCCTCGCGATGTCGGCCGGAACCGGCCCGAAGGGACGGCGATCCCTTCGCCGCTTTCGAATTTAAGAAAACAGCTTCGGTAAGCTATGTAAGAAGTTATAATATATAGATATTGTTGGTTTCATGAGGCCGCGAATTCGCGCACCAGGTCGAGCGCCAGGGCCTTGTTCTCCTGCGTGCCGCTGATCTGCAGGATGGGCTCCTCGATCCCCGCTTCGAGATAGCCGGCGAGCAGCCTGCGGCAGTCGGAAGGGGTGCCGCCGACGCAGAACGCCTCGATCGCCTCGTCGGGGATCAGCGCCGCCGCGCCGGCGAGGTCGCGGCGCCCGACCGCGTCCATGATCGCGGCGTGGTCGATGGCGAGCCCCGCGGTGGCGATGTTGTCGGCGTGGCGCGGGCTGCGGAACAGGAAGGCGAGCTTGGTCTTCAGGTCGTCCACCGCCGCCGCGCCGTCGGGCGAGACCGAGAAGTAGATCAGGCTCGCCCGGCGGAACGATTTCGGGTCGCGCCCCGCCGCCGCCGCGCCCTCCTCGGCGAAGGCGAGGCAGCGCCGGGTCGATTCGAGGGTGAGCCCGCCCGACAGCAGCACCCCGTCGGCGATCCGGCCCGAGAGGCGGAGCACCTGCGGGCCGGTCGAGGCGACGTAGATCGGCAGCGGCGCCGGCGGGGCGAAGTTCATGTAGGCGCCGTCGAGGCGGTAGCTGGGGGCGTCGCTGGTGACCGCATCCCCGGTCCACAGCGCGCGGAGATCCGCCACCATGCCGCCGATCGCGGCCACCGGGCGCAGCGGCTCGTGGCCCGATTCCCTGAGATTGAGCAAATTGCCGACCGACACCGCCGCGGCGACGCGCCCGGGCGCCAGCTCGGCGAGGGTGGCCAGCGCCATCGCCGTCGGGGTGGGGTGCCAGAGATAGGGGCTGATCGCGGTCGGCACCAGCCGCACTGTCTCGGTCGCCCCGGCGATCGCCGCGCAGGCGGTGACCGCCTCGCGATAGCCCATATGCTCGGCGACCCAGACGCTCGCGGCCCCCGCCGCCTCCGCGCCCCGGGCGAGGCGCAGCATCTCGCGCGCGTCGTCGAACCCGTCGAAAACGACACCGATCCCGACCGTCATTGCTGTCCTCCGGCGTTCGACGCTTGATGGCGGCCGCCCCGCCTGTGATCCTGCCACCGGCGCAACGGAAGGGCGGGGCCATGCTCTACATCATCTACCAGATCGACAAGCCCGGTGCGGAAGAGATCCGCGCGCGCGCCCGGGAGGACCACTTCGCCTATCTCGACGCGCATGAGGACATCCTGGTGCTCGGCGGCGCGCTGCTCGGCGAGGACGGCGGGACCCGCACCGGGAGCGTGCTGATCGTCAACGTCCCCTCGCGGGAGGAGGCCGAGGCGTTCTCGCGCGACGAGCCCTTCCGCAAGGCGGGGCTGTTCGAGCGGGTCGAGATCAACCGCATGCGCCGGGGGCAGTGGAACCCCGGCGCCGCGCCGAAGACGGCCGAGGGCAGCTGAGGCGGGCGGCCGCGATATGGGCGACCGGCGCGCATCGACAGCGAGGGAGGCGGACAGGCGATGAGCTATGACGGGCTCAGGCCCTATCTCCAGGTCCTGGAGCAGCGCGGCATGATGCGCTGGGTCGACAAGGAGGTCGACAAGGACTGGGAGATCTCGGCGGTGCTCAGGATGATCTTCCGCGCGATGTCGGAGGGCAACCGCTACGGCATCGGCTTCCGCAACATCAAGGGCTATCCCGGCGGGCGCGTCGTCGCCGGGGTGGTGGCGGCCTCGCGCGAGATGATCGCCACCGCGATCGGCTGCGAGCCCGACTTCGCCGCCATCCACCGCAAGGTGATCGACGGCATCGCCAACCCCATCGACCCGGTGATCGTCGACGACGGGCCGTGCAAGGAAGTCATCGTTTCCGGCGAGGACGTGGACCTCAACGCGTTCCCGATCCCGGTATGGACGCCGGAGAAGGACGCCGGGCCGTATCTCACGCCGCTCTGGGTGACCAAGGACCCCGATGACGGGCGGCGCAATATCGGCATCCGCCGCTGCCAGATAAAGGGCAGGGACAAGACCGGCATATTGTTCGGCGCGCCCGACCGCGGCGGCGCCATCCACTGGGAGAAGTGGAAGGCGCGCGGCAGGAACATGCCGGCGGCGATCTTCATCGGCGGCGACCCGGTGCAGTACGTCACGGCGCCGGCGCGCTACGGCGCCGACGAGCTCGCGGTTGCCGGCGGCATCCGCGGCGAGGCGATCCCGCTGGTGCGCTGCGAGACCGTCGACCTCGAAGTGCCGGCGCATGCCGAGATCGTCATCGAGGGCGAGGTGCTGACCGATTCGCTCGAACCCGAGGGCCCGTTCGGCGAGTTCACCGGCTACATGGCGGGCGGGCGCCACGCGCCGGTGTTCAAGGTCAACTGCATCACCCACCGCAGGGACCCGATCCTGCTCGGCATCATCAGCCAGCTGCCGCCCTCGGAGAGCAGCATGATCAAGCGCTCGCTGCTGGAGGCCGGGCTGAAGAAGCATCTGAGCGAGGATCTGCGCATCCCGGGCATCGCCGACGTGCACGCGCTGGAAGCCGGCGGCTGCACGGCGACGCTGTGGATCTCGCTCAGGAAGATGTATGCCGGCCATGTCGACCAGGCGGTGTTCGGCAGCTTCGGCCATATGGGGATGAGCTATTTCAAGTGGATCGTGGTCACCGACGACGACATCGACATCGAGGACCCGTTCATGCGCGACTGGATCCTCGCCTGGCGGGTCCGCCCGGAGCGCGACGTGCGGGTCATCGAGACCCCGGCGGCGGTCGAGCTCGACCCGTCCTCCTTCGGCCCCGACGCGCCCGAGGGCGGGCAGGCGCCGGCCGCCAAGGTGGTCATCGACGCCACCCGCAAATGGGACTATCCGGGGATCTCGCTGCCGCCGCTGGAGAAGCTGCGCGAGGTCGCGGCGGACTGGGAGAGCTACGGCCTGCCGCCGCTCGAGGACCTCAAGCTGCCGCGCGGCGAGTAGGGCCTGATGTTTCACGTGAAGAAATTGCCGGAAGCCTTACGAAACGCGCGAATAACGGCAGCCCGGCCCGAATACGCCTTCGCGTCCCCCGGGGGACCGCGCCGGTCGTCCCTGCCATGCAACCGGTGAGCGCATTGCAATGGGCTTCCCGATCGGCACACTGGACCCGCCGCCGACGACTGGCCAGGGGAGGAAATTTGTGGCAGCGACAGGATACGAGAGCCGGCAAGACCTCGAGATGCACCATTGGCCCGAGCTGCGGGAGAAGGTGAACGATCTCCTGAAACTGGTCTTTCCGGGCCGCGGTATCGACGGGGATCTCAAGCAGCTGGTCTTCACGGCCGCGAGCCTGGCGAGCGGATGCCTGCATTGCCAGTCCCATGGCTCCTACCACCTCCACAAGCTCGGGGTCGCGGATGAGAGAATCCAGGCGCTCTGGAGCTACCGGACCTCTCCCGAATTCTCGGATGCCGAGCGGGCGGCCCTCGATCTGGCGTTCGCGGCGGGGGTCTCGCCGAACGTCGTCGAACCGGAGAACTACGTCGAACTGCGCAAGCACTATTCGAACGACCAGATCATCGAGATACTGGCGGTGATCGCTGTCGGCGGCTTCCTGAACCGCTGGAACGACACCATCGCAACGGTCACCGACCAGGAATCGATCGACTTCGCCGAGCGCGTGCTGCGCCCGGTCGGCTGGAGCTCCGGAAAGCACACCGGGGCGGCGGAAGAACAGCGCAAGGGGCACCCGATCACGCTCGGCTATATCGACCGGTAGCAACCGCCGCCGGCCTTGCGCTGGGGCCGGCTATCGCTCGTCGGGGTAGTGCCTGAGCGTGTTCACCGACGTCCCGAAGTCGTTCAACCCGAGCTCCGCCCGGATCTCCCGGGAATTCCGCAGCATCCTCAGCTCGGACGGAATGCCGCTGCCGTTGGCGATGCGATCGTTCTTGGTGAAGGTCGCGGCGATGGCCGCCGCCGCCGATACCGCCGCCGGCCCGAGCGCGTCGGCGAGAGCCCGCCGCGCCCGGTCGAGCGCGGCCCGGTCGGGCCCTATGACGGCATCGGCAAAGGCCAGGATCTCCCTGCCGCCGGGGACCCCGCTGTCCCGCGCCGGGTCGAGCAGCGCCGCCAGGTCGATGGTCAGGCCGGTCTCGCGTCCACTCTCACGGAGGAACCAGGCATGGCCCGCCGTTCAGTAGAAGCACTCGTTGAGGGCCGATACCCGGCCCGCGATCAGCTCGACCTGGGCGCGGGTGAAGCCCTCATGGTGCTGATAATCCTTGATCAGGATGCTCTTCATCGGCAGGTATTGAACTTCTTCCAGCTCGAGATGCCGCCGCATTTCATCCGGCACCAGGCTGAGCGAGCGGATGATGTAGGGCCGGTAGTCCTCGCCGTACATCTCGGCGGCCTCGTCGCCGCCCTCGGGGAGATTCGGAACCGTCGCCACCCAGGCCATTTCCTTCCTGGCGACCCGGGGGCGGACCCGGGACGGCCGGCCGTCGCGCGCGGCCGGCAGGGGGCGCAGGGGAACGCCGATGCCGCGGGCAAACACGTCCATGTCGGTCAGGCGCGACACGATGCCGAGAACCTCGACATATTCCTCGTCGCTCAGACCGCCCTTCCTGGCCTCTTCGTAGGAGTCCTCCAAAAAATCCTTGGGCGCGACGGCCAATTTGCGGATCGTCGCGCAGATCGCCTCCGGCAGTTCGACGGCGCTCAACGGGCCGGTGTCTTCCGGTTCTTCCTGCGTGCCCGCGTCATAACACGCCTGGCGAACTTCTCTGGCGATCGCCAGGCGTTGCGCGCCGGTGCCCCAGGTGCCGGGGTCGGCCAGCTGATCGAGCTGTCCGGCATGAACCGCGTCGAGATCTTCCCGTACCGGGTATTGCGAATCAGCGTAAAAGGTCATTTTCCTGGGTCTCCCGTGCGGCTGCCCGACAATCACGCGGTACCCGCCGCGCCCGCGATCGTTGGATCGGTCACCGCATAACGCGCCTGGTTGCGCCATTCGAAGACGGCCTTTTCGAATTGCGGCCGCCGCGATATGCGCGCGTACCATTCCTCGATGTTGGGGTATTTGCCGAAGTCGAATCCGCCGGCCAGCAGGGTGGTTACGGTCGGCGACCAGGAGATGTCGGCCAGGGTGTACGAGCCGCCGACCAGCCAGCCGCCGTCCGCGATCTCCTGCTCCTGTCTCGCGAAGTACTCGTCGAGCAGGGCGGCCGCCGCATCGGCGTCGGCGGCGGAAAAGCGCCTGCCCTCGCTGTGTTTACCGTGAAACGCCAGGAGGTCGGGGTCGGTCTGCAGCTTCCTGTAGAGCGCGAGCTCTTCGTCGGTCTTCTCCAGGAGCGCCGCGTTCAGCTTGTAGTATTGAAAGGTCTTGATGCCCGGTATGTGGAGGTCGCCCGACATCTTCAGCCAGTAGTCGATTTCGGATTGACAATCCGACGATACCGCTCGAAATCCCGGCTCCAGAAATGTCTCCTCAAGATAGAGCAGAATGTCGTTCGATTCGGTAATTACCGTGCCGTCATGCACCAGCGCGGGAACCACGCCTTTCGGATTGATCCCGAAATACGCTTCCGAGATATTTTCCTTCCTGCCGAGATCGATGTGATGGCTCGTCCAGTCGAGCTCCTTCTCTTCCAGCAGCAACCGGACACGCGCCGAACAGTTGGAGCGATTGGCGTGATAGAGGTGGATACCCGTCAATTCGAGAACCGAGGAGTCGGTTGGAACGACAACAACCATAATTCGCTATCCTCTTTCACGAGTCCGGACGAGCGCGGAATTCAGCCGATTTCTACGCATCTCATTAGGACGGAGCGGCGCGGCCTTGTCAAGGATGGCCCCGGCGGTAGAATGCCGGCGATGGCGTTGGCGGCGGCGGGAGGATATCGGGATGCTCGAACTCTACTACCTCAAGGAAGCGGACTCCGTATGCTCGAACCGGGCGGTTGTCACGCTCGCCGAGAAAGGGATCGAGGACTGGACACCGCGTTATATCCATCTGCTCGACGAAGACCACTTCGATGAAAGCTACCTTGCGATCAATCCCAAAGCCGTGGTGCCGACGCTGGTTCACGACGGCAACCCGATCCGCGAATCCTCGATCATCTGCGACTACATCGACGAGTTGAAGGCCGACCCGGCCCTCAAGCCGGCCGGCCTGCTCCAGCGGACCTATATGCGCGAGTGGATCAAGGATTCGGATGAAATCGGGTTTCCGGGGGTCGCCGCCCTGAATTTCGTCACGCGATTCCGCTCCGCGGTCGACACCGGGAAGCTGGAGAGCCGATGGAAGAAGCAACCCGATCTCGAGAAGACGCTGCGGCAACAATCGGTCATCAGGGACGGCATGGACTCGGAGTGGGTGTTGCGCGGACTCGTCGGGTGGGACCGGATATTCGCGAAAATGGAAGCGACCCTGTCCGACGGCCGACCCTGGATCATGGGCGAGGGGTTTACGCTCGTGGAATGTTGTTATGCGCCGCTGATCAAGGTGCTCGACATGATCAAGTGGCTGGATATCTGGTTCGAAGTCAGGCCGAACGTCGCTCGATGGTGGCAGGCGCTGGGGACTCGTCCGAGCGTTCTCGGGCTCGACGAATATGAGGGGCACACCGCCGACCGGAGCTCGGATCATGCGAGGGCCGGGCTGGCTCTGGTCGACGAGGCGAGGGATCGCCTGGCCGCCTACACCATGTCGCGCACCTAGCCCGGCGGGTCGATCTCGCACCAGACGGGGGTGTGGTCGGACGCCTTGGCCTTGCCGCGCGGGCCCCGGTCGATGCCCGACGCCGACAGCCGGTCGGCGGCCTGCGGCGACAGCAGCAAATGGTCGATCAGCAGGCCGAAATCCTTCTGCCAGACGCCGCCCTGGTAGTCCCAGAAGCTGTAGGCGTGCGGCGCGCGGTTGTAGGCGCGGTAGGCGTCGGTCAGGCCGAGATGGACCATCGCGCGGTAGCGCGCGCGCGATTCCGGCCGGCACAGCGCGTCGCCGGCCCAGCCCTCGGGGTCGTAGCAATCGCCGTCGGTCGGCACCACGTTGTAGTCGCCGCCCAGCACCAGCGCCTCCTCCTGGCGCAGCAGGTCGCGGACATGCGCGCTGAGCCGGTCCATCCAGCGCAGCTTGTAGTCGAATTTCTCGCCCGGCGCGGGGTTGCCGTTGGGCAGGTAGATCGAGGCCACCCTGAGGTCGCCCACGAAGGCCTCGATATAGCGCGCCTGGTCGTCTTGCGCGTCGCCCGGGAGGCCGGTCCGGACATCCTCGATCGGCTGTTTGGCGAAGATGCCGACGCCGTTGAAATTCTTCTGGCCGCAGATGGCGACGTTGTAGCCCGCGTCCTCGATCGCCTCGCGCGGGAAGGTCTCGTCGGTCGCCTTGAGCTCCTGGGCGAGCACGATGTCGGGCGAGAACGCGGCCAGCCATTCGAGCACGCGCGGCAGCCGGGCGCGGATCGAGTTGACGTTCCAGGTCGCGATCCGGGTCATCCGACCGTGAACGAGACCCCGCAGCCGCAGGTCGACGCCGCGTTCGGGTTGCGCACGGTGAAATAGGCGCCGACCAGCTCCTCGACATAGTCGATCTCGGAACCGGCGAGGAATTCGAGCGACATGTCGTCGATCACCACCCGCACGCCGTCGCGCGCGAACACGGTGTCGTCGCCGTTGCGGGAATCGTCGAAGTCGAAGCTGTACTGGAAGCCGGAGCAGCCGCCGCCGTCCACCGCGACCCGGAGCATCTGCCCGGCGGCGTCGCCTTCCGCTTCGAGCTCGCGGATCCGGCGCACCGCCGAATCGCTGATCGTGACCGCCGCCGCGACCGTTTCCACACCCTCCGACATGGCTGAGTATCTAGGCAGGGGGGCCGCGCCGGTCAAGCGGAGGCGGAGAACAAGCACTTGATATCGCGCCCTTCGTCGCGCAAACACGGCACCGCCCCCCTCGTCATTTCGACCGGAGCCCGGACTTGATCCGGGGCGTAGCCGCGCGGGGCGTGGCGGCCCCACCTCGTCATTTCGACCGGAGCCGTGCGTCAGCACGGCGAAGTGGAGAAACCTCGTCCCCATGGGCAGGGAGGTTTCTCCACTCCGCGCCTTGCGGCGCTCCGGTCGAAATGACGAGGGGGGAAGCGGCTGTGAGGTTTCTCCACTACGCGCCTTCGGCGCTCCGGTCGAAATGACGAGGGAGGAAGCGGCAGGGAGGTTTCTCCACTTCGCGCCTGCGGCGCTCCGGTCGAAATGACGAGGGAGGCGGGCCGTCCTTCTTTCGGCCGGAGCGCCCCAGGCACGGCGCCGCCCCCCTCGTCATTTCGACCGGAGCCGCGCGGAGCGTGGCGAAGTGGAGAAACCTCCCTGCCCATGGGGGCGAGGTTTCTCCGCTCCGCCCCTGGCGGGGCTCCGGTCGAAATGACGAGGGAGGCGGGCCGTCCTTCTTTCGCCCGGAGTGCCCCAGGCACGGCGGCCCCCCCCACCTCGTCATTTCGACCGGAGCCGCGCGGAGCGTGGCGAAGTGGAGAAACCTCCCTGCCCATGGGGGCGAGATTTCCCTGCTCCGCCCCTGGCGGGGCTCCGGTCGAAATGACGAGGGGGGCGGCGGGGACGGGGTGCGAAATCGCGCGAAATCCTGTAACAGGACACCGGCTCCGGGGTGGACATGAACGTATACGGCGACATCAGGACGCTTTTCAGGGACGCCGTCGGGCACGTCGCCGGGGAGCGCGGCGTCTCCGCGCCCGACGCCGATTTCTCGGTCGAGCCGCCGCGGGATGCGCGCCACGGCGAGATATCGAGCAATGCCGCCCTGGTCTTCGCGGGCGCGTTCGGCATGAAGCCGCGCGATCTCGCCGACCGCCTGGTCGCGCGCCTCGAAGCCAGCGACGCGGTGGCGGAGATTTCGGTGGCGGGGCCGGGCTTCGTCAACCTGGTGCTCGAACCCGGCCGGTGGCGCGACCAGCTGCGCCACATCCTCGGGCAAGGCATCGGGTATGGCGATTCGCAGCTCGGCGCCGGGCAAAGGGTCAATGTCGAATACGTCTCGGTGAACCCGACCGGGCCGATGCATGTCGGCCACGGACGCGGCGCGGTGGTGGGCGACGCGCTGGCCGCGCTGCTGGCCAAGGCGGGCTACGCGGTGACCCGCGAGTACTACGTCAACGACGCCGGGGTGCAGGTCGACCTGCTCGCGCGGTCGCTCTACCACCGCTACCGCGAGGCCGCCGGCGAGGCGCCGGGCGACATGAGGGAGGATTTCTATCCCGGCGACTACCTCGCCGGGACGGCAAGCGCCCTGCTGGCGCGCGACGGAACGAAGTGGCTGGGCGCCGCGGAAGAGGTCTGGCTGGAGCCGGTCCGCGACTTCGCGATCGAGGCGATGATGGACCTCATCCGCGACGACCTCGCGGCGCTCGGCGTCGCGCACGACGTGTTCGCCTCCGAACGCGAGCTCGCTTCCTCCGGCGCGGTGGAACGCACGCTGTCCGAGCTGGAAGAGCGCGGGCTGCTGCATGTCGGCGTGCTCGATCCGCCCAAGGGCAAGGCGGACGAGGACTGGGAGCCCCGGCCGCAGACCCTGTTCCGCTCGACCGCGTTCGGCGACGACGCGGATCGGGCGATTCGCAAATCCGACGGCAGCTGGACTTATTTCGCTACCGACATGGCCTATCATCGGGACAAGTTCGAACGCGGCTTCCCGGTGCTGATCGACGTGTGGGGCGCCGACCACAAGGGATACGTCAAGCGCATGGAGGCGGCGGTCGAGGCGCTGAGCGCGGGCGGGGCCCGGTTCTCGGTGCTGGTCTGCAATTTGGTCAATTTGTCGGAGGCGGGCCGGCCGGTAAAGATGTCCAAGCGCGCGGGGACCTATGTGACGCTGCGCGAGGTGGTCGACCGCGTCGGCAAAGACGCGGTGCGCTTCATGATGCTGACCCGGGGCAACGAGGCGGCGCTCGATTTCGACCTCGCCCGGGCGGTCGAGCAATCGAGGGACAACCCGGTCTTCTATGTGCAATACGCCCACGCCCGGGCCTGTTCGGCGCTGAGGAACGCGGCCGATGCCTTCCCCGGCGAGGATTTTTCCGACGCCGCGCTCGGCCGGGCCGCGCTCGACCCGCTCGACGGGGAGGAGGAGCTCGCGCTGATCCGCCGGCTGGCGGGATGGCCGCGCACGGTCGAGGCCGCCGCCGAGGCCGCCGAGCCCCACCGCATCGCCTACGCGCTGTCGGAAATCGCGGCGGCGTTCCACGGGCTGTGGAATTTGGGCAATGTCGACGAGGCCCGCCGCTTCGTGGTCGCCGGCGATCCGGCGCTCAGCCGCGCGCGCCTCGCTTTGGTCCGCGCCACCGCGCTGGTCATCGCATCCGGCCTCGACATCATGGGGGTCGCGCCGGTCGAGGAGATGCGGTGATGGCGAAGAGCCCCGCCGCGCAGGGCCGCGAAAAACCGGACGGCGTGGGCAGGCGGCGGTGGCTCCGCGGGCTGCTCTCCGGCGCGGTCGGGATCGCGGCCCTCGCCGCCTCGGCCGGCTTGCTGCTGCACGCCTACAGCGAGGCGCGATCCTCGGCGGCCGCGAGGGCCGGCGCGATCATCAAGGCCGACCCCGGGCCGTACAAGGTCAAGCCCGAATCGCCCGGCGGGCGCACCATCCCCGACCGGGACAAGAAGATCTACGACCGCATCCAGGCGGCGCCCGCGGGCGAGCCCGTCGAACGCCTGCTGCCGGAACCCGAGGCGCCGCTGCCGCCGGAGAGGATCCTGGCGGCGACCCGGGATCCCCCTCCGCCGGTGGAGACGCCTTCCGCACCGGCGCCGGCCCCGCGGGCGGAGGCGAGCGCGACGCCGGTCAAGCCAAAGGCCGGCTCCGCCGAGCCGCCGCCCGGGCCGGCGGTCGAGCGCACGTACCGGCTCCAGCTCGCGGCGCTGCGCTCCCGGGAGGCGGCCAGCAAGGCGTGGAACCGGCTGCGCGGCCAGAACCGCAAGCTCCTCGGGAAGCACGAGCTGGAGATCGAACGGAAGGACCTCGGCCCACCCAAGGGCGTCTATTACAGGCTTCTCGTGGGACCGGCGACGGACCGTGAGACGGCGCGGCGGCTTTGCGCGGCCCTCGCCAAGCGCAAGGTCGGCTGCCTTGTCGTGCAGCGCTGAGCGGGCGCCCCCCGCGGCGATCGTGTTCGGCTGTGCCGGCGAGGCGCTGGGGCGCGACGAACGCGCCCTGTTCGCCGATGCGAATCCTCTGGGCTTCATCCTGTTCGCGCGCAATTGCCGCGAGCCGGGGCAGGTGCGCGACCTGGTCGCGGCGCTGCGCGACAGCGTGGGGCGGCAGGACGCGCCGGTCCTGATCGACCAGGAGGGCGGCAGGGTGCAGCGCCTCGCGCCCCCGCACTGGCGGCGCCGGCCGCCCTGGCGGAGCTTCGGCGACATGGCGGCGAAAGAGGGCCTCGACCGCGCGGTCGAGGCCGCCGGCGCCGCCGCGCGGGAGATCGCCGGCGAACTCGCCGAGCTCGGAATCGACGTCAACTGCCTGCCCTTGCTGGACGTGCCGGCGCCGGGCGGGCATGGGGTGATCGGCGACCGCGCGTTCTCCGACGACCCGGGGACGGTCGCCGCGCTCGGCCGCGCGGTCTGCGAGGGCCTGCTCGCGGGGGGCGTCGTCCCGGTGGTCAAGCACATACCGGGGCACGGGCGGGCGGCGGTCGACAGCCACCGCGCGCTTCCCGTGGTCGATGTGCCGGTGCACGCGCTGGCGGCCGACTTCGCCCCGTTCCGGGCGCTCCGCGACATGCCCTGGGCGATGACCGCCCATGTCGTCTACACCGCCTTCGACGCGACCGCGCCGGCGACCCTGTCGCGCGCCGCGGTGGCGCGGGCGATACGCGGCTTGATCGGCTTCGACGGCCTGCTGATCTCGGACGACCTCTGCATGGATGCCCTGTCGGGCGGCCCGGCTTCCCGGGCCCGGGCGGCGCTCGATGCGGGCTGCGACGCGGTGCTCCACTGCAACGGCGAGCTTGCCGGGATGCGCGCGGCGATCGAGGGGGTGGACGCGATGACCGGCCGCGCCATGGCGCGCTTTCGGCGCGGCCGCGCCATGGCCCGCGACAAAATGCCGCAGGCGGCGGCGGGCGCGGGCGCATGACGGAGCTTGTATACACCGCGTCGACCTGGATCCTTCCGGTGCTGATCGCGATCACCCTGCACGAGGCCGCGCACGGCTATGTCGCCTGGAAGCTCGGCGACGACACCGCGAAGCGGCTGGGGCGGGTGACCTTCAACCCGCTGCGCCATGTCGATCCCTGGGGCACGATCGTGGTGCCGGGGCTGCTGCTGTCGCTCAGCAATTTCGTCTTCGGCTGGGCGAAGCCGGTGCCGGTCGATTTCAGCCGGCTGGAGAGCCCGCGGCGGGACATGGTCTGGGTCGCCGCGGCCGGGCCGGCGGTCAACATCGCGCTGGCCACGGTTTCGGCCGCGCTGCTGCACATCGTCCCGCTGCTGCCCGATGCGGTTCAGCTCTGGGTGCTGGAGAATCTGCAGCACTCGATCCTGATCAACCTGGTGCTCGCGGTGTTCAACCTGCTGCCGCTGCCGCCGCTCGACGGCGGCGGGCGCGCGCGCGGGCGCGTTCCCGCTGCCGCGGCCGCCGCTCGACGGCGGGGGCATCGCGGTCGGGCTGTTGCCGCTCGGGCTAGCCCGGCCGCTCGCGCGGATGGAGCGATTCGGGCTGTTCGTGATAATAGGCGTGCTGTTCATCCTGCCTTACGTGGGGCGGGAGATCGGGGTCGACCTCAACGTCTTCCCCTGGCTGGTCGGGACGCCGGTTCGGTTCCTGATGGACGTGATCGCGGGGTTCACGGGGCTCGCACCCTGACTGAGAACGACGGATATCGGGCGGAAGAGCGGTTCGAGCCGGTCGGGCGCGGCGAAACCCTGGTGCTCGATCTCGACGGGTATGAAGGGCCGATCGACGTGCTGCTGGCGCTGGCGCGCCAGCAGAAGGTGGACCTCGCCCGGATATCGATCCTCGATCTCGCCGAGCAGTATCTCGCCTTCATCGTCGCCGCGCGCCGGCTCGACCTGGAGATCGCCGCCGACTACCTGGTGATGGCGGCGTGGCTGGTCTATCTCAAGTCGCGGCTGCTGCTGCCCGAGGACGAGGACGACGAGGCGCCGAGCGGCCCGGAGCTCGCCGAGGCGCTCGCCTTCCAGCTCCGCCGTCTCGAGGCGATGCAGGAGCGCGGCCGGCAGATGATGGCCCGGCCGCTGCTCGGCCGCGACGTGTTCGCCCGCGGCGACCCGCAGGAAACCGAGGTGGTTCGCCGCCCGGTATACGAGGTCTCGCTGTTCCACCTCCTGTCCGCCTATGGCGAGAGCCGCAGGCGGAGCGTGGACGCGGTGCTGGAGATCGAGCCGAGCGCGCTCTACTCGGTCGCCGACGCGATCGAGCGGCTGAGCGGGCTCGGGATCGGCACCGTCGACTGGCAGACGCTGTTCGAATTCCTGCCGCCGGAGGCCGGGGGCGGGATCCGGCTGCGCTCGGCCGTCGCCGCCACCTTCGTGGCCGGGCTGGAGCTTGCACGCATGGGTCGAATCGAGTTCCGGCAATTGAACCCGTTCGGCCCTATATACATACGTGGACGGAACCGCACCGCAGACCTCCGGGAGGCCGGAAATGAAGCATGATCTGCGCCTGATGGAAGCGATCCTGTTCGCCGCATCCGAACCGGTGGACGAGGCCGCGCTCGCCGAGCGCTTCGCCGAGGGGACCGATGTCGCGGCCCTGATCGACGCGGTCGCGGCCGATTATGCGCCGCGCGGCGTCAACCTGGTGCGCGTCGGCGGCGGCTGGTGCTTCCGCACCGCCGAGGATCTCGCCGGGCACATGCGGGTGGAGCGCAAGGTGACCCGCAAGCCCTCGCGCGCGGCGGTGGAGACGCTCGCCGTCATCGCCTACCACCAGCCGGTGACCCGCAGCGAGGTCGAGCACATCCGCGGCGTCGCGGCGAGCCGCGGCACCTTCGACTTCCTGCTCGAGGCCGGCTGGATCCGCCCCGTCGGCAAGCGCCGTACCCCGGGCCGCCCGATGACCTGGGGAACGACGGACGGTTTCCTGGTCCATTTCGGGCTGTCGAGCCTCGACGACCTGCCCGGCACCGACGAGCTCAAGGCGACCGGGCTGCTCGATGTCCGCCCGGCGAGCACCGTCATCGGCGCCGGGCTGGCGCCCGACGACGGGGAGGCGGAAGACCGGCCCGACGAGGGCGTCGTGACCCTTGCCTTCGATGCGGCGGACGAGCCCGGCGACATGCCGGAATTCGCCCCCGCCGCCGCCGCCGAGTAGGGCAGGGCGCCCGGCAGGCCGCGAAGGCGAGTGCACGACCTCGCGGTTTCTTGTATATACGCGGTCTGCCATCGCCGTCGGCGACGGAAATGGCGGAACGGAAGGCAGGAGCACCCGCGATGGGATCGTTTAGCATCTGGCACTGGCTCGTCGTCCTGGTAGTGGTTCTGGTCCTGTTCGGAGGCGGCGGGAAGCTGTCGCGTCTCATGGGCGACGCGGCGCGCGGCATCAACGCCTTCAAGAAGGGCCTGAAGGACTCCGATCCGGCGGGCACGGTGTCGGCGGAGGCGCAGGACCCGGCCAAGGAAATCCCGGCGGAAGCCCGGGAACGGGACGAGACCGCCAAGAGCTGAGAGCCAGGACCGAGAGTGCGCCGGCGCGCGCGAGCGCAGGCCGGACGCCCCGCTTGAGCGGCAACCCCATGATGGATCGGCCCGCCGATGCTTGACATCGGCAGTTGGGAATTCCTGATCGTTATCGTGATCGCGTTGATCGTGATCGGTCCCAAGGACCTGCCCGCGCTGGTCCGCACGGTGAGCTACTGGGTGCGCCGCGCGCGCGAGCTGGCGCGCGAGTTCCAGGGCGGGCTCGAGGACATGGCGCGCGAGGTCGAGCTCGACAAGGTCAAGGACTCGCTGACCGCCGAGATCGACCCCGACGGCATGGTCAACACGATCAAGCGCGAAATCGAGGACGAGATCGAGACCGAGATCGAGGACGAGTGGCCCGAAGAGGCGACGGCGCTCGACTACCTCGACGAGGAACCGGCCAGGGCCGAGGCGTCCGACGGCGGGGCCGCACCGGAAACCGCGCCAGCCGTCGAGGCCGCGGAGCCCGTCGAGGCCGAGGAATCCGTCGAGGCCGAGGAACCCGTCGAGGCCGCGGAACCCGTCGAGGCCGCGGAAGACGGCGACGCCCCGCCCGAAGCGGGCGATGAGGAAGAGGCGGTCGCCGCCAGGGCGGGGTCGGGCACGTGAACGAAGCGGTCGACGAGACCCCGCCCGACAAGGCGATGCCGCTGCTCGATCACCTGATCGAACTGCGCACCCGGCTGATCTACTGCGCCATCGGCTTCCTCGTGACCTTCTTCGCCTGTTTCTTCGTGGCCGAGGAGATTTTCGGCTTCCTGGTCCGGCCGCTGGCCGCCGCGCTCGACGAGCGCGAGGGCAGCCGGATGATCTTCACCGCCCTGCACGAGGCGTTCTTCACCTATGTCAAGGTGGCGTTCTGGACCGCCGCGCTGATCGCCTTCCCGCTGATCTCGATGCAGGTCTGGCTGTTCGTCGCCCCCGGCCTCTACAGGAACGAGCGCCGGGCGTTCCTGCCCTTCCTGATGGCCACCCCCGTCCTGTTCTGCATGGGCGCTTCGCTGGTCTATTACGGCGTGATGCCGGTGGCGTGGGAGTTCTTCCTCGACTTCCAGAAACCCGCCGACCCCGGCGATCTGGCGATCGAGGTCGAGCCCAAGGTCGACCAGTATCTGTCGCTGGTGATGCGGCTGATCTTCGCCTTCGGCATCGGCTTCGAGTTGCCGGTCTTCCTGATGCTGCTGGCGCGCGTCGGGATCGTCACCGCCGACGGGCTCGCCGCCAAGCGGCGCTACGCCATCGTCGCGGTGTTCGTCGCCGCGGCGATCCTGACCCCGCCGGACGTGTTCAGCCAGATCGGGCTCGCATTGCCGATCATCCTGCTGTACGAAGCCTCGATCATCGGGGCCCGCATCATGGAGCGCAAGCGCGCCGAGCGCGAAGCCGCCGAGGATGCGTCCGCATAGCCGGGCCTGCCGCGACGGCGGAGTAGACGATGCTCGATCTGCGCTGGATCAGGGACAACCCTGAAGACCTCGACCGCGGGCTGCGGCGCCGCGGGCTCGAGCCGGTGAGCGCGGGCATCCTCGCGCTCGACTCCCGCCGCCGCGCGCGCCAGACCGAGCTCCAGACCCACCGGACCCGGCGCAACGAGGCATCGCGCGAGATCGGCGCGGCGAAGAAGGAGGGCGGGGACGCCGCCGCCCTGATCCACGAGGTCGCCCGGATCAAGACCCGCATGCAGGCGCTGGAGGACGAGTGCGCCGGAATCGACGCCGAGATCGACGCCCTGCTGGCGGACCTCCCCAACCTGCCGGCCGGGGACGTTCCCGACGGTCCCGACGAGAACGCCAATGTCGAGCTGCGCCGCGTCGGCGCGCCGCCCGAATTCGCCTTCGAGGCGCGCGACCACGTCGCCATCGGCGAAGCGCTGGGCATGATGGATTTCGCCGCCGCCTCGAAGCTCTCCGGCGCGCGCTTCGTGGTGCTCAACGACGCGCTCGCCCGGCTCGAGCGCGCGCTGGCCGCCTTCATGCTCGACCTGCACACCGCCGGGTTCGGCTACACCGAGACCAGCACCCCCTTGCTGGTGCGCGATGCGGCGCTCTTCGGCACCGGGCAGCTTCCCAAGTTCGCCGAGGATCTGTTCAGGACCGACACCGGCCACTGGCTGATCCCGACCGCCGAGGTGCCGCTGACCAATCTGGTGGCGGAGGAGATTCTCGACCCCGCCGAGCTCCCGCTCCGCTTCGTCGCCCTCACCCCCTGCTTCCGCTCGGAGGCGGGCGCCGCCGGGCGCGACACCCGCGGCATGCTGCGCCAGCACCAGTTCCACAAGGTCGAGCTGGTCAGCGTGACGATGCCGGAGGACTCGCCCGGCGAGCACGAGCGCATGACCGGCGCGGCCGAGGAGGTGCTCAAGCGCCTCGACCTGGCCTACCGGGTGGTCGTGCTGTCGACCGGCGACATGGGGTTCGCGGCCGAGAAGACCTACGACATCGAGGTCTGGCTGCCCGGCCAGGACGCCTATCGCGAGATTTCCAGCTGTTCCAATTGCGGCGCCTTCCAGGCGCGGCGGATGCGCGCGCGCTACCGCCCGGAAGACCGCAGGGGGACCGCCTTCGTGCACACCCTCAACGGGTCGGGCGTCGCGGTCGGCCGGCTGCTGATCGCGGTGCTGGAGAACGGCCAGCGGGAAGACGGGTCGGTCGCCCTGCCGGCGGCGCTGCGCCCCTATATGGGCGGTCTCGACGCGATCCGCCCGGCGCGCCGGGGGTAGACGCCGCGCCCATGCCGAATTGCGCCGGAGGTGTTCCGTGATCGAGTACGAGTCGAGGATCCGGCTGATCACGGAGCTCCGCGACCACGGCATCACCGATCGCGACGTGCTGTCGGCGATCGAGCGGGTGCCGCGCGAGATGTTCGTGCCGCCGGCCTTCCGCGCCCGGGCGCACGACAACGCGGCGCTGCCGATCGGCCACGGCCAGACCATCTCCCAGCCCGCGGTGGTCGGCTACATGACGCGCGAGCTCGAGCTGGACAAGCGCCTGAAGGTGCTGGAGATCGGCACCGGATCGGGCTACCAGACGGCGGTGCTGTCCGGGCTGTGCCGCCGGGTCTACACCGTCGAGCGCCTGCGCCCCCTGCTGCGCGAGGCCGAGGGGCGCTTCGAGCGGCTCCGCCTCGCCAACATCACCACCAGGTGGGACGACGGCTCGCGGGGCTGGCCCGAGGTGGCGCCGTTCGAGCGGATCATCGTGACCGCCGCGGCGGTCGACGTCCCGCCGGTGCTGCTCGACCAGCTGGCGCCGGACGGAATCATGATCCTGCCGGTGGGCGGCGAGGAGGAGGATCAGCAGCTCCTGAAGTGCCGCCGGCGCGGCGATTCGGTGGATTACGAGACCCTGTGGCCGGTGCGTTTCGTCCCGCTGCTGCCCGACGCGGTGGACGGGTCCCCGCCCTGACCCCCGATTCGCTTGCCCGCATTGCGTTCCGAATCGGGTGAGGTTAGGCTGGGAAAGAGTTGATTTAACGGACTCTTTCCAACGTGCTCAGAACCGTCGTCCTGATGGTGGCGTTGCTTGCCGTCTCCGCCTGCGGCGGCGGCCGCGACTACTACAGCGCCGGCCCGGCGCGGAGCCCCGCCCCGGCGGCGGGCGCGGCCGGCCCCGAGGCGGGCGTCGCGGTGGTCCGGCGCGGCGATACGCTCTACCGCATCGCCCGCCGCCACGGGGTGCCGCTGCGCGGGCTCATCACCCTCAACCGGCTCGGCCCGCCCTACCGCATCCATCCCGGCCAGAAGCTGCTCCTGCCCGGCGAGAGGCAGCACGTGGTGCGGCGCGGCGACACCGTGCAGCGCATCGCCCGGCGCCACGGCGTGTCCGCCGGGCGCCTGGCCGCGATCAACCGCATCGAGCCGCCCTACCGGATCTATCCGGGCCAGGCGCTGCGCCTGCCCGGGGCCGGGCGGGCGGCGGAGCCCCGGGTCGCGAAGCGCCCCGCGCCGGCGCCCCGGCGGGCCCAGGCCAGACCGCCGCGCAGGGTCGCGCTCGCCCGGCCGCCGCCGCGCGCCGGCAAGCGCTTCCTGTGGCCGGTCCAGGGGCCGGTCGCGGTCGGCTTCGGCAACCGCGGCAAGGGGGTGCGCAATGACGGGATCAACATCCTGGCGCGGCGCGGCGCCGGGGTGCGGGCGGCCGAGAACGGGGTGGTCGCCTATTCCGGCAACGCGGTGCGCGGCTTCGGCAATCTGGTGCTGATCAAGCACGCCGGCGGCTGGATGAGCGCCTATGCCCATAACTACGTGCTGCTGGTCCGCACCGGGCAGAAGGTGCGCCGCGGCGAGACCATCTCGCGGGTCGGCTCGACCGGCAGCGTGGGCCGGCCGCAGCTCCATTTCGAGCTCAGGCGGGGGCGCCGCGCGGTCGACCCGCTGCGCTATCTGGGGCCGCCCAGCCGGTCGATCAGCGCCCTTCCGCCCGGTCCAGCGTCACCCCGGCCCGCCCGGCCAGGTCCTGGATGAACTGCCAGGCGACCCGGCCCGACCGGGCGCCCCGGGTGACCGACCATTCCTTCGCCTCGGCGCGCAGTTTCTCGCGCGGCAGCCGCAGGCCGTAGCGCTCCGCATAGCCCTCGACGATGCGGAAATAGGTCTCCTGGTCGCAGTTGTGGAAGCCCAGCCAGAGGCCGAACCGGTCCGACAGCGAGACCTTCTCGTCCACCGCCTCGGCCGGGACGATGGCGGTGGATTGCTCGTTCTCGATCATCTCGCGCGGCATCAGGTGGCGCCGGTTCGAGGTCGCATAGAAGATCACGTTGGCGGGCCTGCCCTCGATGCCGCCTTCGAGCAGCGCCTTGAGCGACTTGAAGGTGGTGTCCTCGGCCTCGAAGGAGAGGTCGTCGCAGAACAGGATGAAGCGGCGCGCGACCCGGCGCAGCGTCGCCAGCAGCACCGGCAGGCTGCCGAGATCCTCGCGATGCACCTCGACCAGCCCGAGCCCGCCGCCGGTCTCGGCGCTGACCGCCCCGTGCACCGCCTTGACCAGCGAGCTCTTGCCCATGCCCCTCGCGCCCCACAGCAGGGCGTTGTTGGCCGGCAGGCCCCGCGCGAAGCGCCGCGTGTTCTCGATCAGCGTCGCCGCCGGGCGGTCGATTCCGACCAGCAGCTCGAGATCGAGCCGGTTGACGTCCTCGACCGCGACCAGGCGGCTCTCCTCGGGGTGCCAGACGAAGGCCTCGTTCGCGTGCAGATCGGCCGGCTCCGCGCCCGCCGGCGCGGCGCGCTCCAGCGCATCGGCGATCCGCGCCAAGAGCGCCCGGAGCTCCGCGCCGTCCGCCTCGCCGTTTCCGTCCCGCGCCATTTCCCGCTTCCCCGTTTCCCGGCCGGCGCGCGACCCTAAACCACCCCGTCTCGCAGTCAAGGGCGGGGCCGGGGAACCGGTTGCATGTGCGAGGGCGGTCGCTATAGTCCGTGCGGTCGCGACGCCCGGTGCCCGTGGCTTGTCCAGGCGGCCTCCGCGCGCAACCCAGCGAACCGGACGGAGGATCACCAGATGTTGATAGCGCCGGCGTTCGCCCAGGATGGAGGAGGGGGCATGGGTGGTCTCGAACCGCTGATACCGCTGGTTCTGATTTTCGTGGTCTTTTACTTCCTGCTCATCCGCCCGCAGCAGAAGAAGGCCAAGGCGCATCGCGAGATGATCGCCGGGCTCAGGCGCGGCGACCGGGTGGTCACGTCGGGCGGGATCGTCGGCCAGGTCCAGCGGGTGATCGGCGACAGCGAGCTCAGCGTCGAGATCGCCGAGAACGTCCGGGTCCGGGTGATGCGCGCGATGATCGCCGAGCTGGTCGCCAAGCCGGCGCCGAGCCGGGCGCGGGACGACGACGACGACGATGACGATTATGAAGACGACGACGAGGAAGAGGAGCGCCGGGCGAAGCGAAGCCGGTCGCGCCGGCGGCGGCAGGAGCGCGCCCGCGATGACGGCGATGACGAGGCGGACGACCACCCGGATGAGGATGGGCGCTAGCCGCCGCGTACCGGCCGCCTCCGGCCGGGACAGGCGTAGCGTGGACCGGCCCGCCCGATGATCTATTTCGCCAAGTGGAAGATCGTACTCGTCGCGATCGTCTGCGCGCTCGGCATCTTCTACGCCGCGCCCAACCTGGTCGACCGCAGCGTGCTGGAAGGCATCCCGGACGGGCTTCCGAACAAGCAGATCAGCCTCGGCCTCGATCTCCAGGGCGGCTCCCATCTGCTGCTCGAAGTCGAGGTCAACGCGGTGATCCGCGAGCGTCTGGTCGCGCTGGTCGATGCCGCGCGAACCGAGCTCAGGCGGGCCCGGATCGGCTATCGCGGGCTCGGCGTCCAGGGCCAGGGCATCTCGTTCACGGTGCGCGACCCCGGCCAGGTCGACGAGGCGCGCCGCATCGCAAGGCGCCTCGAGACCGGCACCGAGACCGCGGTGAGCGGCGGGCGCTTCACCATCGCCCTCACCGACCAGGCGGTGCGCGACGTCAAGACCTCGGCGGTCAACCAGTCGATCGAGATCGTGCGCCGCCGGATCGACGAGACCGGGGTGCGCGAGCCGGCGATCCAGCGCCAGGGCGCCGACCGGATCCTGGTCCAGCTGCCGGGCGTCAAGGACCCCGAGCGCATCAAGCGCCTGCTCGGCAAGACGGCCAAGATGAATTTCCGCCTCGTCGACCAGTCGATGTCGGCCGAGCAGGCGCGCCGCGGCCGCCCGCCGCCGGGCTCGCAGCTGCTGCCCGCCGACAACGAAATCGGCCCCGACGGCGAGCCGGTGCAGTATCTGGTGCGCAAGCGGGTGATGGTGGGCGGCGACACCCTGGTCGACGCCCAGCCCACGGTGCAGGACGCCCAGCCGGTCGTCAGCTTCCGCTTCGACGCGGTCGGCGCCCGGCGCTTCGGCGACACCACGCGGCGCAATGTCGGGCGGCCCTTCGCCATCGTGCTGGACGGCAAGGTGATCTCGGCGCCGGTGATCCGCGAGCCGATCCTCGGCGGCAGCGGGATCATCTCCGGCAACTTCACCGTCCAGTCGGCGCGCGACCTCGCGCTGCTGCTGCGCGCGGGCGCGCTGCCCGCGCCGCTCACCGTGCTGGAGGAGCGCACCGTCGGCCCCGGCATGGGCGCCGATTCGATCCGCGCCGGCAAGATCGCGAGCGTGCTCGCCATCGTCATCGTGATCGTCTTCATGGCCGCGACCTACGGCACGTTCGGCCTGATGGCCGATATCGCGCTGACCCTCAACATGATCCTGATCGGCGCCGCGCTGTCGCTGCTGCAAGCGACGCTGACGCTGCCCGGGATCGCCGGGATCGTGCTCACCATCGGCATGGCGGTCGATGCCAATGTGCTGATCTTCGAGCGAATACGCGAGGAGCAGCGCAACGGGCGAACTCCGATCTCGGCGGTCGATGCGGGCTATCAGCGCGCGCTGACCACGATCATCGACGCCAATCTGACCACCTTCATCGCCGCCGTGCTGCTGTTCCAGTTCGGCTCGGGGCCGATCAAGGGGTTCGCGGTGACGCTGGCGATCGGGCTGATGACCTCGATGTTCACCGCGATCATGGTCACCAGGCTGATGGTCGTCACCTGGCTGCGGCGCCGACGGCCGCAGGTCCTGCCTCTCTGAACGGCGGAAGACCGCAATGCGCCTCGTCAGCTTCATCCCGACCGGAACCAGGATCGACTTCATGCGCTGGCGCCGTATCGCCGGCATGGCGTCGATCGCGCTCACGGTGCTGTCGGCGGCGCTGTTCCTCGCCGTCGGGCTCAACTACGGCATCGATTTCCGCGGCGGAATCCTGGTCGAGATCCGCACCGAGGGGCCGGCGGATATCGGCGCGCTGCGCTCGCAGCTCTCGACCCTCGACCTCGGCGAGGTCGAGCTCCAGGAGTTCGGCGAGCCGACCGACGTGCTGATCCGCATCGAGCGCCAGACCGGCGCGGAGCGCGAGCAGCTCAAGGCGGTCGAGGTGGTCAAGGAGGCGCTCGGCCCCGGGGTCGACTATCGACGGGTGGAGTTCGTCGGCCCCAAGGTGGGGGCGGAGCTGATCGAGGCCGGGATCACCGCGGTGCTCCTCGCCCTGGCGGCCATGCTGGTCTATATCTGGTTCCGCTTCGAATGGCAGTTCGGCGTCGGCGCGGTGATCGCGCTGGCGCATGACGTGATCCTGACCATCGGCATCTTCTCGCTGCTCGGGCTCGAATTCAACCTGTCGACCGTGGCCGCGGTGCTGACCATCGCCGGCTACTCGATCAACGACACGGTGGTGATCTACGACCGGGTGCGCGAGAATCTGCGCAAGTACAAGACCCTCGCCATCGACGACCTGCTGAACCTCAGCGTCAACGACACCCTGTCGCGGACCATCCTGACCAGCGTGACCACCCTGCTGGCGCTGTTCTGCCTGTTCTTCTTCGGCGGCCAGGTGATCAAGGGGTTCAGCTTCGCGATGATCTGGGGGGTCATCGTCGGCACCTATTCCTCGATCTGGGTCGCGGTGCCGCTGCTGGTCTACATGAAGCTCAAGCGCGGCGGCCTCATCGTCGGCGAGGTCGACGACGAGGGCGCCGCCGGCTGACCGGCATGGCTCGCCGATGGTGGCCGGAAAGCCCCCGTTCCCGCGGACACCGGCGCTGTCACCCCGGACCTGTTCGGGGCGACAAGTGCTTCGTGAGCGAAGCGGGCTGACCGCATGACCGAAATCGCATCGGTCGAACCGGGGGACCGCAGCGTCATCCAGTCCTACGGCGAGGGCCGGTTCCGGATATCCGGGACGGTCTTTGCGGGATCGGTCATCGTCCTCGCCGATGCCGTCCTCGCCTGGCCCGACGGCGATGCCGGCAATGTCTCGCTGGAGGGGCTCGCCCCGGTGGTCGATGCCGATCCCGCGGTGGAGATCCTGCTGGTCGGCACCGGGGACGCCATGCGGCCGCTCGACCGCGACCTGAAGGCGGCCCTCGGGAGAAGCGGCATTGTCGCCGATGCGATGGATACCGGCGCCGCCTGCCGCACCTTCAACGTGCTCGCCGGCGAGGACCGCCGGGTCGCCGCCGCGCTGACCGCGACCGGCTGACCCGGAATCGAAACGGGGGCCGCTCAGGCCCCCGTTCCGGCTTGCGAACGGCCTAGAAGATGTTCTGGGCCGATGTCATCGCATACAGCATCGGGATCGACAGCATCGTGTTGGTCCGCGAGAACAGCATCGCCCGCCGTCCGGCCGCGGGCTTCGCGTCGTCCGCCGCCTCGACGAGCCCCAGCGCGATCTTCTGCGCCGGCCAGATGATGAACCAGACGTTGAACCACATGATCGTGCCGAGCCACATGCCGATGCCGATCTGGGTGTGCTTGGCGACGCCGTCGGTCAGCCCGATCAGGACCGCCTCGACGAAATAGCCGTTCAGCAGCGCCAGGATCAGCCCGGTGACGATCGTCCACATCGCCCCCCAGCGGAACCAGAACAGCGCCGCGGGCGCGATCACGCCGGTGATAGCCGGCCGCTTGTCTGCGTCGATCTTGGGCATGTTCGGGATCTGGACGAAGTTGAAGTAGTAGAGGATGCCGATCCACATGATTCCGCCCAGCACGTGCAGCCAGCGGAACAGGAACGACCACCAGGCCATGTCGAGCGCCAGGCCTTCGCCGTACCACCACAGCATGACAACGACCAATACGACCGCGAGCACGAAACCCGCGATGATCGTATTGTTGAGGTTCTCCAGGATCTTCGCCATCTTGTCCCCCGAGTTTGCGAGGCCGCGGCGGTGGCGGCCCGACTCCAAACATTTGCGTTCCGGCTGAGTTTCGGCGCGAACCCGAGTCGCGTCAAGCGGCGCGCGCCTCATCCGCGATGCGCCCGGCGATCCCGGCGGCGCGAAATCCCGACAGGATGCTGCCCTCGATGGTCGCCGGCAGACCGGTCGCGGTCCAGTCGCCGGCCAGCAGGACGTTGCGGAAGGCGGTCCGGGTCCCCGGTCGGCGGGCGACTGCGGCCGGGGTCTGGGCGATGGTCGCCCGGTGCTCCTTGATGATCCGCCACGGTGGCGGCGTGTCCGCGGGACGGCCCAGCACCGGCGCGATCTCCCGCCACAGCAGCGCGGCAAGCTCCGCGCCCGGCCGGTCGATCAGCCGGTCGGCGGCGCTCACCGTGACCGAGACCGCGCTGCCGCGCGCGAACAGCCATTGCGACTCGCTGCCCACCAGCCCGAGAAACGGCATGCCGCCGGGCAGCTCCATTTCCCGGTCGCTGCGGTAATGCGCGTTCAGGATGGGATTCGAGCGCTCCGGCGCGCGGATGTCAGGCAGCAGGGCGGCGCAGGCATCCGGCGGGACCGCCAGCACCACCGCCTCGTCGTCCGCGACGGAGACGCCGCCGTCCGCGAAACCGAGCGCCGTGGCGCGCCCGCCGTCGAGGGCGATGGAGCGCAGCCGCGCATGGAATCGAACGGCGGCGCCCGCTTCGGCGAGCCGGTTCAGCGCCGGGTCGACCAGGGCCGCCGACAGCCCGTCGGGGAAGAAGAACGGGCGGCTCGCCTTCTCGCCGCGCAGGAAGCTCGCCCGCAGGACGGACCACAGCAGGCGCGCCGAACCCTCGCTTGCGTCGGTGTTGAGCACCGCCCGGCATAGCGGCTGCCAGAACCGCGGGTAGAGGAATCCCGCCTCGCCGACGCAGTCCCGCACCGTGTCTCCCGGCCCGGCGAAGGCGAGCCGGGCGATGCCGACATGCTCCGCCAGCCCCGAACCCGCCACCCGGCGGCGCCGGTCGAGCAGCCAGAACGGGATCGGCCCCCCGCCGGGCGCGACCCGCCAGCGCTCGCCGTTCGCGGCATCGACGAAGGGAAAGGCGGCGGGGGCGATCTCCGCCATCGCATCCGCCGCGCCGGCTTCGGCGAGATAGTCCAGCGTCGCCCGGTTGGCGCCGAGCACCATGTGGCTGCCGTTGTCGATGACGCAGCCGAGCGTCTCGTCGAAGAACGACCGGCAGCGCCCGCCCGCATGGCCCGCCGCCTCGTACAGCGCCACCCGCTTGCCCGCCCGCGCCAGCCGGAGCGCGCAGGCGAGCCCGGCAAGCCCGGCGCCGACGACATGGACCCTAGCCGGCATGTCCCGCCAATGGCGGACGGCAGGCGGCGGTCGTCGCCGCCCCCCCAACCGTCACCCCGGACTCGATCCGGGGCCCAGGGCCACAGTCACCGCCCGCGCCCGGCTTCCGTATCGGGTCACCGCTCACCCGCCCTGCTTTCGCTGGCGGCGGAGCCGGAATCGGACCGCCCAGCGGTCGAGCGTGGTGAGCGCGACCGGGCCGGCCAGCGGGTCGCGCCGCCCGGGCCGGGGCGCGGGCCGGGGCCGCGCCCCGGGACCCGGCGCGCGAGCCGGCTGCGCTCCGCGATTTCGGTCGTCGCCGCCTCGCGCAGGGGTGGATCGGCGATCGCGCCCGCGGCGGCGAAGGCGTCGGCCATCGTCGGCTCGATGCGGTCGAGCAGCCGGTCGAGCACCGAGCGCAGCCCGCGCCCCGCCTTGCGCCCGGCGAAGTCTTCCGGCGCGACCTCGGCCGAGCGCAGCCAGTCGCCCGGCAGGTAGATCCGGTCATGGGCGCGGAACTCGTCGCCGCAATGCAGCGCGAGGTCGAGCAGATGGGCCGCCACGCAGTAGCCCCCGAGCTTCTGCCGCCCGGCCTCGTCCAGCCCGGACGCGGCGGCGAATCTTTCGGCGAACGGGGCGACCGCGAAGCCGGCATAGGCGACCAGCTCGCTCCAGCTGCGGAAGCGCCGCGCGACAAGGGCTTTCTCATGCGCCTGGTAGGCGCGTTTCATCGCCGTGTCTTCGGTGGCCCCGGCGAGGCCCGCGAGCGCGTCGCGGCGCTCGTCCACCGGCCTCGCCGCGTCGTCGGCCAAAGCGCGCGCGTCTTCCAGCGCCGCGGCGCAGGCGGCGATCTCCGGCCAGGCATCGAGGCGGCGCGTATCCAATGGCGTCATCGGGCGCATGCGCCCAATATACGCGGGATTGGCGACGGCGCGATGACCACAAGACCCCGATCCTACTGCGCGGCGGAGGTGCGGCGGCTCGACCGCGAGCGCTATCTGGCGGCGCTGTTCGCCCCGGCGGAGCGGCGCGAGGCGCTGTTCGCGCTCTACGCCTTCAACCTGGAGGTCGCGAAGACCGCCGAAATGGTCTCGGAGCCGATGCTGGGCGAGATCCGGCTGCAATGGTGGCGCGAGACGCTCGACGGGATCTTTGCCGGCTCGGTGCGCGAGCACCCGGTGGTCGCCGCGCTGGCGGCGGCGGTCGAGGCGCACGACCTCGACCGCGCCCGGTTCGAGGCGATCGTCGACGGCCGCGCCGCCGATCTCGACCCCGCACCGCCGGCCGACATGGACGCGCTCGAAGCCTATGCCGGCGCCACCGCCGTGCCGCTGGTCGAGCTCGCCTGCCAGGTCCTCGGGGCCGGGGAGGGGAAGGCGATGGCGGCCGCCCGGGCGGCGGGGCTGGGGCTCGGCCTCGCCGGCGTGTTGCGGGCGGTTCCGTTCCACGCCCGGCAGCGCCGGCTCTATGTCCCGCGGTCGCTGCTGGACGATGCCGGGATTTCCGCCGCCACGCTGTTCGACCGGGGGCCGCCGGCCGCCTTCGCCGATGCGGTGGCGCCGGTCGCCCGGCGGGCGCGCGCCCATATCGCCGCCGTCCGCCAGGCGCGGCGCGAGGTACCGCGCGCGGCGCGGGCGGCGTTGCTTCCCCTGGCTGTCGCCGAGGCCTGTCTCGTCCGTCTCGCGCGCAACGGGCACGACGCGTTCGATCCGCGCATCGCGGTCTCGCCGCTCGCGGCCCAGCTCCGCATCGCCGTGGCGGCGCTGGGCGGGCGCTATTCGGCGGCGTCCGCCGCGCCGCCCGACCAGCGCTCGAGATCGTCCAGCGCGCGGGCGCAATAGGCCCGCTTGCGGTCGCGCCCGCGCCGGCGCTCGGCGAGCGGCGGCAGCAGCCCGAAATTGACGTTCATCGGCTGGAACACCGCTTCCTCGGCGCCGCCGGTGATGTGGCCCAGCAGCGCCCCCAGCGCGGTGGTCGGCGGCGGCGGCGCGAAGCTCCGCCCCAGCCCGTCGGCGGCGGCGAAGCGGCCCGCGAGCAGGCCGATGGCGGCGCTCTCGACATAGCCCTCGACCCCGGTGATCTGCCCGGCGAAGCGGAGCCTCGGCGCCGCGCGCAGCCGGAGCGCGGGATCGAGCAGCCTGGGCGCGTTGATGAAGGTGTTGCGGTGGAGCCCGCCGAGCCGGGCGAACTCGGCGCGCTCCAGCCCGGGAATGGCGCGGAATACGCGGGCCTGCTCGCCGTGGCGCAGCTTGGTCTGGAACCCGACCAGGTTGTAGAGCGTGCCGAGCGCGTTGTCCTGGCGCAGCTGGACCACCGCGTGCGCGCGCCGTCCGCTGCGCGGGTCGGTCAGCCCGACCGGCTTCATCGGGCCGAAGCGCAGGGTCTCGCGCCCGCGCCCGGCCATCACCTCGATCGGCAGGCAGCCCTCGAAATAGGGGGTGTCGCGCTCCCAGTCCTGGAACTCCGTCTTGTCCGCCGCCAGCAGCGCGTCGATGAAGGCTTCGTATTGCGCCTCGTCCATCGGGCAGTTGATGTAGTCCGACCCGGTGCCGGCGGGGCCGGTCTTGTCGTAGCGGCTCTGGAACCAGGCAATGTCGAAATCGATGGTCTCGCGGTAGACGATCGGCGCGATGGCGTCGAAGAAGGCGAGCGAGTCCTCGCCGGTCAGCGCCCGGATCGCCTCGGCCAGCGGCGGCGAGGTGAGCGGCCCGGTGGCGACGATGGCGTTGCCCCACCCGGCGGGCGGCAGGCCGGCGATTTCCCCGCGCTCGACGGTGATCAGCGGTTGCGCCGCGATCGCCGCCTCGACCGCCCGCGAGAAGCCGTCGCGGTCGACCGCGAGCGCGCCGCCGGCCGGCACCTTGCTGGAATCGGCGGCGGCGAGCACCAGCGAATCGAGGCGCCGCATCTCCTCGTGCAGCAGGCCGATCGCCGAGGCCTCCGCATCGTCCGAGCGGAACGAGTTGGAGCAGACCAGCTCGGCGAGCCCGGCGGTCTTGTGCACCTCGGTCGCGCGGTGAGGCCGCATCTCGTGCAGGACCGCCGCGACGCCGGCGCGGGCGATCTGCCAGGCCGCCTCGCAGCCGGCGAGCCCGCCGCCGACGATGTGGACCGGGCTCATTCCCCCGCCGCGGCGTCCGGCCGGGCGGCGGCGCCGTCGAGCACCCGGGTGAGATACCGGCCGGTGAAGCTCGCCGCCACCCGCGCCACCTCCTCCGGGCGTCCGGCGGCGACGATCTGCCCGCCCTTGTCGCCGCCCTCGGGTCCGAGGTCGAGGATCCAGTCGGCGGTCTTGACGACCTCCAGATTGTGCTCGATCACGATCACCGTGTTGCCCTGGTCGACCAGCGCGTGGAGCACGGCGAGCAAGTTGCGCACGTCCTCGAAATGGAGCCCCGTGGTGGGCTCGTCGAGGATGTAGACGGTCCTGCCGGTCGAGCGCCGCGACAGCTCCTTGGAGAGCTTGACCCGCTGGGCCTCGCCGCCCGACAGCGTCGTCGCCTGCTGGCCGATCTTGATATAGCCGAGCCCGACCTTCTGGAGCATGAGCAGCTTGTCGCGGATCGCCGGCACCGCGCCGAAGAAGGCGCAGCCCTCGTCGACCGTCATGTCGAGCACCGCGGCGATCGACTTGCCGCGGAAGCCGATCTCCAGGGTCTCGCGGTTGTAGCGCGCGCCCTTGCAGACGTCGCAGCGGACATAGACGTCGGGCAGGAAGTGCATCTCGATCTTGATCTCGCCGTCGCCCTGGCAGGCCTCGCAGCGCCCGCCCTTGACGTTGAACGAGAACCGGCCCGGCTTGTAGCCGCGCGCCCGCGACTCGGGCAGGTTGGCGAACCAGTCGCGGATCGGGGTGAAGGCGCCGGTATAGGTCGCCGGGTTGGAGCGCGGCGTGCGCCCGATCGGCGACTGGTCGATGTCGACGATCTTGTCGATCAGCTCCAGCCCGTCGATCCCGTCATGCGCGCCGGGATGGGCGCGGGCGCCGTGGATGCGGCGCGCGACCGCCTTGTAGAGGGTCTCGACGATCAGCGTCGACTTGCCGCTGCCCGACACCCCGGTGACGCAGACGAAGGCGCCGAGCGGGATCTCGGCCGAGACCGAATCGAGGTTGTTGGCGCGCGCCCCGTCGATCCGGATGCGCCGGTCGGGGCGGATCGGGCGGCGCTCCCGGGGCACCTCGATCATGCGGTCGCCGCGGAGATACTGGGCGGTCAGGCTCCTGCGCGAGCGGATCACCGCCTGCGGCTTGCCGGACGCGATCACCTCGCCGCCATGCACGCCGGCGCCGGGGCCGAGATCGATCAGGTGGTCGGCGGCGCGGATCGCCTCCTCGTCGTGCTCGACGACGATCACCGTGTTGCCGAGGTCGCGCAGCCGCTTGAGCGTCCCGAGCAGGCGCATGTTGTCGCGCTGGTGCAGCCCGATCGACGGCTCGTCGAGCACGTAGAGCACGCCGGTCAGCCCCGAGCCGATCTGCGAGGCGAGCCGGATGCGCTGGCTCTCGCCGCCCGACAGCGTCGCCGAGCCGCGCGAGAGCGTGAGGTATTCGAGCCCGACATTGGCGAGGAAGCCAAGCCGCTCGTTGATCTCCTTGAGGATCGAGCGCGCGATCTCCCGGCTCTGCGGCGCCAGGGTGGCGGAAAGCCCGCCGAACCAGCCGACCGCCTCGGCGATCGACATGTCGGCGACCTGGCTGATATGCAGCCCGGCCAGCCTGACCGCCAGCGCCTCCGGCTTGAGCCGCATGCCGTGGCAGGTGTCGCAATCCTGCACGTTCTGGTAGCGCCCGAGCTCTTCGCGCACCCAGGACGAATCGGTCTCGCGGAAGCGCCGCTCCATGTTGGGCAGCACCCCCTCGAAGGGCCGGTCGATGGTGTAGCTGCGCTTGCCGTCGTTGTAGGACATCTCGACCGACGCCCGGCCGGTGCCTAGGAGGATGCCGTCGCGGATGTCGCTTCCGAGCTCGCCGAACGGGGCGGTCATCGAGGCCGCGAAATGGCGGGCGAGCGATTCGAGCGTCTGCTCGTAATAGCTCGACGAGGAGCCGGCCCAGGGCGCGATGGCGCCGGCGCGCAGCGATTTCGACTGGTCCGGCACCACCAGATCGGGATCGAAGAACATCCGCGTGCCGAGCCCGTCGCAGGCCGCGCACGCGCCGAACGGGTTGTTGAAGGAGAACAGCCGGGGCTCGATCTCGTCGATGGTGAAGCCCGAGACCGGGCAGGCGAATCTGGCGGAAAAGATCGTTCGCTCGCCGGAATCCGCGTCCTCCGCCACCGCGATTCCGTCGGTCAAAGCGAGCGCGGTCTCCAGCGAATCGGCCACCCGGTTGCCGAGATCGGGGCGCACCACCAGCCGGTCGACCACCACCTCGATATCGTGCTTGAGCTTCTTGTCGAGCGCCGGCACGGCGTCGATGTCGTGCAGCGCGCCGTCGACCTTGACCCGCGCGAAGCCCTGCTTCCGCAGGTCGCGGAACTCCTTGCGGTACTCCCCCTTGCGCCCGCGCACGATGGGGGCGAGCAGGTAGATCCGCGTGCCGTCGGCCATCGCCTGCATGCGGTCGACCATCTGGGAGACCGTCTGGCTCTCGATCGGCAGCCCGGTGGCGGGCGAGTAGGGCACGCCGACGCGGGCGAACAGGAGCCGCATGTAGTCGTAGATCTCGGTCACCGTGCCGACGGTCGAGCGCGGGTTGCGCGAGGTCGTCTTCTGCTCGATCGAGATCGCCGGCGACAGCCCGTCGATCGAATCGACGTCCGGCTTCTGCATCAGCTCGAGGAACTGCCTGGCATAGGCCGACAGGCTCTCGACATAGCGCCGCTGGCCCTCGGCGTAGATCGTGTCGAAGGCGAGCGTCGACTTGCCCGATCCCGACAGCCCGGTGAGCACGACGAGGGCGTTGCGCGGAATCTCCACGTCGACGTTCTTGAGATTGTGCTCGCGGGCGCCGCGAACGACGATCCTGGATTGCATGCCGATTCGTGTCCGGGGCCGGGCCGCCCGGCCATAACTACATCCGCCCGGGCCGCCCCGCAATGATAGCATGCGGCGAACCGGGGAGGGGCGGATGAGACGCTGCGCGATCATCGACGATTTCCAGGGCTGCGCGCTCGGCATGGCCGACTGGGGCGCGCTCGCCCCCGACATCGCGGTCGAGGCGTTCCGCGACCACCTCGCCGACGAGGACGCGCTCGCCCGGCGCCTCGCGGGCTTCGAGATCGTCTGCGCGATGCGCGAGCGCACGCCGTTCCCGCGCTCGCTGTTCGAGAAGCTGCCGAAGCTCGAGCTCCTGCTGACCAGCGGCATGCGCAACCTCTCGATCGACCTGGCGGCGGCGCGCGACCACGGGGTGACGGTGTGCGGCACGCCGTCGGTGGGCACGCCTACGGCCGAGCTCGCCTGGGGGCTCATCCTCGCGCTCGCGCGCAGGATCCCGGCCGAGGACCGGGCGACGAGGGAAGGCGGCTGGCAGCACACGCTGGGGGTCGCACTGGAGGGCAAGACGCTCGGCGTCATCGGGCTCGGGCGGCTCGGCGCCCGGGTGGCCAGGATCGGCAAGGCGTTCGGCATGGAGGCGATCGCCTGGAGCCAGAACCTCACGGAAGAGCGCTGCCGCGAGATCGGCGTCACCCTCGCCGACAAGCAGGCCCTGCTCCGGACCGCCGACGTGGTGACGATCCATCTGCTGCTGAGCGGGCGGACGCGCGGGCTGCTCGGCGCCGCCGAGCTCGCGCTGCTCAAGCCGGGGGCGTTCCTGGTCAACACCTCGCGCGGGCCGATCGTCGACGAGGCGGCGCTGGTCGACGCGCTCGAACGCCGCGCCATCGCGGGCGCCGGGCTCGACGTGTTCGACATCGAGCCGCTGCCGGCCGGCCACCCCTTGCGGCGGCTCGACAACACCGTGATCACCCCGCATCTCGGCTACGTCTCGGCCGAGAACTACCGCTGCTACTTCCCCGCCATGGTCGAAGACATAAGCGCCTGGCTCGCCGGCGCGCCGGTGCGGGTGCTGGCGTTGTGAGGCGGGGCGTATCGAAGGACGAATCTCCTGTGGGAAAACCGCCTTTGGCCGTGCCGTCGGCGGCCCGATTCGCTATGATGGGGAACAAACCGGGAATAGGAGGAATTCGGTGTCGGGAAGCGTCAACAAGGTCATACTCGTCGGCAATCTCGGAGCCGACCCGGAGGTCCGTCACACCAATGACGGCAATCCGATCGTCAACCTGCGTGTCGCCACGTCCGAGCGCTGGCGCGACCGCAATTCCGGCGAACGGCGCGAACGCACCGAATGGCATCGCGTGGCGATCTTCAACGAGAAGCTCGGCGAGGTGGCGCAGAAGTACCTGCACAAGGGATCGAAGGTGTATCTGGAGGGCCAGCTCCAGACCCGCAAATGGACCGGCCAGGACGGCCAGGAGCGCTACAGCACCGAGGTCGTGCTGCAACGCTTCCGCGGCGAGCTCACCATGCTCGACAGCCGCGGCGAGGGCGGCGGCGGGTACGACGCGCCGGGCGGCGAGATCGAGCGCCCCGGCCCGCGCCCCGGCCCGGGCCCGGCCCAGGGCGGCGCCGACCTGGACGACGAGATCCCGTTCTAAAGAGCCTATTGCAGAAACTGTAAATCCTGTGGGGTTAACACCCTGCGGGCTTTACTTTTTTAGCGATTTCTTATATTGACAATTTTTAGCCCGCGAATCGAGGTTAGCGGGAACAACACATGAGCGTAAACTTTGATGGCCGAGACGGTCCGCAGAATCAAGCTTCCCGACGGCGAGACGCTCCCCGCCCTGGTCGAGCCCGGCGCGGCGCCGG
>MPNO01000048.1 GCA_002239065.1 Defluviicoccus sp. bin129 | reverse complement strand
CACCTCCTCCCAGCCGTCGAGCCCGGCCAGCGCCGCCTTGCGTTCCGCACCGCCCAGTTTTTCCACCATGCCGCCCTCCTGTCTCGGGCGGGCAGGGTGCATCGGCTTTGCGGCGGGGGCAAGCCGCGCTATCACCGGACCATGGCCTCCCCGATCCACCCGCCGACGCTCGACGAGATCGCCGCGATCGCCCGCGCGGCGTTCGACGCGCTGCCCCGGGGCTTCCGCCGCCTCGCCCGCGACGTGGTGATCCAGGTCGCCGAGTTCCCCGACAAGGACACCGAGCGCGAGATGGAGCTCGCCTCGCCGTTCGACCTGCTGGGGCTCTACCAGGGCATCCCGATCGGCGAGCAAAGCGGGGCGGGCACGCGGCAGGATGTCGACATGATCTTCCTCTACCGCCGGCCGATGCTGGATTACTGGTGCGAGACCGGCGAGGAGCTCGGCCACGTCATCCGCCACGTGCTGATCCACGAGATCGGCCACCATTTCGGCCTCTCCGACGACGACATGGACCGCATCGAGGAAGAGGCCGGGCCGTAGGGGGCGGATGGAAGGACTCTTCCCCCGGCCCCCCAACGGTAACGACAAGTTGATCAGAGTACTCTGTGATGTAGAGTAGATGCCCCCTATGCTCGTCCACGACGGGTGGACGCATGGGAGGAGGTCGCCATGACCGTGACCAAGGACGAAGCCGCATCGCGGCTGGATGAAATCGACACCGCGCGGCGCCGCAGCCTGACCCTGTTCAATTACGGGATGGCCAGCCCCTATCTCCTGCTCTGGGGCGGGCTGTGGATCGTCGCCGGCGTCATGGGCGCGGCTTCGCCCGGCAACGCGGGCATCGGATGGCTGGCCGTCGACGTGGTCGGGTTGGCCGGCACCTTCTGCCTCGTCCTGAGCCAGTCGCGGCGCGCCCCGGAACGGAGCGGGCGCCTCGGCATGGTCCGCTTCATCGGCGCGGCGGTCGTGCTGGCGGCGTTCATCGCGCTCACGTTCCGGGTTTTCGCGCCGGTGACGGGAGTCCAGGTTCAGACCTTCATAACCCTGCTGGTCGCGGCGACCTACGCGACAGTCGGATGCTGGCTCGGCCTTCGCTATGCGGTGGTCGGCGCCGCGCTGGCGGCCCTCGCCGCCGGGGCCTTCCAACTCGCCCCCGCCCAGCTGCCGCTGATCGTTTCGCTGCTCGGCGGCGGCGCGCTCGTGCTCGGCGGCGTGTGGATGCGGAGGGCCCGGTGAGCGGACCGGACGAGATCGTCCACCAGTCGACCCGCCTCAGGATCCTGTCCGCGCTGAACGCCCTGCCGCGCCGGGAAATGCTGGAATTCGTGCGGCTCAAGGCGATCACCGGCGCGACCGACGGCAATCTGGGGGCGCATCTGACGACGCTGGAAAAGTCGGGCTATGTCGAGATCGTCAAGGACTTCGTGGGCCGGAAACCGCGCACCCGCATCGCCATCACGACGCCCGGACGGCGCGCCTTCCAGGACCACGTCGCCTACTTGCGCGAGATCCTGGACGGCGACGCATGATCGCCGAGCTTCCCGGCTCGCCATACGCGCGCGCGGCGAAACGGCAACTCGACCGGCCCAGCGAGACCGTTCGGCTGACCTGCCTCGGCTGCCACGGGTAACCCGCCACAGACCGGCAGCAGCGCCGCCGCGGGGCGTGGGCGCATGCTCGGGTCACGCCGCAAATTACGCTTGACGTACTGCGGATTGGATCGTTAATCTTGCGGTCGTGCGTTGTCTGCCGGGTGTGAAGCGTCGTGATCGTCGGCTTCCGCGACAAGAGGACGGAGGCGTTCTACCGGGGCGACCGGATCGCGGCCTTTTCCAGCTTTGCACGGACGGCGTCGCGCAAGCTCGACCAGCTCGACGCCGCCACCGGCCTCGGCGACCTGGCACGGCCAGGCAACCGGCTGAAGGCGCTGACGGGCCGGCGCAAGGGGCGGTGGAGCATTCGCATCAACGACCAGTGGCGGATCTGCTTCGCGTGGCCCGAGGGAAGCCCCGGCCCGACCGGGGTGGAGATCGTCGACTATCACTGACGGAGGGCTTGCCATGGCACGCGATCCCATCCATCCGGGCGAGACGCTGCGCGAGGATCTCGACGCGCTGGGGATGAGCGCGGCGGAGCTGGCGCGGAAAATCGAGGTGCCGGTGAACCGCATCACCGAGATCCTCAACGGCCGGCGCGCGGTGACCGGCGACACGGCGCTGCGCCTTGGCCGCTTCTTCGGCACCTCGGGCGAGTTCTGGCTCAACCTCCAGAAGCTCTACGAGCTGCGCCGCGCCGAGCGAGACAATGGCAAGGACATCGCCCGGCTGCCGACCCTGCCCGTCGCGTCCAGCGGTGGAGACGAGACGATGGAGGCGGCCGCGGGAAGACAGGCCTCGGAAGCCGGGGCAGGGCTGGATTCAGATCGGCAAACCGTGGACGCCGAGGAAGTGCTGGTGCTGGACAGCTCCACCTTCGTCAGGGAAATCGGCCTGATGTCGGGGAAAGGCTCGGCGCTGAAGCACTATTTGTATCGCCGCGGGATGCCGCTCGTCGTGCCGCAGGCGGCCGCGGAAGAGTACGAGAGGAACCTCGTCCGCAGGGCGAAAGAGAAGCGAGAGCGAATCCTGAAGGACCTGGGGTGGCTGGCACAATTCAGCGGGGGAACCGGGGGATGGCCGGCGCCCGGCGATGAAGTCATCGAAGATCGCGCGAAGGCGCTTGCCGCGGGAAGCGGCCTCGGGGCGATTCTGCTCCCGGAACCAGATGACGCTCGGGAGCGGGCGAGGCTTAGAAACCTAGCCGAACGACCCCCAGGACACCGGAAGGCCGGCATGGGAGACTGCCGAATCTGGGAACAATGCCTGGACCTGTTGTCGGCCCATGACGTCGTCTTCGTCGCCGAGGACCCGGATTTTCGCGGCCACCGCGAACCCGAAAAGCTGCACCCGACGCTGCGCGCCGAAGCGGAAGCGGCGGGAGACGGACGAAGCCTGACTTTCCACCCCGACATGGAGTCGCTGCTGCGCGAGCTGAAGAGCGAGATACCTCCGATACCCGATCGCGCGATTTTCGAATTCCTGTACGACGCGATCGGCGACACAGTGCGGGAACTTGAAGCCAACAGCGATTGCCGGCCCAGGTCGAGCGGGACGATAAAGCAGACGCGACTGACCACGGAGACGCCCGAGTTCATCGAACTCCGCCTGGACGTGGAGGACGCGTGGGAGAGCGCGGATGGCACGACAACCCTGCCTTTCCGACTGTCGGGATCCTGCCGCTACCACTTGGGGGGAGAGCGACTCTCCGATCTCAAGGCTGACCTGGTGCGGCTGTCGACGACGGAACCGGATGGCTCGGTTCGCGCCGTGAAGGGCGGTCATGTGAGCGTGAGCGCGCACATTCACGCCGGAACACCACCGATCCAGCCGGAACCCGCTACGCTGGAGTAGGCGGCCATCGCCCGCGAAGCGTTCGGCTCGCTTCCCGAGGGGTTCCGCGCCCCCTCACCCCTCCCTGCGGGCGCCGCGGGCGACCCAGTAGCCGCTGACGCAGATCACCGCGGCGCCGACCCAGGTGAGCGTGTCGGGCAGCTCGTCGTAGAGCGCATAGGCCATCGCCGAGACCATCGGCAGCTGGATGTAGTAGGCCGGCGTCAGCGCCGCCGCCGGGGCGTGGACGTAAGCCGTGGTCACGCAGTGGATCGACAGGTAGCCGATGGCGAGGAAGAAGGCGAGCAGCGGCAGGTCGGACAGGGCGGGCGTGGTCCAGTCGATTATGGCCGGGCCGATCGAGAGCGGCAGCATCATCGCGAACATGTAGAACACCACCGCGTTCCTGTCCTCGGTGGTCGACAGCGCGCGCGTGGCCGCGTTGGACGCGCCATAGGCGAAGGCGGTGTAGACGATCCCCAGCATCGCCGGCACGATCACGCTGAACCCCGGCTTCACGATCAGCAGCACGCCCGCGAAGCCGAAGCCGATGGCGATCCAGCGGTAGAACCCGACCCGCTCGCCGATGAAGATCTGCAACAGGATCACGGTGAAGAACGGCCCGGTGAACTGGATCGCGTTGGCGTCGGCGAGATCGACCACCCCGAGCCCGTAGAAGAAGGTCACCATGCCCGTATAGGTCGCCACCGCGCGGATCGCGTAGACCGTCCAGCGCCGCGTCTTGAGCGCGCCGCGGCCGTTCCTGACCAGCCACGGGGTCAGCACCAGGATGCCGAACACGCAGCGGATGAAGACCAGGGTGAAGACCGACATGGTCTGGGTGAGCTCGCGCACCGTGACCAGGGTGAGCGCGAAGAACACCGAGGCCCCCATCATCCACGCCGTGCCGGCGATCAGCCCGGAATATTTCGCCGGGGCGGCCACGCCCCTCACCCGGCCCCGACCAGCGCATGGACCCGGCGGCGGAGTTCGGGCAGGAGCTCTTCGTCGAACCACGGGTTGCGGCGCTGCCAGCCCAGCGTGCGCCAGCTCGGATGCGGGATCGGGAAGCAGCCCGGCAGGTAATCGCGCCAGGCGGCGACGGTCCCGGTCAGCGTCCGCTTGCGGCGCGCGCCGAGATACCAGGCTTGCGCGTATTGCCCGATCAGCACGGTGAGCGCGACCCGGGGCAGCGAAGCGGCGATCCGGGGATGCCAGAGCGGCGCGCATTCGGGCCGCGGCGGGCGGTCGCCGCCGCGCGGCAGCGCGCCCGGGTAGCAGAACCCCATCGGCACGATGGCGATATGCCGCGTGTCGTAGAACCGCGCCGCGTCGAGGTCGAGCCAGTCGCGCAGCCGGTCGCCGCTCGCATCGGTCCACGGCTTGCCGCTCGCATGCACCTTGGTCCCCGGCGCCTGGCCGACCAGCAGCAGCCGCGCCGAGGCGGCGGCGCGCAGCACCGGGCGCGGCCCGAGCGGAAGGTCGGCGGCGCAGACGCGGCAGCCGCGCACTTCGGCGAGCAGGGCATCGAGATCCTCGGGCACAAGGCGGCCGGCGGTCACCATCCGGCCCGCAGTATGGGGACGCCGGCGAAGCGCTGTCGAGGACCCGGCCGCCAAATCCCTCTATTGCCTGTTTGGTGGCGAGTCCATAGGACTCGGGGCGTGGCAACATGCTGGGGGCCCGGCATGACGGGCGGTCGCGTCTTCAAGGACAGGAGAAAGGCGGCCTATCTCAACCCGGAGGGCGCCGACAGGCCGCTGAAGAGCCCGGTGTCCCGCGAGGTGCTGGACCGCGCCCGCAGCCATCGCCTGCGACGTCTGCGCGAGCGCTGCGCCGACGCCGATTGCGCGGCGCTGCTGCTCTACGATCCCGGCAATATCCGCTACGCCTTCGATTGCTCGAACATGCAGGTCTGGTGCATGCACAATCCCTGGCGCTACGCGCTGGTATTCGCGGACGGCCCGGCGATCATGTTCGAGTTCAAGGGCGGCCTCAAGCAGTCCGAGGGGCTGCCGGGCATCGACGAGCTGCGCACCGCGAGGACATGGACCTTCATGGCGGCCGGCGACAAGGCCGATGCCGCGATGGCCGGCTGGGCCGACGAGATCGCCGACCTGGTGCGCATCCACGGCGGCGGCAACCGGCGCATCGCCTGCGACCGGCTGGACGGCGCCGGCGCGCACGCGCTGGAGGCGCGCGGTCTGACCTATGTGGAGGGCGGACGGCTTGCGGAGATCGCGCGGTCGATCAAGTCCGGGGACGAGATCGCGCTGATGCGCTGGACGATGCGCGTCTGCGAGGCCGCCATGGCGCGGGTCTACGAACACTCCGTGCCCGGCGCCACGGAGCGCGAGCTCTGGGCCCATCTTCATTTCGAGAACGCGCGGTCCGGCGGCGACTGGCTGGAAACCAAGCTGCTGACATCGGGGCCGCGCACCAACCCGTGGTACCAGGAGTACTCGGACAAAGTATGCGAGGCCGGCGAGATGATCGCGCTGGATACCGACATGGTCGGACCCTACGGCTATTGCGCCGATGTCTCGCGCTCCTGGATCTGCGGCTACGCGCCGATGAGCGACCGGCAGCGGCGGATTTACGAGACCGCGCTCGACCAGCTCCGGCACAATCTCGACCTGGTGCGCCCGGGCGTCGACTTCGCCGAGTTCAACGAGAAGAGCTGGCGGATCCCGGAGCCGCACATTCCGTATCGCTACACCCTGGCCGTGCACGGCGTCGGCATGGCCGACGAATGGCCGGTGGTGCCGCTGCATGTCGACTGGTCCGACCTGGCCACGTCCGGCGCGTTCGAGCCCGGGATGGTGGTCTCCGTCGAAAGCCTGGTGGCCGAACTGGGGTCGGAGAGCGTCAAGCTGGAAACCCAAATGCTGGTGACCGAGACCGGCCACCAACGCCTGGACAGCTTTCCGTTCGAGACGGGGTAGGGTCCCGGGTCGGAAATTCGCGTGCTTTCCCCCCCTTTGTCACCCCGGACTTGATCCGGGGTGACAAAGGGGGGGCGGCGGCGGTCTCGCCCATTGGGGCGGAGCCCGAGGCGAAGGCTGAACCGGACAGCAGTGGACCCGGTCCGGGGGCCAGGCATGACGGCCCGGGGGTGGGGCGTATCGCAGGACGCCTTGACCGGGCGGGGCGGGCTTACCAGTTTTTCAGGCACCCCGCTCAACACGAGGATTCCGGGATGTTGGGACTGGACCGCCTCAGGGAAGACATCGACGCGATCGCCGAGCGCGACCCGGCCTCGCGCTCGCGGCTCGAGATCGTGCTGTGCTATCCGGGGCTGCACGCGGTGCTGTTCCACCGCCTCGCCAACGCGGCGTGGCGCGCGCGGCTCCGCCTCGTCGGCCGGCTGGTCTCGCATGTCGGGCGCGTGCTGACCGGCATCGAGATCCACCCCGGGGCGACGCTCGGGCGCCGCGTCTTCATCGATCACGGCATGGGCTGCGTGATCGGCGAGACCGCGGAAATCGGCGACGACGTGACCCTCTATCACGGGGTGACGCTGGGCGGCGTCTCGCTGGCCCGGGAGAAGCGCCACCCGACCCTGGAGAAAGGCGTCATCGTGGGCTCGGGCGCCCAGGTGCTGGGCCCGGTCACGGTGGGCGAGAACGCGCGCATCGGCGCCAACGCGGTGGTGCTGAAGGACGTGCCGGCCGGCGTCACCATGGTGGGCATCCCGGCCAAGCAGGTGCTGCCGCGCCAGCACGGCGAGCCGGCGACGGCCTTCCACGCCTACGGCACGCCGCGGCCCGACATCCCCGACCCGGCGGCCAAGGCGCTCGACGCGCTGTCGGCCGAGGTGGCGGCGCTGCGCGCCCGGCTGGAGGCGGTCGAGAACGTCGGCGAGGAGACCGGGGCGGCGCCCGCCGAGGACCGGCGGGAGACCCGACCGGCCGAGCGCCGCGCGGGCTGACGGGAAAGGCGGGCATGGCTGATTTTGACTTCCGCGTGATCGACGGCGACCGCCGGTCCGGCTTCGCCGGCACGGTCGGCAACACGCCGCTGATCCGGCTCAACAAGGCGTCCGAGACCACCGGCTGCGAGATCCTGGGCAAGGCCGAGTTTCTCAACCCGGGCGGTTCGGTGAAGGACCGGGCGGCCTATTTCATGATCCGCGACGCCGAGGAGCGCGGCGTGCTCAGGCCGGGCGGGACGATCGTCGAGGGCACCGCGGGCAATACCGGCATCGGCCTCGCTTTGGTCGGCAACGCGCGCGGGTACCGCACGGTGATCGTGATGCCGGAGACCCAGAGCCAGGAAAAGATCGACATGCTGAGGCTCTGCGGCGCCGAGGTCAGGCTGGTCCCGGCCAAGCCCTATCGCGACCCGGGCAACTACGTCCGGGTCTCCGAACGGGTCGCGCAAGAGCTCGCGGAGACCGAGCCCAACGGCGCCGTCTGGGCCAACCAGTGGGACAACCCGGCCAACTGGCGCGGCCATGTCGAATCGACCGGTCCGGAGATCTGGCGCCAGACCGGCGGCAGGGTGGACGGCTTCGTCTGCGCCATCGGCACCGGGGGGACGCTGGCCGGCGTCAGCCAGTCGCTCAAATCCTACGACAAGGACGTGACCATCGGCCTCGCCGACCCCGAGGGCGCGGCGATGTACAGCTACTTCAGGACCGGAGAGCTGGCGTCCGAGGGGAGCTCGATCACCGAGGGGATCGGCCAGGGCCGGATCACCGAAAACGTCGCCGCGGCGCTGGTCGACATCCCCTTCCGGATCCCCGATTCCGAAGCCCTGCCGGCGATCTTCGACCTGCTGTCCGAGGAGGGGCTCTGCCTCGGCGGGTCGAGCGGCATCAACGTCGCCGGCGCGATCCGCCTGGCCCGCGAGCTCGGCCCCGGCAAGACGATCGTCACCGTGCTGTGCGACGGCGGCCAGCGCTACCAGTCGAAGCTGTTCAACCCCGAATTCCTGCGCTCCAGGAACCTCCCCGTCCCGCCCTGGCTGGGGTAGGGCGTTTCCGGGAATTCTCTCCGCCGTGCCCGCTCCCCGGTGTCAGCCCGGACCTGTTCGGGGTGACAGGACGGGTGCCGGGAGAGCCACCTCGACGCCATGCGCAACGTCCTGATCGGCGCGCCGGTCCGGCGCCGCGAGGACCCGCGCTTCCTCACCGGGACCGGCGCCTATGTCGACGACCTCCGCCGGCCCGGCCTGCTGCACGCGGCGCTGCTCAGGAGCCCCGAGCCGCACGGGCGCATCCGCCGCATCGACGCCGGGCGCGCGGCGCGGATGGCCGGCGTCGCGGCCGTGCTCACCGCGCGCGACATCGCCGGGCGGCTGGGGCGGGTGCCGGTGACGCCGATCCGGCTCTGCCCGCTGCCCGAGCTGGAACCCTTCGCCCAGCCGGTTATCGCCCGGGACGTGGTCCGCTTCGTGGGCGAGCCCGTGGCGCTGGTCCTCGCCGACAGCCGGGCGCGCGCCGAGGACGCCGCCGCGGCGGTCGCGCTCGACATCGAGCCTTGCGACGCACCGCTGTTCGACGCCGCGCCGGACGGCGTCGCGATCGCCTACAGGGCGCAAAAGGGCGACGCGGCGCGGGCCTTCGCGAACGCCCCCTATACCCGCTCCGCGAGCCTTTCCGTCGGGCGCCACTCGGCGGTGCCGCTGGAGCCGCGCGGGCTGCTCGCCGAGTGGGACGGCGCGCGGCTCACCGTCTCGGGCGCCGCCAAGGCGTCCTTCGCGGTGCGCCGCGCCCTGGCCGGTCAGCTCGGCCTCGCCGAGCACGCCATCGCCATGGTGGAGAACGATGTCGGCGGCGGGTTCGGGCTGCGCGGCGAGGGGTTTCCCGAGGATTTCCTGGTCCCCTTCGCCGCCTGGCATCTCGGCCGCCCGGTCAAGTGGATCGAGGACCGGCGCGAACACCTGATCGCCTCCGCCCATGCCCGCGAGGCGCGCTGCGACATCGCCATCGCCTGCGGCCGCGACGGGACGATCCTCGCGCTGCGCGCCGAGGCGGTGGCCGATATCGGCGCCTATGTCAGGACCAACGGCGTCATCGGCCCGCGCAACATCGCCCAGTTCCTGAGCGGCCCCTACCGGATCGCCGATATCGACGCGACGGTGGCGCTGGCGCTGACCGCCAAATCGCCGATCGGCACCTATCGCGGCCCGGGCCGGTTCGAGGCCGATTTCTTCCGCGAGCGGTTGGTCGACCTCGCCGCCGCCGATCTCGGCATCGAGCGCGCCGAATTCCGCCGCCGCAACCTGCCGCGCGCCGCCGACATGCCCTACGCGCTGGCCCGCATCGCCCCCTTCCCACGCGAGGATTCGCTCGACAGCGGCGACCACGTCGAGGCCTTCGACCGATGCCTGGAGGCGTTCGGATGGGCGGACAGGGCGGCGCATTCCGGCGCCCTCGCCGACGGCAGGCGGATCGGCGCGGCGGTCGGCCCGTTCATCGAGGGCGGCGCGGCGGGTCCGCGCGAGACCGCGCGTCTGGTGCTGGAAGCGGATGGCAGGGTGGCGGTCCATGTCGGCTCGTCGTCGCTCGGCCAGGGCATCGAGACCGCGTTCGCGCAGATCGCGGCGGACGCGCTGGAGCGCCCGCTGGCGGCGATCTCGGGCGTGCATCACGGATCGACCTCCGATGTCAGCGAGGGGTTCGGGTCCTACCACTCGCGCTCGACGGTGATGGCGGGCTCGGCGATTCTTCGCGCGGCGGAGAGCCTGAGAGCGAAGCTCCGGGCGGAAGCGGCCGGGCGCATGGGCTGCGATGCGGCGGAGATCCGCATCGTCGACGGCGACCGCCTGTCGGGGCCGGGCGGGGAACTGCCGCTCGCCGCGATCGCCGATGCCGGGATCGAGGCGGAAGGGAGCTTCGACAACCACCGCCACACCTATGCCTACGGGACGCACGCCGCCCGGGTCGCGGTCGACGCGGAGACCGGGGCGGTGGAGATCCTCGACTATGTCGCCGTCGAGGATGCCGGGCGCATCGTCAACCCGCTCACCCTGGCCGGCCAGGCGGTCGGCGCGGCGGTGCAGGGGATCGGCGGGGCTCTGATGGAAGACATGCCCTATGACAAGGCGGGCCAGCCCCTCGCGGCGAGCCTCGCCGACTACCTGATGCCGACCGCCTGCGAGGCGCCGCGCATCCAGGCGATCCTGACCGAAAACCACCCCTCACCGGTCAACCCGCTCGGCGTCAAGGGCGCAGGCGAAGGCGGAATCGTCCCGGTCGGCGGGCTGATCGCCAACGCCGTGGCCGACGCGCTCGGCGTCGCGCCATGCGCGCTCCCCCTCACCCCGCCGGAGATCAGGCGGCTGGTCGAGGGGGCCTAGGTCTCCCTCGTCATTTCGACGGACCCCGGATTCGATCCGGGGCGTAGCCGTGCGCAGTACGGCGGTCCCCCTCGTCATTTCGACCGGAGCCGTGCGGAGCACGGCGGAGTGGAGAAACCTTGTCCCCATGGGGCAGGGAGGTTTCTCCACTCCGCGCCTCCGGCGCTCCGGTCGAAATGACGACATGGGGGGACGCGCTTCGCGCTCCGGTCGAAATGACGTTGTTTCTCCACTCCGTTTCGCTTCGCTCGAAATGATGTGGAGCCGATTTGCCGGCGCGACGCCGCTCGTCTATGACAGGCGCTGTTCGCACGACACCCGACCGACATGCCCGACATACAATCCGACATCGACCCAGACTCCGGGAGCCGGCTCCCCCTGCCGCGGCGCGAAGACCTGCCGGCGGCGGCGCGGGAAATCTTCGACCAGCTCGCCGGGCCGGACACCCGCTCGCTGGTCGGGCTCTACGGGCCGGGCGGGCTCAGGCTGCACAGCCCGGAACTCGCCGCGATCGCCCAGCCGCTCAACCGCTATCTGCGCTGGGAGACCGGCCTGCCGGGCGCGATCCGCGAGATCGCCATCCTGGTCACCGCGCGCGCCCATGACTGCCAGTTCGAATGGGCGCAGCACGAGCCCGCCGCGCTCGCCGAGGGGGTGTCGCGGGAGACCATCGAGGCGATCCGCGGCGGCGGCCCCGTCGACGGGCTCGACGAGGCCGGGGCGGCGACGATCGCGCTCGGCCGCGAGCTGTTCGAGGCGCATCGCGTGAGCGCCGCGACCTATGCAAGGGCGCATGCGGCGTTCGGCACGCGCGGCCTGGTCGACCTGGTGTCCCTGATGGGGATGTACGCCGCGACCGCCGCGCTGCTGGCGGCGTTCGACGTGCAGCTCCGCCCGGGCCAGCAGGCCCGGCTTCCCAAACGTGAAGGACCGAAAACATGAGACTGCTCTATTTCGACGATTTCCGCCTCGGCGTGCTCGCGGGCGATTCCGTGGTCGACGTCACCGAAATCCTCTCCGACATCCCCCATGTCGAGCGCGGCGACCTGATCAACGGGCTGATCGCCCGCTTCGACGCGTATCGCGGCAGGCTGGAGGAAGCGGCGGCGAACGGGGGCGGGACGCCGCTCGCCGATGCGCGCATCCGCCCGCCGGTGCCGCGGCCCGCCACCATCGACTGCATGGCGGTCAACTACATGGAGGACGGCACCAGGGACGCGCCGGCGCAGATCAACGCCTTCCACAAATCGCCCGGCGCGGTGATCGGCCACGAGGACACGATGATCCTGCCCGACGTGCCGGCCGCGGTGTTCGAGGGCGAGGCCGAGCTCGCCGCCATCATCGGCAAGCCCGCCGACAACGTCCCGGAGGCCGACGCGATGGACCACGTCTTCGGCTGGACCTGCTTCATCGACGGCTCGGCGCGCGCCCTGCCGCCGCCCGGCAACACCTTCTTCCAGGTCAAGTCGCGCAAGACCTTTGCGCCGGTCGGGCCGTGGATCGTGACCAAGGACGAGATCGCCGACCCGCAGAACCTCCAGGTCAGGCTGTGGAACAACGGCGAGCTGATGCAGGACTTCAACACCGACGACATGGCGCACAAGATCCCGCGCTGCATCTCCTGGCTGTCCTCGATCCACCCGCTGGTGCCGGGCGACATCGTGGCGACCGGGACCAACCACCGCGGCCTGCACCCGTTCCAGGACGGCGACCGGGTCGAGCTCGAGATCGAGCAGGTCGGCCGCCTCGCCATCGACATAAGGGACGACCTCAAGCGCGGCTGGAACCGGGTGACGAGGCTGCAACACGCCGAGAAGGGCCTCGAGGGCCCGCACACCACCCAGGTCTCGGGCAAGTACGCCTAGCCCGGATTTCTCACCGCCTGCGACAATTTGCCCGTTGCGCCCGCCGGGGGTACGGGCCACTTTCTGCGCATGCGGTTTTGCTGTCCAAGGAAGCCGCATCCAGCCTCCCTGCTCTTGGACGTTTCCTCCCCCTGATGGCCGCCCTCTCCCCGGGCGGCCATCGCTTTTCCGGCCCCCGGCTCAGCCCGGCCGGTAGCGCTCGACCGCGATCTCGTCGGCGCGGGCGCGCATGCGCGAGGCGTCGTGCCAGGCCTGCATGCGGAGCAGCAGGTCCATGCTGACATCGAACGCCTTTTCGATCCGCAACGCCATCTCCGGCGACAGCGCGGCCTTGCCGTTCAGCAGCGCCGACAGGGTCGCCCGGCGCACCCCGAGGACCTCTGCCCCCCCGGTCACGCTCAGACCCAGCGCGTCGAAGACCTCCAGGCGCAGGAATTCCCCCGGATGCGAAGGGGTCATGGTCACCTCGATGCCGTCCCTCGCCATCAGTGGTAGTCCTCCAGGTTGACCCGGTCGATCGTCCCGCCTTCCTCCCCGAAGGTGATCCGCCAGTTGCCGGACACGGAGACGCTCCATTCATTCTCCCGGTCCCCCGCGAGTCGATGGACCCGCCAACCGGGCGGGGCGTTCTCGACGAAATCATCGATGTGTTCGGCGAGAATCAGGGCGGTCATGATGTTGCGTATCCTGCCGACAAGGTCCGGCCGCAGAGACCGGGGGCTGTCGCGCTCCAGCAGGTACCGCAGCCCCCGGTGGCGTACGGAGCGGATCACCATAGGTCTTGTGTACGGTGACGCCGTTCGGAATGCAACCGCTTCTCTCACACCGCCCCGTCATGGCCGGCCCCCGGAACAAGAACGGGCATGACGAACGGGGGTGGGCGGACGCTCCGGCCGAGCTGCGTCCTTCGATACGCGGCGTAGCCTGTCCCGAGCGAAGCCGAGGGGCCGCTACTCAGTATGAGGGAGGGGTGGGCGGCCCGACACCCTCCCCTCATCCCGAGTAGGCCCCGCAGGGGCCGTATCGAGGGACGCCTCACCGAACGGTTCCACCCGAAACGGACAGGCGCCGGTATCCCGATCCTGAAGTCCCGGCGATCCGGGGTTGGCGAACCACCGTCAACGCGCGCCGCAGCACCGCTTGTACTTGCGCCCGGAGCCGCACGGGCAGGATTCGTTGCGACCCACCTTGCGCCCGAATGCCGGCGCAGAATCGCGGTCGAACGGGGCATGCGATCCGGCGTCGCCGATGCCCTGCGTCGCGGGATGCCGGGATTTGGTCCAGGCGTTCAGTTCGCGCACGCATCGCGGGATCAACAGCGGCGCCACCCGGTCGAACTCGTCCTGGGCCTCTTCCGTCAACTCCGAACGGCCGTGGCTCAGCTCGTGCAGGGCGAGGATCATGCCGAGCGCGGTCGTCGCCTCCTCGTCGTCGCTCAGGCCGACCGCCTCCCACGCATCCGGATGCAGCCCCATGCCCAACTCGAAGCCGTCGATCCACGGTTCCCACAAGGTTTCGCCGCTGTCGGGGTCGGTTTCCAGGACCGGCGCGTATTCCTCCGGACGCTCCGCCAGTTGCTCGGCGATCCGGTTGTAATGCCCCATCACCGCGGCGACCGCCGCCTCCAGCTCGGCACCGTCCGCGAACACGTAGTCTTCGTCCCAGACCCCCGCCAGCCAGTCGGAGGGCAGGATCACCTCCGGGCAGACGATCACGGCCGCCATATAGCCGTCCAGCTCCGCGACGGTCATGCCGTCCCGCTCGCCGGAGATGGCGTCCAGCACATCCTTCAGCCGGTCGAAATCCGGGTTGGTGACTTTCATGAGCCGGCGGTCATCCCCCCGCGATCGCACCGCCCGACGGCGATCCGGACCGCATCGTCGTACCACGACCTCCCGGTACGGGGGAACCGCAACCGGGCTTTCGCGGCTCGCCTGCGGGTCCGTGGGCATGGGCCGGGGCCGCCTCTTCGCGATTCGGTACGCGCGGACCGCGACCGGCCCGGTCCCCCGATACGGCGCCTGCTCGGGATAGAGATTCATTTTGCAGGCCATGCCAACCTCCCCCCATGCTGAGTAGCCTCCGAAGGGGCGTATCGAAGGACGGCCTCCGCCGCGTCGGGGTTCCATCCGAAACGGATACGCCCCGGCGCCCGCCGCCCCGCATGGCGTTCGCGGGAGTGCCGGCCCATATGGGGAGGGAGGCGCCGGGCGCGCGCGCACATCTCTTCAACGGGTCGAGCCTGACCTGGAACCGCGGCGCGCGATCGGGAGAATTTGGCAAACACCGCCGTGCCGGTACGATGGGACGGAACTTGCGCGAAAAAGGCGGCGGGGGTGCGAGGATGGAATTCGGCTATTTCACGCTGAGCGACAACCGCTATCCGGGAAACCCCCGCTCCGTGGCAACCTTCATGATGCAGATCCGCGACCAGGCCGTCTTCGCGGAGTCCATCGGCATGCATTCGGCCTGGATCGGCGAGCATCACTTCAACCGGCGTGGCTGCGTGCCCATGCCCTCGCTGGTGCTGGCATCCATAGCCGCGGCGACGACGCGGATTCGCCTCGGACCGGCGGTGGTGGTGCTGCCGATCCACCATCCGGTCCAGGTCGCCGAGGAATGGGCGAGCCTCGACGTGCTGTCGGGCGGGCGCGTCGACTTCGCGCTCGGCCGCGGCTACGACAGCCACGAATACGCGCCCTTCGGCGCCGACTTCCAGGCCTCGGCGGAGGTCTTCGCGGAAGGCGTGGAGCTGTTGTCCCGATGCTGGAACGACGACGGCCCGACGACGTTCGAGGGCAAGCATTACGCGGTCCATGAGATCGAGGTCTGTCCGAAACCGGTGCAGAAACCGTTCGTTCCCTATATGGGCTCGTTCTCCCGATACAGCATGGAGGTGGCGGCCCGGCGCCGCTGGAACCTGATGCTCGCCCCCTTCGCCGCAGCCCTGGTGTTCGGCGGGCTGGACGAGGCGGTCGCTGCCTATCGGGAGGTCTGCGACGCGGCGGGGACGGAGACCGGCCGCGTCAAGTGCAGCTACTTCGTCCACATCGCCGACACGCCGGCCGAGGAGGCCGCCGAGAGGGAGCGGCTGCTCGACTACTTCACGATGTCGGGCACCCGAAACAAGGGAATCATGGGCGCGAAACTGCCGCCGACGATGGAATACTATCGCCGCATCGGCAAGGCTCTCGCCGATCTCGGGACCGAGGATCTCGGGCCCAACTCCATCCTGCTCGGACCGCCGCAGGCGATCGTCGAGCGTCTCGGCGAAGTCGCGGCGGCGGGGATCGAGGAAGTGATCCTCTACTTCAACTACGGGCGGAAGCCGGACGCGATGGTCCGCGAGCAGATGGAACGCTTCATGGCCGAGGTGGCGCCCGCCTTCGGCAGCGGGCCCGGGCGGCTCGCGGCGGCAGAGCGGACGGCGTAGTCGCGTGCGACCGGTCGGCGCGTTTGGATATCCGCCCGCCGCGGGCCTATATAAGCGTCGAGACAAGCGTCGAGCCGCCGGGCGTCCGTTCCAGGGCGCCGGGCACCAGCGTTCCAGGCGGAAATGAGCCCAGACGGTAGCCCCCCGCACAGCCGCGATCCGGACGGCGACTCCGCGTCGGAAGCCCGCCCGCGCGCCTATGCGCGCGCCTATGCCGGGATGGAGGGCGGCGGGGCGCCGGGCGATATGGAAATCGTGTGGCGCATCGCGCGCATGGCGTTGCGCTACCGCGCGGGCGTCGCGGTGGCGCTCGGCGCGACGCTGGCCGCGTCGGCCTTCCAGCTGGCGATTCCCGGGCTGGTCGGCGACGCGGTGGACGGCGCGCACGGCCTGCTCGCCGACGGCGCGGCAACCCCGGAAACGGCGCGGTCGGCGCTGTGGCACGCGGCCGTGCTGCTGCTCGCCGTCTCGATCCTGCGCGGGCTGTTCACGCTCGCCCACAATTACAGCGGCGAGGCCATCGGCCACCGCCTCGCCCACGATCTGCGGCTCACCTTCTACGCAAAGCTCCAGCGCCTCGGCTTCTCCTTCCACGACCGCATCCATACCGGCGAGCTGATCACCCGCGGCATGCTCGACCTCGAAGGCGTGCGGATGATCGTCAACCAGGGGCTGCTGCGCGCGGTGCAGATGGCGGTCCTGGTCGGCGCGGGCGCCGCGCTGCTGCTCTCGACCGACCCGGTCCTCGGCCTGCTCAGTCTCAGCTTCGTGCCCTATATCGCCTGGCGGTCGACCACGGCGCGGCTCCGGCTGCGCTATCTGTGGACCCTGTTCCAGGACCGGATGGCGGTGCTCGGGCGCATCATGGACGAGAACCTGACCGGCATCCGCGTGGTCCGCGCCTTCGGCGCCGAGCGCTTCGAGATCGACAAGTACGACCGCGCGGCGGCCGACGCGCTCAAGCTGTCGTCGCGGCGGATCAACGTCCGCGTCGCCTCGACCACCGAGATGACCTTCGCCTATTTCGTCGCCATGGGGCTGGTGCTCTGGGTCGGCGGCGAGCGGGCGATCGCCGGCACCATGACGGTCGGCACGCTGACCGAGTTCCTGACCTTCATCACCATCCTCCAGCTCCCGGTGCGCTCGCTCGGGCTGGTGGTGAATTCCTTCGCGCGCGGCTCGTCCTGCGGCGCGCGGCTGTTCGCGGTGATCGACCTCGAGCCCGCGATCCGCGACGCGCCGGACGCCGGCGCACTCGCGGTCACGGACGGCACGCTGCGCTTCGAGAATGTCAGCTTCGCCTATGACGAGGGCGGGAAGCCGGCGCTCGATCGCGTCTCCTTCGAGGTCCGGCGCGGCCGCACGCTCGGCATCGTCGGCCCGCCGGGGAGCGGCAAGTCGACGATCACCCATCTGCTGCCGCGCTACTACGACGTCTCCGGCGGGCGCATCACCATCGACGGCCAGGACATCCGCGCCGTCACCCTCGACAGCCTGCGCCGGGCGGTGCGCGTGGTCCAGCAGGACCCGTTCCTGTTCACCGCCTCGATCGACAACAACATCGCCTATGGCGACCCGTGGACCGAGGAGCAGACGATCCGCGACGCCGCCGGTCTGGCCCGGATCGACGGCTTCATCGACCGGCTGGCCGAGGGCTACGAGACCCTGGTGGGCGAGCGCGGGGTGTCGCTGTCGGGCGGCCAGAAGCAGCGCGTGGCGATCGCCCGCACCGCGCTCCTGGACCCGGCGGTGCTGGTGTTCGACGACTCGACGGCGGCGATCGACGCGGCGACCGAGAGCCAGATCCGCGAGGCGCTCGCCGGGCGCGCCGAGAACGCGGCGCGCATCGTGGTCTCGCACCGGCTCGCGGCGATCCGCGACGCCGACGAGATCCTGGTGCTCGACGCCGGACGGGTGATCGAGCGCGGCTCGCACGAGACCCTGATCGCCGGGGGCGGCCACTACGCCCGGATCTTCGCGCTGCAGGGCCGCGACGGCATCGGAGACGGGTTGCAGGGGGCGGCGGAATGAGCGTCGCCGCGCAACAGACCCGCCCGCCGCGCGCCGTCGTCGGCTCGCAGATCAGCCGCGACGAGGAGATCTTCGGCGCCGCCTACGACCGCCGCGTGGCGGGCCGCTTCCTGGCCTATGTCGGGCCCTATGGCCGCTGGCTCGCGATGGCGCTCGGCGCGGTGCTGGTCTTCACCGGGGCGCAGCTCCTGATCCCGCTGGTGATCCGCCACGCGATCGACGAGGCGATCCTCGCCGATGGCGGCGACGTTGCGCATCTGCAACTCACCGCCGCCGTGTTCGGCGTCGTGATCCTGGTGAGCTACGCGGCCAACTACGTGCAGGACCGGCTGGTCGGACATATCGGCGAGCGGGTGATCTTCGATCTCCGCCGCGCCATGTTCGCCCATCTCCAGGACGTGTCGCTCTCCTTCATGGACAAGACCGAGGTCGGGCGGATGATGTCCCGCCTCCAGGGCGACGTGAACTCGCTCCAGGAATTCCTGGAAAACTCGGTCACCGCCTTCGGCGATCTGCTGCTGCTGGTCGGCATCGTCGCCATCATGCTCACCCTCAATCTGGAGCTCGGCCTCCTGACCCTGGTGCTGGTGCCGACGCTGGCGCTGGTCCGCATCGTCTGGCTGCCGCGCGCCCGCCTCGCCTTCCGCCGGGCGCGCGAGACCAACTCGATCGCCAACGGCGCGCTCGCCGAGGCGATCCACGCGGTCCGCACCGTCCAGGGGATGCGCCGCGAGGAGGTCAACTACCTGCTCTACGGCGACAAGGCGGGGGACAACCTCAAGGCCCATCTGAGCGCCGCGCGCTACGCCCAGGCGATGGTGCCGGTGGTCGACACCCTGACCGGGGCGGCGCTCGCCATCGTGGTGGTGCTGGGCGGCTCGCTGGTGCTCGGCGGCGCGCTCGAGGTCGGCGTGATGGTGGCCTTCGTGTTCTACGTCCAGCGCTTCTTCGACCCGATCCGCTCGCTCACCATCCAGTACAGCATCATGCAGCGCGCGATGGCCTCGGGTCAGCGCATCTTCGAGGTGCTGGACGTGCCGCTCGCCATCGTCGACCCGCCGGACGCGCTCTCTCCCAAGCGGATGCGGGGCGCGATCGACTTCGCGGACGTGACCTTCGGATACGCGCCGGGCCGCCCGGTGCTGCACGGGGTGAGCTTCTCGGTGGCGCCGGGCGAGACGGTGGCGCTGGTCGGCCCGACCGGGTCCGGCAAGACCAGCATCACCGCCCTGATGCACCGCTTCTACGAGGTATGGGACGGGAGCGTGTCGATCGACGGGCGCGACGTGCGCGAATACTCGCGCGCCGCGCTCGGCCGCCACATCGCGATGGTGCTCCAGGACCCGTATCTGTTCACCGGCACGGTGCTCGACAACATCCGCTTCTCCACCGCGACCGCCACGCGGGCCGATATCGAGCGCGCCGCCCGCGCGGTCGGCGCGCATGATTTCATCGTCCGGCTCGCCGACGGCTACGACACCGTGCTCGACCAGCAGGGGCGCAACCTGTCGCTCGGCCAGCGCCAGCTGCTGAGCTTCGCCCGGGCGCTGGTCGCGGACACGCCGATCCTGATCCTCGACGAGGCGACGGCGAATATCGACTCCTACACCGAACGCCGGATCCAGGTCGCGCTGCGCCGCCTGCTGGAAGGGCGCACCGGCATCGTGATCGCCCACCGGCTGGCCACCGTGCGCGGCGCCGACCGGATCGTGGTACTCAACGAGGGGAGGGTCGTCGAGAGCGGCAGCCACGACTCGCTGATCGCCGCCCGCGGCCTCTACGCCAGGCTGTATGCCTTCAACTACGCCTCGTTCGACGACATGCCGGACGACCTCGTCGCGCCGTCGGCGAGCCCGCGCAGCTGAGCATGTCCTCCGACTGGGCCGCGCGCCAGGGCTATCTGATCTACGCCGTGCTCTGCACCGGGCTGATCGCGAGCCAGTTCTTCCGCGTCTCCAACGCCGTCATCGCGCCCGAGCTGATGGCCGAGCTCGCCATCGGCACCGAGACCATGGGGGTGGTCAACGGCACCTATTTCCTCGCCTTCGCGGCGATGCAGATCCCGGCCGGCATGCTGCTCGACCGCTTCGGCGCCAGGCGCATGGTGCCCGGGCTGTTCCTGCTCGCGGTCGCCGGCTCGGCGCTCTACGCCGCGGCCGAGACCGGGCCGGAGCTGATCGCCGGCCGCGCGCTGATCGGCATCGGCTGCGCGCTCGGGCTGATGGGCCCGATGGTGGTGATCGCGCGCTGGTTCGAGACCGAGCGCTACGCCCGGCTGATCTCGCTCCTGTTCACCATCGGCGGGCTCGGCGCGCTGCTGGCCTCGACCCCGCTCGCCGCGGTGTCGGAGGCGATCGGCTGGCGCGGCGCGTTCGTCGCCATGGCGGCGGTGACCGGCGCGATCGTCGTGCTGCTCTTCGCGATGGTGCGCGACGCGCCGCCCGGCGCCGCCCCGGAAGCGGCCAGGGCGGAGAGCGCGGCCGAGATGTGGCGCGGTCTCGGCGAGGCGCTGGCGCTCCACGACATGCGCTGGATCTGCGCCGTCCAGTTCGTCAGCTACGGCACCATGATCACCATCGTCGGGCTGTGGGCCGGACCCTATCTCAACGACGTGCACGGGCTCACCGGCGTCGACCGCGGCAACGCCCTGCTCGCGCTCAACGTCGCGCTGCTCGCCTCGGTGGTGCTGTTCAGCCAGGTCGAGCGCTGGCTCGGCTCGCGCAAGCGGGCGGTGATCGCCGGCGGCGGCGCCTCGGTCGCGCTGCTGCTCGCGCTCGCGCTGATCCCCGGGCCCGGCCTGTGGGCGGCGCTCGCTTTGCTCGCTTTGTTCACCGTGGCCAGCGCGTTCTTCATGCTGCTCCACGCCCATGCCCGCGCCATCCTGCCCGACCGGCTGATCGGCCGCGGGCTCACCGTGCAGAACCTCGCGGTGATGCTGGGCGTGTTCGTCCTCCAGGCTGTCGCCGGGGTGATCGTCGGCGCCTTCGCGCCCGAGGGCGCACAAGCGCCGGAGATCGCCTACCGCGCGGCCTTCGGCTTCCTCGCGCTCGCCCTCGCCGCCGGCATCGCCGCCTATTCCCGCATCGCCGACGTCCCGCCGGGCGGGTAGCGGGGCCGCCGCGTCCGGGTGTCCGGTGGCGCCCAGCGCGGCGATGGCGTGGCGCCGGAGCGCATCGACCGCCCGGCGCTTGACCAGGGCCTGCTCGCCGCCGTCGAGCAGGCCGATCAGCCGGTCTCTTGCGCGGCCGCCGCGCAGTCGCCGCGCAGCTCCTCGCGGTTCTCGCGGTCGAGACAGCCCGGCAGGTCCGGGGCCGCCGCCGGCGCGCCCAGCCGGCCGAGCGCCAGGTAGATGCCGCTGCGCACGCCGTGATCCGGCTCGGGCGCGGCCAGCGCCGCCAGCAGATGCGGCACCGCCTCCTTCTGGCCGCGATGGCCGAGCGTATGGGCCGCCCGCTTGCGCGTATCGGGATCGTCATAGGCGAGCGCCGCGATCAGCACCTCGTAGGGTATGCCGGCATGCTCCCAGCCATTGGCGGCCGGCTCGCGGGACGCGGGAAGGGCCAGCAGGGCGACCAGGATCGCCGCCCGCAGAGCCCGGGTCATGGCGCCCTGCGCCGCATGTCGCCGCCCTCCTGCCGTCGCGCGCGCCCGGCCTCTTTCGGTGAGAAATGCGCCCTAAAGCCGCAGCCGCGCCTTGAGGATCTTGCCGGCCGGGCCCTTGGGCAGGGCGGGCTCGATGCGGACATGGCGCGGGTACTTGTAGCCCGCCATGCGGTCGCGGCAGAAGGCGACGATGTCCTCGGGTCGCGCGGCATCCGGCCGGTCGAGGCTGACGAAGGCGGCGATGTCCTCGCCGAGGTCGTCGTCGGGCACGCCGATCACCGCCGCCTCGGCGACCGCCGGGTGGGACAGCAGCACCGCCTCCACCTCGCCGGGCGCCACGGTGTAGCCGCCGCGCAGGATCATGTCCTTGCGGCGGCCGACGATGCGCACATGGCCTTCCGGGGAAAGCGCCGCCAGATCGCCGGTCCTGAACCAGGCGCCCTCGAACGCCGCGGCGGTGTCGCCGGGCCGGCCGAGATAGCCGGTCATCCGCGCCGGGCTCTCGATCCAGAGCTCGCCGGTCTCGCCGGGGCCGAGCGCATTGCCGTCGTCGTCGACCACGCGCAGCGCGACCCCCGGCACGGCGCGGCCGATCGCGTCGGGCAGGTCGGCCGGGTCCGCCGCGCGGCAGGAGATCGGCCGGAACAGCTCGGTCATGCCGTAGCCGCGGACGATGCGGACCCCGGTCTTCTCGCGCCACAGGCTGGCGAGCTCCCACGGGCAGGGCGCGGCGCCCGAGAGCGCGTAGCGCAGGCTGGCGAGGTCGGCGCCGGCGAGCGCCGGGCTGTCCAGGATGCGGCGGAACATGGTGGCGACGCCGGGAAACACGCTCACCCGGTGGCGGGCGATGGCGGCGAGCGCGTCCTCGGGATCGAAGCGCGGGAGGAACGCGACCGAGCCGCCCGACAGCAGCGGGGCCAGCACCGAGCCGAAGATGCCGAGCGAATGGGCGAGCGGCAGCGCCGACAGCGAGACGTCGCTCTCGGCGAGATCCATGACCGGACCGCGCCAGGATTCCAGCGCCCAGGCGACCGCCGCCTGGGAGAGCAGCACCCCCTTGGGGTCGCCGGTGCTGCCCGAGGTGTAGAGCACGATCGCGGTATCGCCGGGTTCGGTCGGGACCGCGGGGAAGTCGGCCTCGCCGGGGCACAAAGCCTCGACCGTCCGGTCGGGGGCGAAATCGGCGAGGATGCGGGCGCGCTCGCCGGCGGTGAGCCGCGGGTTGAGCGGCAGCACGGTCGCCCCCGCCTTGAGCCCGCCGAACAGCGCGACGACGAGCTCGGCCGGGTCTTCGAGGCCGAGCGCGACCCGGCTGCCGCGCCCGACGCCCTGGCCGGCGAGCGAGGCCGCGAGGGCCCCCGCCCCGCCCTCGACTCCGCGCCAGTCGAGGGCGTCCCCGCCCGAGTCGAGAACCCGCTTGCCGGGACGGCGCCGGGCCTGGCGTTCCAGGGATTGCGCGAGATGGACGGCCATCGCGGGCTACGGCAGCAGCGCCTCCACGTCGATGCCGTCCCAGACGTCGGCGGGAAAGCTGTGCCGGGGGGTGAAGGCGCCGAGGCTCGGCTTGGCGGTCGCGTCGACCCCCCACTTGGCGGTGAACCCGTCCTTGCCCGCGGTCGAGGGGTCGAGATCGGAGCCGCGCGCGCCCGAGACCACCATGATGTCGCGGTCGGGCTGGCAGCGCGTGGCGATCGCCCAGTTCACCTCGCGGTCGGAGAACACGTCGATATCGTGGTCCACCACCACGACGCGCTTCATGTACAGGTCGGCGCCGAGCACGGCGAAGATCGCGTTCTTCGCCTGGCCTTCGAGGCGCTGCTCGATGGAGACGAAGCAGGTGAACGGGCTCGGTACCCGCACCGCCTTGACCGAGGGGATCATCGCCCGCACCGCCCGGAAGAGATTGGCCTCCATCGGGATGGTCGACAGCAGCATGTGGTCGAGATGGCCGACGGTGATGTCGTGGAACATCGCGCCCTCGCGGTGGGTCAGCGCGTTGACCTGCACCACCTCGCGGTCGCGCGCGCCGAGGCTGTAGCCGGTGAACTCGCCGAACGGCCCCTCGGCGATGCGCGCGCGCGGCAGGATCTCGGCCTCCAGGATCATCTCGGCCTGGGCGGGCACCAGCACGTCGGAGGTCTCGCAGCGCACCAGCTCCAGCGGCTCGCCCAGCAGACCGCCCATGATGCCGCGCTCGTCCTCGTCGATCGAGCCGATGGCGAGGCAGCCGAGCGCGATCGCCGGGTGGACGCCGATGGCGAAGGCGACCGGCAGCGCCTCGCCGCGCGATTCGGCGACCTGGTAGTACTCCCAGAGATGCTTGCCGAGCGTCAGGTGGATCGAGGTGGTGTCCCTGCCGGTGATCATCAGCCGGTTATAGGCGCAGTTCCACATCTCGCTGTCGGGGTCCCTGGCGAACGAGATCGCCGCGGTGATATAGGCCCCGCCGTCGCCCTGGTGGTGTTCGAGCTGGGGCAGGCGCGAGAGGTCGATGTCGGCGCCCTTGAGCACCACGTCCTTGCACGGTCCGGTATTGACCTCGCGCGGCGCGACCGGCTCCTCCATCGCCGCGAGATATTTCTTCAGCATCTCGCGCGGCGGCGCGTTCATCGCCATCGCGAGCCGCGACCGGCTGGCATGGAGGTTGGTGAGCACCGGCCAGTCGCTGCCCCTGACGTTCTCGAACAGCAGAACGGGGCGGCGCTTCGCTTCCGTCTCGATCTTGACCACCGCGGCGGTCACCTCGTGGCCGGGGTCCATCTCGCGCGAGACGGTGACGAACTCATCCGGCCGTTCCGCGCGCACGCGTTGGAGAAAGGAGGGGAGGTCCTGGGCCATGTTTCGCCTTCGCCGGTCGGGTCCGGCGGCACGCTAGCGAAAGGCGCGGGGGCTCACAAGGCGCCGGGCGGTCGGCTCGATCCCGGCTCGAGGGGCTGTTGCAGGGCTTCGTCGGCGGCGAGAACCGGGCCGGTCTCCCGGCCGCGAAGTGAGCCCGCCGCCGCTTCGGCAACGCGGACGAATGGCGGGAGGCCGGTCCCCGGCGCTCAACCCGGCATGTAATGCTCGACGCCGTCTAGGTCCTCGTCGCGGCCGCGCAGCTCGATCACGTTGAGATCGGGGTCGCGCACGAAGACCGACACGTTGCCGTCCTCGCCGAACCTGACCGGGCCCTGGCGGATCGCGATGCCCTCGCGCCCGAGCGCCTCCACGGTGTCGGCGATCGAGGCGACGCGCAGCGCGACATGGGTGATGCCGGCGTATTTGGTGCCGTCCACGTCCATCAGCACGTTGCGCCCGCCATGGTCGTCATTGGCGTTGACCACCAGGTTGATCTCGACCCCCTGCGGGTTGCGGATGATGATCACCGCGTCGAACTCGACCTCGCGTTCCAGCGCGAAGCCGAGGGTCCGGTAGAAGGCAAGCGCGCGCTCGGGATCGGAGACCCGGATGCCGATATGGTCGACCTGCTCGATGTCGATGCTGCCGGCCATGTCACGTCCTCCCTTTGGGGCGGGGACATTCTAGGCCGCCCCTCGCCCGGGAGCGATAGCTCGACGACCTGCTGCGACTCTCCCCTGGGTAGTGCAAACCTGGGCGCGCGCTACTATATTGGGAGCATGAGCAACGGGATCGCCACCACGCTCGGTGTCGGAGCGACGCCGCTCGCGTCGGGCAGAACCTTCGCGCCGTTCCTGTTCCGTTTGTTCGCCCGGCTGGAAGACAAGGTGGACGGTCTCGCGCGGGACCATCGGGCCCTCGCACGCGAGTTCCCGGAATTTCGCGGCGAGGTCCGCGCGCGCCTCAGCGACCTCCCCACGAGAAGCGCGGTCCGGTGAGCGACGAGATCGTCACCATGCTCGGGGTGGGGGCGACGCTGCTGGCATCGGGCGGAACCTTTGCCCTGTTCCTGTTGCGCTTGTTCGGTCGGCTTCAAGAAAATTTCGCCCGGCTCGAGGACAGGTTCGACCGGCTGGAGGATAAGGTCGACAATCTCGCCAGGGACCACCAGGCGCTGGCCCGCGAAGTGTCGGAGCTGCGCGGCGAGATCCGCGGACGCCTCGGCGACCTGCCGGCGGCGGCCGGGGCCGGGTGAACCCGGCAACGATCCCCCTCAGCGCTGGGCGTGTTCCCAGTCCGCGGCCGTATAGGCCGGGGCGTCCGACGGCGGCAGGGGCTCGCGCCCGCGGATCGCGTCGGCCGCCTTCTCCGCGATCATGATAGTGGGCGCGTTGAGGTTGCCGGTGGTGATCCTCGGCATGACCGAGCTGTCGACCACGCGCAGCCCCTCCATTCCGCGCACCCGGCAGGCCGGGTCGACCACCGCCATGGCGTCGCCTCCCATCTTGCAGGTGCCGGTCGGGTGGTACGCGCTCTGCACCGTCTCGCGCACGAAGGCGTCGATGTCCTGGTCGCTCCGCACCGCCTCGCCGGGCGCCAGCTCCGCGCCGCGATAGGGGTCGAAGGCGGGCTGGGCGAAGATCTCCCGGGTCAGGCGGACGCAGCTCCGCATGTCGGCCCAGTCGTCGGGATGGCTCATGTAGTTGAAGCGGATCTCGGGCGCCACCGCGGGATCGGCCGAGGCGAGGCGGACGGTGCCGCGCGACCGGGAGCGCATCGGGCCGGCATGGGCCTGGAAGCCGTGGCAGCGGATTCGGTTCTGCATGTCGTAGGACGCCGCCAGCGGCAGGAAGTGGTACTGGATGTCGGGCCAGCGGACGCCCGGGCGCGAGCGGATGAAGCCGCCGGATTCGAAATGGTTGGTCGCGCCGAGGCCGGACCTGAACGCGATCCAGCGCAGCCCGATCAGCGCCCGTTGCAAGAGTCCGGTCGCGGAGTAGAGCGTGACCGGCCTGGTGCAGGCCTGCTGGATATAGAGCTCCAGATGGTCCTGGAGGTTCCCGCCGACGCCGGGCAGGTCGTGCATCGCCTCGATGCCGTGCTCGCGCAGATGGCCCGCCGGGCCGATGCCGGACAGCATGAGGAGCTGCGGCGCGTTGATCGGGCCGCCGCAAAGCACCACCTCGCGCCGCGCCTCCACGCTCCGGACCGCGCCGCCCTTGCGGTATTCCAGGCCTCGGGCGCGCTTGCCGTCGAGCACGACGCGGGTGGCCAGAGCGCCGGACTCGACGGCGAGGTTGGCGCGGGCCGCCGCCGGCTTGAGATAGGCGTTCGCGGTGCTCCAGCGCCGGCCGCGATGGACCGTCATGTCCATCGGCCCCAGACCCTCCTGCCGGTAGCCGTTCATGTCGTCGGTGCGCGCGTAGCCCGCCTCGGTGCCGGCTTCGATGAAGGCCTCGTAGAGCGGGTTGGTCATCGCCCCGCGGCTCGTGTGCAGCGGGCCCGAATCGCCGCGATACGCATCGCCGCCGGCGCCGAAGCTCTCGGCCTTCCGGAAATAGGGCAGCACCTCGGCATAGGACCAGCCCGCCGCGCCGCCCTCGGCCCAGCCGTCATAGTCGAGCGCGTTGCCCCGCACATAGGCCATGCCGTTGACCGAGGACGAGCCGCCCAGCACCCGGCCGCGCGGGCAATGGAGGCGCCGCCCGTCCAGGTTCGGCTCGGGTTCGGACCAGTAATGCCAGCCGTAGCGCCGGTGGGTCATCGCGATCGCCAGCGCGGACGGCATCTGCAGGAAGACGCTGCGGTCGCTGCCGCCGGCCTCGATCAGCAGCACGGTCGACTTGCCGTCCTCGCTCAACCGGTTGGCCAGCACGCATCCGGCCGACCCCGCGCCGACCACGACATAATCGAAAACCTGGTTTGCGTTCATCCGGGTGTCCCGCCGCAACCGCGGTTGTGGCAATATAACCGCCGTCCCAGCGGTCCCTGACCCGGGTTCCCCGGTCGGGACGCGAATGGGGTAGCCAAGGGGAGGACATGTCAATGACAAAATGCCTGCGCATCGCGGCGATCGGCGCGGCTTTCGCGCTCTTGTTTTCGCCCGCCGGATCGGCGGCCGATCCCGATTCGTGCAAGACGGTCCGTTTCTCCGATGTCGGCTGGACGGACATCACCGCCACCACCGCGGCGACCTCGGTGGTGCTCAAGGCGCTGGGCTACGCGCCGACCGCGAAGGTGCTGTCGGTTCCGGTCACCTATCGGAGCCTCAAGAACGGCGATATCGACGTCTTCCTCGGCAACTGGATGCCGACCATGGAGGCCGATATCAAGCCCTACCGCGACGACGGGTCGGTCGAGACCGTGGCGAAGAACCTGACCGGGGCGAAATACACGCTGGCGGTCAACAAGCTGGCCGCCGACGGCGGCATCAAGAGCTTCGGCGATATCGCCAAGTACCGCGACCAGCTCGAAGGCAAGATCTACGGCATCGAGCCCGGAAACGACGGCAACCGCCTGATCCAGGGCATGATCGCCAAGGACTCCTTCGGCCTCAAGGGCTTCGACCTGGTCGAATCGAGCGAGCAGGGCATGCTGGCCCAGGTCGTGCGCGCCAACCGAAAGAAGCAGTGGATCGTCTTCCTCGGCTGGGAGCCGCATCCGATGAACGCCAAGTTCGAGATGACCTATCTCGCCGGCGGCGACGACGTGTTCGGACCGAATTTCGGCGGCGCCGAGGTCTACACCAACATCCGCAAGGGCTATGCCGGGCAGTGCCCGAATGTCGGCAAATTGCTGAAAAACCTGCAATTCACCCTGGCGATGGAAAACGAGATCATGACCGCGATCCTGGAGGACAAGCAGGAGCCGCAGACCGCGGCCGCGGCGTGGCTCAAGAAGAACCCGGCCATCCTCAAGGGCTGGCTCGCCGGGGTGACGACGATGGGCGGCGGCGAGCCCATGGCCGCGGTCAACAAGGCGCTCGGGCTGTAGCAGCCTTTCCCGCCGCGACGGCCGCAAGCGGAGGGCGGACAGCGCCGCGGGGTAGGTCTTGGACTGGCTGACCGACGAGAAGATCCCGCTCGGCAGGTGGATCGAGTCCTTCGTGGACGTGCTGCTGGACCACGGGGCCTGGTTCTTCGACTACCTGTCCGAGGTCCTGAAATTCGTCATCGAGGGGGTGAGCGGCCTCGCCCTGGCGCTGCCCGCGCTTGTGCTGGTGGCGCTGCTCGCCGGCCTCGCCTTCTGGCTGCACCGCTCGTGGAAGCTGGTGGCGGCGGTGGTGCTGACGCTGCTGCTGGTGATCAACCTGGGCTACTGGGAGAACACGGTCCAGACGCTCACCCTGATCCTGTTCTCGACCGTGATCTGCATCGCCGCCGGGGTGCCGGTCGGCATCGCGGCGGCGCATCGGCCCTGGCTCTACAACGCGATCCGGCCGGTGCTCGACCTGATGCAGACCATCCCGACCTTCGTCTACCTGATCCCGACCATGATCATGTTCGGCCTCGGCGTGGTGCCCGGGCTGATCTCGACTGTGATCTTCGCCATCCCGGCGCCGATCCGGCTCACCCATCTCGGCATTTCCAGCGTGCCGCGGCCGCTGGTCGAGGCCGGCGAGGCGTTCGGCGCGACGCGCGGCCAGCTGCTGTGGAAGGTCGAGCTGCCGCACGCCATGCCGACCATCATGGCCGGCGTCACCCAGTGCATCATGCTCAGCCTCTCCATGGTGGTGATCGCGGCGATGGTGGGCGCCCCCGGGCTCGGCGTCCCGGTGCTGCGCGCGCTCAATACGGTCAACATCGCCAAGGGGTTCGAGGCCGGGCTCGCCATCGTGATCGTCGCCATCCTGCTCGACCGCATCTGCAAGCAGCGCGGCGGCGACAACCGGCGGAGCTGATCGATTCACGCGATCGAACTGAAGGACGTGGACATCCTGTTCGGCGGCGACACCGGGGCCGCGCTGGGCCTGCTCGACCGCGGCGGCGCACGCCAGGAGATCCACGACGCGACCGGCGCGGTGGTCGGCGTCGCCGGGGCGTCGCTCTCCGTCCGGCCGGGCGAGATCTGCGTGCTGATGGGCCTGTCGGGTTCGGGCAAGTCGACGCTCCTGCGCGCGGTCAACGGGCTGTGCCGGGTGACCCGCGGACGGGTCCTGGTGCGCGACGGAAGCGAGATGCTGGACATCACCCTCTGCGACGCCGCCACGCTGAGGCGCATGCGGATGCAGCACATCGCCATGGTGTTCCAGCAATTCGCCCTCCTGCCGTGGCGCACGGTGCACGAGAATGTCAGCTTCGGCCTGGAGCTGCGCGGCACCAACCGGGCGGAGCGCGACGCCCTGGTGGCGGACAAGCTGAGGCTGGTCGATCTCGACGGCTGGGCCGACCGGTTCGTCCACGAGCTGTCGGGCGGCATGCAGCAGCGGGTCGGCCTCGCCCGCGCGCTCGCCACCGATTCCGACATCCTGCTGATGGACGAGCCGTTCTCGGCGCTCGATCCGCTGATCCGCGAGCACTTGCAGGACGAGCTGCTCGACCTGCAACGCCGGCTCGGCAAGACGATCCTGTTCGTCAGCCACGACCTCAACGAAGCCCTCAAGCTGGGCCGCCACATCGCGATCATGGAGGCCGGCCGCATCGTCCAGTTCGGCGAGCCGGAGGAGATCGTCCTGCGGCCGGCCAACGCCTATGTCGCCGAGTTCATCGCCCACATGGATGCGCTCAACGTGCTGCGCTGCGGCTCCCTGATGACGCCGGTGGACGAGATCAGGCGCAGCGGCGACACGCTGCTGCTCGACTGGTCGGGCCTCAACCGGCTCAGCCTGAACGAGGCGGGGGAGCCGGTCGAGGCCAGCGTCGAGGCCTCCCCCCCCCCAATCCCCCGCCCCGCCCCCGGGGTGGGCGCCGCCCCGCCGCAATCCGCCGCCATGCGCCGGAGATGGACCTCGCCACGCTGGGCACCGGCACGATCTGCGCGGCGGCGCCGGATCTGCGGATGCGGGCGGCGATCGAGCTGCGCCACCGCACCGGCCGCCCGGTGCTGATGGTCGAGGACGGCCGCCTGGTCGGCGTGATCGGCGACGAGGAAATCTATCGCGGCCTGATGAGCCAGGGCGCCCCGACGCCCCGCGGGGACGCGCCGGCGCCCCCCTAACCCTCCCGCGCGACCGCGCTCTCGTGCCAGCGGCGCAGCAGCGCGTGCTGCAGCCAGCCGAGCGCGGCGAAGACGGCGATGCCGGCGAGCGAGATCAGCAGGAGCGCCGCGAACATGCGCGGGATGTTGAGCCGGTAGCCCGATTCGAGGATGCGCCAGGCGAGCCCCGAGGCGGTGCCCCCGGTGCCGGCGACGAACTCGGCCACCACCGCGCCGATCAGCGCCAGCCCGCCGGCGATCCGGAGCGAGGACAGGTAGTAGGGCAGCGCGCTCGGCAGTCGGAGCCGCCACAGCACCTGGCGCCGGCTCGCGCCGTAGAGCTCGAACAGGTCGCGCAGGTTGTGGTCGGCGCTCTTGAGCCCGAGCGTGGTGTTGGCGACCACCGGGAAGAAGGCGACGATCCAGGCGCAGATCAGCAGCGCAATCTCGATGTCCTTGACCCAGATGATGATCAGCGGCGCGATCGAGACCACCGGCGTGACCTGGACGATCACCGCGTAGGGGAACAGGCTCGCCTCCAGCCAGCGCGAGCGCGCGAACAGGATGGCAATGCCGAGCCCGCCCGCCGCCGCCAGCACGAACGCGCCGAGCGCCGTCTTCATCGTGTGGGCGAGCGAGACCAGCAGGGTCTGCCAGTCCTTCGCCAGCGTCTCCAGGATCAGCAGCGGCCCGGGCAGGATGTAGTGCTTGACCTCGTGGACCCGGACGACGCCTTCCCAGGCGGCGAGGACGGCGATGCCGATCGCGAGCGGCGCGGCGATGCGCGCGGCGCGGCCGGCGGCGCGGCTTCGCGGCGCCTCGCTCACATCCGCCCGTGGAACCACCTGGCGACGGCGAGCAGGGCGGCGTCCGCGCCGCGCCTTCCGATCAGCTGGACGCCGACCGGCAGCCCGCGCGGCCCGGTGGCGAAGGGCAGCGTCACGCAGGGCAGGTGCAGCAGCGTCCAGGTGGTCTGGAAGATCGGATCGCCGGTCATGCCGAGCCCTTCCGGCGCCTCGCCGGGCGCGCTCGGGGTGAGCAGCGCGTCGCACTCGCCGAAGGCGTCGTCGGCTTCCGCGCGGCACGCCTTGGCATGGGTGCGGGCCGCCTCCAGCGTCGCCTCGTCATAGCCCAGCCCCTCCTCGATCATGCCGCGCAGCCTCTCGCTCAGCCGGTCGCGGTGATCGGCGTATTGCCGGGCGAGGCTCTGGGTGAGCCCGGCGTTGAGGATGACCCGGTGGCTGTCGGGGATGGTCGCGAAGTCGTCGGGCAGGTCGAGATCGGCGATCTCCGCGCCGAGATCGGCGAATTTCGCCGCCGCGCGCTCGACCGCCTCGCGGGTCTCGGCCTCGGCCCTGCCCCAGTGATGGGTGCGGCACAGCCCGATTTTCGGCGCCCGGCCCAGCCCGTCTTCCGGGACCGCCGCCTCGGCGCCGCGCACAATGTCGTAGAACAGCCCGAGATCGTCGACCGAGCGCGCCATGTAGCCCAGCGTGTCGAAGACCGGCTCGAGCGCGAGAATGCCCGCGAGATCGACCGTGCCGTGGGTCGGCTTGAGCCCGGCGACGCCGCAGAACGCGGCCGGGCGGATCAGCGATCCGGCGGTCTGGTTGCCGAAGGCGATCGGCACCATCGAGGCGCCGACCGCGGCGGCCGAGCCGCTCGACGAGCCGCCCGGGGTGTGGCCCGGGTCGTGCGGGTTCCTGGTCTTGCCCGGCTGGAAGGTGGCGAACTCGGTGGAGACGGTCTTGCCCAGCAGCACCGCGCCGGCCCGGCGCATCGCCGCCACGCAGGCCGCGTCGCGCTCCGGCCGGTGGCCGCCATGGATCGCCGGCGCGCCGTACTCGGTGGGCAGCTCGCCCGAATCGATCACGTCCTTGGCCGCGAAGGGCACGCCGTGCAGCGGGCCCGCGGGCGCCACGGAATCGGCCGCGCGCGCCTGGGCGATCGCGTAGTCGGGATCGAGATGGGCCCAAGCCTCGACATCCCCGTCGCGATCCTCGATGCGCTCCAGGCAGGCCCGGACCAGCGCCTCGGAGGTGATCTCGCCGGCGGCGATGCCCCGCCCCGCCTCGGAAGCGGTGAGTTGCCAGAGTTCGCTCATGTCTCGTCCCCCGCGGAAACCGTGCCCTGCTTCCGGCCGCGCCGTGCCGCGCGGTTCCGGCGCTTCGTCTTAGAGCATATCCGCCCCGCATGAAACCGTCGCGGCGCGGCGACGGCGCCCCCCTCGTCATTTCGACCGGAGCCGTGCGCAGCACGGCGTGCCCCCCTTCGTCATTTCGACCGAAGCCGTGCGCAGCACGGCGCGCCCCCCTCGTCATTTCGACCGGATCCGTGCGGAGCACGGCGCGCCCCCCTCGTCATTTCGACCGGATCCGTGCGGAGCACGGCGCGCCCCCCTCGTCATTTCGACCGGATCCGTGCGGAGCACGGCGCGCCCCCCTCGTCATTTCGACCGGAGCCGTGCGCAGCACGGCGTAGTGGAGAAACCTCGTCCCCGTGGGGCAGGGAGGTTTCTCCACTACGCGCTGCGCGCTCCGGTCGAAATGACGAGAGGGGGTTGCCCATGGGGCAGGGAGGTTTCTCCACTTCGCGCTTCGCGCTTCGGTCGAAATGACGAGGGGGGGGCGGACGGGCCGGGAGGTTTCTCCACTTCGCGCTTCGCGCTTCGGTCGAAATGACGACATGGCGGCGAATCGATCCGGGCCGTCGCGGGCGGGCTGCGCAGCGGAAGAAATTCCCCTATCGAATAAATCCTGCGATGCCGGATTTACCCTTTCCGGGAATTCACCCTCAGCCCTGGGCGGCCGCCTCGCCCGGCACCGGCGGGCGCGCGTCCAGCACCGGCGCCGCCCAGGCCAGCGCGATATCCTCCATCTCGCGGGCGTTGGTGCTGTACAGGTTGAACATCCCGTTCTGCCGCCCCGGCTTGATCCGCTTGACGTAGCGCGGCCCGTCATCGGCGAGCTGGACGACGCACAGCTTGCCGAGGCATTCCGACGGCACCCCCTCGTAGTCGCGGGTGTAGAACAGCAGCCACCCCTCCTCGATCGGCAGCATCGAATCGCCCACCACCTCGACCGCCACGGTCTGCTGCGCGTCGAGCCCGTTGGGGCAGCGGACATGGCGGGTTCCCTGACCCATCGCGTGGTCGTCGACGGCATGCACCTCGGACCCGGCGCCGACCCGGCCGACCACCGGGACGTTGGCCAGCCCCTCGACCAGGTCGAGCACGTTGCACTCCAGCGCGGTGGCGACCTCGCCCAGCCGGTCGAGGGTGATCGACACCTTGCCGGTCTCCCATTTGTGCAGGTGACCGGCCGAGGTGCCGAGCCGCCCGGCCAGCACCTGGAGGGTCAACCCGCGCCGCTTGCGCCATTGCCGGATACGGTTGGAGATCGCGATCCCGTCAGGTCGTTCGGCCATGGTTTTCACCCAAAAAGTGTATCTCTTCGCACATTGCTACTTGACATATTTTTCTTTTTATGCAAACTAAGGGCGTCAGATAAGAGAAGGAGATAGCGCATATGGCCGAAATTCGCAAGCGCCTTTCGTTCTCCGCCGGGGAACGCCGGCGTCTCCTCCTGCTGGCCGGAAGCGGCATCGAGCTCGCCTTCCTCGAATGCACCTTCGGCCGCCCCGCTTCCGCGCTCGAGGCGGCGCTGGACGACTGGCGCCGCGCCGCCCCGCTTGCCCCGGAGACGCCGATGCCCGACGACGCGGAGGAGGGCGAGACGCCTCCTTTGCCCTCGCCGCCGCTGCGCCGCGCGCTGGAGACCCTGGGCGACCGGGTCACCGCGACCATCGCCGGCTACGCGCTCGACGGCTTGCCGGCGTCGATACCCGATCTGATCCGCGCCGCCCGGGCGGCGGGCACCCGCATCCGCTATCCCGGGATCGACCCGCTGCCCGGCGCCTTCGCCGCCGGTCCGAGCGCCCACCGCCCCGCACGCCGCCGCGCCGGCTGACAGCCCGTACAAGGAGCACAGCATGGAACCCGAAGCGAAACCCGCCGCCGCCGATCCCCGCGAGACCGGGCCGACCCCCGAGACGGTGCGCAAGCTGCGATGCGACATCGTCGCCCGGCTGGCGCGGGACGGCCGGCTGGGGGCCGAGCAGACCCGCGCGGCGCTCGAAGTGCGCCGGGTCTGGGAGGCGTTCGGACGCGGGCTGTTCCCCGCCTCGCGCCCGGTCGCGCCGCTCGCCCAGCGCCGGCGGCGCGCCATGTTCACCGACCCGGTGGACCGGCTGACCCCGGCGGAGGAGAGCTCCTGGCGGCTGCGCTACCGGCCCTGGGCGCGCGAGATGGCGATCACCGTCGCCGCCGGCGCGATCCGCACCACGCGGCTCCAGCTGGTGCTCGACGTGGTGATCGACAATCACGGGCTGCGCCAGGTCGAGGGCTGGTACCGCATGCGCCACGGCACCGCCGTCGAGCACATCCGCGCCGCGCTGCACCGCTACGCCGAGATCGCCGGCTGGGTCGACGAACCCTGGCCCGAGACCCGCAAATCCGCCGCCATCCGCATCGACCCGGCGGAGAGGACGGACGAGGAGGTGGAGGGAAATAACCCCTTCAGGTAATTTTCTCTTGACATGGGACACGATTTGGGGTATAAAGTGTAAAGTCGCGAAATGGGGCGCCGGAGAGACCGGCGCCCTTTTTGGTTGGGGGGAACGGGAAGCGACCCCCTCGTCATTTCGACGGACCCCGGACTTGATCCGGGGCGGAGCCGTGCGCAGCACGGCGGCCCCCTCGTCATTTCGACCGGAGCCGTGCGTCAGCACGGCGGAGTGGAGAAACCTCGTCCCCATGGGGCTGGGAGGGTTCTCCACTTCGCGCTTCGCGCTCCGGTCGAAATGGCGGGGTGGGGCGGGCGTGTCGAAGGACGGGCTATCGGAACGCCTCCGCCACGCCGGACTGCCGCTGCTCCCCTCTCGTCATTTCGACGGACCTCGGACTTGATCCGGGGCGTAGCCGTGCGCCAGCACGGCGGCCCCCTCGTCATTTCGACCGGAGCCGTGCGTCAGCACGGCGGAGTGGAGAAACCTCGTCCCCGTGGGGCAGGGAGGTTTCTCCACTTCGCGCTTCGCGCTCCGGTCGAAATGACGAGGTGGGGCGGGCGGGCGCGGGGTTTCTCCCCTTCGACAAGCTCAGGGCAGGCTACTCCGCGCCTCCAGCGCTCCGGTAGAAATGACGGGTGGAGCGTGGGGCTGGGAGGTTTCTGGTCGTGTCCCCACACGTGGTGTAGGAGCTCTGGCTTTCGTTGGTAGCTGTGGGTAAGTAGCCCGCCGCCGCGACCGTCGCGAGTCTGGCGGCGGCGGGCTGCTTATCCACAGCGGAGGCCATCGCG
>MPNO01000047.1 GCA_002239065.1 Defluviicoccus sp. bin129 | reverse complement strand
CGCTGGTTCATCAACGGCTCGATCACGTGGGTGAACGCTGCGAACGGATCGAGCGCCGCCTCGCACTCACCGACGCAACGGCGTGAGCTGAAGCCGCTGCGCCGGGCTCCCCCCCCGCCGGCGGGGGGGAAGGCTCCGGCAGCTCCCCCCCGCCACGTCGGCGGTGAGAAAGTCTACGCCAGCTCCACCACGGCGCCGTCCTTGCCCTTCCCCTGGGCGCGGTAGTGGCCGAGCTTGGCGATCAGCGGCTGGTCGGTGTAGCTGTAGAGGATCGCGTCCGCGCTTCCGGTGTTGACGAAGCGCCGCCAGCGGTGGTTGGGCACGACGAAGAAGTCGTTGCGCGCCCAGCTCATCTCCTCGCCGTCGACCTCGGTCACCCCCGCGCCCTCGGCGACCCAGTAGATCGTCGACGCGGTATGGCGGAAGGGCCGGGTCGCCTCGCCCGGGCGCAGGAGCTGCGCGCGGTAGGAGATGGTGGTGAACACCGGCGCGCCGTTCTCCGGGTTGACGAGCTCGACCGCGATGCCCTCATGCGGGTCGCCGTCATAGCGCGCGAGGTCGTCGAGCGCGCCGCGGATGTCGACCCCGGAATAGAGGAACATCGGCGAATTGCCTTGGCCGCTTCCGCGGTGATGCGGTGCGAACAGGGGCCGGATGCCGCCGCGGCCGTAGAACCGCCTGGAGAAGTCTTCCGCCGGGTCGCCGTGGGGGACCGCGTTCTCGCTGTCGCTGCGCGCCCAGGCGCAGCCGAGGAAGTCGATCAGCGGCCAGTCCAGCGTGTCCGCCCAGATCACCGGGTTGTCGTCGTCATTGCCGTGCTCGTGCCAGGTGCCGTTCGGGGTGAACACGAGGTCGCCCCGCTTCGGGAGCATCTTCTCGCCCTCGACGATGGTGTAGCCGCCGCTCTCCGAGATGATCGTCCGGCTGGCGTTCGGCGTGTGGAGATGCGATTCGGCGTCGTCCCCCCGCTTGTAGATCGAGATCGCGATGCGCATCGTGTTGGTGACCTTGACCCCGGTCAGCCCGAAGGCCGGGTTGGTCAGCAGCACCGACTGCCGCTCGGTCAGCTCCAGCGGGCAGAGCTCGGCGAGCTTGAGCAGATAGGGCTCGATGTCGCCCCAGCGCCAGACATGCGGCCTGGGCGACGGGTACTCGACCGTCAGGCTGTGCGCCGAGGGGGACGGCTGGTCCGAGGATCCGACATGCCACGCCGTCTGGTTGGGCAGGTTCCAGCGCGTGCGGATCCAGATGTCGTTCGCGCGCACCTCCTCGTTGAGCTCCTCGAGCTCGTTGATGATCAGCTTCAACTCATGCTGGCGGTTGCTGCCGGCCTGTTCCTTCGCGGTCGCCATGTCGGGCCTCCTTGCGCGGGCTCGCCGCAGTCTTCGCCGCATCCGGTCCGCGGTCAAGGACGACATGGGACGGCCTCCCGGAATATGGGGTAGTCTCTTCCCGGTGTTGCCGGAGTGCGGCGGTGAAGTTGCGTGTTCTGTTGTGGTGGACGCTCAAGCTGGGGACGGCGCTGACTGCGGTCGCGAACCTGGCGCTGCTCGCGCAACACCCCTTCGCAGAGCCTTTCGTGGAGCGGAGCGCGGCCCGCGCCCGGCTGGTCCTCGACCGGGCGCTGGAGGAACATGCGACACCCGAATGGCTCGCAGTCGAGCTCGACGCGGCGGTCGCCAAGGAGGACCTCGACCGGGTGGGGCTGCTGCTCGAGCTGGCCGTGGAGAGAGGGATGCCGGCGGAGCGGCTCGCCGGGGCGCGGCAATTCGTCGAGCGGGAAACCGGTTTGCTCGCCCGGGCCGGGCACTGCGCCGCCTGCGCGATAGATGCCGCGGATTGCCGCACGCCGGAGATGCTGCTCGCCTGCAACATACCGGTCGAGATGACGGTGATCGGCGACGCCAGGGCGTTGCTGGAGGCGGGCGACGACGCCCTCGCCGGCCGGCCGGTCGACCGGCTCGACGTGGCGCTCGCCGCCGCCGGCATCGGCGCGACCGCGATCGTCCCGCTCACCGGAGGCAGCAGCCTGACCGTCAAGGCCGGTGCCACGACCATCCGGGTGGCGCGCAGGATGGGGGTGCTGGGCAAGGGGGTCGCGCGCGCCGTGGCGGAGGCGGCGGACGCGCCGTTCCGCTGGCGGCGGGTCGGTGCCTTCGTCACGACCGGCAGGCTGGACGAGGTGACCGACGCGCGCCGTTTCCGGAGGCTCGGCCGGATCGCCGACGATCTCGGGACCGTGGCGGCGCATGCCGGCCCGGCTCAGACCGTCGCCCTGCTCCGGCATGTCGAGACCGCCGGGGATGCCGCCACGCTCGCCCGCGTCGCCCGGGTCGCGGGCGGCAAGACCCGGAAGGCGGTCGAGGTGCTCGGGCTGGCCCGGGCGGCGCGGGCGCTGATCCGCTTCTCCGACCTCGTGCTCTGGACCCTCGGCCTGATGGCCGCGCTGGCAGCCCAGATCCTCGCGCTCTTCGCGCGGTTTTTCCTGCACGCGTTGCGCCCGCCACGCTGACCGTCGCCCGGCTTCGACCCGGCCGGGAAACCTGTCTATGGTGCCGCCCGCCCGAAGACCGGTCCCGGAGAAGGAGCGACCGCGTTGCACAGCCATTCGCCGATCGACATCCACGCCCATTTCTACCCGCCCGAGTATCTGAACACCCTCGCGCGGGACGGCCACCGCTATGGCGGCGGGTTCGAGTCCGATGCGGAGGGGTTCACGGTCACCGGCGGGCCGATCTCGATGGGGCCGCTGCCGCAAAAGTTCACCGATGTCGATCTGCGGGTCGCCGAGATGGACGAGATCGGGGTCGAGATCCACGCGCTCTCGCTGACCGGCCCGATGGTCGATTTCGCCGACGGCGAGGATTCGCTCGTGCTGGCGGCGGCGTTCAACGACGGCTGCGCGGCGGCGCACCTAAAATACCCCGACCGCCTGTTCGGGCTGGCGGCGCTGCCCTGGCACGAGCCGGCGCTGGCGGTGCGCGAACTCGAGCGCGCGGCCGCGCTGCCCGGCATGCGGGGGGTGTATTCGATGACCCGGGTGCGCGACGCCGAGCTCGGCGACGAGGCCTGCCTGCCGGTCTTCGAGGCGATCGACGGGCTCGGCCTGCCGCTCTTCCTGCACCCGGTGCATGTCGTCGATCCCGAGCGGCTCGCCCGCTACTACCTCACCAACCTGCTGGGCAACCCGATGGAATCGGGGATCGCGGCGGCCCATCTGATCTTTTCGGGCGTGCTCGACCGCTTCCCGGATCTCGAAATCTGCCTGCCGCATGCCGGCGGCGTCTTCCCCTATGTGGTCGGTCGCCTCCAGCACGGCCACGAGGTGCGCCCGGAGATGGCGCATCGCGACAAGGGGCCGATGGAATACATCAGGCGCTTCCACTACGACACGGTCAGCCATTCGGCGGAGGCGCTCGCCTATCTCATCGGCCTGGTCGGCGCCGGCCGGGTGATGCTGGGCAGCGACTACTGCTTCGACATGGGCTACGAGCGCCCGGTCGAGGTGGTGACCGGCCACGGCGGCATCGACGAGGCGGCGCGCGCAAAAATCCTGTCGGGCAATGCGAAGCGGCTGCTCGGGCTAGGCTAGGGTCGAGCGGTACCAGTCGGCGATCTCGGCGCCCGACCAGAACACCACGCCCGGCCTGGCCGCCATCTGCGCCAGCATCGCCTCCAGATGCCCGATGCGGTGCGGCACCCCGCTGATATAGGGGTGGATGCCGAAGCCCATGAACTTGGCCCGGTCGGCGCTTTCTTCATACAGCCGGTCGAACTGGTCCATGGTGCGCCGGTAGAGCTCCTCGCTCCGGTGGTTCTGCAGGATCATCATCGCGATGTCGTTGAGCTCGACCGAATAGGGCACATTGACCAGATCCCCGGCGCGGGTCCGGACCAGGGTCGGCTCGTCGTCCCAGACGAAGTCGGCGACATAGTCGAGCCCCGCCTCCTTCAGGAGGTCGGAGGTCTCGTAGGTCTGGGTGAGGCCGGGGCCGATCCAGCCGCGCGGCCGGGTTCCGGTGAAGCCCGCGATCCGCTCGACGGTCTCCCCGATGGTGCGGCGCTCGTCCTCCAGCAAGTGCATCGGCCCCTGGTGGTAGGTATGCGGCAGGAACTCCCAGCCGGCTTCGAGCGCGGCCTGCGCCACCCTCGGGTAGACGTCGCAGACCGAGGCGTTGAGCGAGAACGTGGGCTTGATGCCGAGCCGGTCGAAGGCCGCCTTGACGCGCCAGAACCCGACCCGCATGCCGTATTCCTGCCAGCTCCAGTTGGGGATGTCGGGCACGAACAGGGTCTCGCCGGGCGGCGTCAGCACCGCGCGCGGCATCGGCTTCGCGGTGTCCCAGTTCTCGATGTTGAACACCGGCCAGACGACGATCCGCACGCCGTCGGGCAGCGTCAGCGGCTCGCGGTCGACGATGGCGCTGTAGTCGATGCGCTCGCGTGGGTCCACGGTCTCTCCTCCCCTGAATCCGGGCGCACCCCGCCCCCGGCCGTCGAACTCACATCAGGCTGGGCAAGTAGAGCGCGATGCCGGGCGCCATGATCAGGATGATGATCAGGATGAGGTCGCAGAACAGGAAGGGAATCGCATAGGACGCGACCTCGAACAGGGTGGTCCCGCGCACCATGCCCATCATGATGTAGAGCAGCAGCCCGAAGGGCGGGGTGGTCGCGCTCATCTCCAGCGACATCAGCACGATCAGCGAGAACCAGATCAGGTCGTAGCCCAGCGTCTGGGCGATCGGATAGAAGATCGGCACGGTGATCAGCATCATCGACACCTGGTCCATGAACATGCCGAGCAGGATCAGGACCAGGAACATCGCCGACAGGATCACCAGCGGCGCCACCTCGAACCCGGTGGCCCACTCGGTGAGACCGCGCCCGGCGCCCGACATCGACAGCAGCTGGCTGAACACGGTCGAGTTCATCAGGATGAAGAACACCATGCCCACGACGCGGATGGCGCCGACCAGCGAGGTCTTGAACGCCTGCCAGGTGAAGGCGCGGAAGGCGATGGCGAGGATGCACACCCCGACCACGCCGAAGGAGGCGGATTCGGACGGCGTCGCCCAGCCCAGCACGATAAAGCCGATCACCATGAAGACGACCAGCCCCATGGGCAGGATGTTGACCACCACCTGGTAGATCTTCTCCTTCCAGGTGGTGGACTCGATGTCGTAGCTCGGCGCGGCGTTCGGGTTGATCCTGAGCTGCAACAGGATCATCGCCGCGTAGAGCGTGGCGAGCAGGAATCCCGGCAGCAGCCCGGCGATCAGCAGCGCGCCCACGTCGACGCCGGCGATCGAGGCGAGCAGCACGCCGAGCGAGGACGGCGGGATGATCATCGCGAGCCCGCCGGTCCCGAGGATCGGCCCCATCGACATGCGCTTGTTGTAGCCCCGCCGGGTCATCTCGGGCACCAGCAGCGAGCCCAGCATGGCGGTGTTCGCCATCGTCGAGCCGGTCAGCGTCGAGAACAGCGAGCCGCCGATCACGGTCAGGAAGCAGAGCCGTCCCGGGATTCGTCCGAGCAGCTTGTCGAGCGCGTCGAACACCCGGATCGCGAGCCCGGTGTGGAAGAACAGGGCGCCCATCAGGATGAACATCGGGATGGGCGAGAGGGTGAAGGTGGTGATCAGCTGCGGCGCGTTGTCGGCGATCTGGATCAGGTTCGACCAGCCATTGGCGAAGACGAACATGCCCAGCACGTTGGCGATCAGGAAGGTGAAGGCGACCGGGAAGCCGAGCGCCATGCCTGCGACGACGCAGCCAAGCAGTACCGCTCCGGCCTCATACCATTCCATGGCTCAGACGCTGTCCTTCACCTCGCCGAGGTCGTAGGTGTAGTAGTGCCGCAGCCCGGCGAGATACATCAGGAACTCGAGCCCCACCAGCCCGTAGCCGAAGGGCATCGGCAGGAACTGGAGCCAGTACGGCATGTCGATGCCGCGCACGTCCAGATTGCCGGTCTGGATGGCCTCGATGAACAGCTCGACCGAGAGATAGGCGAAATAGAACCCCAGTATCGCGCAGACCAGATACACCGCCTTGGCCAGGGGCTCGCGAATCGGCGGCGGCAGGAAGGTGACCACCGCCTCGATGGCGACATGGCCCTTCTGGCGCACCAGCCACGGGGCCGAGCACATCGCCACGTAGAGCAGCGCGTACTCGACCACCGAGGAGGTGAACAGCGGCGGGGTGAAGCCGATGGTCCGGATCGACACGTCGATCACGATCATCGTGAAGATGCACGGGATCAGCGCGCAGGCGATCCACACCAGCGCGCCGACGACCCTTTCGAGACGCCTGTCGAACGCCTCGAGCGACACGGCCGCTCCCGTCCCCGCCGCCGCGGTCCTGCTATTGCCTGAGCGCGCGGCCGAGATCGGCCTGGCGGTTGGGCTTGCCCGGGATGTACATCAGCGGCAGCAGCTTGTCGTGGTACTCGGACCGCTCCTTGAGCTGCTTCCAGATCTCCTGGTGGGCGATGTCGAGATAGCGCGCCGCGGCGTCGCCCTTGAGCACGATGTCCTTGACGCCGGCCGCCATGACCTGCTTGTCCTCGGCCCTGCGCTGCTCCTCGATCCAGTGCACCGAGGTGGTCTCGTACTCCTTCGCCAGCGCGGTCATCGCGGCCTTCTTCTCGCCCGCGAGCTTGTTCCAGGTCTCGGCGTGGATCGTGACCACGGTGTTGGTCTGGTAGTAGTTGGGCTGGATCCGGTACTTGATGATCTTGTGCACGCCGAGCGGCACGATCGAGATGTCGGTGAAGCCGAACCCGTCGACCGTCCCGCGCTGCAGCGCGGTGAACACCTCGGACGACTTGATGTTGATGGTGGTCGCGCCGAGCGCCCGGAACAGCGGGCGGTAGGTGCCGGTCGCGCGCATCTTCAACCCGGTCAGGTCGGGCACGCCGTCCTTGTCGAATTTCGGCTCTTTGAGCAGATAGGTGTTGTAGGACGTCATGTTCTCGCCCCAGGCCAGCAGATGCGCGCCGGCCTTCTTGAGATAGACCTCCTGGAGGATCTCCCAGGCGCCGTTGGCGCGCAGCGCCGTGGGGCCCTGGTTGGCGGCGAGGATGGCGTAGCCCTCGGGCACCGTGCCGATGTAATAGGCGGTCGGGCTGTGCAGCACGTTGAACTGGCCCCGCCTGAGCGCGGTCACCGCCTTGCGCGGCGGCACGATCTCCTGGCCGCCGAGATACTTGATCTCGACCATGCCCTTGAGCTTTTCCTCGGCCGGCTTGAGGTAGTTGGTCTTGAAGCTCACCACCAGCACGTTGTTCTGGTCGAGCGAGGTGACCGCGTTGAGCTTGTCGACCATGGCCGCCGCCGTGCCGGCGCCCGCCGCCACGGCGGTTGCCGCGGCGAGAGCGGTGAGTGCGAGTCCTGTCTTCATGTTCCTCATTCCCAGTCTTGTTTCATCCAAAGCAGGCAGGCGCGGCGGGCCGCGTCAACGCCCTGCGCAGTCGATACCGACAATGGCCGGCCGGCGCAATGTCGGGTTGCCGCCCGACCGCGACCGCTCCGACCTCCCGGCGATCGCCGGGAACCGGTGGTGCTGCCCGCCAACCCCCTATTTCCGCAGCACGCGCCCGATATCGACCTGACGGTTGGGCTTGCCCGGTATGTACATCAGCGGCTTGAGCCTGTCGTGGTATTCCGAGCGCTCCTTGAGCTGCGTCCAGATCTCCTGGTGGGCGATGTCGAGATAGCGCGCCGCCGCGTCTCCCTGGAGCGCGATATCCTTGACCCCGGCGGCCAGCATCTGCTCTTCCTCCTTGGCGCGCCTGGCCTCCAGCCACTTGACCGACTCGGTCTCGTAGACCAGCGCCTGCTTCTCGAGAAACGCCTTCTGCTCCTTGGTCAGCGAGTCCCAGACCTTGGGGTTGACCGTCAGCACCTGGTTGGTCTGGTAGTAGTTCGGCGTAACCCGGTACTTGACGATCTTGTGCAGCCCGAGCGCCACCACCGCCACGTCCGGCCAGCCGAAGCCGACCACGGTGCCGCGCTGGATCGCGGTGAAGATCTCCGACGACTTGATGTTGATCGTCGAGGCGCCGAGCGCGCGGAACAGCGGCCGGTAGGTGCCGGTCGCGCGCATCTTGAGGCCCGTCAGGTCCGGCACGCCGTCGGCGCGGAACTTGGGCATGACCATCAGATAGGTGTTGTAGGAGGTCATGTTCTCGCCCCAGGCCAGCAGATACCCGCCGGCCTTCTTCATGTAGACCTCCTGGAGGATTTCCCAGGCGCCGTTCTCGCGCAGCGCGCGCGGCCCCTGGTTGCCCGCCAGCAGCGCGTAGCCCTCGGGGACGGTGCCGATATAGTACGCCGTCGGGCAGCTCAGCATGTCGAACTGGCCGCGCTTGAGCGCGTTGGCGGCCTTGCGCGGCGGCACCACTTCCTGGCCGCCGATATACTTGATCTTGACCGGGCCGTTCGCCGCGTTGCTGGCGTTCAGATAGGTCTCGATGAAGGCCTTCGCGATGGTGTTGCTGCGCTGCAGCGCGGTCACCGCGCCGAGCTCTTCCTTCGCCGATGCCGTCGACGCCGCGACTACCGCGGCCGCCGCGGCGAACGGGATCAGGACTCTGTGAGGCTTCATTCCGGTTCTCCCTTCCTGGGCCGTACGAAGGCGATTCTGAAAGCGACCGCCGCCGCGCAGCGCGAGACTCCCTTGGATAGCTTTGTTTTTTTTCGGCGCCATGCTGGCCAAGCGGCCCGGTTTCGTCAACACCCAAGCGCGGCTCGATTGCGCCCGATTCGCCGCCCCGTCATACTTTCCGTTGCCGGATTCGACGGGGGAGACTGTCGATGAGCATCGAGATACTGCCCGCTTCCGATGCGCTCGGCGCCGAGGTCACGGGCGTCGACCTGAACGCCCCGATCGACGGCGACGTGGCGGCGCTGCTGCGCCGCGCCTGGCTCGACTACCAGGTGCTGGTATTCCGCGGCCAGGACCTCGACCAGCACCGGCAGCTCGCCTTCACCCGGCTGTTCGGCCAGCCCGGCGGGGTGTTCTCGCCGCGCCCGCAGCGCGGGCTCGACGGCGAGCCCCTGGAGCCCGGTATCATGATGGTCTCCAACATCCGCCGCGACGGCAAGCCGCTCGGCCTCGCCCATGACGGGGAGATGTGGTTCCACTCCGACATGTGCTACGACGAGAATCCGCACCAGGCGACCATGCTGTACGCCATCGAGATCCCGTCGCGGGGCGGCAACACGCTGTTCGCCAACATGTACGCCGCCTACGACCGCCTGGCCGGGACGACCAGGGAGCGCATCCGCGGGCGCACCGCGCTCCAGATGCACGAATACCACCGCACCGACCGGCCCAGGGCGCGCGACGACATGTCGGACGTGCGCCACTTCTCCCACCCGGTCGCGATTTCTCATGCCGAGACAGGGCGAAAGGCGCTCTACGTCAACCGGCTGATGACCGCGCGGATCGACGGAATGGAGGAAGCCGAGAGCGACGCGCTGATCGACGAGTTGCTGGCCGCCAGCGAGGACCCGGGGATCGTCTACGAGCATGTCTGGCGGGTCGGCGACCTGGTGATGTGGGACAACCGCTGCGTCACCCACGCGCGCACCGACTTCCCGGAGACCGAGCGCCGCCTGCTGCGCCGCACCACGACCGAGGGCAGCCGCCCCTTCGAGACCCTCGCGGAGTACCCGGCCGCCTGACCGGGGCTATGGAGGCCTTGGCCCGGCACCCGGCTCGCCCAGATCCCAGAACAGCCCGGCCATGATCGCCAGCCCCTCGCGCGCGACCGGCGCGAGGAGGTGCTCGTCGGGCGCGTGCTGCGAGCAGCCGGGATAGGAATGCGGCACCCAGATCGTCGGCAGGCCCAGAATGTCGGCGAACACGTCGTTGGGCAGCGACCCGCCGAGATTGGGCAGCACCGCCGGCGGCGCGCCGGTGGTCCGCTCGATCGAGCGCTTCGCCCAGCCCACCCAGGGGTGGTCGGGGTCGAGCCGGGTCGCCGCGAACCGGCCGCCGGAGCGCGCCCGGACCTCGACTTGCGGCAAGCCGGCGCGGTCGAGATGGCGCCGAATCGCCGGGCCGATGTCGTCGGCGTCGGTGCCGGCGACGAAGCGGAGCTGGCAGTGGGCGCGCGCCGAGCCGGGGATCGCGTTGACCGGGTTCTCCGGCGTCCCGGCATGCAGCGCCAGCACCTCGAAGCTGTTCCAGCCATAGACCCGCTCGGCCGGGGTCAGCCCGGGCTCGCCCCAGCCCGCATCCACCGCCGGGCCGCCGGGACCGCCCGAGAGTTCGAGCCCGGCGAGCGCGCGGCGCACCGATTCGGGCAGCGCCGGGCGCAGCTCGGGCACCAGGATCGTCCCCCGCCGGTCGACGATGCTGGCGATCGCCGCGCTCAGCAGCGTCGCCGGGTTGGCGAGCGCGCCGCCCCAGTTGCCCGAATGGTGCGCGCCCTCGCGCAGCTCGACCGCGAGCTCGACCGGCTCCCCGCCGCGCGAGCCGAGGAAGATCGTCGGCCGGTCCGGGGCGAGGCGGGGTCCGTCCGAGGCGATGAACAGATCCGCCCCGAGGCGGGCGCCCGGCGCGCCCGCGGCGAGCGCGCGCAGCCCGGGCGAGCCGACTTCCTCGCCCATCTCGAACACCATCTTCATCGAGAAGCCGAGCCCGCCGCGCTCGGCGATCACCGCGGCGAGCGCGCCGAGATTGACGCTGTGCTGGCCCTTGTTGTCGGCGCTGCCCCGCCCGTAGAGCCGGTCGCCCCGGCGCGCCATGGACCACGGCGAGAGCCCGTCCCGCCAGCCCTCGTCGAGGCCGCGCACCACGTCGCCATGGGCGTAGGAGAGCAGGGTGAGCGTGCCGGGCTCGTCGCGCTTGGCGAGCAGGAAGGGCGGGCCGCCCGGCTCCGGGTTGTCGAGGATGTCGGCCGAGAATCCGAGCGCCTCCAGCGACGGCGCGATCTCGTCGGCGAGGTAGCGCCGCAGCGTCGGACGGGCCGTCTCCTCCTGGCTGGTCGAGGCGATGGCGATGCGGCGCGCGAGGTCCGATTCGAACCCGCCGTCGTCGAAATAGGCCTCGGCCCGGGCGATCGCCGCCGCGCGCGTCATCGTCTTCCCTCCGCCGTCCGGCGCCGCCCATGATCACGCAGCGCGACGCCGGGGGGAAGCGCGCTTGACCCAGGCCGCGCGACCGGCCCATCGTGGACTTGGGAGGGTCCGCCATGCCGACCCCCGGCAAGTCGCCCGTGATTCCGACGATGCGCTACCGCGACGCGCCCGCCGCCATCGACTGGCTGTGCCGCGTGCTGGGCTTCGCCCGACATCTGGTGGTGCCGGGCGAGGACGGCGGAATCGCCCACGCCCAGCTGGTCCTCGGCGACGGCATGATCATGCTCGGCAGCGCGCGCGACGACGAGTACGGGCGGCTGATGGCGGTGCCGGGGACGGCCGGCGCCAACACCCAATCGGCCTGCCTCGTGGTGGACGACCCGGAGGCGGTCCACGCACGCGCGCTCGCCGCCGGGGCGGAGATCGTCGCGCCGCTCGAAAACCCGGAATACGGCGGCAGCTTCTTCGCCTGCCGCGACCCCGAGGGCCATGTATGGAACGTCGGCTCCTACGATCCGTGGGCCGAGCCTGAAGCGTAAAGCCCGGGGCCGCCGGAGCGGCCCCGGGGTCGGGGAGGGGTTCAGCGGCGGTGGCGGTGGCGCTTGGACAGCAGGTCGTCGATCCGGGCGCGCTGCTCGTCGTTGAGCGTGCCGTAGAGGTCGGCGAAGGCGGGGCGGACTTCCTGGACCACGCCGAGCGCGGTGACGAGCGCGAGCTTGGCCCGGGCGAGGTGCTGGGGCGCCTCGGCGGGGCGTCCCTCGGCGGCCACGGTCTCGCAGGCCGCGCCGATCTTCGCGCTGCCGTTCCTGACCGCGCCGGTCAGCGCCTGCCACGGCCCGGCCTGTTCCGGGGTGAAGTCGACGAACGCCTCGACGAAGCGGATCGCATCGTCGATCCGCGCGTCGCGGCTCTCGCCGCAGAGCCGCGCCTCCGCGTGGCCGCTCCAGCCATGTCCGCTGCCGCCCCAGCGGCCAAAGGCGGAGGCGCCGCCCGGCCCGGCGGCGACCAGGGTGACGGCGACCAGCGCGGCGGCTCCGAGCGACGATATCGAGACGATCAGGGTTCGGCGTTTCATGGTTCGCATCCTTTATCGGTTCCAATCACCGCACCGATATGGGGGCGCTGGTTTGCCCGCGTGTTTCGCCCGAGGGGGAGATTTGTAACGAAGCGTTGCGGAGCCCCGCGCGGCAATCGCCGGTTACGAATTTCCGTCGTCGGCGGACATGGCTTGCCTATAGTCGGACGATGAGCGAATCGCCCCATATCCTGATCGTCGACGACGACCGCGAGATCCGCGACCTCACCGGGCGGTACCTGCGGAAGAACGGTTTCCGGGTCGACAGCGCGGCCGATTCGAAGGCGATGGAGCGGCTGCTGCGCGATGGCCGGTTCGACCTGGTCGTGCTCGACCTGATGCTGCCGGGCGAGGACGGGCTGTCGATCTGCCGCCGGCTCAGGGCCGCGACCCGTATCCCGATCCTCATGCTGACCGCGGTGGCCGAGGACACCGACCGCATCGTCGGGCTCGAGATGGGCGCCGACGACTACCTCACCAAGCCGTTCAACCCGCGCGAGCTGCTGGCCCGCATCCGCGCGGTGCTGCGCCGCGCGGACGGGCAGGGGGCGGTGCAGGAGCCGGCCGACGGCGCGCTGGTTTTCGCCGGGTGGCGCCTCGACCCCGCGCGGCGCGAGCTGCGCGATCCGGACGGGGTTCTGGTCGCGCTCACGGCGGGCGAGTTCGCGCTTCTCGCAGCACTCGCCGAGCGTCCCGGGCGGGTGCTGTCGCGCGACCGTCTGCTCGACCTCACGCGGGGCCGCGACGCCCAGCCCTTCGACCGCAGCATCGACGTGCAGGTGAGCCGGCTCAGGCGCAAGATCGAGCCCGATCCCAAAAAGCCGGAATTCATCAAGACCGTGCGTTCGGGCGGCTACGTCTTCACCCCGGCGGTGGAGCGGCGATGACCGGCGCCGCCGCGCGCGGGCTGCGGCGCCTGTGGCCCGACACCGTGGCGGCGCGCATCGCGGTGATCCTGATGCTGGCGCTGTTCGCCTTCCTCGCGCTCAGCATGCTCGCCTATGTCCGCGACCGGGCCGATGCGACGCTCCACCTGTTCGCCCACTCGGTGGCCGACCGGATCGTCGCGACCGTGCGGCTGATGGAGGAGGTTCCGGCGGCCGGCCGCGGTCGGTTGCTCGCCTCCATCGACAGCCCGACGCTCGGCGTCGCGCTGTCCCCCGACCGGCCGTCATTCCCGCCCTCGGAGCCTGGGGTGGAGGGTTTCGTGCGCCGGCATCTCGCGCCGCTGCTGGCGGGGCGGGAGCTCCTCGTGTCGATCCCGGAGGCCCGTCCCTGGCGACGGGCCGGTCGGCGCGGCGAGGCGGGGCCCGACTTGCTGCCGAGCCGCCGCAAGGCGGTCATCGCGGTCGGGCTCGGCGACGGGTCGTGGGCGGTGTTCACCGCCGCGACCGAGCTGACCTCGCTCCGCTGGGCGGCGCGGATGGCGGCCTGGCTGGTGGTCGGCGGGCTGTTCGTGGTGCTGTTCGCGGCCTGGGTATCGCGCCGGGTGACCCGGCCGGTGCGCCGCTTCTCCGACGCCGCCGACCGCATCGGCCGGGACCTGTTCGCCGCGCCGCCCTTGCCCGAGACCGGCTCGCCCGAGCTGCGCCGGGCGGCGCATGCCTTCAACCGCATGCAGGACCGGCTGCGGCGGCTGGTCGAGGACCGCACCCTGATGCTGGCCGCGATCTCGCACGATCTCAGGACCGCGCTCACCCGGCTCCGGCTCCGCATCGAGTTCATCGGCGACGGGACCCAGCGCGCCCGCGCCGAGGGCGACGTGGCGGAGATGCAGGCGATGCTGGAGGCGACGCTCGCCTTCGCCCGCGACGAGGCGGTGGAGGAGGCGCACCGGCCGGTCGACCTCGCGTCGCTGGCGCAGACGCTGTGCGACAACGCGGCCGATGCCGGCGGGGTGGCGCGCTATGACGGGCCGGACCGGCTGGTGCTGACCTGTCCGCCGGCCGCGATCCGCCGCGCGCTCGCCAACCTGATCGACAACGCCATCGCCTATGGCGGGGAGGCGACCGTCGGGCTGGCCGAGGACGAACGCGCCGTCCGCATCGTCGTCGCCGACCGCGGTCCCGGCATTCCCGAGGCCCAGCGCGAGCTCGTGTTCCAGCCCTTCCGCCGGCTGGAAACCTCGCGCAGCCGCGAGACCGGCGGCACTGGGCTCGGGCTCTCCATCGCCCGCGGCGCGGTCAGGCGCTGCGGCGGCGACATCGCGCTCGGCGACCGGCCGGGCGGCGGGCTCGAAGCGGTGGTGACCCTGCCGAAGCCGGATGCCGGGCGCTGAGGCCGTCCCTATTTCTCCGCCGCGATCGGGTTGGAGAGCACGCCGATGCCCTCGATCTCGATCTCGCAGGTGTCGCCGGGCTTCATGAAGATCGGCGGCTTGCGCACGAAGCCGACGCCGGAAGGCGTGCCGGTGACGATGATGTCGCCCGACTCGAGGGCGAAGATCTTGCTGCATTCGTTGACCAGCGTCGCCACGTCGAAAATCATCGACGAGGTGGTCGAGGATTGCAGCGTGTCGCCGTTCAGCCGCGCCTCGATCTTCAGCCCCTTGGCGCCCTTGTTGGGCAGCTCGTCGGGGGTGACGATCTCCGGGCCGAACGAGCCCGAGGAGTCGAAGCTCTTGCCGATCATCCACTGCGAGGTCTTCAGCTGGTAGTCGCGGATCGACCCCTCGTTGGCGATCGAGTAGCCGGCGACGTGGTCGAGCGCGCGCGCCTTGGCGATGCGGCGCCCGGGCTTGCCGATGACCGCGACGAGCTCGGCCTCGTAGTCGTGGTGCTTGGACGCCTTGGGCCGCAGGATCGGCTGGCCGTGGCCGACCAGCGAGGCCGGGGTGCGCAGGAACAGCACCGGGTATTCGGGCGGCGTCATGCCGGCCTCGGCGGCGTGGTCGCTGTAGTTGAGCCCGACGCAGATCACCTTGCCCGGGTTGGGGACCGGCGGCAGGTGGTTGACCCGCCGCGTGATCAGCGAGCCTTCCGGCGGCTTGCGCGCCGCCCGCGCGGCCCTGGCCAGCGCCCGGTCGCCGCCGGCCAGCAGGCCGATCATGTCCTGCGGCAGGCTCTCGTCCGCGACCGAGAGGTCGACGACGCCGTCATCCGTCCTCACGCCGATGGCGCTGCCGCGGCCCTTCTTGAAACTTACCAGACGCATATCCCCCCTCCTTGGAGTTGCGCCGGTTGCCGTCGCGGCAGCCGGCTAGTTCTCGGGATCCCCGTCGGTCAGGTAATCCCACATCCGCTCGAAGATCCGGCCCGTGCCGGTCGCCCGCGCCCGGGCGTCGTCGAGCGGTATCTCGACCGATTCGGCGTTGCCGCCGACCGCCAGCACGGCGAGCTCGGTGCGCGCGGCCTCCTCGAGATAGAAGGCCATCACGATGCTCTCCTCGACCGTGGCCCCGGTGAGGATCGCCCCGTTGCCGCGCATCACCACCGCCCGCGACCCGCCCAGGCAGTCCGCGAGCCGCGCCGCCGCCTCGTCCGTGCGCAGCAGCGCCGGGTCGTCCCACAGCGCCGGTCCCGGCGCGAAATAGCAGCCGAACCCGTGCCGCGCGCGCGGCACCAGACGGAAGGTCGAGAGAGTCATGGTCTCGCGCAGGAAGGTGCGGCAGATGCCGTTCACGTCCGCGCGCCGGCGGTAAATCTGCTGGTGGCAGCGCACCTCGCCGAGCACGCCGTCGGGCAGCGCACCCTCGATCGGCACCACATTCCCCGGCTCGCCGGGGCCGATGAGCCCCATCGGCCTGGCCGCGCAGACCAGGAAACGGTCGTCGTCGAGGCGCGCGCTGACATGGCCGTAGGCGTGGCCGAGATCGTGCCGGGCGAGCGCCCGCGCCGCCTTGCGCACGCGGATCTGCGTCGCTTCCACCGGCTCGCCGATGGTGCCGAACCGGGTTTCAGCCAAGAAACGCCCCCGCGCCGCCCGCGCCGGATCTGCGACCGCCGGGGTTCAGCTCTTGAACTCCACGATGTCCGGCTTCGCGCCCCACATGCAGAGCGACGAATCGTCGAACGGGAATTGCCGCGGCCGGTAGTCCGGATCCTCGATCAGCCGCACCCCGTGGGAATATTCGTAGACCATCTCGTCCGGCCCCTCGAAATAGAGGAAGCGGGCGCCCGAGGTCGGGTGGCGGCCGGGGCCGAAGACGATCCGCACCTGGCGCTCGCTCAGGAAGTAATGCGAGCGCATGATGTCGTCGACGCTCTCGACCTGGAAGTTGATGTGCTGCACCCCGGCTTCCCTCGCCGGGAACAAGGCGAGGCGGTGATGCACCTTGTCGAAGGACATCAGCGCCGCGTCGCCGATCCAGTCATTGGCGCGGATGTTGAAATGCGCCGTCCAGAACGCCTCGTCGCGCGGCGCGTCGGTGGTCTTGAGCCCGACATGGGAGAATTCCTGGATCCCCGCGTCGCGGCTCGGGAAATAGCGCCGGCCGCTGTGGAACGGGCGCAGCACCAGGTCGATGCCGTTGCCGGTCGGATCGCTGAAATTGATGTAGTCCGTCACCCGGCGCCGGGCGGCATCCTCCGGCGTTCCGCGCTTCACCGCGACGCCCGCCGCCGCGAGCTCGGCGGCGGCGCGGTCCAGCATCTCCGCGGTCTCCACCTCGAAGCCGACTGTGTGGTCGTCGGGCGCGCCGTCGAAATAGCAGATATTGTGGTCCCGGTCGTCGCCCCGGACATAGGCCGCGCCGTTCTCGCGCCGCACCAGCTCGAGGCCGAGAGTCTCGGTCGCGAACCCGACCGCGGCATCGACGTCGCGCGTGCCCAGGCGAACGTAGCGGATGTCGACGATCTCGATCATGGATCACCTCGCAATGCGGCGCGTCCGGTAGCGGCTACCATGATACCCGCGCCCCTTCCGCGTTCAATCGACTCGGTGCCGATCCTGTGCCGATCCTACACCAGGCGCACGACCTCCCCGGATTCGGTCCTGCCGAAGCGCCTGAGGAAGCCGAGGGTCGACAGCGTCGGCTCGTCGCTGACGACGAACAGGATCGCGTCCTCGCTGTCCGAACCGTTGACGTGCTCGAACCACGAATTGCCGGGCACGGCGATGGCGTCGAATCGCTGCCAGTCGAGCCGTTCGCCGTCGACGATGGAATGGCCGCTGCCCTCGAAGGGGAAGCAGACCAGGCTCGCGTTCTGGCGCTGCGCCCGCGTGCGCTCGCCGGGCCTGAGCAGCTGGCCGAAGAAGGTCATGGTGGGGTAGGGGGGGCGGCCCGTCGTCGGGTCGATATATTCCACCGCGATCGCGTCATAGGGGCTGCCCTCGTGGTCGCGGAACTTCTCCAGCAGCTCCCGCGTCGCCTCCCAGCGATAGACATACATCGGCGAGGAGCGCCCGGCGCCGCGGCCGTGATCGACGAAGCGCGGCAACAGGCCGCCCTGTCCGTAGACCCGGGACGAGTGGTCGTCGGCGAAGCGGGCCGTCTGCTCGCTCTTCGCGACCCCGTCCTCCTCGTAATGGTGCTCGAAGCCGGCCGCGTTCAGGACCTCGGTCAGCGGCAGGTCGAGGACGCTGACATTGACCGCGAAGTCGTCGCCGTGGTTGCCGTGGTTGTGCCACGCATCCGCCGGGGTCAGCACCAGGTCGCCCGGCCCGAAGACGATGTTCTCGCCCTCGACGCCGGTAAAGTTGCTGGCGCCGGTAAGCCCGATCCTCACCGCGTTGATCGAGTGCCGATGCGGCGGCATGATCTCGCGCGGGTCGTTGAGCCGGTACGCGGTGTAGAGCGTCGTCACCGTCGCCCGCACCGGGGCGAGGCCCGGGTTGACCAGGACCACCGACCGGCGCTCGGAATCGTCCATCGTCACCAGCTCGGCCGCCTCGTAAAGAATCGGCTCTATATCCTTGTATTTCCACACGTAGGGCCGTGCCTTCCCGGCCTTCAGGATCTGCGCGTCCTCGTCGTTCGCGGTATCGCTGCGGACCGCCCAGTAGGGCGCCATGTCGTGCGCGTCGAGCCTCTCGTAGAGCGCATCGAGGCGCGCGTCCCGATTGGAGCCGGTTGCCGGTTCGACTGTGGCCATGGGTTGTCCTCCCAAATTCAGCTCTGCGCGTCAGACCGCGGTTTCGTGGCGTTCGACGCAGACCGCGACCACCTCGTCGGGGTCGCGTTTCCACCAGTTCTCGGCGGAGAATATCTCGACTTCGTTCATCCCGTCATAGCCCGCCCGCTCGACCAGGCGGCGGATGCGCGGGATGTCGACCACCCCGTCGCCCATCATGCCGCGGTCGAACACGCGGTCCCTGGTGTCGGCGAGCCAGTCATTGACGTGGAAGGCGAGGATGCGCCGGCCGGCGCGGGCGATCTCCTCGTCGAGCGCCGGGTCCCACCAGACGTGGTAGACGTCGACCGCGACCCCCACGCCCTCGCCGAGCGCATCGCAGAGATCGTTGGCGAGCCCGAGCGTGGTCACGCAGCCGCGGTCGGCGCAGGTCATCGGGTGCATCGGCTCGATGGCGAGCGCCACCCCGGCGGCGCGCGCCGCGGGCAGGATCGCGGCGATGCCGTCCGCCACCCGGGCGCGGGCGCCGACAAGGTCCTTCGAGCCCGGGGCCAGGCCGCCCGCGACCAGGACCAGGGCGCGCGCGCCGATCGCCGCGGCTTCCTCGACGGCCTTCAGATTGTCGTCGATGGCGGCTTGCCAGCCCGACCCGTCCGAGCCGCCGAACATGCCGCCCCGGCACAGCCCGGTGACCGTCATCCCGTGATCGCCGAGCAGGGAGGCGGCATCGGCGACGCCGCAATCGGCGAGCTTGTCGCGCCACACCGAGATGCCGCGCACCCCGTGCCGGGCGTAGCCCTCGACGGCCTCGCGCAGCGTCCACTGGTCGCGCGTGGTGACCTGGTTGATCGCGAGCTTCTCGATTCCCGGCATCAGGCGGCGATCCCGTGGAGCCGCATGGTGTCGCGCATGCGCCCGGCGGCGAGCTCGGGATCGGGGAGCAGCCCGGCCCGGTCGGCGAGGCGGAAGATCTCGGCCAGGTGGACGACCGACCGCGCGCTCTGCTGCCCGCCCACCATGACGAAATGGTCCTGCAGACCGCCGAGATAGGCCATGAACACGACGCCGGTCTTGTAGAACCGGGTCGGCGCCCGGAAGATATGGCGCGACAGCGCCACGGTCGGCGCGAGGATGGCGCGGAAGTCCTCCGCCCGGTTGCCCGACAGCGCCGCCAGCGCGGCCGAGGCGGCCGGCGCGATGGCATCGAAAATGCCGAGCAGCGCGTCCGAATACCCCGCCTCGTCGCCCTCGATCAGCTCGGGGTAGTTGAAGTCGTCGCCGGTATACATGCGCACGCCGTCGGGCAGTCTGCGGCGCAGCGCGATCTCCTTGTCCTTGTCGAGCAGCGAGATCTTGATTCCGTCGATCCTGGCCGCGTCGGCCTCGATCGCCGCGAGACAGGTCTCCATCGCCCGCCAGTGGTCGTCGTGCCCCCAATAGCCGGCGAGCGCCGGGTCGAACATCTCGCCCAGCCAGTGGATGATGACCGGCTCGGCGACCTGCGACAGGATCCGGTCGTAGACCCGGAGATAGTCCTCCGGACCCCTTGCGGCGGCGGCCAGTGCGCGCGAGGCCATCAGGACGATCCGCCCGCCCGCCGCCTCGACCGCGGCGCATTGTTCCTCATAGGCCGCGATCACGTCCTCGATCGCGAGATCCGGGTCGGGCGCGAGGTGGTCGGTGCCGGCGCCCGAGGCGACCGCCGCGCCCGGCATGTCCCGGGCCTCGGCGACGCTGCGGCGGATCAGCTCGAGCGAGGTCTCCCAGTCGAGCCCCATGCCGCGCTGGGCGGTGTCCATCGCCTCGGCGACGCCGAGGCCGAGCCGCCAGAGATGGCGGCGGAAGGCGAGCGTGGCGTCCCAGTCGATCGCCGGTTCGATCCACGGGTCGTTGTCGGCGAGCGGGTCGGCGACGACATGCGCCGCGGCGAAGGCGATCCGGTTGAACGGGCGCTTCGGCGGTTCGACGGCCGCGCGCGGCGCGCCCATCTCGAAGGGCGCGATCCCGCCGTCGCCGGTCGGCAGGCCGATGGTCGTCATGCCCGCGCCTCCAGCGGCTCGACATCGATCCAGCGGCGCTGCTCCCAGCTCTGCATCGCGCGCTCGGCGAGCTGCACGCCCTTGGCGCCCTCCAGCAGGTCCCAGGTGAACCGGCCGTCGTCGTAGAGCGAGCGGATGAACATCTCCCATTCGGTCTTGAAACCGTTGTCGAAGGAGAGCTCGGCGCCGTACTCCTTCCAGGTGCCGAAGAAGTCGATGGTCTGCGGCTCGTCGGGGTTCCAGACCGGCGAGGGCGTCGCCTCGCGGTCCTGCACGAAGCAGCGCGTCAGCCCCGAAACCGCGGCGCCCAGCACCCCGTCGGCGTGGAAGGTCACCAGGTCGTCCTTGCGCACCCGGGTACACCAGGAGGCGAAGATCTGGGCCACGGCGCCGCCTTCGAGCTCGATCAGCGCGCAGGACGCATCGTCGGCATCGGCGTCGTAGGGCTCGCCGTTCTCGTCCCAGCGCCGGTCGAAATTGACCGCGCCCCGGCACACCACGCTGCGGACCTTGCCGAACACGGTGTCCAGCACGTAGCGCCAGTGCGGCATCATGTCGAGGACGATCCCGCCGGCATCGGCCTTGCGGTAGTTCCAGGACGGGCGCTGCGCCGGCCGCCAGTCGCCCTCGAACACCCAGTAGCCGAAATCGATCTTGACCGAGAGCAGCCGGCCGAGCACGCCGTCGTCGATCAGCCGCTTCATCTTGAGCAGGCCGGGCAGGAAGATCTTGTCCTGCACGACGCCGTGGCGGATGCCAGCCCTCTCGGCGCGGCGCCAGACGTCGAGCGCGTCCTCCAGCGTCGCCGCCGACGGCTTCTCGCAGTAGATGTGCTTGCCCGCGTCGATGGCTTTGCGCAGGATCCCCGCGCGATGGACGGTGCTCGCCGTATCGAAGAACAGCGGATAGTCGGGGTCCCGGATGGCCGCGTCGAGATCGGTCGTCCATTTGTCGAAGCCGTGCGCGGCGCCGAGCGCGGCGAGCCGGTCTTCGCTGCGCCCGACCAACAGCGGATCCGGCACGATCCGCCGCCCGTCGCTCAGCGCCACCCCGCCCTCCTCGCGGATCTTCACGATCGAGCGGATCAGGTGCTGGTTGGTGCCCATCCGGCCGCTGACGCCGTTCATCGCCACGCCGAGACGTATGTCGGCCATGCGCGCCTCCCGCTGTGCCCGGCGAAGGATCGCCCATCGGCGCGCGCAGATCAAACCGGGCGTGGGCCGTGAGCCTGCCCGAGATCCCCGAATCCGAGGCCGCCGGGCGTGTCGCGGAGATCTATCGCGCGCTCCTCGCCGCCACCGGGCTGCCCTCGACGAACCTGGTGTGGCGGCACATGGCGAGCCGTCCGGGCGTGCTGGAATGGGCCTTCGACGCGCTCGAGTCGGCGTTTTCGGCCGGCGCCTTCCGCACCCTGGGCGCCGGGATCGCCGCCGCGATGCCGCCCGCCGCCATGCTCCCGCTGACCCGGGACGAGGGGCTGGACCGCGCGACCCTGGAAGACGTTGCGTCCGTGATGGCGTTCTACAACCGCGCCAACCCGGTCAACCTGGTTGCGCTTTGCGCGCTGCGCCGCGTGCTGGCCGGCGAGACCTCGGGATCGGGCATCCCTGCGGCATCGGCGCCGGGCGATCCGCTGCCCGCGCTGCCGCCGGTCGCCCGCGAGGCGGATTCGGAGACCCGGACCCGCATGGCGTCGCTGGCGCGGACGATCAACGATTCCGACAGCGCGCTGATGCCGACCGCTCTGCGCCATCTGGCCAACTGGCCGCCCACCCTCGCGGCGCTGGAGCGCCGGGTCGAGGCGCTCGCCGCTTCGGGCGCGCTCGATGCGGGCGCCGCGGCGATCCTGGCGAAGGCCGATGAAGCGGCGCGGAGAATCCCGCTCGCGTCGCCCCGGTCGGGCGCGCCGGGCACGGAGACGCGGGATGCGCTCGAAGCCACGATCGACCTCTTCATCCGGCCGATCTCGCGCATGATCGTCGTCGGGCGCGGCTTCGAGTCGGTCATCCGGGCGGCGCTGGAACCGTGACCGAACGGGTCGAATGCGTGGTCATCGGGGCCGGTGCGATCGGCCTCGCGGTCGCGCGCCGCCTCGCTTTGGCCGGCATGGAGGTGGTGATCCTCGAGCGCGCCGAGACGATCGGCACCGAGACCAGCTCGCGAAACAGCGAGATCGTCCATGCCGGCATCTACTACCCGACCGGCAGCCTGAAGGCGGCGACCTGCGTCGCCGGCAAGCACGCGCTCTACGACTACTGCGCGGCGAACGGCATCGAACACCGGCGCTGCGGCAAGATCATCGTCGCCACCGATGACGGGCAGGTGGACGAGCTCGCGGCGCTGAAGGGGAGGGCGGCGGCGAACGGCGTCACCGACCTGTCCTGGCTCACCCCGTCCGAGGTGGCCGAGCTGGAACCGGCCGTGCGCTGCGTGGCCGCGCTGCACTCGCCCTCGACCGGGATCGTCGATTCGCACGGCCTGATGCTGTCCTTCCAGGGCGAGGCCGAGGCGCGCGGCGCGATGATCGCCTTCCACGCGCCGGTCGCCGGCGGCCGCATCGAGGACGACGGCATCGTGGTCGATGTCGGGGGCGAGGCTCCGATGGCGCTCAAGGCGGACCGGCTGGTCAACGCGGCCGGGATCTGGGCGCCCGCGGTCGCGCGGACCGTCGCCGGGCTCGATCCGGCGAGCGTGCCGCGCGGCTATCTGTGCAAGGGCAACTACTACACGCTCTCCGGCAAGTCTCCCTTCGCCCGCCCGGTCTACCCGGTACCCGAGAAGGCCGGGCTCGGCGTCCACGTCACGGTCGATCTCGCCGGGCAAGCCAGGTTCGGGCCGGATGTCGAATGGGTCGAATCGATCGACTACGACGTCGATCCCGGCCGGGCGGATGCGTTCTACGCGGCGATCCGGTGCTACTGGCCGGGTCTGCCCGACGGCGCGATCCAGGCGGGCTATGCCGGAATCCGGCCCAAGCTCCAGGCGCCGGGCGAGCCGGCCGCCGATTTCGTCGTCCAGGGCCCGTCGGTGCACGGCGTCGACGGGCTGGTCAATCTCTACGGCATCGAATCGCCCGGGCTGACCGCTTCGCTCGCGCTCGCCGACATGGTGGCGAAAATTTTTTGGGACGGGTGTTGAACCCGCCGATTCGCCCCCCACATCGACAATTGTCGAACGCCTCGCGGGTTCGACGGACCCGGCCGACCCGAAGGGTGGCCACATATGCGAATCGCTCAGCCAAGGAGGATTCCGACATGCGCGATTTCGATTTCTCCCCCCTGTTCCGCTCCGCCATCGGTTTCGACCGTCTGCCGTCGCTGATCGACACGGCGCTGCGCAGCGACGTCTCGGTGGCGGCCTACCCGCCCTACAACATCGAGAAGGTCGCCGAAGACGCCTACCGGGTCACCCTGGCGGTGGCCGGCTTCGGCCTCGCCGACCTCAACGTCGAGATGCGCGACGGTCTGTTGATCGTCAGGGGCTCCAAGCCCGAGGGCGACCGGAAGGCCAGCTATCTCCATCGCGGGATCGCCGAGCGCGCGTTCGAGCGCCGGTTCCAGCTCGCCGAGCATGTCGAGGTGCGCGATGCCGCGCTCGATAACGGCCTGCTCGCCATCGATCTGGTTCGCGAGGTGCCGGAGGCGCTCAAGCCGCGCCGGATCGACGTGAAAGCCGGCGAGCCGGCGGTGATCGAGGCCAGGAAGGCCGCGTAGACCGGCCATCCGGGCCGGCAGGGGGCCGGGCGGCGGCGCCGTCCGGCACCCTTCTTGACAAAACCGCCAGAGCGCACAAGTTTCTCGCTGCCCCGACCGAACTCATCCAGGAAGGCCCAGGTGAAGCCCCGCTCCGCCCCAGCGACAATACGGCGACCGGATCGCGTTGAGGTGCCCGGGCGATGAGCGAAATGCTCCGCATCCGGAATCTCACCAAGCGGTTCGGCGCGCTGACCGCCGTCGACGACATCAGCCTCGCCGTGGACCGCGGCGAGGTGCTCGGCTTCCTCGGCCCGAACGGCGCCGGCAAGTCGACCACGATGAAAATGGTGACCGGCTTCCTGCCGCCGACATCCGGCACCGCCGAGCTGTGCGGCTTCGACGTCACCCGGGACCCGATCGAGGTCAAGCGCCGGGTCGGCTACCTGCCCGAAGGGGCGCCGCTCTACGAGGACATGACGCCGCTCGCCTTCCTCAACTTCGTCGGCGAGGTGCGCGGCATCCCGGCCGCCGAACGGGCCGGCGCGATCGAGCGCGCGGCCGGGCTGATCCATATCGGCGAGGTGATGCTGCAACCGATCGGCACGCTGTCGAAGGGCTACAAGCGGCGCGTCGGCCTCGCCCAGGCGATCGTCCACGACCCCGAGGTGCTGATCCTCGACGAGCCCACCGACGGGCTCGACCCCAACCAGAAGCACGAGGTGCGCGAGCTGATCGCCAAGATGGCCGAGGACAAGGCGATCGTCATCTCGACCCACCTGCTGGAGGAGGTCGAGGCGGTGTGCACCCGCGCCGCGATCATCTCGCGCGGCAAGATCGTCGTCGACGGCACGCCCGACGGCCTGCTCGCCCGGTCGCGCTACCGCAACGCGGTCAGCGTGCGCACCGGGCTCGCCCAGGCCGACGCCGTCGCCGGCGTGCTGCGGGCCGTGGAGGCCATCGAACGGGTCGAGGCGGGCGCGCGGGACAGCCAGAGCGCCGAGTTCGTGGCGGTGCCCGCCAATGGCGCGGTGATCCTGCCGCTGGTGGCGCAGGCGCTGCATGCCAACGGCCTGGCGGTGTACGAGATATCGGCGGAACGCGGGCGGCTGGACGAAGTGTTCCGCACGCTCACGGTCGGCGAATAGGGCGCGGGGGAAGGCGCGATGCGGGCAACGACTGCGATCTGCAAGCGTGAGCTGATCGCCTATTTCTCGACGCCGCTGGCCTATGTGTTCATCGTCATCTTCCTCGCTTTGACCGGCGCGGTGACGTTCTATTTCGGCGGCTTCTTCGACCGCGGCCAGGCCGATCTCCAGGCCTTCTTCTCCTTCCACCCCTGGCTCTATTTGTTCCTCATCCCGGCGGTCGGGATGCGGCTCTGGGCGGAGGAGCGAAAGACCGGGACGATCGAGCTGCTGATGACGCTGCCGGTCTCGACGACCCATGCGGTGCTCGGGAAGTTCCTGGCGTCGTGGATCTTCGCCGCCATCGCGCTGGCGCTCACCTTCCCGATCTGGATCACCGTCAACTATCTCGGCGCGCCCGATAACGGGGTCATCGTGGCGGGCTATATCGCGAGCCTGCTGATGGCCGGCGCGTTCCTCTCCATCGGCTGCTTCGTCTCGGCGCTCACCCGCAACCAGGTGATCGCCTTCGTGATCGCCGCCGCGGTCTGCTTCGTCTTCATGATGAGCGGGCTGGAGCTGGTGCTCGCCGCCTTCAAGGGCTGGGCGCCGACGTTCCTGGTCGACCTGATCGCCTCGCTCAGCTTCCTCACCCATTTCGAGGGCATCATCAAGGGCGTGCTCGACATCCGCGACGTCATATACCTGCTCTCCGCGATGGTGATCTTCCTGTTCGCCAACCGGCTGGTGATCGACCTCAAGAGGGGAGACTGACCGTGGGCGCTTGGGACCGGCGCAAGCTCGGCGTCGCGGGGCTGGTCCTCGCGGTGATCCTGTTCCTCGCCGTCAACATCTTCGCCGGCGGAGCGATCAGGAATGTGCAGGCCGATCTGACCGAGAACAGCCTGTACTCGGTCTCGGCCGGGACCGAGAAGGTGCTCGCCGATCTGAAGGAGCCGGTGACGCTGCGCTACTTCCTGTCGCGCAGCCTGATCGACCTCAGCCCCGGGCTCGGCACCTATTCGCAGCGCGTGCTCGAGCTCCTGCAGCGCTATGTCGATGCCGCCGGCGGCAAGATCCGGCTCGAGATCGTCGACCCCAAGCCGTTCTCCGACGAGGAGGACCGGGCGGTCGGGTTCGGGCTCCAGGGGGTGCCGCTCAACGACGCCGGGGAGCTCGGCTATTTCGGCCTCGCCGGCACCAACACCACCGACGACCAGGACGTGATCGGCTTCCTCCAGCCGCAGCGCGAGCCGTTTCTCGAATACGACCTGACCCGGCTGGTGCACAACCTCGCCCACCCGAAGAAGAAGGTCATCGGGCTGGTCTCCGGCATCCCGATCGACGCCGACCCGGCGAACGAGTACAAGCCGTGGCGCGTGGTCGAGCAGATCAAGCAGTTCTTCGAGGTGAAGAGCCTCGGGCTCGATCCCGAGATCACCGACGACATCGACGTGCTGATGATCGTCCACCCCTTCGGCCTGTCGGACAAGTCGCTGTATGCCATCGACCAGTACGTCATGGCGGGCGGCAAGACCATGGTGTTCGTCGACCCCTATGCCGAGGAGGGCTCGCGTTCGAACGCGGCGATGCGCCTGCCGCCCGACCAGGGCTCCAATCTGGAGAAGCTGTTCAAGGCCTGGGGCGTCGACTACGTCCAGGACAAGGTGCTCGCCGATCTCGGCCTCGCCCAGCGGGTGCAGGCCGCCGTCGACGCGCAGGGCCGCCCGGTGATCACCAACTACGTCTCCTGGCTGTCCTTCCCGGCGGACCGGTTCAAGGCCGACGACGTGATCACCGGCCAGCTGCGCACGATCAACGTCGCGACGGCCGGCTTCCTGGCCAAGGCGGAGGGCGCGGACATCGCCTTCGATCCGCTGATCGTCTCGACCGAGGCCTCGGCGCCGATGGAGGCGCAGAAATTCCGCTTCCAGCCCAACCCCGCCCAGATCCTCAAGGAGTTCAAGCCCGAGGGCGGGCCGCTCACCCTGGCCGCGCGGCTCAGCGGCAAGCTCAAGAGCGCCTTCCCGGACGGCCCCCCCGAGGACAAGGACAACAAGGACGAGGCGGAAGACGAGAAGGCGCCCGCCAAGTCTCATCTCGCGCAATCCGAGGACGTCGTCAACCTGATCGTGGTCGCCGACAGCGACATCCTGGCCGACACGTTCTGGCTCCAGATCCAGGACTTCTTCGGCCAGCGCCTGGTCGTGCCGTCGGCCAACAACGCCGATTTCGTGATCAACGCGCTCGACAACCTGTCCGGCTCGAGCGAGCTGATCGGGCTGCGCAGCCGCGGGTTCTCGGACCGTCCCTTCGACCGGGTGATGGAGATCCAGCGGGCGGCCGAGCTGCAATACCGCGACCGCGAACGCGCGTTGCTGGACGAGCTCAAGGAGGTCGAGGGCAAGCTCAAGGACCTGACCACCAAGGGGCAGGAAGGCGCGGCGGTGATCCTCACGGACAAGCAGAAGCAGGCGATCGCGGACTTCCGGCGCCAGATCATCAAGGTGCGGGGCGAGCTCAGGGACGTGCGCCGGGCGCTGCGCGAGGACATCGACACGCTCGACGGCTGGGTCAAGATCCTCAACATTGCCGCGATGCCGGCGCTGGTCGCGCTGTTCGCGATCGGCCTCCTGATCGCCCGCAACCGACGGACCCGACGGCGCTACGCCGGGTCGGTCGGCTGAGCGCGGGCCGGCGCATGGAGATCCTGCGATGAACCCTCGCTCGTTCCTGACGCTTGCCGGGCTGACCGTCCTGGCGGTGATCGCCGCGGTGCTGGTGGTGGTCGGCCAGCCCGCGCTCACCACGCTCACCAAGGGCGAGGAGAGCGCGTTCGAGGGTCTGGCCGAGCGGGTGAACGAAGCCGCCGAGCTGGCCGTCCGGTCCAACGAAGCGACTTTTTCGATCGTCAGGAGCGGCGACGGCTGGGGGATGAAGGACCGGGCGAAATATCCGGTTCATTTCGACAAGGTGAAGACCGCCCTGGTCGCGCTCTCGGAGCTCAAGCTGCTGGAGGCCAAGACCAGCGACCCGGCGCGCTACAAGCGGCTCGAGGTCGAGGAGCCCGACGCCGAGGAAGCCCAGTCGGTGCGCTTCGAGGTCAAGGACGCCGCCGGCGAGCCGATCGCGTCGGGCCTCGTCGGCCGGCTCAACCCCAACCTGTTCGGCGACGGCGGCGGCGGCACCTATCTCCGGCGCGGCGAGGAGGAACAATCCTGGCTCACCGCCGGCGAGGTGACGCTCGGCAAGACGCGCAACGACTGGCTGGTGCGCGACATCGTCGACATCGCCGCCGAGCAGGTCCGCCGCGCGGTGATCCGCCAGCCCGGCGGGGCCGAGATCGTGGTCAGCCAGGAAAAGCCCGACAGCGGCGAGTACAAGCTCGACGGCATCCCCGAGGGGCGCAAGCTCAAGGATTCGAGCGAGGCCAAGAACCTCGCCGGCGGGCTGTGGCGACTGACCTTCGAGGACGTGAAGCCCGCCGCCGAGGTGCCATTCCCGGAAAAGCCCCATGTCAGCGTCTACGAGACCTTCGACGGGCTCAAAATCCACATCGAGATGACCATGGTCGACGACGTGGTGTGGGGACGGTTCTCCGCCACCGCCGGGGACGCGAGCGGCGACAAGGCGGACGAGGTCGGGAAGAAGGCCGAAGAGATCACGGCGCGCGCCAAGGGCTGGGTCTACGAGCTCTCCGCCGGGGAGGGCGAGCGGCTGACCACCCGGATCGAGGACATCCTCGAAGAGCCGAAGAAGAGCTGAAGGGGGACGCCTCCCGCTTCTCCCCTGCACCGGGCCTCGGCCGGGCGGCGCATTGACACCCGCCGGGCGGCTCCCGATCATCCCGCCCGCGCGCGTTCCAACCGCCGGAAGGCATCCGACATGAGCGTCCTGCTGCTGCGCCCGGCGGATCTCCAGGGCCTGGTCGCGATGGCCGATGCGATCGAGGTCATCGAGCAGGGCTACCGCGAGGCGGCAGGCTTCCCGGTGATCAACGCGCCGAGGCGCCGGGTGCACTCGCCGGCCGGCGTCCGGGTCAGCAACTTCCCCGGCGGGGTGCACGGGCTCGGCGTGATCGGCGCCCAGACCAGGGCCGAGCTGGTCGCCCAGACCGAAACCAACCAGAGCTACGGCTTCCGCGGTCCGCCGGTGCATGTGCTGAGCGATTCCACGACCGGGGAGCTGCTTGCCATCCTGATCGGCGAGATCGACGAGAAGACGCTGGGTCCGACCAGCCTGATGGCGTTCCGCACCGCGGCGGCGAGCGGCGTCGGGTTCCGCCACCTGGTGCGCGAGGACGCCCGCGTCGCCGGGCTGTTCGGCTCGGCCGGGCAGGCGGCCAACCAGCTCCTCGCCCTGCTGACGGTGCGCGATATCGCGCGGGTGAAGGTCTACAGCCGCGATCCGCAGAACCGGCGGCGCTTCGCCGACCGATACGGCGCCAGATTCGGCGCCAGATTCGGCGTTGAGATCGAGCCCGTCGGATCGCCGCGCGATGCGGTCGAGGGCGTCGATGCGGTCGTCGTCGCGACCAACACCAACGTTCCCGTCTTCGACGGCGACTGGCTGGCGCCCGGCCAGCACGTGACCGGAATCATCGGCTCCAACATCCAGCTAGTCCATGGCGGGTTCCTCAAGCGCCGGCGCCGCGAGATCGACGACCGCACCGCCGAGCGCGCCGACGTGATCGTCGCCAACCTCCGCGAATCGGTGCTCTCCGAGCAGCAGGGCGATTTGTTCGAGCCCATCGAGCGCGGGCTGATCCGGGCCGAGGACATTCTCGACCTCGGCGACGTGGCCGCGGGCAACGCGCCCGGACGGACCGCGCGCGACCAGATCACCTATCACAAGAACAACAACGGCACCGGCGCGTCCGAACTCGCCCTCGCCGGGCTGGCGTATCGGCTCGCCAGGGCGGCCGGGCGCGGGGTCGAGATCGACCTCGAACCCGTCACCGCCTGACCTCCGGCGCCTGAACCGGCCGGCTCATGCCGGGTCTCGATTTCGACGCGTGGCAGGCCGCGGCGCTGCTGCTGGCGGGGGCGGTGGCGGGCGGGCTGCGCGGCTTCTCGGGTTTCGGAGCGGCGCTGGTGCTGGCGCCGGTGGGCAGCCTGATCGTCGGCGCCCATGTCGCGGTCCCGGCCATCATGCTCTCGATGTTCGTCACCACGGCTCAACTCTTCGCGCCGACCTGGCGCCATGTCCGATGGTCGGACCAGCTCGCTTTGTCGTTGTCGGGCTGCGTCGGGGTGCCGGCGGGCGTGGCGCTGCTGGTCTTTCTCGATCCCGAGCTGATGCGCCGCGGCATTTCCGTACTCACCGTCCTGCTTGCCCTGTTCCTGATGACCGGCTGGCGCTCCGGCCATCCGCCGACCCGTCTCGGCGCGGCGTCGGTGGGCGGGCTCGGCGGGGTGCTGTCGGGCTCCACCTCGCTCGGCGGGCCGCCGGTGGTCGCCTATCTGCTGGCCGGTCCGGGCAGCGCGGCGCAGACCCGGGCGAGCCTGATCTACTATTTCGCCTTCACCCAGCTGGTTTCCCTGATCGCGTTCTGGATCGGCGGGTTGATGAACTGGGAGGTGCTGGCCACCGCCGCGGTCATCGCGCCGTCTTTGGTCGCCGGGACCTGGGGCGGCATGAGGCTCTTCCACCTGGCCAGCGAACGGTCGTTCCGCCTCGCGGCGCTGACCATATTGCTGCTGGTCGGCGTTTCGACCCTGCTCGCGAAATGACGGTGCTCGGCCTCGATGCGTGGGAGCTTGCGCTGGCGGTGGCGGCCTTTGCCGCGTCCGGCATCGTCAGAGGCTTCGGTGGCGGCATCGGCGCCAATTTCCTGACCGCGCCGGTGCTCGCCGTGCTGATCGGGCCGCGCGAGGCGGTGCCGATCGTCATGCTCCTCAACATGGTCGGCAACCTCCAGCTGCTGCCGCAGACCCTGCCCTCGGTGAACTGGCGGGACGGCTGGCCGCTCTTCTTCTTCCCGATACTGACGGTGCCGCTCGGCGGCTGGCTGCTCTTCACCGTCGACGAGGATTCGATGCGCCGCGCGATCGCGGCGGTGGCGCTCGGGTTCTCGCTGCTGCTGCTTAGCGGCTGGCGCTATCGCGGAGGCCAGCGGATCGGTCTTTCCATGGCCACCGGGTCGGTGGCCGGGGTTCTGGTCGGCTCGGTCTCGCTCGGCGGTCCGCCGGCCTTTCTCTACCTGCTGGCGGGCTCGGGCGACGCCGCGACCAACCGGGCGCAGTTCGTGATGTTCGGGACCACCGCCGGGCTCGCCGCGCTGGTGATGTTCGCCGCGGCCGGCGCCTATCGGCTCGAGGCGATCCTGTTCGCCGCCTTCCTGACGATCCCGGCGGCGATCGGCATCTGGCTCGGCTCGAAACTGTTCCGCCGGGCGAGCGAGGACGTGTTCAGGCGGGTCTGCCTGTGGGGGCTGGTCGCGGTCTCGCTCTGCGTGCTGGTGGTGTAGCCGTCCGCTACCCGCCCTGCTCGGACATCGGCACGCCGGGCGGCAGATCGAACAGCCCGTCGGGCAGCGACTCGATATACGCCACCGCCTCGTCGGTCGAGACGATGTCGGCGTATTTGGCGTTCATGTCGCAGAGATTGATCGCGTGGCTCGCCTCCGAGCGGTCGAAGCACCCCTCCTCGACAAGGGTGGTGCGGAAGTTCTCGCTGAAGGCATCGAGCACCGAGGCGCGGACGCAGCCGCTCGTGGTCGTCCCCACCATGAGGATCGAATCGGCCTTGAAATTGGTCAGGAAGGACGACAGCGGGGTGCCGTGGAAAGCGCTCGGCTTGAGCTTCTCGATGACGATGTCCTGCGGCGCGGGCGCGATCTCCGGATTGATCTGGTTGCCGTCGAGATTGGCCCGCGGATCGTCGGCCGCGCGCCACTCGCCGGTGCGGCTGTTCTTCCACGCCCACGAACCGCGGTCCCAGCCGTCGCTCCGCATCGAGGCGGTGGTGTAGATGATCGGGATGCCCTTGGCGCGCCCGGCATCCAGCAGGCGCCTGATGTAGCGCATCGACTCCCAGGCCTCCTCGCCGCAGGAGTTCGGCCAGGTCTTGATCGAATCGAGGATCGGCTCCGGCCGGTCGCCGGTGAAATTGTAGTTGACGTCGATCACCACGATCGCCGGCCGGTCGCCGAACCCGGCCCGCTCGCCGTACCCCGCCGCGCCGAACACCTGCTTGTCGCGCTCGGTGAGAAACTGGTTCCAGACTGGTTCCTTCATCGCCTTGCCTCCCCGGACCGGGTTGCGCCATCATGCGGCCGGAAGCGTAGGCGCGCGAAATCGCCCGCGCAAGCAGGCCGCGCGGACACCGACCGGAGGACACCGCGATGAAGGTGGCTCGTCTCAACCACATCAACATCCGCACCATGAAGATGGAGGAGACCAAGGACTTCTATGTCGAGAAGCTCGGCCTCGAAGTCGGTTTCCGTCCGCCCTTCGACGAGCACGGCTACTGGCTGTATGCCGGCGACGTGGCGATCGTGCATCTGTCCTACAGCCGGGACGGCGAGCCGCCGCGCACCCACGCCGGATCGATGGGCGACGGGCTCGACCATATCGGCCTCGACGCCGAGGGCTTCGACGACATGCTCGGCCATCTCAGGCGCACCGGCACCGGGTACAACAAGCGCCTCGTCGGCGGCGGCACGATCGCCCAGATCTTCTTCCACGATCCCAACGGCGTGCTGGTCGAGCTCGCCTACGACGTCGCCGGGGAAGGCATCGATCCCGAGACCTTCGAGGAGGAGATGGAGGCGGTGCTCCAGTAGCGCCGCACCGCTATTTCGGCGGCGGGGGCATCCGTTCGAATTTCTTCGTCTTGTCCGAGTGCCGGGTGAAGGGGAGCGCCCGGGAGACGAAGACCTCGATCTGCGGCTCGACGAAGCTCGCGTCGTCGATCGAGCCCACCTTGACCGACCGGAGCCCCGGCCCGCGGGACGACCAGCCGAAGAGCTGGGAGCCGCATTCGGGGCAGAACTCCTTGGTCATCGTGTTGCCGCTGTCGGCGGCATGCCGGTAGCTCCTGGTGGTTCCCTGGAGGACCGTCAGGTCCTCCTTCCTGACGAACACGTTGGTCGCGAAGCTCGACCCGGTGACGCGGCGGCAATCGTCGCAATGGCATTGCGCGATCCGCACCGGCTCCCCGCTGACCGAATAGCGCACCGCTCCGCACAGGCATCCGCCGGCAAATTCCGTCATTTCCACTCCCCTCGACCGTGCCGCGGCAGGGTAGCATCCGGTCGCCGGCGCCGCGAGCCGAGCCGGCGGTCAGTGGAAATCGCGCGACGGGTAGCGCCGCCTGTCCTCGCCGGACGGCCGGGCGATCTCGTCGGCGCGGGCGAGCGGCGGTTTGAGCGGGTCGTCGCCGGCGGCGAGCGCGCGCAGGCGCGGGGTCAGGTCCTCCAGCCGCCGGGCGACGACGTGGATCACGATGCCCTCGCGCTGCAGCTCGCCGCTCACCCTGAGCAGGCGGGCCGCCATGACCTCGCGGCGGTAGCGCTCGAAGACCCTCGGCCAGACCACGAGATTGGCGATGCCGGTCTCGTCCTCCAGGGTGACGAAGATCACGCCCGACGCGGTGCCCGGGCGCTGGCGGACCAAAGCGAGGCCGGCGACCGTCACCCGCGCGCCGTCGTCGATCTCGACGAGGCGGCCGGCCGGGGTGACCCGTTCCGCCGCCAGCCTGTCACGCATCAGCGCCAGGGGATGGTCCTTGAGCGACATGCGGATCGTCGCGTAGTCCTGCGAGACCTCCTCGCCCCGGCTCATCGCGGGCAGCGCGACCGCTTGCTCGGTGCGGCCTTCCCCGGTCGCGGCGAATAGCGGGAGCGGCGCCGGGCCGAGCGCGCGCACCGCCCACAGCGCCTGGCGCCTGGTGCGGCCGGTCGAGCCGAAGGCGTCGGCGCCGGCGAGGGTCTCCAGCACCGGGATCGCGACCCCGCCACGGTCGCGCAGCTCCGCCGGATCGGCGAACGGGCGGCGGTTCGGCCGTTCGCGGGCCTCGACGATCGCCCGGGCGCTCGCCTCCGCCATCCCCTTGATCTGGCGGAAGCCGAGGCGCAGCGCATACCGGCGGGTGCCGCCTTCGGCCGCTTCCAGGGTGCAGTCCCAGTCCGAATGGTTGACGTCGGCCGGAAGCACGCAAACCCCGTGCTCCCGCGCGTCGCGGACCAGCTGGGCGGGGGCGTAGAAGCCCATCGGCTGGCTGTTGAGGATGGCGGCGGCGAACGCCTCGGGGTAGTGGCACTTGAGCCAGGCCGAGACATAGACCAGGAGGGCGAAGGAGGCCGCGTGCGATTCCGGGAAGCCGTAATCGCCGAAACCCTCGATCTGGCGGAAGCAGCGCTCGGCGAAGCCCCGTTCGTAGCCGTTCCGCACCATGCCCTCGATCAGCTTGTCGCGGAACTTTCCGATGGTCCCGACATGGCGGAAGGTCGCCATGGCGCGGCGCAGGCTGTCGGCCTCGGACGGGGTGAAGCCGGCGGCGACGATGGCGATCTTCATCGCCTGTTCCTGGAACAGCGGCACGCCGAGCGTCTTGCCGAGCACCCCGCGCAGCGCCTCGGAGGGGAAATCGACCGTCTCCTCGCCGTTGCGGCGGCGCAGATAGGGGTGGACCATGTCGCCCTGGATCGGGCCCGGGCGGACGATCGCCACCTCGATCACCAGGTCGTAGAACGAGCGCGGGCGGAGCCTCGGCAGCATCGACATCTGGGCCCGGCTCTCGACCTGGAAGACGCCGATCGAATCGGCCGCGCACAGCATGTCGTAGACCGCCGGGTCCTCGGCCGGGATGTCGGCCAGCCCGCAATCGATCCCGTAACCGGCGCGCAGCAGCTCGAGCCCCTTGCGGATGCAGGTCAGCATGCCGAGCCCGAGCACGTCGATCTTGAGCATGCCGAGCGCATCCAGGTCGTCCTTGTCCCATTCGATGACGGTGCGGTCCTCCATCGCCGCGTTGGTGACGGGCACGATCTCCGACAACTTCCCGCGGGTGATCACGAACCCGCCGACATGCTGGGACAAATGCCGCGGGAAACCGGTGAGCTCGCCGGCGAGCTGCAGGGTAAGCGCGAGCCGCTCGTCTTCCGGGTCGAGCCCGGCCTCGCGGATATGGACCTCCTTCACCGGCTCCGACCGCCAGCCCCAGACCGTGCCGGAAAGCGCGGCCACGGTGTCGAGCGAAAGCCCGAGCGCCTTGCCCACCTCGCGCAGCGCGCTGCGGGCGCGGTAATGGATCACGGTGGCGGCGAGCCCGGCCCGCTCGCGGCCGTATTTGCGGTAGATGTACTGGATCACCTCCTCGCGGCGCTCGTGCTCGAAGTCGATGTCGATATCGGGCGGCTCGTTGCGCTCGGCGCTGACGAAGCGCTCGAACAGGAGATCCATCCGGTTCGGGTCGACGGCGGGGACGCCGAGGCAGTAGCAGACCGCCGAGTTGGCCGCCGAGCCGCGGCCCTGGCAGAGGATGCCGCGGTCCCGGGCGAAGCGGACGATGTCGTGGACGGTGAGGAAATAGGCGGCGTAGTCGAGCGCGGCGATCAGCCCGAGCTCGTGGTCGAGCTGGCGGGCGACCGCGTCGGGGATGCCGCCGGGGTAGCGCCTCTTCGCGCCTTCCCGAGTGAGGCGTCCGAGCGCGCCGTCCGGGGTGTCGCCGGGGGCGGCCTCGTCGTCCGGGTATTCGTAGCGCAGCTCGTCGAGCGAGAAGGTGCAGGCATCGGCGATGGCGGCGCTGCGGCCGACCGCGTCCGGATGGTCGCGGAACAGCCGCGCCATCTCGGCGGCGGGCTTCAGGTGGCGCTCGGCGTTGGCGGCGAGGCGGTAGCCGGCCTCGTCGACGGTGCAGTGCTCGCGGATGCAGGTCAGGACGTCGGCCAGGCGCAGCCGCGCCGTGGTAGTGTGGCCGGGAGGCGGGTATCCCGCTCGACGAGGGGGGGGGGCCGCCGTCGCGCCGGGGTATGGGCGTGGACGTTGTTGGTCGCGACCAGCGGGGTTCCGGCGCGGGCGGCGATCCCGGCGAGCCGGTCG
>MPNO01000046.1 GCA_002239065.1 Defluviicoccus sp. bin129 | reverse complement strand
CTACGTCGTCGAGGCGCACGGCCACGCCTGGGCCAGGCGCATGCGATCCCTGCTCCTCGAAGCCTGCCACCAGGTCGCCCAGCGCGACGACAAGACCCTCTCCGCCAAGCAGTACAAGGCCCTGCGACGACGATACCGAACCATCCTCACCCAGGCGAAAAAGGAGCTGCCCGAGATCCCGCCGCGCGCCGACGGGCAGCGCGGCCGTGTCGCCAAATCCGACGCCCACAATCTCTGGGAGCGGCTCAAGACCTACGAAACAGAGGTCCTGCGCTTCGCCGAAGACCCCGACGTCAGCTTCACCAACAACCGCGCCGAGCGCGACCTCCGCATGAGCAAGGTCAAGCAGAAGGTCTCCGGCTGCTTCCGAACCGGAACCTACGCCCACGCCTGGTGCCGAATCTCAAGCTACCTGCAATCCGCCGCCGCCCAGGGATACAACCCGCTCGTCGCAATCCAGATCGCCCTCACCGGAAACGCCGTCCACTTGATCGACGCAGGGCAACAGCCCGAAAGCCAAATCACGATCCGGAAATAAAGCGGGCGAGTAGTTACCTCCAAAGAATATGCGCCGCTCGCTCCGGTCTCTCGAACCATGAGAAACTGCCGCGACCGCCGCCAATCGCATGGGAGTGGAACGGATACTCGATGCTCCACCGCTCGCCGAACGACCGGTGTTCGTTCACACCGATTGGATGTCGACTTCGTTGACCAGGATTCCACCGAGACCGGAACAGCCCCTTGCCCCTAATGGCGACTGACGCTGAGCAGGCGGTCTGGACGGCGGCTTCCGGTATCGTCGAAGAATAGATGGATTTCGCGGTTCAAGCCCGCCCGCCGAACAACTCCTGAAGCCAACCCGCGAATCGCGTGGCGAGCGGTCCATCGACTTTGAGATCGCCAGCCCGGATCGCGGTTCCCATGAGTCTTGGATCCTCCCTTGTCGCAAGCCAAGCATGGAGTTGCGCCCGCGGGGTCTTTTTCTGCGAGAAACGCCGCTGACCGGCGGGGATACTCTCGATGTAGCGTTCGTACAACGGCCAAATCGGATCGCCGCGTGGGATCATTCTCGTGACGAAATCCTCGACTTCGCCGCTGGACTCGTTGTCGGGCTAATAGGGGTACGCCGCAACGCGCGGTGGGTCATCGGTTCATATGTCCATGATTTTCCCGATGGCCTGCCCGACTCTCTCGGCGGCCTGCTCGATATCCCGGTCCCCGAGATGGGCGTAACGCAGCGTCATGCGCACGTCGGAATGCCCGAGCATTCGCGAGACCACCGGCACCGGCACCCCGTTCATCACCGCGTGACTCGCATGCGTGTGGCGAAGGTCGTGAAGACGAACGTCCTCGATGCCGGCCTCCCGACGGACCCGGTGCCAGAGCCGGAGGTGGTCGCTGCGCGGCCGAGACGGGTCGCGCGGCGACGGAAACACGAACTCGCTACCGTCTCGCGGCTGCCTGTCCAGAATGTGCCGTGCCTGAGAATTCAGGGGAACCTTTCTCGGACCCGTCTTGCTGTCGCCCAACATGAGCACGTCGCCGTGGATCTCCGACCAACGCAGTCCTACGATCTCGCCCTTGCGGCATCCGGTGAGAAGCAACAGGCGGATGATGTCGGCCTGCTTCAGACTCTCGGCTCCGCGTTCGGGGTGCTCGTCGAGTACTCCGTGCAGGCGGCCGATCTCGTCGCGCGACAGGAAGCGCGTCAGCGGCGTACGCCGGTTCCTCTTCACGCCCCGCGTCGGGTTGGTTTCGATGTAGCCGCAGGCGATCGCGAAATTCATGATCTGCTGGAGAATGTCCAGGGTGCGGTTGGCGCCGCCCGGCGAGGTCCGGCTGTATGCATCGAACCACCGTCTCACATGTGCCGGGGCGATTCCGTCGAGAGGCTTCGACCCGAAGGCGGGCAGGATCTGTCCCGTGAGGAAGATCCGGGTGCACTTCCTGGTCGACGGCTTGTAGCGATCGAAATGCGCCTCCTTCCAGGGTCCCTCGACGAAGTCACGGAATAGCGGGACCTTCTCTTTCGGTTCGTCGGGTTCCTCCGGCTCCGGACACGCCCGTCGCGCATGGCATTCCCGGCGGACCTCGTCGATGCCCTTCGACGAGACCGGCCCGAGAGAGACGCGCCCCGACCTGGAAGGGGATTGCTGCAACAGGACATAGCTCTTCCCGCCGGCCGGTCTCACCCGGACACCGAGGCCGGTGACGGCGCTGTCCCACATTGTGTATTCCCGCTCGCGGGGCCGAAGACGGGCGATGGCGGGGTCGGTGAGCCGCCTGCGTTCTTTCCCGGCCATCGGTCAGTTTCCGAGAATGGCGCCGACCGTCTCCGCGGCCTCCATCGCGGCGGCGTCGGCGGGGTGCGTGTATTTGAGGGTGGTCGCCGGATCGGCATGACCGAGCAATTTGCCGATCACGAGGACGGTCTCGCCCTGCCTGAGCGCGACGCTGGCATGCGTATGTCTGAGATCGTGAAGCCGTACATCCTCCAGACCTGCCTCGGCGCGGAGCCGCCACCAGAAGCCGTCGAGCCAGCGCTTGCTTGCCGGCCGGTCGGCGCTCGACGCCGGGAACACCCAGCGGCCGGTTCGTTCAAGCGAATCGAGGACCCTCCTGGCCGGGCTCGACAGCCATACGGTGCGGGGGCCCGTCTTGGAATCGCGCAGGAAGAGATGGCCTTCGCGGTATTCGGACCAGCGGAGGGGGAGGGTCTCGCGCCTGCGGCACCCGGTCAGCAGGAGGAGGCGGATGGCGGCTACCTGCCGAGGATGCCGCCCGGACGATGCCGAGAGCCTCCGGGACAGACGTCGCAACTCCTCGTCCGACAGAAAGCGCTCGCGCCCCTTGCGGCGGTAACGCCGGATGCCCCGGCAGGGGTTGGAACCCTCCGGGCGAAGACCCATCGCCTCGGCCTCCTTCATGATGACGGAGAGCACCGGCATCGAGCGGTCGGCGGCGACAGGCGTCGCGTGCAGGGTGGCAAACCACTTACGGACTTCCTTCTGGTCGATATGGGCGACCTGCCGTCCGGCGAAATGCGGCAGGATCTGCTTCTTGAGATAGCCCCGGTTGACGAACAGGGTGCGCGGCTTCCAGAGGCGTTCGTACCGTTCGAACACCGTCTCGGCGACGACCTCGAAGAGGGTCTCGTCGGGCAGGGGTCGAGCGGGTTCGCCGCGCCGGATTGCGGCGAGGGTCCCGGCGGCGCGGGATCGTGCCTCCTTCACGTTCAGGTCCGAGGCGTCGCCGACGATCTTCCAGACGCGTTGCCCGCGATGCTGGCAGTGGACGAAGAAGCGCTTGCGGCCCGAGGGCGTTACCTGGACGCCGAAGCCCCTGAGTTTCGCATCGCGGACGTCGTATTTGGTCTTGCGGGGCTTGAGGGCGGTTACACGGGCGTCGGTAAGGTTGGTTCTGGGCATTGCGTTCTCCCGGTTGCGGTTGCAGCCGGGGAACTGCGGTTGCAGATTTTGTTCCCCGGTTGCAGAATGCGGGAGAAAAAACGACCTAATATCAAATAGTTAGCACCACCGGGTGCGTCGCTGGTGTGCGGCCCGGGCCAGCTTCCCCAGCAGACGTGATAGCGCACGCGATCCGGCGGAATCCCGTCGAGCGCGCGGTTGAGCGCCTCCATGTGGAGACCGAGCCACTTGCGGAAATCCCGCAGGGTCGCCGGCGGGACCATGCGGTCGTATGTGACCGCGGCCCGCGCGTCGTCGATCTGGACCAGCAGCCCGGCCTCGGCGATCGTCCGGTACTCGACCCGCATGGCGTCGGCGATGGCGAATACCAGCGCCTCGTCGCTCTCGTAGTACTCGTTCCGGCGGTCCGGGATGGCGCTCGCCGGCGCGGCGACCGGCAGGAACCCGTCGGCCACATCCACCTTCGCGAGCGCCGCCTTGAAGTTGCCGATGTCGCGCTCCAGCGCATCGTGGCCGGTATAGGCGATCGGCGCGACGCAGACCGACTCGTATCGCGCCCCGCCGCCGCCGTCGAAGCGTCCCTGCGCCTGGTCCTGCGCGTCGAGCTCGGCGTAGAACCCGGGAAAGCGCTCCCGGTCGAGGCCGCGCGCGAACGGGTCCGCGGCGCCGGGCGCCACCGGGCGCCGCTCGAAACCGCTCAGCCGTTCGAGCACGTATTGCGACCAGCTGATCGACTTGCCGAACTCGCCGTCGCTGATGACGTCGATCCCGGTCTCCGCCTGGCGCCGCGCGATCTCCGCCACCGACCCGGTCAGCACGCTCCGGTGATACGCCTCGTCCACCGCCACGCCGTTTTGCCGCGCGGCCAGGATGTCGCGGATCGCCTTCGGCCGGATCAGGCTCCCCACATGGGTGGTGAGGATGCGCTCCTCGCTCCGTCGCACCGGACCGGTCTCCCCCTGACGATCGCTCGGACGCCGAATCTAGCAGGAATGGCGTGTCCCTCGCGACGCCTTGACCGCCGCGCACGGTTGCGCCAATTGGGACATGGGAGGCGCGGATCATGGATGGAACGACGGCGGTCCCGACCGGGGCGCATTGGGGGATCTACGACGTGCTGGTCGCCGACGGGCGGGTGGTCGGCGCGCGGCCGTGGGAGGAGGACCCCGACCCGGCGCCGCTCAACGCCGCGCTGCCGGAGCTGGTCGATCATCCGACGCGTATCGCCCGGCCGATGGTGCGCGCGGGCTACCACAACGCGGGGCCCCGCTCGGACACGGCGGGGCGCGGCGCCGAGCCCTTCGTGCCGGTCTCCTGGGAGCGCGCGCTCGACCTGGTCGCGGGCGAGCTCCAGCGGGTGAAGCGCGCGCACGGCAACGAGGCGATCTATGCCGGCAGCTACGGCTGGGCCAGCTCGGGCAAGATCCACCATCCGCGCACCCTGGTCCGCCGGCTGCTCAATCTCTGCGGCGGCGCGACCGACCATGTCGGCAATTACAGCTGCGGGGCCGCGCTGGTCGTGGTCCCGCATATCCTCGGGACCGCCGCGCCGGTCGGCATTCAGGCGACGGAGTGGCGCAACATCGCCGCCCATACCGGGCTGGTCGTGAGCTTCGGCGGCATGGCGCCCAAGAACCTGCAGATCGCCTTCGGCGGTCCCGGCCCGCATCGCGCGCGCGGCTGGATCGAGCGCCTCGGCGAAGCCGGGATCGAGGCGGTGTCGATCAGCCCGCTCAGGGACGACACGGTGGCGGCGCTCGGCGCGCGCTGGATGCCGGTCCGGCCCAACAGCGACACCGCGCTGATGCTCGGGCTCGCCCATACGCTGGTCGCCGAGGACCTGCACGACCGCGCCTTCCTCGAGCGCTACTGCGTCGGCTTCGAGCGGTTCCGCGCCTATCTCGACGGCACGAGCGACGGCGTCGCCAAGGACGCCGACTGGGCCGCCGCGCGCTCGGACATCGCGGCGGACGATATCCGGGCGCTCGCCCGCCGCATGGCGGCGAGCCGCACGATGATCACGCTGAGCTACTCGCTGCAGCGCGCCGATCGGGGCGAGCAGCCGATCTGGATGGGCATTACGCTCGCCGCCATGCTGGGCCAGATCGGCCTGCCGGGGGGCGGCTTCGGCATCGGCTACGGCGCCATGGGCTCGATCGGCAGCGAGAAGATCGCCGCCGGGCCGCGCGGGCTGCCCGTGGGAAAGGATCCGACCGGGAGCTTCATCCCGGTCGCGCGCATCGCCGACATGCTGCTCGATCCCGGCGGCGAATACGCGTTCAACGGCAAGCAGCGGATCTATCCCGACATCCGCATGGTCTGGTGGGCCGGCGGCAACCCGTTCCACCACCACCAGGATCTGAACCGGCTGCTGCGCGCCTGGCGCAAGCCGGAGACCATTGTCGTGCAGGACCCGTTCTGGACCCCCGCCGCGCGCCACGCCGATATCGTGCTGCCGGCGGCGACGGCGCTCGAACGCAACGACATCGGCGCCGGGACGCGCGATTCGACGATCTACGCCATGCGCCGCGCGGTGGAGCCGGTGGGCGGGGCGCGGAGCGACTACGACATCGTGACGGCGCTCGCCGAACGCCTCGGCCTCGCCGAAGAATTCACCGGGGGCAAGGACGAGCTCGGCTGGATCCGCGAAGCGTATGACGGCTTCGCCGCCCGCATGGCGCGCGAGGGGGCCGGGCTGCCGCCCTTCGAGGAATTCTGGCGGGACGGGCGGGTGCGCGTGCAGGAGCCCGCGGACGACTTCGTCCTGTTCGCCGATTTCCGCGCCGATCCCGAGGCGAGCCCGCTGCGCACGCCGTCCGGCCGGATCGAGATCTTTTCCGAGACCGTCGCCGGCTTCGGCTACGACGACTGCCCCGGCCATCCGGTATGGATCGAGCCGCGCGAATGGCTGGGCGCCCCGCTCGCCGCCCGGTTTCCGCTGCACCTGGTCTCCAACCAGCCGGCGACGCGGCTGCACAGCCAGCTCGATCCGTCCTCGGTCAGCGCGTCGGGCAAGGTGGCGGGGCGCGAGGCGGCGACCATCCACCCCGACGATGCCGGGCCGCGCGGCATCGCCGACGGCGACGTGGTGCGCATCCACAACGACCGCGGCCAGTGCCTCGCCGGCGCCCGGGTCAGCGAGGCGGTGCGCCCCGGCGTCGTGGTGCTGCCGACGGGCGCCTGGTACGACCCGGCCGAGCCCGGCGCGATCGGCACGCTCGACCGCCACGGCAATCCCAACCTGCTGACCCACGACCGCGGCACCTCCCGCCTCGCCCAGGCCACCGCGGCCCATTCCGCCCTGGTCGAGATCGAGCGCTGGGACGGCCCCGCCCCGCCGGTCGCGGTGCACACCCCGCCGCCGGTGGCGGAGGCGGGGTAGGGCGGGGCCGGTTCGGTCTGCGCCGTCGCCGCACCCCTTTCGTCATGGCTGGCCCCGGACTTGTTCCGGGGCCGGGCATGACGGGCAAATGGACACGGAAACGGAAGGCGACGAACTTCGCAACCGGGACGGCGCGATGCCGAACCGGCTTGCCTTGCCGCTCCGCTGCGGGGACAATCCGCGAAAGCTTGGGATGGGGCGGAGCGATGGCCACGGTTCTCGACGAACGGCATATCAGCGACCAGGAGCGTGCGGCGTGGCGGCGCGACGGGGCGCTCTGCCTGCGCGGCGTGGTGGCCCCGGAATGGCTCGAACTGCTCGCCGAGGGGATCGAGGCGGCGATCGCCGAGCCGAGCGAGGTCGCCAAGGATTACGGCGAGGGCGAGAGCCGGTTCCACACCGACCACGGCATGTTCCTGCGCTTCGAGCAGTTCCGCCGCTTCATGCACGAATCGCCGATGGCGCGGCTCGCCGCCGAGCTGATGGAGGCGAGCCGGATCAACCTCTATGACGAGCACCTGCTGATCAAGGAGCCGGGCGCCGACACGCCCACCTGGTGGCATCACGATTTGCCCTATTTCCGCATCAAGGGCTCGCAGATCTGCAGCTTCTGGGTGCCGCTCGATCCCGTCACCGAGGCGACGGGCTCGGTCCGCTTCGCGGCCGGCTCGCATGCCTGGGGCAAGATGTTCCGGCCGGTCAAGATCGGCCAGGGCGATTTCGTGGCCGAGACCGAGCAGTTCCTGGAGACTGCGCCCGACATCGACGGCGATCCCGAGCGCTACCCGACGATCTGCTTCGATCTCGATCCGGGCGACGTCGCGGTGTTCCACGGCGCGACCCTGCACGCGGCCAACGGCAACCCGTTGCCGACGCCGCGCCGCGCGGTCTCGCTCCGCTTCTGCGGCGACGACATCACCTGGTACCCGGGGCGTCACTCGCCGACCTTCTACGACGCGCCGCATCTGGTCGAGGGCGGGCCGATCGACGCCGAGATCTTCCCGAGACTGTGGACCCGCTGAGCGGCGGGCGGCGTCACGGCCAGGCGACGACGGGCGGCAGCGACATCAGGATCGCCTCCACGTTGCCGCCGGTCTTCAGGCCGAACTCGGTGCCCCGGTCGTAGAGCAGGTTGAACTCGACATAGCGCCCGCGCCGGACCAGCTGGTGGGCGCGCTGCGCCTCGGTCCACGGCGCCGCCATGCGGTCGCCGACGATCCCGGGATAGGTCTCGAGAACCGCGCGCCCGACATCCCGGGTGAAGGCGAAATCGGCCTCCCAGTCGCCGCTGTCCAGATTGTCGTAGAAGATGCCGCCGGCGCCGCGCGGCTCGTCGCGGTGGGGCAGGAAGAAATAGTCGTCGCAGGCCTGCCTGTAGGCCGCGTAGCGGCCGGGATCGTACGGATCGCAGGCGGCCTTCAGCGCGGCGTGGAAGGCGGCCGCCGCGTCCTCGTCCGGGTAGATCGGGGTCAGGTCGCCGCCGCCGCCGAACCACGACCTGGTGGTGACGATGAAGCGCGTGTTCATGTGCATCGCCGGCACCAGGGGCGAGCACGGATGGGCGACCACCGAGATGCCGCTCGCCCAGAAGCGCGGATCGTCCTCCGCGCCCGGGATACGGGTCTGGAACTGGGGCGAGAAGCGGCCGTGGACGGAAGAGAAATTGACGCCCACCTTCTCGAGCACGCGGCCCTTCATGACCGACATCTCGCCGCCGCCGCCGTCCGAGCCGTCCCCGGTCGGCCGTTGCCAGGTCTTGCGTTCGAACCGCCCGGGCGGGCCGGACCCGTCTCGTTGGGCGTCCTCCAGCGCTTCGAAGGCCGCGCAGAAACGGTCGCGCAGGGTGCGGAACCACGCCGCCGCGCGTTGCTGCCTCTCCGCGACCGTCATCACCGCCTGGTCCTTGATTTGACGACGGATTCGATTATACCCGTTGCCTTGCCCGCTGCGCGATCCGCGCGGCGGGCAGCGCTTCCCGAGGCCGCCGCGCGGCCGCATCCCCGGGCGGCGTTGCGGCGCACGCCAGCGGCGGCTAGTTTTCGCGGCTGCAAACCGCAACGTGCTTACCTGCCCAGCCGAGAGGTTGTTCCATGGCGGATTCCGAGGACATCAGGGCCGGCGACGGCCACGGCGAGACGCGCCGCGATTTTCTCTATCTGGCGACCGGCGCGTTCGGCGCCGCCGGCGGCGCGATCGCCCTGTGGCCGCTGATCCACCAGATGAGCCCGGCCAGGGACACGCTGGCGCTGGCGACCACCGAGGTCGATCTGTCGCCGATCGAGGTGGGGCAGAGCATCACCGTGGTCTGGCAGGGCAAGCCGGTGTTCATCCGCCGCCGCACCGAGGCCGAGATCGAGGAGGCGGGGACGGTCGCGCTCGACGACCTCCCCGATCCCCAGCCCGACGCCGAGCGCGCCCGGAAGCCGGAATGGCTGATCGTGGTCGGCGTCTGCACCCATCTCGGCTGCATCCCCAAGGGCCAGGCGACGGGCGACAGGAAGGGCGAGTACGGCGGCTGGTTCTGCCCCTGCCACGGCTCGCATTACGACACGTCGGGACGCATCCGCAAGGGGCCGGCGCCGAAGAACCTGCCGGTGCCGTCCTACGAGTTCCTGTCCGACAGCCTCGTGCGCATCGGCTAGGGGGGAAAGTCCATGACGCAGCCCTGGATGAAGAACCGCCTGGTCCAGTGGATCGACTACCGCCTGCCGATGTTCTCCTTCGCCGAGAAGGAGCTGATCGACTACCCGACGCCGCGCAATCTGAGCTACTGGTGGAATTTCGGCTCGCTCGCCGGGATCGTGCTGGTCATCATGATCGTCACCGGCATCGTGCTGGCGATGCACTACACGCCGCATGTCGACCACGCCTTCGACAGCGTCGAGCGAATCATGCGCGACGTGAACTATGGCTGGCTGATCCGCTACATCCACACCAATGGCGGGTCGGCCTTCTTCATCATCGTCTATATCCACATCTTCCGCGGGCTCTATTACGGCTCCTACAAGTCGCCGCGCGAGATCCTGTGGATCCTGGGCGTGGTCATCCTGCTCTGCATGATGGCGACCGCGTTCATGGGCTATGTGCTGCCCTGGGGCCAGATGAGCTTCTGGGGCGCGACCGTGATCACCAACCTGTTCTCCGCGGTGCCGATCGTCGGCGACATCATCGTCACCTGGCTGTGGGGCGGCTTCACGGTCGACAATCCGACGCTCAACCGGTTCTTCAGCCTGCACTATCTCATGCCGTTCGTGATCGTCGGCGTGGTCGTCCTGCATCTGGTCTCGCTGCACCAGCACGGCTCGAACAACCCGCTCGGGATCGACGCCAAGGGCCCGCAGGACAAGATCCCCTTCCACCCCTACTACACCGTCAAGGACATGTTCGGTCTGAGCGCGTTCCTGACGATCTTCGCCGGCTTCGTGTTCTTCGCGCCCAACTTCTTCGGCGAGCCCGAGAACTACATCCCCGCCGACCCGCTGCTGACGCCGCCGCATATCGTGCCCGAGTGGTACTTCCTGCCCTACTACGCGATCCTCAGGTCGATCACCTTCGACATCTGGTTCCTGTCCGCCAAGCTGATCGGCGTGGTGCTGATGTTCGGCTCGATCCTGGTCCTGTTCCTGGTCCCCTGGCTCGACCGCTCGCCGGTGCGCAGCGCGCGCTACCGCCCGATCTACAAGCAGCTCTTCTGGGTGCTGGTGATCGACTGCGTGGTGCTGGGCTGGGTCGGCGGCAACCCGCCCGAGGGCATCTTCGTGATCATCGGCCAGATCGCGACGCTCTACTATTTCGCCCATTTCCTGGTGCTGATGCCGCTGCTCTCGGTGATCGAGACGCCGCGCCCGCTGCCGACCAGCATCGCCGAGCCGGTGCTCGGAGGAGGCTCCGGGCCCCCCGCCGCGGCGCCGCAGACGATGGAGAAGGCGCAATGAGGCGGACCCTTGGCGCCATCCTCGCCGCGCTCGCGCTCGCTGGCGCCAGCCCGGCCATGGCGGCCGACGCCGTCGCCCCGCCGAGCGTGAAGTGGACCTTCGACGGGCTGTTCGGCTCGTTCGACCGGGCGGCGCTGAGGCGCGGCTTCCAGGTCTATACCGAGGTCTGCGCGGTCTGCCATTCGCTGCGCCTCGTCCACTACCGCAACCTGACGGCGATCGGCTTCTCCGAGGACCAGGTCAAGGCGCTCGCCGCCGAGGTCGAGGTCACCGACGGTCCCGACGCCGAGGGCGAGATGTTCGACCGCCCGGCCCGGCCGAGCGACCGCTTCGTGTCGCCGTTCGCCAACGACAACGCCGCGCGCGCCGCCAATAACGGCGCCCTGCCGCCCGATCTGTCGCTGGTCACCAAGTCGCGCATCGGCGGCCCCGACTACATCCACGGGCTGATGGTGGGCTACCGGGAAGCGCCGGCGGAGATGGAGATGTCCGAGGGCATGGACTACAACGCCTATTTCCCGGGCCACCAGATCGCCATGCCGGCGCCGTTGAGCGATGAGCTGGTCGAATACGCCGACGGCACCGAGGCGACGGTGGGCCAGATGGCGAAGGACGTGACCCAGTTCCTCGTCTGGGCCGCCGAGCCCGAGCTCGAGGAGCGCAAGCGCATGGGCGTCAAGGTGGTCCTCTTCCTGGTCCTGCTCACCGGCATGCTGTACGCGGTCAAGCGCGCGATCTGGTCCGACGTGCCGCACTGACGGAGGATCGCGCCGTCGGGAGGGGACGCCATGGCGGAGCCGGGGACTCCACCGGTTGTCGGGATCGTCGGCGGCAGCGGCCTCTATGACATAGACGGGCTGGCCGACCGGCGCTGGGAGGCGGTGGAGACGCCGTTCGGCGCGCCGTCGGACGAGATCCTTCTCGGCACGCTCGGCGGCCAGGGGCTCGCCTTCCTGCCGCGCCACGGGCGGGGCCACGCGACGCCGCCGGGCGAGATCAACTTCCGCGCCAATATCGACGCGCTCAAGCGGGTGGGCGCGACCGAGATCCTGTCGCTGAGCGCCGTCGGCAGTCTCGACGAGGCGCTGGCGCCGGGCAGCTTCGTGCTGGTCGACCAGTTCATCGACCGCACCTTCCGGCGCGTCAAGACCTTCTTCGGAACCGGGCTGGTCGCCCATGTGTCGATGGCCGACCCGGTCTGCCCCCGGCTCGGCGACGCGCTGGAGGAAGCCGCCTCGGGCCTCGCCATCGAGACCGTGCGGGGCGGCACCTATGTGGCGATCGACGGCCCGCAATTCTCCAGCCGGGCCGAGTCCGAGCTCTACCGCTCGTGGGGCGCCAACGTCATCGGCATGACCAACATGCCGGAGGCCAAGCTCGCCCGCGAGGCCGAGATGTGCTACGCGACGGTGGCGATGGTCACCGACTACGATTGCTGGCATCCGGGCCATGACGACGTCACGGTGGAGGCGGTGATCGGGGTGCTGCAGGCGAACGCGGCCCGCGCCCGGCAGCTCGTCGAGGCCGCGGTGCCGCTGCTGGCCGGGCGCGACGCGGCCTGCCCGGCGGGCTGCCACACCGTGCTCGACACCGCGCTGATCACCCCGGCGGATGCGCGCGATCCCGAGCTCGCCGCGCGGCTCGACGCGGTGGCGGGGCGCGCGCTCAAGCGATGAAGGTCGACGGGGTCCCCCGGCGGTCGATCCAGCTCGCCGCCGACGGCGAGACCGTCGAGATCGTCGACCAGACCCTACTGCCGCACCGTTTCGGGATCGCGACGCTGGCGACGCTGGAGGACGCGGCGGCGGCGATCCGCGACATGCGGGTGCGCGGCGCGCCGCTGATCGGCGCCACCGCGGCCTACGGGCTCTGCCTCGCGATCCGCCGCGATGCCTCGCGGGGCTCGGTCGAGGCGGCCTGCTCCGAGCTCCTCGCGACCCGCCCGACGGCGGTCAATCTGCGCTGGGCGCTGGACGACATGAAGGCCCGGGTGCTCGCCGTCGACGAGGCAAGGCGGGCGGATGCGGCCTACGCGCGCGCCGCCGAAATCTGCGACCAGGACGTGGCGATCAACCGGGCGATCGGCGAGAACGGCGTGGCGCTGCTGCGCGAAGCGGCGGCGCGGCGCGCGGGACCGGTCAACGTGCTGACCCATTGCAACGCCGGCTGGCTCGCCACGGTCGACGGCGGCACCGCGCTCGCCCCGATCTATCGCGCCCACGATGCGGGGATCGACCTCCATGTCTGGGTCGACGAGACCCGGCCGCGCAACCAGGGCGCCGGGCTGACCGCCTGGGAGCTCGCCGCCCACGGCGTGCCGCACACCGTGATCGTCGACAACGCGGGCGGCCATCTGATGCAGGACGGCCGGGTCGATCTCTGCATCACCGGCACCGACCGGACCTGCGCCAATGGCGACGTGTGCAACAAGATCGGCACCTATCTGAAGGCGCTCGCGGCGTCCGACAACGGGGTCCCGTTCTACGTCGCCCTGCCGGGCCCGACCGTCGACTGGACGGCCGACAGCGGCGCCGACCTGCCGATCGAGGAGCGCGCGGGCGCGGAGGTGTCCACCGTGACCGGCGAGACGGAGGCGGGCGAGATCCGCACCGTCCGCCTGACGCCCGCGGCAAGCCCGGTCTTCAACCCGGGCTTCGACGTGACCCCGGCCCGGCTGGTGACCGCGCTGATCACCGAGCGCGGCGTCGCGGAAGCCTCGGCGCAAGGCCTGCTCGCGCTCTACCCGGAGCGGCGCCGGGCGGCGGCGGGGTAGAAGCCATGCGGAGCCGCTATTCGGCGCGCGCCGCCGCCGCGATGGTCTCGCGCTACCGGGCCGAGGGCGTTTCGGAAGACGTGGCGCTCCGGGTCTACACGACGCGGCTGCTGGGCGGCGATCCCGGGCTCGTGCTGCATGGCGGCGGCAATACCTCGGTCAAGACCGCCATGCCCGACCTGCTGGGCGAGACGGCCGACGTGCTGTGCGTCAAGGGCTCGGGCTGGGACATGGCCGATATCGAGCCCTCGGGCCTGCCCGCGGTCAGGCTGGAGCCGCTCCGGCGGCTCGCCGCGCTGGACCGGCTCGGCGACGGGGAGATGGTGGATTTCCAGCGCGTCAACCTGCTCGACCCGCGCGCGCCCAACCCGTCGGTCGAGACCCTGCTGCATGCCTTCCTGCCGCACAAATTCGTCGACCACACCCATGCCGATGCGGTCCTCGTGCTCACCGACCAGCCGGACGGCGAGGCGATCTGCCGCGAGGTCTATGGCGGGACGATGGGGCTGGTGCCCTATGTCATGCCGGGCTTCGCGCTCGCCAGGGCCTGCGCCGCGGCCCATGCCGAGGACCCGTCGATCGAGGGGCTGATCCTCCTCAAGCACGGCGTCTTCACCTTCGGCGAGACCGCCGAGGAGGCCTATGAGCGGATGATCGCCACGGCCGACCGGGCCGAGGCGCATGTCGCGCGGCGCCGGGCGAGCGTTCCCGCGGCGCGCCTGCCGGCAACCGCGCCCGAGATGCCGGCCGCGGCGGTCGCGCCGATCCTGCGCGGGCTGGCCAGCGGCGCCGGCCGGCTGGTCCTCGACTTCCGCGCCGGCGAGGCGGTGCGCGACTTCGTCGATCGCGCGGGGCTGGCGGAGTCCACCCGGGGCCCGGTCACGCCCGACCACGCGATCCGCACCAAGCCGAAACCGCTGATCCTGGCGCCGCCCCGGCCGGGCGCGCTGGAGGATTTCGCGCGCGAGGCCGAGGCGACGGTTGCCGCCTTCGTCCGCGACTACGAGGCCTATTTCGCGCGCAACAACGCCCGCCAGGCCGAGCCCAGGCGGGCGCTCGACCCCTACCCGAGGGTGATCCTGGTCCCCGGGCTCGGGCTGTTCGGCCTCGGCGCCTCGTCGCGCGCCGCCGCCATCGCCGCCGACCTCGCCGAGACCACGGCGCGGGTGGTCGCCGGGGCGGAGTCCATCGGCCGGTTCGAGAGCATTTCAGAGGCCGACATCTTCGACATCGAGTACTGGTCGCTGGAACAGGCGAAGCTCGGCAGGGCGGCGGAGCAGCCGCTCGCGCGGCGCATCGTCGCGGTGACCGGCGGCGCGTCGGGGATCGGCCGGGCGACGGCGGCGGCTTTCGCTCGGGAAGGGGCAGAGCTGGCGATCCTCGACCGCGACCGCCCGGCGGCGGAAGCCGCGGCCGCGGCGCTGGGTGCGCGCGCCTTCGCCTGCGACGTCACCGATCCCGGCTCGGTGACCGCGGCGTTCGATGCCGTGGCCGAATCGTTCGGCGGGCTCGACATCCTGGTCTCCAATGCCGGCGCGGCGTGGCAGGGCAGGATCGGCGAGGTGGACGAGGCGGTGATCCGCGAGAGCTTCGAGCTCAACTTCTACGGCCACCAGCGCGCCGCCCAGGCGGCGGTCCGCATTTTCCGGGCGCAGGGGCTGGGCGGCGTGCTGCTGTTCAACACCTCCAAGCAGGCGGTCAACCCGGGCCCCGATTTCGGGCCCTACGGCCTCGCCAAGGCGGCGACGCTGTTCCTGATGCGGCAATACGCGCTCGACCACGGCGCCGAGGGCATCCGCGCCAACGCGGTCAACGCCGACCGCATCCGGAGCGGGCTGATGACCGAGGCGACGATCGAGGAACGCGCCCGCGCGCGCGGTGTCTCGACCGGGGACTACATGGCCGGCAACCTGCTCGGCCGCGAGGTGACGGCCGACGACGCCGCCCGGGCGTTCGTCGACCTCGCGCTGGCCGAGAAGACCACCGGGGCTGTGCTGACCGTCGACGGCGGCAACATCGCCGCCGCGCTGAGATAGGGCGGGAAAACGGGCCGTCTCCCCCCTCGTCATTTCTCCACTGCGCGGGCCTCCGGCCCGCCCCGGTTGAAACGACGAATTGAGGGAAGGGGCGGCCCCGCTCTCGCGCTACCCGACGTGTTCGGCGAACAGCGCGAGGGCGCGTTCGTGGCAGCGCTGCTCGGCGCCCTGGTTGTAGACGTCCCGGTCGTCGCAGCAGAAGCCGTGTGCGGAATCGTCGTAGACGAAGCTCGGGACGTCCGGGTGGGCGTCGCGGATCGCCTGGACGTCGCCCATCGGGATCGCGTGGTCCTTGTCGCCGAAATGCATCTCGATCGGCATGCGCGGCGTGTCGTTGGCCGCCCGCGCGGCGATGCCGCCGCCATAGCAGCTCACCGAACAGGCGAGGCTGTCGAGATTGCAGCCGCTGATCCACGCGACATAGCCGCCGAAGCAGTAGCCGATCAGCCCGACCTTGCCGGCGTCCGAGACCGCCTTCGCCGCCGCGTCCACGTCGGCCAGAATCCAGTCGTCCGAGAGCCCGCCGCGCAGCTCCCGCCCCTTGCCGAAGGAGACCTCGTCATAGCCGAGATCGACCCCCTTCTCGGTGCGGTCGAACAGGGCGGGGGCGATCGCCGCATAGCCCTTCCCGGCGAACATGTCGACGAGGTGCCGGACATGGCTGTTGACGCCGAAGATCTCCTGAATCACCACGACGCCGCCCTTGGCGGCGCCCGACGGGTCTGCCCTGTAGGCGTCCAGCGCGTGGCCGTCGCCGGCGGTGAGCGTAACGGTCTGTCCCATGTCCCCGATCTCCCCTGGATGGAATGGATGGCGGCCCGGAACCGGGCCCCGATGGTCGAATTCTACCGTCAAACGTTGAAGCGAAAAAGGATCACATCCCCGTCGCGCACGATGTAGTCGCGCCCTTCGCGGCGCATCCTGGCGGCCTCCTTCGCGGCGACCTCTCCGCCGCATGCCACGAAGTCGTCGAAGGCGATGGTCTCGGCGGCGATGAAGCCGCGTGCGAAATCGCTGTGGATCCTGCCCGCCGCGTCCTGGGCGCGGGTGCCCCGCTCGACCGTCCAGGCGCGGGTCTCGACCGGGCCGGCGGTGAAAAACGTGATCAGGCCCAGGAGGTCGTACCCGGCGCGCACCACCCGGCCGAGGCCGGTCTCCCCGAGCCCCAGCGTCTCGAGGAATCCGCGCCGCTCCTCCTCGTCGTCGAGCTGGGCGATCTCGGCCTCGATGGCGGCCGAGACGACCACCGTCGGCGCGCCCCTCTCCGCCGCCCAGCGGGCGATTTCCGCCGCATGGGCACCGCCGCCGGCCGCTTGCTCCTCGTCGACATTGCAGACATAGAGCACCGGCTTGGCGGTCAGCAGCTGCATCCGGTGGAACAGCATTTCCTCGTCCGCGCCGATCTCCAGCTCCAGCGCGGGCCGGCCGTCCTCCAGCACGGCGATCGCGCGGACCATGATGTCGCGCATCGCCGTCGCCTCCCGGTCGCCGCCGCGCGCCTTCTTGACCAGCGGTTCGAGGCGGCGGGTCAGGCTGTCGAGATCGGCCAGCATCAGCTCGGTCTCGACGGTCTCGGCGTCGGCGACGGGATCGACCGCGCCCGCCCGGTCGACATCCCTGCCCTCGAAACAGCGGAGCACATGGGCGATGGCGTCGACCTCGCGGATATGGGCGAGAAACTGGTTGCCCAGCCCCTCTCCCCGGCTTGCCCCGCGGACGAGCCCGGCGATGTCGACGAAATCGAGCTGGGTGGGGGTGATCTTTGGCGACCTGGCGAGCGCCGCGATCTCGGCGAGGCGGTCGTCCGGCACCGCGATGCGGCCGAGATTGGGCTCGACGGTGGAGAACGCGTAGCTCGCGGACACCGCGGCCCGCGACTGGACGAGGGCGTTGAACAGGCAGGACTTCCCGACATTGGGAAGCCCGACGATGCCGCAGCGAAAGCCCATCAGCGGTCCGTCCCGGCGTCTTCCCCGGGCGCCGGCCTGGCGGGCCTGGGCCGGGGGCAGAGCAGCGCCACCCTGGTCATGAAACCGGGATCGTCGCCGGCGACGGCCAGCGGCAGCGCCTCGGCGATGGCCTCGGCGAGGCTGGCGAACAGCGCCCGTTCCCCGGCGGCGAAGTCGCCCAGCACGTGGCGCAGGACGCGGTGCTTGTCGCCGGGATGGCCGATCCCGACGCGGATCCGCCGGTAATCCGGTCCGATCTGGGAGTGCAGGCTCCTGAGACCGTTATGCCCGGCATGGCCGCCGCCCTTCCTGATCAGCACCTTGCCCGGGGCGAGGTCGAGCTCGTCATGGACGACCACGGCGTCGCGGGCGCGCAGCTTGTAGAAATTGAGCGCCGCGCGCACCGCCCGGCCGGATTCGTTCATATAGGTCTCGGGCTTGAGCAGCAGCACCCGCTCGCCGCCGATCTCCCCGCTCTGCGCCCGGCCCTGGAAGCGGCGCCTGGGCGCCGGGAAGCCGTAGCGCGCGGCGATCGCGTCGGCGACGACATAGCCGATATTGTGCCGCTGGCGCGCGTGTTTGGGCCCGGGATTGCCGAGCCCGACGACGATCAACATGGGTCGCCGGGTCGCGGGGGACCGCTACTCCCCGTCGCCGGACGGTGTGGCGTCGCCGGAACCCTCGCCGGCGCCCTCGCCGTCGGCCTCGGCGCCCTCTTCGCCCTCTTCGCCTTCGACCTCTTCCTCTTCCTCATCCGCCGCCATCAGCGTCGGCGCGGCGATGGTGGCGACGGTGAAGTCCCGGTCGGCGATCGTGAAGGCCACCCCCTCCGGCAGGATTATGGCGCTCGCGTGGATCGCATCGCCGATTTCGAGCCCCGTGACATCGACCTCGAACTCGCCCGGGATGTTGTCGGCGGTGCATTGCACCTCGACCTCGTGGCGCACCACGTTGAGCACGCCGCCCCGCTTGAGCCCGGGCGATTCGTCCTCGTTGAGGAATCGTACCGGGACCGCGACGGCGAGCTTGCGGCTGGCGGAGAAGCGCAGGAAATCGATGTGGAGCGGGGCGTCGCTGACCGGGTGGAACTGCACCTCGCGGGGCAGCACGCGGTGCTTCTCGCCGCCCACCTCGATGTCGACGAGGCGGATGAAGAACCCCGGCTGGCCGAGCTCGCGGTCGACGATCGGCCGATCGAGGCTGATCATCACCGGCTCGAGCTTGTTGCCGTAGATCATGCCGGGAACCAGCCCGTCCCGCCGCGCCGCGCGCGCCGCGCCCTTGCCGACGCGCTCGCGGGGCGCCGCTGCGATGGTGCTAACCTCGGCCATGATCGGATGCCTCTCGTCTCGGGGCCCGCGCGCCCCGCCCGGCCGTGCCGGCGGCGCTCGCCCCGGATCCCGGTTGTCCCCTGGAGCGCGGCCTTTTATCCCCTCGCCGGGGATTAGTCAAACAGGCTCGATACCGATCTTTCCTCGGCGATCCTGCGGATCGCCTCGCCCATCAGCGGGGCGATCGAGATCTGCCCGACGGTGTCCGAGACCCGCACCGCCTCGGTGGTGAGGATGCTGTCGGTGGTGATCAGCCGCGACAGCGCCGAGGTCGAGGCCCGCGCCACCGCGCCGCCCGACAGCACGCCGTGGGTGACATAGGCGGCGACCGAGTCCGCGCCGTGCTCGACCAGGGCCTCGGCCGCGTTGCACAGCGTGCCCGCGGAATCGACGATGTCGTCGATCAGCACGCAGGTCCGCCCTTCCACGTCGCCGATCACGTTCATCACCTCGGACACCCCGGCCCGCTCGCGGCGCTTGTCGATGATCGCCAGATCGGTGTCGAGACGCCGCGCGACCGCGCGGGCGCGGATCACGCCGCCCATGTCGGGCGAGATGATGGTGAGCTTGTCGCGGTCGATGTTTTCCTCGATGTCGCGGACGAAGACCGGCGAGGCGAACAGGTTGTCGAGCGGGATGTCGAAGAACCCCTGGATCTGGCCGGCGTGGAGGTCGAGGGTGAGCACCCGGTCGGCGCCGGCGGTGGTGATCAGGTTGGCGACGAGCTTGGCCGAGATCGGCGTCCGCGGCCCCGACTTCCGGTCCTGGCGGGCATAGCCGAAATAGGGGACGACCGCGGTGACGCGGCGCGCCGAGCCGCGCTTCAGCGCATCCAGCATCACCAGCAGCTCCATCAGATTGTCGTTCGCCGGGTAGGAGGTCGACTGGACCACGAACACGTCCTCGCCCCGGACGTTCTCGTGGATCTCGACGAAGCACTCCATGTCGGAGAAGCGCCGGATGCTGGCATTGGTCAGGGGCAGCTGGAGATAGGCCGAGATGGCTTCGGCCAGCGGACGGTTGCTGTTGCCGGCGAGGATCTTCATCGCGTCACTCGGGAAATTGGCGGCCTATCGGCGCCGCAGGGACCGGTCGTGCAGGGTCGTGTCCTGCCCGGGCGGCGGGTTCTCGATGGCCTCTTCCAGCGACTGGGCCTCGCGCCACTCGTCGGGCGGGCGGATATGGCCGGGATTGCCGATCTGGTCGAGCCCCCAGTAGATCTCCAGCCGGTGGTTGTCCGGGTCGCGGAACTCGACGGCGACCTGGCAGCCGGCGCGGCGGCGGCCGTGGAAGTCGATCCTGACGCCATGCTTCTCCAGGTGGCCGCGCGCCCTGAGCACCTCGTCCAGGGTCGCGACCTCGAACGCCATGTGGTCGAGCTCCGAGTTGTCCGCGTCTTGCTGCCTTCCGCCGACCAGCGCCACCCCGTGGTGGTCGGCGTTGCAGCGCATGAACACCATGCCGCCCGGCATCATGCTCTCGGGATAGACGTCCGACACCCTGAAGCCGAGCACGTCGGTGTAGAACGCGGCCGACCGCGCGACATCGCGCACCTTGAGCACGACATGGCCGATCTTGCGCACCGCGAAGGGGAGCCCCGCCGGCGTCTCCCGCCGGGCCAGCGCCTGTACGTCCTCGCGCTCAAGCCCTTCGACATCGACGATACCGCGCCCGCGATCGAGTGCCATGCCGCCTCTCCCTGCGATGGATTCCGCGCCAATATACAGCCCGCCCGAACCGCGGCAAGCGGGCCGGCGGGGCCGGGCCTGCCCGCCCCCTACGCCGCGCCCGCCTGCCGGATCGCCCGCCAGACGGCCTGCGGCGTGGCCGGCATCTGGAGGTCCGAAACGCCGAGCGGGCGGACCGCATCCAGGATCGCGTGCATCACCGCGGGCAGCGCGGCGACGGTTCCGGTCTCGCCGGCGCCCTTGACGCCGAGCGGGTTGGTCGCGCAGCGGACCTCGACGTCGTCGAGCACGAAGGACGGCAGGTCGTCGGCCCGCGGCATGCAGTAATCCATGAAGGAGCCGGACTGGAGCTGGCCCGATTCGTCGTCATAGACGACGTGTTCGAACAGCACCTGGCCGATCCCCTGGGCGAGCCCGCCATGGACCTGGCCCTCGAACAGTAGCGGGTTGATGATCAGCCCCGAATCGTTGACCGACGAATAGCGCAGCAGGTCGACCGCGCCGGTCTCGGGGTCCACCTCGACCTCGCAGATATGGCAGCCATTGGGGAAGTTGCCGTTGGTCGGCGTGAAGCTGCCCGTCGCCTCCAGCCCGATGCCGAACGCCTCGGGCCAGCCGACCGGCATGAAGGAGGCCCGGGCGACGTCCACGATGCCGATCGACTTGTCGGTGCCGGCGACGGTGAATGCGCCCTCGGCGAACTCGATATCGGCCTCCGCCGCCTCCATCAGATGGGCCGCCATGCGCCGCCCCTTGGCGATCACCTGGTCCGCCGCGTCCTTGAGCGCCGCCCCGCCGACGGTGACCGAGCGCGAGCCGTAGGTGCCGCGCCCGTAGGCGACCTGGTCGGTGTCGCCCTGCACCAGGCGGATGCTGTCGAACTCGACGCCGAGCCAGTCGGACACCATCTGCGCGTAGACCGTCCGGTGGCCCTGGCCGTGGCTGTGCGTGCCGGCGGCGATGGTGACCCCGCCGGCCGGGTCGAAATAGAGCTGCATGCGGTCGTTGAAGGGGGCGCCGATCTCGATGAAATAGGTCACGCCGAGACCGCGCAGCCGTCCCGCCGCCTCGGACGCGGCCTTGCGCCCGGCGAACCCGTCGCGGTCGGCGAGGGCCACCGCCATGTCGGCGATCTTCTCGAACTCGCCGGTGTCGTAGACCGTCATGATCGCGTTCTGGTAGGGCATGTCGGCGGGCTTGATGTAGTTGCGCCGCCTGAGCTCGACCGGGTCGATGCCGAGCTCGACGGCGGCCTGGTCGACCAGCCGTTCGACGATGTAACAGGCCTCCGGCCGGCCCGCGCCGCGATAGGGCGCCACCGTGTTGGTGTTGGTGAACACCGCGTTGATCGAGAGCCAGGCGGCCGGCAGGTCGTAATTGCCGGCATACATGGTCGAGCCCAGCCCGACCGGCACGCAGGCCGCCTCGCCGAGATAGGCGCCCACCGCGTGGTCGGTCTCGGCGCGGATGGCGAGGAAGTTGCCGTCCGCATCGAGCGCCAGCGCGGCCTCGGTCACCGCGTCGCGGGCATGGGCGTCGCTCTGCAGGCTCTCGGTCCGGTCGGCGGTCCAGCGCACCGGGCGGGCCAGCCGCCTCGCGGCGATCGCGCAGAGCGCGTCCTCGGGATAGACCGCGTTCTTCATCCCGAACCCGCCGCCGACATCGGGGCTGATGACCCGGAAATTGCCCTCCGGCTTGTGGAAGACATGCGAGAGATGGCTGCGCTGGGCGTGCGGCGACTGGTTCTCGGTGTACATCGTCACGTGGTCGGTGGCGGGCTGGTATTCGACGATCGTCGCGCGCGGCTCCATCGCGTTGCAGCTCAGCCGGTTGTTGAGCAGGCTGAGCCGGGTGACATGCGCGGCGCGCGCGAAGGCGGCATCGGTCGCCGCCTTGTCGCCGCGCTCCACGGTGAACCAGATATTGTCCGGCGCCTCGTCCCACACCGCGGGCGCGCCGGCGGCGGTCGCCCGCCCGGGCGCGGTCACCGAGGGCAGCATCTCGTAATCGACCGCGATGGTCTCCGCCGCGTCCATCGCCTCATCCAGCGTCCCGGCCACCACGAAGGCGACCGGCGTGCCGACATGGCGCACCCGGTCGCCGGCCAGGATCGGGTGGAGCGGGTTGAATTTGGGCGGCGGGGCGCCGAACGCCATCGGCGGGATGAAATGCGGGATGCCGTCGATCCCCTCGGCCTCGATATCGGCCCGGGTGAGCACCAGGACGACGCCGGGCGCGCGGCGCGCCGCTTCCACGTCCACGGATCGGACCCGGGCGGCCGCGTGCGGCGAGCGCAGCACGTAGCCGTGGACCTCGCCCGGCAGGGCGATGTCGTCGACGAAGCGGCCCTCGCCCTTGAGCAGGCGCGGATCCTCCGTGCGCGCAACCGGCTGTCCGACACCGAACTTCATCCCACTCCTCCGGGCTGTCCTGGAAACCGCCGCAGTCTCGCGACCGGCCGCTCCGCTGTAAAGCGGGGTCTTCCCCTCGGGCCGCGCGCGGGGCATCCTGCGGGCCGGCAGATTCTTGGGGCAAGCGGGAGGGACCGATGAGCAGCGCGCGCGTGCCGCTGATCGACATCGCGCCCTATTTCGGCGGCGATGCGGCGGACCGCCGCCGGGTCGGCAAGGCGATCGGCGCGGCCTGCGCCGATATCGGCTTCTTCGCGATCTCCGGCCACCGCGTGGATGCGGGGATCGTGGAGGAATTGCGCCGGACGTCGCACGCGTATTTCGCCCTGCCGGATGCGGAAAAGCGCAAATGCGTCCATCCGGCGGCCGGCACGCCGAGGGGGCTCAGGGTCTATGAGGGCGAGGCGCTCGGCCGCGCCGCCGGCGGCGCGGCGCCGCCCGATCTCAAGGAGTTCTACCATTTCGGCAGGGAGAGCTGGCCGGACGATCCCTACTACACGGGCGAGGAGGGGCAGCGCTATTTCATCCCCAATATCTGGCCCGAACGCCGCCCCGGGTTCCGCCATGCCGCGAGTGCCTACTACGCGGCGATGGAGGCGCTGGTCGGCCACCTCATGCGGCTTGCCGCGCTCGCGCTCGACCTCGACGAGGGCTGGTTCGAGGACAAGATCGACCGCCACGTCACCGCCATGCGGATCAACCACTACCCGCCGCAGCCCGTCGCCCCGCCGGAGGGCCAGATCCGCGCCGGCGCGCATACCGATTTCGGCACCTTCACCATCCTGATGGGCGAGGACGAGCCGGGCGGGCTCCAGGTCCAGGACCGCGACGGGCGCTGGTACGACGTCGAGACCCGGCCGGAGGCTTTCGTGGTCAATGTCGGCGACCTGTTCCGGCGCTGGACCAACGATGTCTGGACGTCCAACTTCCACCGCGTGGTCAACCCGCCGGCCGGGCTCGGGCCGAGCGCGCGGCGCATCTCGATCGGCTTCTTCCACCAGCCCAACTACGACGCGGAGATCGCCTGCCTGCCGAGCTGCACCGATGCGGCGCGGCCGCCGCTCTACCGCCCGGTCACCTCGGGCGCGTTCCGCGACATCCGCTACGACGAGACCGACATACCCGATACCCAGGCCGCGGCGATTTCCTAGGAGGCGAAGCATGGCGCATACCGAACACCTGACCGTCGGCGGCAGCTCGATGGAGGTCTATGTCGATGCACCGGCGGCGCCGGGACCGCATCCCGGCGTGGTGGTCACCCACCACCGGGGCGCGCTCGACGACTTCACCCGGAAGTTCGTCGAGGGGCTGGCGGCCGACGGCTATATCGCCGCAGCGCCGCTGTTCTACCACCGCCGCCCGGCGGGCGAGGACACGTCCCGGTCGATGGGCGCGCTCAACGATGCGGAGCTGATCGCCGATATCGACGCGACCGCGGATTACGTGCAGGGCCGCGCCGACCATCGCGCGGGCGCGCTCGGCATCGTCGGCCACTGCATGGGCGGGCGGTCTGCGTTTCTCGGCGCCTCGACCAACCGCGCCTTCACCGCCTGCGGCATCTTCTACGGCGGCAACATCTTCAAGCCCTGGGGCGAGGGCAACCCGGCGCCGATCGAGCGCGTCGGCGCGATCGGCTGCAAGGTGATCGGCTTCTTCGGCAACGAGGACGAGAACCCCTCGCCCGACGACGTGGCGAAGATTGACGCGGCGATGACCGAGCACGGCATCGACCATGTCTTCCACGCCTATGACGGCGCGGGGCATGCGTTTCAGAACTTCCTCGGCCCCAATTTCCGGGAAGAGCAGTCGCGGGACGCGCAGGCCAGGCTGCTCGACTTCTTCCGCCGGACCCTGGCGCCTTCCGCCTGACCGGACGCGACGATGACGGCGGCGCGGCGGCATGTGGAGATCGCCGGCGCCGGGTTCGCCGGGCTGACCGCCGCGGCGGCCTTCGCCCGGCGCGGCTGGAGCGTCCGCGTGCACGAGGCGGCGGACCGGCTGCGCACCGCCGGCGCGGGCATCTATATCTACGAGAACGGGCTCAAGGTGTTCGAGGCGGTGGGCGCCTACGATGCCGCCACGCAAGGCGCCTTCCCGGGCCAGGCGCGCGAGATGCGCGACGACGCCAACAACACCATCGCCCGCATCGAGTGGCCGGCGGGCGGGACGATGCGCATGTTCTCGATCGTCCGCCAGACCTGCATCGACGCCCTGGCCGCGGCGGCGCGGGAGGCCGGCGCCGAGATCGTCACCGGCTCCGAGGTCGCCGGCGCCGAGCCCGGCGGGGTGCTGGTGCTGGCCGACGGGCGGCGGCTCGGGGCGGACCTCGTGATCGGCGCCGACGGGGTGGGCTCGCCGGTGCGCGACTCGCTCGGCCTGATGCGCTCGTTCAGGCAGCTGCCCGACGGCGCGATCCGCCTCCTGGTGCCGCGCACCGAAGACGAACGCCGCGACCCCGAGACGCAGACCTACATCGAGTACTGGTCGGGAAGGCGGCGGCTGCTCTACACCCCGGTCTCCGACGAGGCGGTCTATCTCGCTCTGCTCTGCCCGGTGACCGATACGCAGGCCCGGCGGATTCCGATCGATATCGACCTCTGGACCCGGACCTTCCCCCAACTCGCCCAGCTGTTTCCGCGCATCGGCGGGCGCGGACGCTGGGACCCCTTCGTCGTCGTCCGCCTCAGGCGCTGGTCGCGCGGGCGGGTCGCGATGATCGGCGACGCGGCGCACGCCATGGCCCCCAATCTCGGCCAGGGCGGCGGCTGCGGGATGATGAACGGGCTCGCTCTCGCGGTCCATCTCGACCGGCATCGCGACATCCCCGCCGGGCTCGCCGAATGGGAGCGCCGCGAACGGCCGCTCACCGAGCACACCCAGCGCATATCGACACTCTATGGATGGCCGGGACGCTGGCCGCCCTGGCTGCGCGCCCGGTTCTACGACTTCGCCCACAAGAACCGGTGGATCGACCGGCAGCGCCTGCGCACCGCGACCCACGTGCCGCTCGGCTGGACCCCCGACTGCGCGGCTGCCGCGAACTAGGGGGCGGGTCGAAGGACCCCTACCGCCTCTCGCCCACCAGCGCCCGGTGCCTTGCCCCCAGCGCGTGCCAGTAGGACGGGTCCCACCAGCGCACCGCGAGGCCGGACGGCGAGGGGAGGACGTGGATCTCGGTCGCGCCGAAGCGCCGGTCCTGGACTCCGTACTCGACCCGGCCGGCGCCGAGGAACACCTGCGCCGGCCGCTTGGCGGTGAAGGCGAGGATCGCCGGGCGGAACGCCTCCAGCTTGGCGGCCAGCGCCTCGGCGTCGTCGCCCGCCCCGGTCAGGTCGGAATCGGCGCCCGACTCGGTCTTGTTGATGTCGGTCAGGCCGAGGCCGTGGCGCGGCAGCGCGCGGAACTCGGCGGGCGCGAGTAGCCTGGGCGTCAGCCCGGATTCGGCGAGGATCGGCCAGAACTTGTTGCCCGGCCCGGCATAGGGCAGGCCGAGCCTGGCCGAGACCGCGCCGGCCGCGCTGCCGCACAGCAGCGTCGTCACCCCGGGCGCGATGACGTCGGGGAGGACCGGCGCGTCAGAGGGCACGGAAGAAGTCGTTGCCCTTGTCGTCGACCACGATGAAGGCGGGAAAATTCTTCACCTCGATGCGCCACACCGCCTCCATGCCGAGCTCGGGATACTCGATGCACTCGACCTTCGCGATGCAGTCCTGCGCGAGCCGCGCCGCCGGGCCGCCGATCGAGCCGAGATAGAAGCCGCCATGCGCCTTGCAGGCGGCGGTGACCTCGGGCGAGCGGTTGCCCTTGGCGAGCATGACATGGCTGCCGCCCGCCTCCTGGAACCGGGCGACGTAGGAATCCATGCGCCCCGCCGTGGTCGGGCCGAACGAGCCCGACGCGTAGCCCGCGGGCGTCTTCGCGGGGCCGGCGTAGTACACCATGTTGTCGCGCATATAGGCCGGCATCGCCTCGCCGGCGTCGAGCCTCGCCTTGATCTTCGCATGCGCCGCGTCGCGCGCCACCACCATCGAGCCGGTGAGCGAGAGCCGGGTCTTGATCGGGTAGCGGCCGAGCGTCGCGCGGATCTCTTCCATCGGCCGGTCGATGTCGATCGCCACCGCCTCGCCGCCGAGGCTCGCCTCCTCGATATCGGGCAGATAGCGCGCCGGGTCGGTCTCGAGCTGCTCGAGAAAGATCCCCTCGCCGGTGATCTTGCCGAGCGCCTGGCGGTCGGCCGAGCACGACACCCCGAGCCCGATGGGGAGCGAGGCGCCGTGGCGCGGCAGGCGGATCACCCGCACGTCGTGGCAGAAATACTTGCCGCCGAACTGGGCGCCGATCCCCATCTTGCGGGTGAGTTCGAGGATCTCCTCCTCCATCCCGACATCGCGGAACGCCTGGGCCCGCTCCGAGCCCTCCCTCGGCAGCCCGTCGAGATAGCGCGTGCTGGCGAGCTTGACTGTCTTGAGGTTGAACTCGGCCGACATGCCGCCGATGCAGATCGCGAGGTGGTAGGGCGGGCAGGCCGCGGTGCCCAGCGTGCGGATCTTCTCGTCGAGGAAGCCCAGCATGGATTCGGGGTTGAGCCGGGCCGGGGTCTCCTGGAACAGGAAGGACTTGTTGGCCGACCCGCCCCCCTTGGCGATGAACAGGAAGCCGTACTCCTCCCCCTCGGTGGCGTAGATCTCGATCTGCGCCGGCAGGTTGGTGCCGGTATTGACCTCCTCGTACATCGAGAGCGGCGCGACGTTGGAATAGCGCAGGTTGCGCTCGGTGTAGGTCTTGTGGATGCCCCCGGCGAGCGCCGCCTCGTCGCCGCCCCCGGTCCACACCCGCTCGCCCTTCTTGCCCATGACGATCGCGGTGCCGGTGTCCTGGCACATCGGCAGCACCCCGCCGGCGGCGATATTGGCGTTCTTGAGCAGGTCGTAGGCGACGAAGCGGTCGTTGTCCGAGGCCTCGGCGTCGTCGAGGATGGCGCGCAGCTGGGCGAGGTGGCCGGGCCTCAGATAATGCGCGATTTCGAAGAAGGCCCGTTCGGCGAGCAGGCCGAGCGCGTCGGGCGCGACGGTCAGCATGTCCCCGCCGCGGAACCGCTCGACCCCCACATGGTCGGAAGACAGTTTGCGGTAGGGGGTCGCGTCGTCGGCGAGCGGGAACAGCGCGTGGTGGGCGAACTCCGACATGTCATCCTCCCTCGGGGCGGCTTACTGAAGATAGGGTCGCGGCGGGTGCGGACCAAGACGGGGACCGCCTGCCGCGCTCCGGTCGAATTGACGAGGACGGTGGCGGGCCGCTTCACCCCAGCCCGTCCAGCGCCCCGGCCAGCGCATCGAACCCGTCGATCACCGCGTCGGCGCCGAGCTCGGCCGCCGGCACCGGGCTGTAGCCGAAGCTCACCGCGACGAAGGGGATCGCGGCGGCGCGCGCGGCGTCGGCGTCGATCGGGCTGTCGCCCACCATCGCCGCCTTGCGCCCCGCCCCGCCGGCGCGCGCGACCGCCTCGACCAGCGGCTCGGGGCTCGGCTTGCGGGTGGGGAGCGTGTCGCCGGCCACGATTCCGGCGAAGAATCCCGCGAGCCCGAAGGTCTCCAGCACGATTTCGGCGAGGTGGCCCGGCTTGTTGGTGCAGACCGCGAGCCGCGCGCCGCGTGCCGACAGCGCCTCCAGCGCCGCGTGCACCCCGGGAAAGGGCGCGCTGCCGGCGACCGGGTCGGCCTCGTAGGCCGCGATATAGGCGGCGAAGGCGGCGTCGATGCGCGCCTCCGGGGCGGGCTCGCCGGTCGCCCTGAAGGCGTTCGCCATCAGCACGCGGCCGCCGCTGCCGATCAGCAGGCGTATCTCGCGGCGGGTCAGCGCGCGGCGGCCCTCGGCGGCGAGCGCCCGGTTGGCCGCCGTCTCGATGTCGGGCAGCGTGTCGACGAGCGTCCCGTCGAGGTCGAACACAACGGTCTCGGTCATGGGATTTCCCGGCACTCTCGCGCTTGCTTCGCGGCGCGACTATTCTCACCCGCGAGCGATCCCGCAAGGACCCCATGGAAGGCAGCCCCCCCGTCCTCGCCGTCATCCCGGCGCGCTACGCCTCGACCCGGTTCCCCGGCAAGCCGCTGGCGCCGATCGCCGGCGTGCCGATGGTGGTCAGGGTGTGGCGCCGCGCGAGCCAGGCCGAGAGCGTCGACCACGCGGTCGTGGCGACCGACGACGAGCGCATCGCCGCAATCTGCCGCGAGACCGGCATCGACTGCGAGATGACGTCTGCCGCGCACGCCACCGGGACCGACCGGCTCGCCGAGGTCGCGAGCCGCAGGACGGCCGGGATCTACGTCAACGTGCAGGGCGACGAGCCGCTGATCGACCCGGCCGCCATCGACATCGTGGTGTCGGCGCTCGACGCCGCGCGCGAACGCGGGATCGAGGTCTCGACCGGCTATCTCGACGACGCCACGCCCGAGCAATGCGCCGATACCTCGGTGGTCCACCTGGTGCCCGGCCTCGACGGCTGCGTGATGACCTTCAGCCGGCTGCCGGTGCCGCTCGACTTCGCCGAGGATTCGGGGCGCAAGATCCATGTCGGCATGTTCGCCTTCACCGCCGCCGCGCTGGCGCGCTTCCAGGCGTGGGAGCGCGGGCCGGTCGAGCGCGCCGAGAGCGTCGAGCTGCTGCGCGTCATCGAGCACGGCGAGCGCATCGCCTGCGCGCCGGTGCCGCCCGGCTCGATCGGGGTCGACCGGCCGGAGGACGTGGCCCTGGTCGAGGCGGCGCTCGCCCGGGACGGCGCGGCGTGAGCGGCGCGGCGGCGAAGCGCGCCCACATCCGCCTGGTCAGCCTCGACTGCGACGGGGTGATGACCGACGGGACGCTCTTCTATGGCGAGGACGGGCGCCAGTGGCGCGCTTTCCACGTCCATGACGGGGTCGGCATCCGCATGCTGATCGAGGCCGGGCTGGAGGTCGCCTTCGTCACCGCCAGCCGGACCGACGCGATCCGGCGCCGCGCCGAGGTGCTGGGCGTGAAGCACTGTCTGGTGGGCGTCGGCGACAAGAAGGAAGCGCTCGTCGAGCTGTGCTCGCGTCTCGGCATCGGGTTCGACGCGGTGGCGCATATGGGGGACGACCTCAACGACCTGCCGGTTCTGGAAGCCGTCGGGCTGGCCGCGACCGTGCCCAACGCGGTGCCCGCCGTGCACGCCGCCGCCGGCTACACCACGGGGCGCGCGGGCGGGGCGGGCGCGGTGCGCGAATTCGCCGAGTGGCTGCTCGACGGCCGCGATTCGGCCGGGGAGGGGGAATGAACGATCGGGTTCCGGTCTCGCGCGCGCTGTTCTCGGTCTCCGACAAGGCCGGGCTGATGGACTTCGCCGCCGCGCTGGCGGAGCGCGGCGTGGCGCTGGTCGCCAGCGGCGGCACCGGGCGGGCGCTCGCCGGGGCCGGGCTCGAGGCGGCCGACGTGGCGGCGCTCACCGGCTATCCCGAGATGATGGACGGGCGGGTGAAGACGCTGCACCCGGCGGTCCATGGCGGCATCCTGGCGAGGCGCGACCGCGCCGCCCACCGCGAGGCGATGGAGGCGAACGACATCGCGCCCATCGACCTCGTCGTCGTCAACCTCTACCCGTTCGAGGAGACCGTCGCCGGCGGGGCGGACCGCGACGAGGCGGTCGAGCAGATCGATATCGGCGGGCCGGCGCTGATCCGCGCGGCGGCGAAGAACCACGAATTCGTCGTTGTCGCCACCGACCCCGGGGACTACGAGGGCATCCTGCGCGAGCTCGCGGAGAACGACGGCCGGACGACGCTCGACTTCCGCCGATGCCTCGCCGCCGCCGCCTACGCGCGCACCGCCGCCTACGACGCGGCGATCTCGCAATGGTTCGCGCGCGAGGTCGACATCCCGTTCCCCCGCCAAATCGCCTTCGGCGGCGGGCGCGCCGAAATCCTGCGCTATGGCGAGAACCCGCACCAGGAGGCCGCGCTCTATCGCGGCTTTCCGGCCCGCCCCGGCGCGGCCTCCGCCCGCCTGCTCCAGGGCAAGGCGCTGAGCTACAACAATCTCGGCGACGCCGACGCCGCGTTCGAGCTCGCCGCCGAGTTCGACCGCCCGGCGGTCGCCATCGTGAAGCACGCCAACCCGTGCGGCGCGGCGCTCGGCGCAAGCCTCGCCGAGGCCTACGCCAGGGCGCTCGCCTGCGATCCCGTCAGCGCCTTCGGCGGGGTGGTCGCGGCCAACCGGACCATCGACGAGGCGGCCGCAAGCGCGATGACCGGGATCTTCGTCGAGGTGGTCATCGCGCCCGGGATCGACGAGGCCGCGCGCGCGGTCTTCGCCGAAAAGCCCAATATCCGCGTGCTCGCGGCCGGCGCGATGCCCGATCCCGGCGCGCCCGGCCTTTCCGTGCGCTCGATCGCCGGCGGGCTGCTGGTGCAGGACCGCGACGGCGGGCGGACCGGGGAGGCGGATCTCCGCGTGGTGACCAGGCGGGCGCCCTCGGACGCGGAGCTTCGCGACCTCGTGTTCGCCTTCGCGGTCGCCAAGCATGTCCGGTCGAACGCCATCGTGTTCGCCCGCGGCGAGGCCACGGCCGGCATCGGCGCGGGCCAGATGAGCCGGGTCGATTCGACCCGCATCGCCGCCGCCAAGGCGGCAGACGCGGCGCGGGAGGCGGGCGCCGCCCAGCCCGCGACCGAGGGCTCGGTCGCCGCCTCGGACGCGTTCTTCCCCTTCGCCGACGGGCTGATCGCCGCCGCCGAAGCCGGCGCGACCGCGGTGATCCAGCCCGGCGGGTCGATCCGCGACGCCGACGTGATCGCCGCCGCCGACCAGCGCGGCATCGCGATGGCGTTCACCGGACGGCGGCATTTCCGCCACTGAGCGTCCTTCGATACGCCCTATCTCCTCGGCGCGGCGACCAGCCCGATCAGCACGAAGCCGACCACGAAGAAGGCGATGATGGTGGCCATGCCGGCGCGCTGGGACTCGAAGGCGACCGTCGCCCAGGCGAGCACCGCGGGTCCGGCGAAGGAGGTCACCTTGCCCGACAGCGCGTAGAGCCCGAACATCTCGGTCCTCAGCTCGGTCGGCGCGAGATGGGCCATCAGCGACCGGCTCGCCGCCTGCACCGGGCCCATGAAGATGCCGAGCGGCAGCGCCAGCAGCCAGAACCACAGCTTGCCCTCGACCACCAGCAGCGGCACGCCGAAGGCGATCAGACCCAATATGCCGATCTGCACCGTGCGCTTGGAGCCGATGCGGTCGTCGAGCCAGGCGAAGCCGGCGGCGCCGAGACCGGCGGTGACGTTGAGCGCGATGCCGAACTGGATGATCTCGGCGAACGACATGCCGAACGTGCCGGCGGCGTAGATGCCGCCGAAGGCGAACATGGTGTTCATCCCGTCGACATAGAACAGCCGGGCGAGCAGAAAGCGCGCGATATTGGCGTGCCGCCTGATCTGGCGCAGCGTGCCGGCGAGCTGGGCGAGCCCCTCGCGGATCGCCGCGCTCGCGGTCGTCTTCCTGCCCGCCTCGTCGGGGGTCCAGAGGAAGATCGGGATGGCGAACACCGCGAACCAGACCGCCACCATCGGCCCGACGATGCGGATGTGCTCGGCCGCCTCCTTGTCGAGCCCGAAGAGCGGGGTCTTGGCCTGGACGAAGAGGACCAGCAGCAAGGCGAGGCAGGAGAGCCCTCCCATATAGCCGAGCCCCCAGCTCCAGCCCGAGAGCCGGCCGATCCGATCGCTGGACACCAGCCCCGGCAGCATCGCGTTGTAGAACACGTTGGCGATTTCCCAGGCGGTGTTGGCGATGACGAAGAACACCAGCGCCCACAGCACGTAGGACGGTTCGGGGCGGGTGTACCAGAGCAGCGCGACGGCGACGATCGAGATCGCGGCGAAGACGCCGAGCCAGGGCTTGCGCCGCCCGGTGCGGTCGGCGATCGAGCCCAGGATCGGGCTGATGATCGCGATCGCGATGCCCGAGATCGCCAGCGCGTGGCCCCAGTCGGCGGTGCCCTGGATGGTGTTCTCGGCCACCGCGCGCGAGAAATAGGCCGCGAAGACGAAGGTGACGATGACGGTGGGGAAGCCCGAATTGGCCCAGTCGTAGAGGCACCAGGCGAATTGCGCGCGTTTGCCGGCGGGTTGCGGGTCGGACGGGACGGCCTGGGCCATGGGCCGAGACTAGCACCCTCTCCGCCCTCTATGGCACAATAGATCGCACAAGAGCGAGAGGAGCGAGGGAGCGAGACCCATGGCCTATACGCTGGAAGAGTTCTGTCAGGACTGCCGCAGGCATCTCGGCGAAGACCCCGGCCCGGGCGGCCGCGAGAAGGTCCGCCGCGATCTCGAGCGGCTGCTCCATATGCCCGAATTCGTCGAGGAATATTGCGGGCCGGGCGTCGAGCGCGGGGTTCGCGTGCTCTACGACGATCCCGATCTCGGCTTCCAGGTGCTGTCCCACATCAACGCGGGCGCGCGGGTCTCCCCGCCGCACGACCACGGCGCGTCCTGGGCGATCTACGGCCAGGCGACGAAGTACACCGACATGACCGAGTGGGAGCGCCTCGACGACGGGTCCGACCCCGCCCGCGGCGAGGTCAAGCCGGAGAAATCCTACCGGCTGAGCCCGGGCCAGGCGGGGATCTATGCCGACGGCAAGATCCATTCGATCGACTACCCCGACGACGCGCGCTTCGTCCGGGTGACCGGAACCAATCTCGACGTGATCCCCCGGATCGCCTTCAACACCGAGACCGGCGCGGTCAAGCAGATGGGCCCGCAGATCGCGAGCTAGAGTCCGGTTTGCGAGGTTCGTGCGCTCTCGCACATCGTCCCCCGCTCGCCATGGCCGGACTTGTTCCGGGCATGACAGGAAGGGGGCGAGGCGAGGGGGCGGTTCGAAGCGACAAGCATAAGCCTCAGCTCAGCCGCCTGCGCGCCAGCACGCTTGCCTGTTCGACCAGCACTACCATCGCCAGCACTACGAGGGTCAGCGTCGCCACCTTGTCGTAGTGGAAGGCGCGGGCGTAGAGCTGGATGTAGAAGCCGATCCCGCCCGCCCCGACCAGGCCGAGGACCAGGGATTCGCGCAGGTTCAGCTCGAAGCGGAACAGCGTGTCGCGGGCGAGCTCGGGGGCGATCTGGGGCAGGATGGCGAAGCGGACGGTCTGCGGCCAAGCCGCGCCGGCCGTCCTCAGCGCCTCGACCGGTCCCGGCCGCGCGGCCTCGAACGCCTCGGCGTAGAACTTGCCCAGCATGCCCGAGGAATGGAGCGCGATCGCCGCCACCCCGGGCAGCGGGCCGAGCCCGTAGGCGCTGACGAACATCAGCGCGAGCAGGATCACCGGGATCCCGCGGATCGCGCCGAGCAGCCACTTGACCGGCTGGTGGACCCAGGCGGGCGTCAGATTGGCGGCGGCGAGCAGGCCGAACCCGATTGCGAGCAGCGCGCCGAGGAAGGTGCCGAGGAGCGCGATCTGCACCGTCTCCAGCATCGCCCGGAACACCACGCCCGCGATGCTGAAATCGGGCGGCGCCATGCGGACGAGGAAGTCGCCGAGCCTGGGCAGGCCGATGCCGAGCGCGGCCGGATCGAACCCGGTCCCCGCCCAGGCCCAGGCGAGGAGCACGACGACGCCGAGCAGCGCCGCCGCGCGGCCGAGGCTGCTACGCCACGTTGCGAGGGGAGCGCTCATCGCCGTCTTCGCGGGGCTTCACGTCGCGGACGATCTGCGGCGCCACGCTGCGGCCGTAGATCCGCCTGAGCGCCGAGGCGTCGAGCGCCGCGCCGTCGGCGCTGTCATGGACGATCGCGCCCCCGGCGAGCCCGATCACCCGGTCCGCGTGCGCGGTGGCGAGCGCCGGGTGGTGGACCGCGGCCAGCACGGTGATCGCGTTCTCGCCAGCCGAGCCCATGAGCGCGCGCAGAATGTCGTCGGCGATGACCGGGTCGAGATTGCTGACCGGCTCGTCGGCGGTGATCAGCGACGGCGCCTGGGCGAGCGCGCGGGCGACCGCCACGCGCTGGCGCTGCCCGCCCGACAGGGTGTCGGCGCGGCGGGGCCGGGGTCCCGCGCGGCCGCCCCCCCCGCGCGGGCGGCGCCCCCCCGACAGGGTGGCGGCGCGGCGGTGCCGGTATCCGGCGAGCCCCGTCGCCTCGATCGCCGCCAGCGCCGCCTCCCGGTCGGCGGCGGCGAACAGGCCGAAGAGGCTCGGCAGGACCGGCGCGTGGCCCAGCCGGCCGCACAGCACGTTGGCGAGGACCGAGGCGCGCTCGACCAGCTGGAACTCCTGGAAGACCGCCGCGTGGCGGCGCCGGAAGGCGCGGCTCCGCGCCGCCGCGGAGGCGGTCGCCACGCCGTCCAGCGTCACCGTGCCGGCTTCCGGCGCGACCAGGCCGTGCACCGCGCGCAACAGCGTGGTCTTGCCCGAACCGCTCGGCCCGATCAGCGCCACGCGTTCGCCGGCGGCGATCGCGAGCGCGTCGATCGCCAGCGCGACCTCGGCGTCCGCGGCGTAGCGGACCCGCAGCCCCGATATGCGAAGCGCGTCCCGGCTCACCGGATCAGCCCGTATTTGCGCGCCATCCGGGCGACCCCGTCATAGGCCGCATGGTCCGGCCTGACATAGCCGTCCGGCGCGTAGACGTGTTTCAGCAGATGCCGCCTTGCGGGCGCGTTGAGCCCCAGCATCGCCTCCACGAAGGCGGCGCGCAGCGCGGGTTCCAGCCCGTCCCGGGCGACCACGACATGGGACGGGATCGGCGGCGTCCGGGCGATCGCCGTGACCGCGCCGCGTTGGCCGGCATCGAGCAGCAGCGTCGCGTAGATGCTCACCCCGGCGGCGTCGACCAGCCCGTTGGCCACCGCCTGGATCGCCTGCTGATAGCCGCCCGCGAAATAGACCTCGCCGAAGAACGCCCTCGGGTCGTCGCGCGCGGCGAGCAGCCCGGCCTCGACGAACAGGTCGAGCGGGTAGAGGAAGCCCGATTCCGAGATCGGGTCGGCGAAGGCGATGGTCTTGCCGCGCAGCGCCTCCAGCCGCGAGATCCCGCCATCGCGGCGCACGAACACCGCGCCCCGGTAGCTCGGCTTGCCGCGATAGACCTCCGACAGCAGCGCCCGCGCGCCGATGCGCGAGCGCGCCATCACATAGGGCAGCGCGCCCATGAAGGCGATGTCGGCGCGCCCGGCCGCGAGGCTCTCGATCGCCGCCGCGTGGTCGGTGGTGACGCGCGGCTCGATCCGCCGCCCCGTCGCGCGCTCCAGATAGGCGCCGATGGCGCGCACGTCGCCGAGCAGCTTTTCCGGGTTCTCCTGCGGCACGAAGGCGACGGTGATCGGCCGGTCGGCCGCCGCCGGCCCGGCCAGCACGGCGAGCGCCGTCGCCAGGACGAGGCGCCTAGTAAAGCTCGGCCGCATGGCGCGCCTCCGCCTCCCTGTAGCCGGCCCACAACCGCTCGGCCGCCGTCCAGTCCTCCGCCGAGACCGCGTCCGAGATCGCGTCGATCCTGGAGGCCAGCTCCGTCACCCGGCCGAGCGCCGCGATGTTGTCCATCGCCGCCGCATCCGCGCGCAGGTCGCGGCCGACGGTGGCGAGCAGGAGCAGGGCGTGGCGGCGGTCGCGCGCCGGGATCAGCGTGTCCAGCGTCGAGAGGAAAGTCGAGGCCTCCTCGAAGCCCAGCCGGAAGCGCGTGCTCGTGCCGTCGAACGCCTCGAACGGGTCCTGCCCGGTGCCGACCGCCTCCAGATAGGCCGCGAGGTCGCCCCGCTCGCCCGCATCGAGGCCGAGGCGGTAGCGCCGGTCGAACCAGGCGACCACGGCTTCCAGCGTCGGCAGCGAGCCGTCGTGGAAATAGGGCGCGGTGTAGCGGATGCCCAGGAGCGTCGGGGTGTCCAGCGCGCCGTCGCGGGCGTGCGCCGTCGACGGCGCGACCGAGCCGATGTCGTGGCGCCGCCCGTCGACGAAATTGCCGTCCGGTACGTGGCAGGTCGCGCAGGACCGCCCCGCCATGCCGGCGAAGGGACGGTTGAAGACCGCCTCGCCGCGCCTCGCCGCCGCGCTCGCGCCCTCGTTCAAGGTCCCGTCGCGCGCCAGCAGCGGCGCCGGCAGGAAGTCGAACTCGTTCATATAGGCGAGCAGCGCGTCGAGCATCAGCGGGGTCGGTTCCGCGCCGCCGAACTCGCCGACGATCACGTTGCGGACGAATTCGCGCAGGCTCGCGCTACGCCCGTCCCGCCCGTAGGGCGCGGTGAAGCGGATGCCGCGCAGGCTCGGCACATCCAGCGGGTCGAACCGCCCGTCGCTGCCGCGCGGGTTGAAGAAGGCGTTGTCGGCGTCGATCCCGCCGGCGCGGCGGCTGAGTCCGGGGACGAACAGCGCCCGGTTGACGTCGCCCCGGTTGTGGCAGGACGAGCAGGCGAAGCCGAGGCCGCGGGCGGGTGCGCCGAGGATTTCCGGGGAATCGAACAGCATGTCGCCATAGGCGACGAGAAAGAGCCCTTTTTCGTCCACCCCGCGCTGTTCGAAATTGAGCACCAGCCGGGGCAGCGGCGCCTGCTCGTCGAGCGCGCCGCCCGGCGGCAACCGTGCGGCGGGTGGCAAGGGCGGCGTCGCGTCTTCGAATCGGGCGCGGATCTCGCCCGCCAGAAAGCCGATCAGCCGCTCGGCCTCGGCCCCGCCCCCCGCGCCGGAGAGCAGGGTGGCGAGCGACAGCCAGGCGAGCCCGAGACGCCTGTGCGCGGCCGGATCGCGGGCCCGCAGGCCGGTCTCGAATCCGCGATAGAGAAGGCGGGCGGCGCGCAAAGCGGTTCGCGCCTCGCGCGGCCTCTCCAGCAGCCCGCGCACCCGCTCCAGGGAGGCGCGGAGCGCG
>MPNO01000045.1 GCA_002239065.1 Defluviicoccus sp. bin129 | reverse complement strand
CCTTCCGGTCGGAATTCAACGGCTCGACCCGCACCGAGCGGGCGCCGGCCGACCTGCGCGAGGGCTTCATCTTCGGGCCCTTCGACCTGCCCGACCAGCCGGATTATGCCGCACCCGGGGCGGGTTTCGCTTATCAGGACAATATCTGGCCCCGCGACCCCGCCATGGTCGTCGCCCTGAAGGCCTATTACCGCGCGCTGGAGGCGCTGAACGCGGACCTGCTCGGCATCTTCGCCGACGCGCTGGGGCTCGAAGCCGGGTTCTTCCGCGACCGGTTCGACCGCCACGCGAGCACGATCCGCATCCTGCACTACCCGGCGCAGACCCGGGCGCCGGAGGCGGGCGCGCTGCGCTGCGGCGCGCATACCGATTTCGGCAGCCACACCATCCTGCTCGCCGACGACAGCCCGGGCGGGCTCCAGGTGCGCGGCAAGGACGGGCAGTGGATCGACGTCGTGCCGCCGCCCGACAGCTTCGTTGTCAATATCGGCGACCTGATGATGACCTGGACCAACGACCGGTGGCTCTCCAACCTGCACCGGGTCGCCAACCCGCCCGCCGGGGCCGGCACCGCGCGGCTGTCGATCGCCTTCTTCGCGCATCCCAACCACGACGCGCTGATCGAATGCATCGGGACCTGCCGGCGCCCCGGCGAGGTGGCGCGGCACCAGCCGGTGCTGGCCGGCGACTACCGCCGCCGCCAGGTGACGACGATCACCGCCGGGGCGGGCTGAGGGCGGTCTTCACGAAGAGGCCTGGCCGGCCATCGCGCCGGCGATCGATCGGCCGACGGCCTCGCCGGAGGGCTCGTGCCCTTCCTTTACGATCAGATAGAGCGCGGAGGCGTGTACCGGGTCGTCGGGCAGCGGGTTGGTCACGATGGCGCCATCGGCGGCGCGCGCATAGGCGATCGCGGTCCCCGATCCGCCGAGCAGCAGCGCCGTGGCGAGCCTGCCCCAGCCGATCCCCGAAATCGGGGTCTCGTAGCGCACGCATTCGTCGCCGTGCCGGGTGAACAGGTTCTCGATGATCGATTCGGAACCCGGCGCGACCAGCGCGCGGACCGTCATCTCGGGATAGCCGCGCATCGGGCGGATCACCGCGGTGGCACCCGCGCGGCGCAGGCGCTCGCGGTTCAGGTCGTCGACGCATTCGGCGACCATCGGCGCCTCGACCCCGATCTCGACCAGGCGGCTGGCGATGTCGAAGGTGACCGCATCGGAGACCGGATTGCTCTCCTCGGCCGCGAGGATCACGATTGCGGCGGCGCTGCGGGCATCGGCCGCTTCGAGCCGGCCCGTGGTCTCGGCGCCGCCATCGACATGGACCACGCCGAGCTCCTCCAGGCTCGCCGGCAGGCCCATCGGCCAGGACCGGGCGAGGATCAGCACCCCGCGGCTCGCGCCCCAGCCGGTCTCGCGGAACTGCCGGAGCAGGGTCTCGAAATAGGTGTCGGCACCGGCGGACGGCGCGTTGATGAACAAGACATGATCCTGCAAGTTCCACCTCCATCGGCCGCGCTCCTTGAGCGCCCGCCGGCTCGCCCGATAGTCGAAATAGTCCCCGGCCCCCTTGCCGAGCGCGAATATCCCGCCGAGATAGATCAGGACGACGGTCGACCACCGCCCCGCGGCGGTGCCCGCGGCCATGTCGCCGTAGCCGACGGTGGTCGCCGTGGTCGCGGTCAGCCACGCCGCCTCGCCCAGGCTCAGCCCCTCGAAGACCATCATCGCCACGATGTGCAGGACGCCGATCGCCACCAGATAGAGCCCGAGCGCGCGCAGGTTGCGCCGCGCGCGGGGGAGGTCCGAACGATGGGCCGCGGACCGCTGGCGGCGGAAGACACGGAGGAAGAATTCGAACACGGCGCGCGGGCCCTTCGCTCAGGCGGACCAGATCTCCTCGACGACGGTCTCGGGCAGCAGCGCGACCAGCGCGACATCGGTGCGCCCGCCGTCATGGACATAGGCCTCCAGCGCATGGCCGCGCCGGTCGGAGACGAGGCGGTAGAAATCGAACACGCGGACATCGTCGTCGAGCGTGGCGCCGATGCTCGTCGTCGCCGGATCGGTATCGTGGCGATAGGCCTCCCGGGCGGCCTCCTGCCGGTAGGTCGCCGCGGTCCAGCCCTCGAAGCCGGGCGGATCGGCGATGCGCTCGAGCGTCAGGCTGGGCGGCTCGTCGGGATCGAACAGCCGGGCGAAGGACCCGAGATCGAACAGCCTCTCCACGTCCGGCCGGTCGATCTGCCGCGCGATGGCGATCGTGCCGCGCTCGCCGCGCCACATCTCCAGACGGCGCAGCGTCGTCGACTCGACCGCCAGCACCCGCCTTATCGCGCCGCCGAGGTCGAGCGCGTGGACGGCGGTGACCTGGAGCTCCGCCCGGGCCAGCTCTTCGGGGGCGACGAAGCCGAGCTTGACGAACCCGCCGGGGCCAAGGTCGCAGGCATGGCCGACGGCGGGGGAGGGCGCTTCCCTGCCCCGCCCGCCGAAGAGCCTGCCGAACATCACCCGCCCCGCCTGGCGCGTATCCGATCCAGCACGTCGGAGCCCGACTTGCCGGCGCTGACGATGCCGGCATCGCGCAACCGCCTGTCGAGGTCCGCGCCCTCGCTGTCGGCGCCGAGCTGGCTGGCCGCCTCCATGCGGTCGGCGCGGTGCTGCTGGCGCTTCTTGATGCGCTCCAGCGACTCGGTGGCCGAGGACATCGCGGTGTTGCTGCCGGAGAACCGGGCATTGGCCGCGGCGCTCGCCTTCTGCACCCGTTCGGTCGCCTTGACCATGCCGATCTGGCGGCGCATGGCGGCGATATTGCGCTCGGTCGCCTTGATGCTGCGCTTGAGCTGGTTGACGCCGGAATCGTACTGGGCGAGCGCCTGCTGCTGCAGATCGAGCTCCTCTTCGAACTGCGCGATGCGCTCGGCGACATCCCCGGCCAGGGCTTCGTCGCCCTTGTCCAGCGCCTTCATCGCATGGTCCTCGTGCTCGGAGATCTGGCCGCGCAGCTTCTCGACCTCGCGCTCGACGCCCCGCTTCTGGGCCATCACGTCGGTGAGCTGGGACTTCGCCTCGGCGAGCTCCTTGTCGGCATCGCGCATTTCCTGATCCAGAATCCGCAGCGCCTGATGGTCGACGACCGCTTCGCCGGTTTCGGTCGCCGCGCCGCGCATCGCCGTGAACAGCTTTGCCAATATCGCCATCGTTCTTCCTCCACGCTCGTCGAACTAGTTCAGGTACGGAGCGACCACCTCGAGCACCTCGAGGGTGTTGTCGCTCAATGTCTCGATCTCGACCACCAGGTCCTCGGTGGACGCGGTCGCGGTCAGCGCGCCGAAGATCACGTAGCGGTCTGCGACCTTGCCGAAGGACGACAGCGGCAGCGGGACGTTCATTTCGAGCAGGGTCGTCAGAAGCGCGCTTCGCTTGTCCTGCTTCACCTGCGCCTCGTCCCACAGATAGGTCAGGCAGAGGGTCTGCTCGTCATCGGCCGACAGCAGGATGGGAAACTCGTCGCGGTCCTCGACGACCACCTCGAGGCCCGCCTCGCCATCCAGCGTCCTGGTGCGGAACGTGTACCCGTTGTCCGAGGTGTACTCGTCCAGCGTCTCTCGCAGCAGGTTCAGATCCATGGCCAGCTCTCCTTTGGGATCGATGTCGCGGACAGTCGGCATGGGCGGTACGATGCCCAGCCTCAGCAATCTTTCGAAACGGCGCACCGCCGGGCGATGCTCCGGCGGCACCCAGACCTCGACGGCGGTCAGCCCGGACGCCTGCAAGCGCCTGCGCTGGCGGCGCTTGCGGGCCGCCGCGCTGAGCGGCTCTCGCGCGGGTCCGTCGGCCAAAAGGGGTCTCCTCGATGCTTCCGGTCACGCCGTTGCGTGACGTGTCACTCGTGACGCGTCACAATATGGGAAGTCTGGCCGAGCTTTCAAGGGCCTCCGTCGGCGCGGCCGGCGGCGATGCCCGTCGCCTCCTCCCAGCCCTGCCGGTAGTAGCGGTAGACCGCGGCATCGGCGAGCCTGCCGGGAGCGATCTCCGCGCGGCCGTCGAAATACCCCTTGGGAAAGGCGAACGCGCCCAGCAGCAGGTCGCGGGTGGTGAAGCCGTCATCGACCGGCAGCGTATCGAGTGCGCGCAACCGGTCGAGCGCGGAGCGGCCCCGGCGGGTCGCCACGGTCCAGCCCCACTGGCCGAGGCTGGGCACGTGGTGGCCGTACTGGTCGACATGGCGGAACCCCGCCGCCTCGACGGTCCGCCCGATGCTGAGGAAGGCCTTGCGGGCGAAATAGGGCGAGGTCGACTGGATCCCGATCGCCCCGTCCGCGGCCAGCAGCAGGCGCAGCTTCTTGTAGAACCGCACGCTGTAGAGCCGCGCGAGGTCGGGGTGGCTGGGATCGGGCAGGTCGACGATGACGGCATCGAACTTGCGGCCGTCGCGCAACAGCGCGTCGACGCCGAGATAGGCATCGCCGAACCGGACGCCGACCCTGTTGTCGCGGAAGGCAAAGCCGTTGAGTGCGAGCAGCGCGCGGTTGACGAACGCGCCATCGACGAAGCGCGGACGGGTGAACAGGTCGACCAGGTCGGAATCGAGGTCGAGCACGACGACCTCGCGCGGGTTCCAGCGCAGGATGTCGCGCACCGCCAGCCCGTCGCCGCCGCCGATCACCAGGATGCGCTGGCGCCGCGCGGCCGCGGCGAGCGCCGGGTAGGTCAGCATGGCGTGGTAGATGTGCTCGTCCGAGGAGTCGAACTGCAGCCGGCCGTTGAGGTAGAGGCTCAGGATCGGCGCGGCATCGGCATGGACCAGCCGCCGGGTGATCGCGACCCGCTGGTGCCCGGTATTGGCGGCATAGACCACCCTGTCCCGGTAGAGCAGGTCCTCCATCGTCCGCGCCCAGTCGGTGCCGCCCTGGGCGACGGCGACCAGCCCCAGCCCGGCCAGCGCATGCAGTACGACGACCAGCGCGAAGCGCCGCACCAGGCGCCGGTAGCACAGCAGGAAAGCGATCCCGACGACCAGGTTGACGGCCCCGGTCAGATACGCCGCGCGCACCGGCTCCATCGACAGCATGACGCCCACCCACAGCGCCGCCCCGACCCCGGCGCCGACGTAATCGGCGCCGAAGATCGTGCCCGTGTTGTGGTCCAGCCTGGCGGCGTGGAAGCTCTGGCGGATCCGGGCGAGCAGGGGGATCTCCATCCCCACCAGGACCCCGAGCAGCGCCCCTAGGGCGTAGGGCACGACCCCGGCGGCGGCCTCCAGCGCCGCCACCAGCGACCCGCGCGGCACCAGATCCGGCGGCAGGCCGTAGGTCGCCGCGATCGCCTGCGGGAGCAGGATCGCCGCGGCGGTCGCCGCGCCCAGCAGCAGCACCGAGGCGCCGCCCAGCACCGCGATCGTCGCCTCCAGCCAGGCGAAGCCGGTGAAGGGCTCGCGCACGAACCGCGCCAGGAAGGCGCCGATCCCCATCGAGACGATCATCACCCCGATCATCGCGAAGATCACCGATTCGACCGCGCCCAGCATGCGCCCGGCGGTGTTGGCGAGCAGGTATTCGTAAATCAGCCCGCAGCCGGCGATCACGCCGGTCATGACGATCACCGCGATGTCGTCGAGGACCGCGCCGCGCCGACGCCCCGCCGCTGTCGTGGACATGCCCGTGTTCAGGCCAGCAGCCCGTTGAACAACAGGCCGATCCCGGCATAGACGGCGACCTCGGTGAGCGCGACGCCGATATTGCGCTGGCGGTCGACCTCCTCGGATACGTCGATCCGGCGCAGCACGAAGCGCTCGGCCAGCAGGCTCAGCACGATCAGGATCGCCGCCAGGATCACCGAGCACGCCCCCCAGATCAGCGCCTGGACGATCGGATCGCCGCCGGGGTCGTACTCCACCAGCTGGGCCGCGGCGGTCACCGCGAGAGCCACGCCCATCTGGAAGCCCGCGAACCGGAGCGCGAGCGCCGTGTTGCCGTCCTGAACCACGTCCTGAAACCGCTTGCCGGCGTTGCGCCGCGCGAACAGCCAGACCCGATACCAGGTCGTCCCGGTGAGGATCACCTGGGTGACCACGTAGCCCGCGACCACCGCGACCAGGGCGGCCGCCAGCGAGCCCTCGGACCACTGTATGACCGCGCGGACCATCACGGCGGTGGCAAGCACGTTGCCCGCCTCGACGATCGCGATCGGCACGTTGCCGTTCCGGATCTCGGCCTTCACCGAGAAGGCTGGAATCGACACCCGGTCGAAAATGAGACGGGTCAGCCACATCAGGGCGAGGCCCAGCACCGCGTAGACGACCAGGGCGCTCGCCTCCTCCTCGACGCTGGCGGCGAAGTCGCCCTCTGCGACGCCGCCCAGCATGATCGCCACCCCGAGCGTCATCCCGGCAAGGCCGATGCCGAAGGCGAAATTGTCCTTGTCGGCGAGCTCGCTGGTCGTATCCAGCCCGGCCGCGGCGCCGTAGAGCATGCGCACGCTCAACAGGACCGCGAAGACGATCGCCAGCCCCAACGCCAGCATCGCCAGCGTCTGCCCGGACAAATCGGCGCTAACCATGTCGGGACACTCCCCTCATCGGATCATTTGCCGGACCGCGTCCCGCTCGCGCTCGTGCCGCGGACGGACGAGCCGTAGCCGGAATAGGACGAGGCGCGGCGCGCGGTCCTGGCGGCGTCGCGCGTATCGGAGCGGCCGTAGGTCGAGAGCCGGCGCTCGCTGCGCAGATTGCGGTAGGTCTTGTGCGGCACGTTGGGATGGCGCCGGGCGGCATCGCCCCAGCGGCGCTGGTCGGCCCGCGTGCCGTAATAGTGGCGCCCGACGTCGCCGTAATAGCTCCAGCCGCGGCTCGGATACCAGTCGTTGTGGTAGTACCGCCCGGGCCGCCAGAACACGTCGCGGAACAGCGCGTAGGCGCCGTACCACGCCCAGAAGCTGCCGCCCGTGGAGTCGCGCTGCCATCGGCCATAGGCCGGGTTGCCCACCAGGTGGCTGCCGGCGCCCTGCCCGGACGGCTTTTCGCGCGCGGCCCCTTCCATGCGGGCCAGCTTGCCGCCGGACAGATCGGCCAGCACGTTGAGCACGTCGACCAGGGAGTCGTTGAACACCACCGGATCGGCCGCGGCCTCGATACGGACGATATCGTCGAACGCGCGGTTGGCCTCTTCCTGGCCGCTCGGCTCGGCATCGACCGCCTTGAGCCGGGCGCCGAGATTGGTGAATTTGAGACCCTCGGTGGTCGCCTCCTTGCGCAGCTCGTCGACCAGCTTCGCGAGTTCCGGCCGCTCGGCGCCGACCAGGCTGGCGTAGGTCCTGACGATCCGGCCGTTGGGAAGCCTGCCGGCATCGATCATCCGGCCGAGCTCGGCGATTTTCGCGGCGACGCGGGTCTTTTCGCGGGCGACCACCTCGCTCGGGCTTTCGCCGCACCCGGCGAGCAGCGGCGCGCAAACGCAGAGGAGCAGCGCCCCTCGCGCGACCGCCCGGCCGATCCCATCGATTGCCATCTTGGCGGTCAGATCCCGCTACCCCCGGGGGCAATCCCCCTTTGCCGCGCGTGGCGGTCGCGCTCTCATATCCCGCCCGGCGGCAAAAGAAAAGGTCCTCGTCCGGATCGCTCCCGTCCGCCGCCGCCGGGTGACGACGGCGGTCAGGGGCTCCCGAGGTTTTCGGTCGACAGCGCGACGCAGAAGCCGGCATGCGCCCAGTCGCCCGCCCGGGACGCGTCGGGAGATCCCCGCGAGGCGTGCCGCACCCGCCCCGAACGGCATCGCACCTGCAACCCCCTGCCGTCGAACTCGCTCCGGACCAGTCGTCCGATCCGCGCCGCCTCCCGCTCGATCGCCTGTTGCGCGCTCCGCTCGGCGGTCGCGCTCGCGGCCAGCATCAAGGTCAGGAAGCCTTGCCGCAACGAGCCGTTCTCCCGGTCGTGGGACTGGATGACGAGGTCGCGAAGCCTGGTCAGGCTGGAGAAACACCGGACCCGGTCCCACACCCGCTCGACGTCGATGACGCAGGCCGGCCTGCCGTCGTTGTCCAGGAGCACGATGTCCGCCCGGCCGCGCCCGCTCAGGGGTTGCGGCGGCCGGCCGCGGGCGGGGCCGGCGCCCGACCATTCCAGGATGTAGCGATACGGCAATTCCAGCACCACGCTCTCGCCCGCGCCCCGCATCGCGCAGAGCCGCTCCGCGATGGACAAGACGATCGGGCCCTTGGCGCCGGAATCGGTGAGCCACCAGCCGTTGGAGCAGGTCTCGTAATCGTGATTCGCCGATTGGATGCCGGAAAGGATCGTCTCGCCGATCGACTCTCCATCCATCATGTAAACATGTGTCTCCTCGATCGGGCCTTTTGGCGGGACTGCTCCCGGACGCCGTATATATGACCATAGTTGATGTCTGCATTACATTTATTTATTCATGGCCGGTCAACGGCGCTCGGGACCCGGCTACGCTCGCCCCCGGCGGTTCGGCCAGCTGTCACCCCGGACCAAGTCCGGGTTGACGACGGAAAGCGGAGACGGTGTGGCGCGGCCGCCATCGCCCCATCTCGTATCGAGCGGGCGTCGTATCGGGGAATCGGCTCATGAAGCTATAACAAAATATTTGCAGACAGGGTCTGCCAAATCAATTTTGACATTGCATTTCGACCCGTCTGTGGATAGAGTGGATATGTGGACGAACTAGACTACGAAGTTGAAGAGCAGGGGTTGGAGCACAGATACAGCGCAAGAGAGCGTTCTTGCCTGATGTGCAGTGAGATGTTCCAGAGTGCCTGGGCGGGCGAGAGGATTTGCAAGAAGTGCAAGTCGCAGACCCGTTGGCGTAGCGGAGACAATTCTCTCTCAGACTGACCCTCGATCGATCCGGCCCGGCGGCGTCCGGTACGCGCCTCGCGCGCGTTCGGCGAACGGTGGCCGAGTCGATCCGCTCGACCGGAAACAGGGCGCAAGCGCCGGCTTGCCGACCGTGCCTTGGCGCGCCGACGCTTCGGGCGCGCGCGGCGGCTCGGAAGGCCGGCGGCGGGCGTGCGAAGCCGCGCGCCGGTCTCCGGCATCCGATGCGCCGGGGCTTCGCCTCAGGCGGCGTCGGCGCGGACAGCCGCGAGTTCGGCCAGGTGTTCCTCCCGCCGTTCCGCCATCCGCTCCCGGATCGCGGCGCCGAACCGGTTCATCGGCTCGATCATCTCCGGCGTGAGCCTGCCGCTCAGCTGTTCGCGACAGGAATCCCGCTCCCCGAACCGCGCCCACCAGCCCGCCACCCCGGGACGGTCCCCGGTCCAGACCTCCAGCAAGGTGAGGTAGTCGAGCCGCGCCATATAGGGGGCGAGCACGATGTCGGCGATGGTGAAGGCATCGCCCATCACCCAGGGGCCCGCGTGGGAAAGAGTCTTCTCCAGCTTCTCGAAGGCCGATTCGTAGGCCGCGATGGCGTTGTAGACGTAGGGCGATTCGACGCCTTGCTCGTAGACCGAGCGGTCGCGGTCGCTGCGCGCCGGGTCGCCGATATTGCGCCAGCGCCGGGCGCGCTGCTCGTCGGTCATGCCGCGCATGCGCTCGCGGAACATGGCGGAGAAGCTGATCGCGGTGATCCCGGCGTGCAGCCCCTCGTCGACCGTCTTCGCCCAGACCCGCATCGCCGAAAGCTCGGCCGGCGCGGCGGGGCGCAGCGGCGGGTCGGGAAACACGTCGTCGAGGTATTCGCAGATCAGCGTCGATTCGATCACCGGCGTGCCGTCATGGACCAGCGTCGGCACCACGCCCTTCGGGTTTACGGCGAGGTATTTGGGGTCGTACTGCTCGAGCCGGAACAGGTCGACCGCGCGCTCGGTCCAGTCGAGCCCCTTCTCGGCCAGCGTCATGCGCACCTTCTGCGCGCAGACCGAGTTGTTGAAGTCGTAGAGTTCGAGCATGCCCCCTCCTTGCGTGGCGGCGCCCTGCCGCGCCGCGCTATGATCGCGCCGATCTTAGCCGACCACACCAGACCGGGGGGAACAATGCCGCTCACGGATCCCAGATACGTCGATGTCGACGGCATCGGCACGCGCTATTTCGAGAAGGGCGAGGGCGAGCCGATGGTGCTCGTCCATGGCGGGCACATGGGCGCTGTCGCGGCCGACCTCGCCGACGACTGGGACCTCAACTTCGATGCGCTCGCCCGGCACTACCGGGTCTATGCGCTCGACAAGCTGGGCATGGGGTTCACCGACAACCCGAAGACCGACGACGGCTATACCATCCAGGCGCAGACCGACCACGTCTCGCGCTTCATGGAGACGCTCGGCATCGGGCCCGCGCATCTCTGCGGCCATTCGCGCGGCGGCTATCTGGTGACCCGGCTCGCGCTGCAGCACCCGGAGCAGTGCCGGTCCTGCATCATCGTCGATTCGGGCACGCTGTCGCCGGGCGCCGGGCGCAACGAGATCGTACACGCCGACCCGCCGCTGCCGCTGCGCTCGCGCGAATGCCATCGCTGGGTGTTGGAGCGCTACTCCTACAGCCCGGCCTGCGTGACCGAGGGCTGGCTCGACGTGGCCGTCGAGGCGGCGCATACGCCGAAATACGACGAAGCGGTGCGCAAGATGTCGGACGAGGGGCTGTTGGCGACCCGGTTCCTGCCCGACCTCCAGCGCGACCTCGAAGAGACCCATCGCTGGCTGCTCGACCGCGGATTGCAGCGCCCGACGCTGATGCTGTGGGGCTACAACGACCCCACCGCGCCGCTTTCGCAGGGCATGGCGCTGATGGAATTCCTCACGGCCAGGGAACGCCGGACCTACCTCCACATCTTCAACGAGTCCGGGCATTTCTGCTATCGCGAGCACCCGGAGGCCTTCAACGCCGCCGTCCGCGCCTTCACCGAGAGCTGCGTGACCCGCTGACACAGACCTATCCAGGGAGGCAGACTTGATCGACCTTTACGCCGCGGCCACCTCGAACGGCATCCGCGTCAAGATCATGCTGGAGGAATGCAACCTCGCCTATCGGCTCAACTTCGTCGACATCTTCGCCGGCGCGCATCGCGAGCCCGGCTTCCTCGCGATCAATCCGCAGGGGCTGACGCCGGCGATCGTCGACCGCGACGGGCCCGACGGCGAGGCGCTCGCCATGGCGCAGTCGGGCGCGATCCTCTGGTATCTCGCCGAGAAGACGGGGCGCTTCCTCGCCGACGGCGGGGACGAGCCGCTGTTCGGCGAGCGCTACGTCAACATCGTCTCCGACATGGGGCCGACGCTGTCGACGATCTTCGCCATCGTGCGCTCGGAGGACCCGCACGCGCCGACGCAGGAGATGTTCGAGGCGCGCTTCGGCGACTTCCTCCGGTTCTGGGACGAGGCGCTGGCGACCCGCGCCAATTGCGGCTCCGACGACGTCACCATCGCCGATTTCGCGATGTTCGGCACCCTGGTGCGCTGCCGCCAGGTGACGCCGTATCTGATGGAGGGCTACGCCAATCTCGACCGCTGGTACGCGGCGATGGAGGCCCGCCGCGGGGTGCAGCGCGGGCTCGATTTCGGCCAGGCGTAGGGCGCTTTCCTACGCCGCCCGCCTGTCCCCACCGCGTCATGGCCGGACTTGTTCCACTGCTGTCCGGTTTAGATTTTCGACGCGGGCTCCGCCCCGATGGGCGAGACCGTCGCCGCCCCCCTATTGTCACCCCGGACTTGATCCGGGGCCCAGGGCCACAGGCACCGCCGTCGCCCGGCTTCCCTGGGCCCCGGATCAAGTCCGGGGTGACAAAGGGATGGCAAATGCGGACCCACCGCAATCCGTGTCCCGATCCGGCGGATGGGCCGGCAATCCGCCTGTACCAACGCCTTGCACCCGGTCCAGCCAACCAAACCGGACGGCAGTGGACTTGTTCCGGCCATCCACGCCTCCGGCCGAAGGAGAGGCCCGTAACCCCCTGGCCCCCGGAACCTCCCGGACTCGTTCCGGGGGACGGGCATGACGGCCTGGGGGGCGGGGCCTACCCCGCCTGGAGCGAGAGCAGGATCTCGCGGCTCGTGGGCGCGAGCTCGCAGCCGATGGCGTCGAACGCGGCGAGCGGCGGGAACACCAGCCCGGTGCCCTCCATGTGGCCGCGCATCTCGCTGAGGTAGCGGTTGACGATCGCCTCGGTCGTGTTCCGCTTGAGCCCGTGCTCGAGGCAGAAATCGTTGTCCGCCCCGGTCAGCCGGCCGAAGGCGCGCTTGACGCAGTTGGGCAGCACGGCGTTGAAGATCCGCTGGAACTCGGCGAGCTGGGCCGGGTCCCTGGCGACCTGCTTGAGGTTCTCGACGCCGTTGTCGTAGTGGTCCTCCTCGTCGGCCAGCACCTCTTCCTGGCTGTCCGCCCAGGGGGTGTAGGACGACAGGCGGTATTCCATGATCTGGTGGCTGCCGGCGCGGTCGACGGTGAAGTTGAACACCGCGATGTGGAGCCAGTTGTCGAGGTCGAGCTGCCAGAAATCGGCCGCGTCGGGGCGCCCGGCGATGATCTCCTCGGGGTCCTCGCCGAGGTCGAGCAGCAGGTCGTAGAGCCCCTGGCTGTGGCGCGCCTCCTCGGCGGCGAACTCGGCGGCGAGCGCCTTCTCCTTCCAGTTGGGCGCGACCGAGATCGCCTTGCCGAACACCTCGGCGGTCGCCGTCTCGGCATAGATCTGGCGGGTCATCAGGCGGACCAGAAGGTCCTTGTAGGCGCCGGTCGCCTGCTCCGGGCGCGCGATCTCTTGTGCCGCGGTCATGGGATCCTCTCAAGCTGGGGTCGGGTATGGGGGGAACTTAGGCAGGGAGGCGGCGCTGTCAATGCGGATCCGGGCGGCGCGAGGGCGGGGAAGGGGCGGCGCCCTCAGCCGGTTCCGAGACGCGCCATCTCGCGCGCGAACTCGGACTCCAGCCGCGCCGCCTCGTCGCCCGGCAGCCAGCAGGTCAGCCTGGGGAACGCCATGCGCAGGAACGACGCCCGCCCGAACTCCCAGTGCCGCGCGGAAATCTCCCCGCGCAGCTCGGCCAGAATGCCGTCGATCCGGCGGCGCACCCGCTCCGGGTCGGGCCGGCATGCCTCGGCGGGCCCGGCGCCGAACAGATCGCCTTGCCGGTCCAGCGTATCGTGTCGCGAAATTGCCATCCAGGACCCCGCATCTGGTAGCATGGCTACAACTATACCATACATATCGATGCCGATTCGGGCCGCTTTCGGGCCCCGCTCAGGCGCGTATCCGGCCGCTCCAGCCGGGACCGGTCAGTTGCCGTGTGTCACGGTTACCGTGGCGGTGGTCCTCAGGATGCCGCCCCATCGGGCGGTGATCGTCGCCGATCCGGCTCCGGTCGCGGTCACCGTCGCGCTGCGTCCGGTATTCCGGGTCAGGGTGGCGCTCCCCCCCTCGACGGTCGCCACCCCTTCGGCGTCGGAACTCCAATAGACCACGTGGCCGCCCTGTCCGTCGGCCCCCGAGACACGGATCGCATTGCCGTTGGCGTCCTCGATCGTCGCGCCCAGGACGGTCGTCCCGCCGACACTCAGGTTGGCGGAACCCGGCGATATTGCGAGCGTCGACGGCGTCTGGCGCACGCGGACGGTGAGGGTCGCGGATGCCGCGCCCGCCGCACCCAGGGTGACCGACCCTCTCCCCGGCCCCCGCGCCGTGATCGTCACGCCGGTGGCCGTCTTCGCTATGTCGATGGATTTCGGCGGGTTGGCGAGGAAGGGATGGCAGCACGGGCTGAAGAGGCCGAAGACGGTCAGGTCCGGGGAGGCGACCGGATCGTCGTTCTCGTCGAGAACCTGGACGCTCGCGGATTTGCTCTGCCCCAGCGCGTCGAATAACAGGCTGTCCGGCAAGACCACCACGCGCCCCGTGGGTGTGGACGCGAGTGGGGTCCCGCCGGATTGCGGTTCCTCGACATCCACCCTCACCGACGCCGAGCAGTTGTCGGTCGTATCCGATTCGTCGGCCACCGCGTCGACGCAGGCGCCGTAGTAATACACCCCCGCCGCCGCCGGCGCGGTCAGCGAGACCGATACCGCCAGGCTCACCCGCGCCGGGAGCGCGGCCAGCGCATCCGTGCCCTCCGACGCGTCCCCGGTCGTGATCGTCGCGTCGGTCGAGCGGTACCAGCGCAGCGTCGTCGCCGGCGCGGCTCCGTCGCCCGCGTTGTTCACCGACACCCGCAGCGTGAAGCTCGCGCCGGTGTCCGGCCCGTTGTCGTCCACCCTTGGAGACCCGAGCTCGAGGTTGGGGCGGCCCGACACCAGCTGCCGCGTCGCCGACTCCACGACGTCCACCCTCACCGACGCCGAGCAGTTGTCGGTCGTGTCGGACTCGCCCGTCACCGCGTCGACGCAGGCGCCGTAGTAGTACGTCCCCGCCGTGATCGGCGCGGTCAGCGAGGTCGACACTCCCCTGCCCGCCGATGCCGCGAGCGCAGCCAGCGCATCCGTGCCCTCCGACGCGTCCCCGGTCGTGATCGCCGCGTCGGTCGAGCGGAACCAGCGCAGCGTCGTCGCCGGCGCGGCTCCGTCGCCCGCATTGTCCACGGTGGCCGACAGGGTAAAGCCGGCGCCGGCTGCCGGGCCGTTGTCGCTCACGGCTGGCGACCCGACCGCGAGGTCGGGGGCCGTGCGCGACGCTGGCAGCGGCAGGATCGTCAACGTGTTGCCACCGCCGCTGCCGGTCGCCGATGAACCGCTGCCGGTCGCGGGGGAACCTCCGCCGCCGCCGCAACCCGCGGGTCCGGCGAGGGCGAGCGCGACGAGCGCCAGGGCCGGGATCGCCTTGAAGCGGTGCGAACGAACCGCCATGTCGCCGAATCCCGAGACTCCGTCCAATGGGGCCCGTCTTCGGGTCACGACGCCAGGCTCGCCGTCGCGCTCAACGACCGGGCTTCGTCGAGGCCCGAATTCAGCGGGAGCCGGACGGTGACTACTGTGCTCGACCTGCCCGCCGGGATCGTGACCCGGATGGGTTCGTCGACGTAATCCACCCCCGCGATCGCGGGGTTGTCGCCCGGCCCGGGCGCGAGTGCGATCACCACGTCGGTGTCGACCCGCGCGGCGGCCGGAAGCGAGACTTCGAGCCCGATCCGATCGCCGCTATACGCCGAGTCCCGGAGAAACCGGACGCTCGCCCCGGGCCGGGCGGTGGCGGTGCGGCGGCTTGCCACCCGGATCGCGGCGATATCGTCGACCGGGCTCCAGGGATCGACGGCCGGCGGCGGCTTGCCTCCGACCAGTCCGAGACCCTGCCAGGAAGGCGGCCGGCGCCGTTCCCCCAAAGGCATCGAAAAGGCGAAGCGAAAGACGTGGTCGCTTGCCGCCCTGCCGAGCCCGTTCCACGCGACGTCGAAATCCAGCCAGGGGTGCGGACTCCAGCCGACCGCCATGCGGCCGTCGGTCGACCAGCCGCCGAGACCGTCATCGTCCTCCCACCGGCTGACCGCCGTCCTCATGGACAGGGTAGAGGTCAGGTCGAACCGCAGGCCGAGCTCGAGCCCCGCCAGCGCGCGTTCCTCATAGCCCGCATGGGCGGGCCGCCAACCGGTCGTCGGCACGAACAGGTTGAGCGACCCCCGGCCCCACTTGCTGCTGTAGTCGCCGCCCGCCACCAGCCGCGTGTGGCGATACTCATGGCTCTGCTGGACGAAGCCGGAGATGCCGAGTACGCCGGACTGCGCGCCCGTATGCGCCAGGTCGAAGCGGCGTACCGCGCCGAGGCGGATGTCGTGTCTGCCCGTCCCGCGCCCGTCGACCCAGCGCGTCACGCCCTGTTGCAGGAAGAAGGCGTCCGATTCCGGTCCCGCACCCGACGAGGGCGACGACATGAGGGGGAGCACGACATCCACCCCGCCGGCCAGCCCGTTGCCGGAGGGCGCATAGCTCATGCTGCTGAACACGCCGAAGCGTTCGCCGAACGCCTCCTGGCCCTGCCGGTCTGCGAGCCGGGTCAAGGCATCGAGCAGCAAGCGGTCGACCGACCGGCCCAGCAGGCAATTCGAACCCTGTGGCATGCCCTCGCCGAGAGCGTCGCCGCAATCCCGCAGCCCCGACAGGACCGACTCGACCGGGCGCTCGAGGCCGGGCCAAGTACCCGGAACGTCGGCCGAAGCGGGCTGGAGACCGAAGGCGGCAACCGTGGCGATTGCCGCAAGTCGGAAAACGCGACCCACCGCTCCTGCCTGGATCGACATCGCTGTCCTCCCTTCCGGTCGGCGCCCGGACAGTCGAGGGGCCGGTCTTTCCCTCGCCGCGGCGGGGGGATCGCCTCCGCGGTCCCAAGCGGAAATACATCTACAGATAGAATATTACACATCGATATACTAGTAAAAGGAAGCTTCCGTCCCGCCATGGAAATGCAGCCCCCCTGTACCCCCGGTCCGGCCGGCATGCTAAGTTCGCGGCCCTCCATTCATCCAGGCGGCGCCATGCATCCGGTCGCGGAAGACATTCTGAAATTCTGGTTCGAGACCACCGACCTCTCGGCCTCGTTCGAGCGCCGCCAGGTCTGGTTCCGGTCGACGCCCGCGTTCGACGCCGAGATCGCCCGGCGCTATACCGCGATCCACGAGCGCGCGGCGGGCGGGGCGTTCGACTTCTTCGTCGAGTCGCGGGCCGAATGCCTCGCTCTGGTGATCGCGCTCGACCAGTTCCCGCGCAACATCTTCCGCGGCACGCCGCGCGCCTTCGGCTCGGACGCCAAGGCGCGCGAGATCGCCCGCGTCGCGGTGGACCGGGGCTATGACGAAGGCCTGTGCGCGGCGTTCCGGGTGTTCTTCTACCTGCCCTTCGAGCACAGCGAGACCCTCGCCGACCAGGAGCGCTCGGTGCCGCTCTACCGCAGGCTTGACGAGGAGCGCGCGCTCAATGCCGCGATCGGCCACCGCGACGCGATCCGCCGCTTCGGCCGCTTCCCGCACCGCAACGCGGTGCTCGGGCGCGAGAACACGAAGGAGGAGGCGGAATATCTGAAGGCGCCGCCGAGCTGGGGGCTGACGGCGGCCGAGTTCGCCGAGTGGGAGCGCGAGAAGGAAGCGCGCGAACGGGCTACGGGCTGAGGCGCCACGGAGGGGCGATGCAGGAGAGATACACCAAGGGCTTCCCGGTCTCCTGGGAGCAGCTGCACCGCGACGCCCGCGCGCTCGCCTGGCGGCTCGCCACGATGGGGCCGTGGCAGGGGGTGATCGCGGTCACCCGCGGCGGGCTGGTGCCGACCGCCATCGTCGCCCGCGAGCTCGAGATCCGCATGATCGACACCATCTGCGTCACCTCCTACGACTGGAAGGACCAGGGCGGGATCGAGGTGCTGAAGGGGATCGAGGGGGACGGCGCAAGGCTGCTGATCGTCGACGATTTGGTCGATACCGGGCAGACCGCCTCGCTGGTCCGCGACATGCTGCCCAAGGCGCATTTCGCCACCGTCTACGCCAAGCCCGCCGGGCGGCCGATGGTCGACACCTACATTACCGAGGTCAGCCAGGACACCTGGATCTACTTCCCCTGGGACATGGAGCTCCAGTTCGTCCAGCCCATCGTCCAGGCCGCCCCGCCGGGGTAGGGGCGGCCGCCCCGCGGCGTCGCTTACTGAACGGCCATTCGTTCGATCAACGCGACAACCGACGCATCGATCTTGGCGCTCAGGTGCAGGAATCCGCCCGCCAGGGCACCGAGCACTGCAACGAGACCGCTCCACGTCCAGCGAAAATTCGTTTCCATGTCGGAACGCAGACCCTCCATCCGCCTGTCCAGCGAAGCCAGCCTGTTCTCCACGCTCGTTTGCCAGGCATCCATCGCCGAATCTCCACCATCCACTGCCGCAGACGGTCTCCGACTTGCAGGGCCCATCCCTGCGACATACCCGCTCGGACCGGCTGCCTTGAGCTTAGTTCGAAACGCGGCTTGCATCCAGTGGTAGAAAGGATGGCGCTGCCTCAACTCCCCCGATAGGTCGTGTAGCCGAAGGGGGAGACCAGGAGCGGGACGTGGTAGTGCTCGTGCGCGTCCGCGATGCCGAAGCGGATCACCACCACGTCGAGGAAGGCGGGCTCCGGGCCCTGGCGGCCGGCATCGCGGTAGTAGTCGCCGACATGGAAGATCAGCTCGTAGGTGCCGGGGGCGAAGTCTTCGCCCTCGAGGATCGGCTCGTCGCAGCGCCCGTCGGCGTTGGTGGTCGCCGCGGCGACCACCCGGTTGTGGTCTTCGCCGCGATAGAGCGCGACGCGCACCCCCGCCGCCGGGCGGCCGTTGGCGGTGTCGAGCACATGCGTGGTGAGCCTACCCATCGCCCCTCTCCCCGGCGGCGAAGGCGGCGGCGAGGAACCGCCCCACATCCCGGTTCGACATCGCCCGGACACGGTCGTCGCGGCCGATCTTGTAGCCGTCGGCATCGGCGCAGAGCCCCAGAATGATCCGTCTCAGCCACGGGTCGGTCATCGGCAGAAAGGTCCACCGGTCGCGCGCGATGCCCGCGCGGCTGACCCGGAAGCGGCAGGAGGCGAGGCTGCGGCCGATCTCGAACGGGCCCTCCCAGGCGCCGTCCCACTGGTGGAAGGCGCCCGGATAGGCGATCGTGCGCACCGGCGCCCCGCCGGCCCTGAGGTCGCCGGCGATCTCGGCGCAGCGCTCCGGGTCGATCAGCGCGTCCTCGCCGCCCCACACCATGAGCACCGGCGCGCCGGTCGCCCTGCGGTCCTCCAGCCGCGCGATGCAGGGGCCGTAGAACGCCACATGCGCGGCGAAGCGGAGCCCGTCCGGCGCCGCCTTCTCGGCGACCTGGGCGTAGGCCGCCAGCACCGACGCCATGCCGCCATAGGAGAACCCCATCAGCGCCACCCTGGCCGGGTCGACCGCATCGTGGCGGGCGAGAAAGCGGAGCCCGGCATAGGCGTCGGCGATCATCATGGTCTCGGTGATTTCGAGCAGGCGCTCGATGAAGCCGGTCGCGCGGTCGCGCCGCGCGGCGAACACGTCGATCACCAGCGCGGCCACGCCCATCGCCTGGAACTGGCGCGCATAGGTCATCTCGCGCTGGTACAGCACGCCCGCCGCGCCGTGCAGCAGCACCACCGCCGGGACCCTGGCGCGCCCCGCCTCGGCCGGCAGGAAAAGGGTCGCCACCGCCCTTGTCGGCGTCCCCGCCTCGGTGCCGAAATCGGACAATCCGAACGGGCTCGCGCTGTCGAGCTCGACCGCGACGCCGCGCCCGTCGGCGTAGCCGTCGACGGCCGGCCAGCTTCCCGCGGCGAGGGCCGGGCTCTGGGCCGAAGCGGGCGCCGCCGCCGCCGCGAAGAGGAGGAGCGCCGCGAGCGGCCTATTCAATCTCCGCCCCTTCGGCGATCCAGCGTCCGAGGATGCGGCGTTCCTCGTCGGTCATCCTGGTCTCGTTGCCGACCGGCATCGTCCGCGTCAGCACCGCGACCGCGCGGATCTTGGGCGCCTGGTTGCGGATCTGCTCGGCGGTGTCGAACACCACGTCCTTGGGCGGCTTGTCGAAGTTCTCGTCCGACGGCCTGGCGGCATGGCAGGAGACGCAGCGCCTGGCGACGATATCGTAGGCCTCGGCGAAGGTGACCGGGTCGGCGTCCTCGTCCGTCATCGTGCCGCCCGGCAGGGTCGCGTAGATCAGGACCAGGATCGTCGCCACCGCCGCCGGGATCGGCCACAGCCGGCCCTGCCCGGCGTTGCGCAGGTTGAACCAGTGGCGCACCAGCGCGCCCGCGATGAACACCACGATGAGCACCGCCCAGGCATGTTCGTGGCCGAACGTGCCCGGGTAGTGGATCGAGATCATGATGAAGATGACGGGCAGCGTCATGTAGTTGTTGTGGACCGAGCGCTGCTTGGCGTTGAAGGCGAGGCGGGCGTCGAGCGCGGTGCCGGCCTTGGTCGCGTCGACCAGCCTCTGCTGCGCCGGGATGATGATCATCCACACATTGGCGACCATGATGGTGCCCAGCATGGCGCCGACATGCATGTAGGCGCCGCGCGCCGAGAACACCTGGGTGAGCCCGTAAGTCACCAGGATCAGGAGGGCGAAGCCGATGCACTCGACGGTCACGCCCCGATGGCGCAACGGCGACTTGTAGAGCCCGTCATAGACGAACCATGAAACCGCGAGCAGCGCGACGCCGATGGCGATGGCCTCCGCCTTCGACAGGTCGGCGACCTCGCGGTCGATCAGGTAGATCTCCGCACCGTAGTAGTACATCAGGCAGAGCAGCAGGAAGCCGGTGATCCAGGTCCACGCCGCCTCCCACTTGAACCAGTGCAGCCGGCGCGGCACCTCCTCCGGGGCGAGGTCCATCTTCTCGACGACGTAGAACCCGCCGCTATGGGTCATCCAGAGCTCGCCCTCCACCCCCTTGCGCGGCGGGTCGGGCTTCTCCAGATGGCTGTCCAGCCACATGAACAGGAAGGACGAGCCGATCCAGGCGATGCCGGTGATGATGTGGGCCCACCGGAGGACCAGGTTGACCCATTCGCTGAGGATGGTTTCCATCGTCGCGTCTCAGCCCTGCAACAGGTCGAGCAGCCGGAACCGGCCGATCGCCCCGATATTGCGCAACGCCTCGGCGATCTCGGTCGCCCGGTCGTTGCCGAGGCGGCGCTCGAAAGCCGCCAGAATACTGTCCTTTGTATGGTTGCGGACCGCAACGATAAAGGGAAAACCGAAGCGTTCGCGGTAGGCGGCGTTGAGCCGGTGGAAGCGCTCGTACTCCTCGTCGCTCAGCCGGTCGAGCCCGACGCCCTGCTGCTCGCCCCTCGAATGCTCGGTGAGCCTGCCCGCCCGCGCCGCCTTGCCGGCGAGGTCGGGATGGGCGCGGATCAGGGCGAGCCTGGCGTCCTGGTCCGCCGCGGCGATCGCCGCCTCCATCGCCCGGAACACCGCTTCTCCGGAAGAAAAGGGCCGCGCCGCCCAGGCCTCGCTCGCGATCCACGGCGAATGCTCGAACACGGGGCCGAGGGCGGCGGTGAATTCTTCGCGCGAAGCCGCGTTGAGATCGGCGAGCCTCATCGCGCCTGCGCGGCCTCGACCGCGGCGAGCACCCGCTCCGGCGTCGCCGGCGGGTCGAGGCGCACGAAGCGTCCGCCCGCCAGCGTCGAGACCGCGTCGCGGATCGCCAGCCACACCGAGAGCGCCAGCATCAGCGGCGGCTCGCCCACCGCCTTGGAGCGGAAGATCGTGGGGTGCGGGTTGGGCGAGTCCTCCAGGATGTGGACATTGAAGACCGGTGGCACGTCGCGGCTGCCCGGGATCTTGTAGGTCGAGGGGCCGTGCGTCCTGAGCCGGCCCCCGGCGTCCCACCACAGCTCCTCCATGGTCACCCAGCCCATGCCCTGGACGAACCCGCCCTCGATCTGGCCGAGGTCGATCGCCGGGTTCAGCGAGGTCCCGCAATCCTCGATCATGTCGGCGCGCAGCACCCGGTTCTCGCCGGTCAGCGTGTCGATCGCCACCTCGGCGATGCAGGCGCCGTAGGCGTAGTAGAAGAACGGGCGGCCCTGCATCCGCTCCGCGTCCCAGTGGATGTCGGGGGTGCGGTAGAAGCCCGTGGCGGAGAGCGAGACCCGCTCGGCCCAGCTCATCTTCGCCAGCTCGTCGAAGGCGAGGCTGCGGTTGCCGGCATAGACCCGGTTGTCGGCAAAGCGCACCTCGCCCGGCGCGACCCCGAAATGCTCCGCCGCGACGCCGGCCATCCGCTGCTTGATCCGGTTGGCCGCATCGAGCGCCGCCATGCCGTTGAGGTCGGAGCCCGACGAGGCGGCGGTGGCCGAGGTGTTGGGCACCTTGTCGGTCGAGGCGGGCGAGACCCGGATGCGGTCGAGGTCGATCTGGAAGGCCTCCGAGACCACCTGGGCGATCTTGACGTAGAGCCCCTGGCCCATCTCGGTGCCGCCGTGGTTCAGGTGGACGCTGCCGTCGGTATAGACGTGGACCAGCGCGCCGGCCTGGTTGAGGCTCTTCACGTTGAACGAGATGCCGAACTTGATCGGCACCATCGCGATGCCCTTCCTGATGACGGGGCTGGTCTCGTTGAACGCCGCGATTTCGCGCCTGCGCTCCTCGTAGCCGGCCATCTCGGAGAGCCGGTCGACGATCTCCTCGATGATGTTGTCGTCGACGACCTGGCCGTAGGGCGCGACGTTCCTCGGCGCCGCGCCATAATAGTTCGCCCGGCGCACCGCCTCGACGTCCATGCCGAGGGTGCGGGCGATGTGCTCGATGACGATCTCGATCGCCACCATACCCTGCGGCCCGCCGAAGCCGCGGAAGGCGGTGTTCGACACCGTGTTGGTCTTGCAGCAGAAGCCGCGGAACAGCGCGTTCGGGATGTCGTAGCAGTTGTCGGCGTGGCACAGCGCGCGCCCCATCACCGAGGTCGAGAGGTCGGCGACGTTGCCCGCCCGCGCGGCGAACAGGAAGTCGAGCCCGGCGATCCGCCCGGTCCCGTCGAACCCGGCCTCGTAGCGGAACAGGAAATCGTGCCGCTTGCCGGTGACGATCATGTCCTCGTCGCGCGCGAGCCGGAGTTTCGCGGGCAGGCCCGTGACCCGCGCCGCCACCGCGGCGATGGCGGCGACGATGGTGGCCTGGCTCTCCTTGCCGCCGAAGGCGCCGCCCATCCGCCTGACCTCGACGGTGACCGCGTTCGCCGCCAGGCCGAGTGTGTGGGCCACGCCGTGCTGCACCTCGGTCGGGTGCTGGGTCGAGGAATGGACCAGCATGGCCGAATCTTCCTGCGGCACGGCGAGCGCGACCTGGCCTTCGAGATAGAAATGGTCCTGCCCGCCGCAGCCCGCCTCGCCCTCGATCCGGTGCGGCGCGGCGGCGATGGCGGCGGCCGCGTCGCCGCGCGTCATGACCTGCGGCCGGGCGACGTAGCTCTCGCGCGCCAGCGCGTCCTCGATGGAGAGCACGGGTTCGAGGATTTCGTATTCGACCGCGACCAGCGCCGCCGCCCGCCGCGCGGCATCCCGGTCGCTGGCGGCGATCGCGGCGACGGGGTGGCCGACATATTCGGCGACGCCGTCGGCCAGGATCGGCTCGCCCGAGAAGATCGGCGCCACGTCGTTGACGCCCGGGATGTCGGCGGCGGTGATGACCGCGCTCACCCCGGGGACCGCCCGCGCCTTCGCGCAATCGACCGACAGGATGCGGGCATGCGGGTGCGGGCTCGTGGCTAGCCAGATTTCCTGGGTGCCCGGCAAGGACGGCATGTCGTCGATATAGACCGCGCGCCCGGTGACGTGCTTCTCGGCGCTGTCGTGGCGCCAGGCGCGGTGCACCCCGCCCTCGAGCGCCGGCCCGCTCACAGCGCGAACACCCCGGTCGGCGCCGTCCCGCCGGCGGTCTGGAGGTGGAGCCGCCGCAGCAGGTTGGCCGCCACCGTGGCGCGGTAGGCGGCGGATGCGCGGAAGTCGCCGATGGGCTCGAAGTCCTCCGCGATGGCCCGTCTGGCGGCCGCGACCGCCGCTTCGTCCCACGGCCTGCCGACCAGCGCCCGTTCGGCGGCCCGCGCGCGTTTCGGCGTCGCCGCCATGCCGCCATAGGCGATCCGGGCGTCGCTCACCCTGCCGTCGGCGAGCGTCAGGCAGTAGGCGCCGATCACCGCCGAGATGTCCTGGTCGTAGCGCTTGGAGACCTTGTAGATGCGGAAGAGCTGTCCCGCCGACAGCCGCGGGACGCGCACCGACTCGATGACCTCGTCCGGCCGCAGATCGGTCCTGCGGTAGCCGAGGAAGAAGTCCTCGACCGGCATTTCGCGCCTGCCGCCGGGTCCGCGCAGCGCCAGCGTCGCGTCCATCGCGATCAGCCAGGGCGGGGTGTCGCCGATCGGCGATGCGTTGCCGATATTGCCGCCGACGGTGCCGAGGTTGCGGATCTGGGGCGAGCCGATGCGCCTGATCAGCTCGCCCATCCCCGGATATTCGGCGTCGAGCACCGGGAGCGCCCGTGTGTAGGTGACCGCGGCGCCGATCTCGATCCCGTCCTCGCGGATATCGAGCCGGTGGAACTCCTCGACCCGCGCGACCGAGATGACGGCCGGGAAGGCGCGGCGCTCCTTGGAGAACAGCAGGCCGAGATCGGTCCCGCCGGCGAGCAGCGGGGCCTCGGGATGGGCCTCGCGCAGCGCGACCAGCTCGCCCAGCGTGCGGGGCGCGAAAAACGCCTGCCGCCCCGCGCGGTACTCCGCCCCCGCCTCGGGCACCGCGGCGGCGGGGATATCGACCCGCGCGCGCGCCGCCTTGCGCGCCGCATCGACGATCGGCCGGTAGCCGGTGCAGCGGCAGAGATTGCCGGCGAGCGCGTCGTGGATCGCCTCGATTTCGGGCTCCTCGCCGCCCTCGAGGAAGGCGAAGAGCGCCATCACGATCCCCGGCGTGCAGAACCCGCACTGGCTGGCATCGGCCTCGATCATCGCCCGCTGGATCGGGTGGAGCCCGCCATTCGCCAGCCCCTCGACGGTGATCAGCGCCTTGCCGTCGAGCTGCGGCACCGCCAACAGGCAGCTGTTCGCCGCCTCGTAGCGCATCGTCCCGCCGTCCGGGGTGCCGAGCGCCACCGTGCAGGCGCCGCAATCGCCCTCCGCGCAGCCCTCCTTGGTGCCGGTCAGCGCCTTCTCCGTCCGCAGCCAGTCGAGCACGGTCGTCGCCGGCGGCACCCCGCGGATCTCGCAGGGCTCGCCGTTGAGCAGGATTCGGATCGATCGCCCGGCCATGCGAAGCCCCCGTTCGCCGCACAAGCCGTGGATTATAGGAGCGGCGGGGGAGGCGCGGAAGGCGGGCGCCCGGGGCGGAGCTTTACCAATTGATCACAAGCAAAGAATTTGACACCGTCCCGCCGACGATGTCGAGAAGGACGAACCCATGCCGCGGGTGAGCGCCAAGCGCCGGATCACGCTGCCCGTCGATCAATGCCGGGAAGTCGGGATCGGGCCGGGGGACGAGTACCAAAGCTATGTCGCAGACGGGCGTATCACGATCGTGCGGAAGACCCCCGGCGCGGCGAAGGGGGCGCTGCGCCACGTGGGCGGCGATCCCGCCGTGAGCGACGAGGAGTCGCTGGAGGACGCGCTGGACGGGTCCGCGCCTTGATCGTGTTCAAGGCGTTGCGCGCGGCATCCGACGCCGGCGCGGCGCTGAACGGCGTCTACACCTTCGATGAGGCCATGCGGCGGTTGCCGCACACCGCATCGCTCTGAAGCCGGCCCGGCCCCGGGCGTCAGGCGAACCGCTTGGCGTCTTCGCTGGCGTAGGACGCGACCAGCCTGTCGGCCTCGCAGGTCTCTTTCAGCGACGCGACCACCTCGCCCAGCCTGCTCCCCGGGATGGCGCAGGTCACCTCGTTGTTAGACATGCCGGTGCGGACCCGGCTGAGCATGCAACCGACGCTGACCGCGACTTCCTGCTGCTCCTTGGCGATCGCCACGATGTGGCATTGCGGCTTGCCCTCGAACCGCAGCGACGGCACCGCCGAGTGAAGCTGCATGACCTGCCTGCCCACCAGGCGGAGCAGCACGACGTCCGGTTCGCCGGCGCATTCCGCCAGCGGCCCGTATACGATGGCGGCGGGCCGCGACCCGACCGTCGGTATGCTCGGAAAGATCTCCGGCTGCACCCAATTCGCTTCGCAGACCGCCTGGACATCCGCCCGCGAGGCCGCTTCCTCCAGAGTGATCAGCCCGTGCGTCAGACTGCCGACGCTGCAATTCGCGTGGTCCTCCGGCTCGGTCGCGAATGTCGCGTGCTGCCCGTCGTTCCAGAACACGCAGCCCGCCGCGACGGCGCCGGTCCGCCCGTCCTCCGTGGCCGGAGGAAAGGCGCCCCGAATGCGCGCAACGCCGTCGGGAACCGTGTCGTGGAAGGCGATGGCGAGCGGCGCCGCGGAGAGGCCGAGGAGACCGGTGAGCTGGTCCGTCAAATCGCGGTAGTCGGGCATGGCCGTCCTCTCTTTCGTCCGTCCGGGCCGGGGTCAGTGGCAGCGAATGACGAAGGCGTGCTTGCCCACCGTCGTGGCGATCTCCAGATCGCCGTCGACGGCGCGCCAGGCACCGGATCGAACGCCATCGGCCTCCACGCTGCAATTGTCCGGCACCACGTTGGCGACCCGGAACGATGTCGGCTCGCCCGCCGCGCCGGGGGCTCCCGCATCGGTAGACACCGCCAGGATGCGGCGGTCCACGTCATAGACCGCCTGCGACAGGCATACTTTCGGGAAATCGACGCCGTAGACGCTGGGCTCCACGAATTTGCGGAGGTTGGGCCGGTTGATCAGATTCCACCAGGATCCGGGTCGCGCGACCTCGGCGAGCGCGGCGGTGGCGTTGAGCTGACCCCTGGGGTGTTTTTCGTCCAGGTGATAGCCCCAGGTGAATTCGCCGGTCGCTTCGTCCCAGCGCGGTTCGTGGTTGTCCTCCATGAAGCCCTTGAGCCGGGCGAACAAATCGTCGTCGCCCAGCTCGCGCGCCAGGAAGGCGGAGCACAGCAATTGCAGCACCGAGAAATCGCCCGGCGGGACGGCGATCGGATCGGTTCCGCGCCAGCCGAGCTGGTCCATGGCAACGTCGAACAGCTCGCGGGCGTCGTCCCGCTTGAGCGGCAGCGCGCCCATCGCCGGCAGCAGCTTCATTCCCGCCAGGCGCTCGTTGGTATGGTGGACCGGGATCAGCGGGTCGTAATAGACCGTCACGTCGCCGGAGACCCTGCCGTCGCGCATCGAGAAGTAGTTGCGCCGGGCGTATTCCCACCAGGCGTCGAACAGCGTCCGGTAGTCGGTCCCGTAGATCACGTCGTGGAGGCCCAGACCGAGCCCCGCGCGGGCCATTCATAAAGGCCAGATCTTGGTGTTCTCGCAGTGTATGCCCTCGGGCCGTCGGGCCATCTGGGCGACCAGGAACTCGGCGATGCGCGAATGGGTCCAGGTGAACGTATCCGGGCCGTTGCGCACGATGTCGAAGGGCTCGTTCCACTTTTCGTCGCCCGTGACATAGGCGTGAAAGCCCAGCAGGACGAGAAAATCGCCCTTGTAGAACAGGTTGCCGTCGCACCCGATCGGGTCCATCTGCAACCCCCAGGGCTCGACGCCGTTGGAGGTCCAGCCGGGCACGTCGTACTTGCCGCGCAGGAACGGCGGGATCAGGTTCTCGTACCAGGCCTCGGGATACTGTTCCCGCCGCGGATCGTCGCCGATCTGGTCGAGCCAGTCCTTGGGCGCCCAGTAGCCGGTGTAGCGGATCGAGAGCTCATCCAGGATGCGGCCATAGACCTCGCGCCAGGCCGGCGTGCGGTCGGCCATGACCGCCATCGCGAAGCTCGACTGCACCAGGTCCATGCGGTGCCAGGACCGCATCGGCGCGCCCGTGATGTTGTCCCAATGGGGGTGGGGCTCGCCGTCCTTGTCCCAGTTGTCGGGTGTCGTCGCCTTGCGATAGAGGTAGCGGAGCCAGCCTCTCGAGCGATCCGAGGTGCTCGGGTAGCCGTGCACTAGACTCGCCATGGGCATGCTCCCTTCGTCCGGGTCGGGGAAATCCTATCACGGCCCCGGCTTGCGGCAAGCTACCCCCCGGCCCGCTCGGCCACCGATTGCGCGGTCTGGCCGAACAGGATCTTGCGCTCCTCCTCGCTGTGGCTGCCGGAGTTGCGGCGGTCCTTGCCGAGGTCGACGCCGCGCTGCACCGCCGGGCGCGCCTTGACCGTGTTGCGCCAGCGCGCGAGATGGGGGAAGGGCTCCAGCGAGGCGCCGAGCGGCCTCGCGATCAGCACCCAGGGCCAGCAGATCATGTCGGCGATCGAGTAGTCGTCGCCGAGCACGAATTCGCGCTCGGCCAGCCTGCGGTCGAGCACGCCGAGGCAGCGGTCGTATTCGTTGGCGTAGCGCGATTTCGAATAGTCCTCGCCGTCCGGCGCGTAGTTGACGAAATGGCTGAGCTGGCCCGCCATCGGCCCCTGGTTGCCGGTCTGCCAGAACAGCCATTCGAGGGCTTCCTTCTGGCCCACCGGCGCCTCGGGGATGAACCGGCCGGTCTTGACCGCGAGGTAATGGAGGATCGCCCCCGATTCGAAGACCGGCACCGGGTCGCCCTCCACGTCGCGGTCGACGATCGCCGGCATCCGGTTGTTCGGGCTGATCGCCATGAAACCGGGCTCGAACTGCTCGCCCTTCGAGATGTTGACGAAGCGGGTGCGGTAGTCGATCCCGAGCTCTTCGAGCATGATCGCCACCTTCCACCCGTTGGGCGTCGGCCAGTAGTAGAAGTCGATCACGCGGCGTCTCCCTTCCATGCCTCGCCGAAGGCGCCGGCCTCGCCGAGCGCGGCGATCCCCGCCGCGTCGAACCCGGCCTCGCCGAGCACGTCGTCGGTGTCGGCGCCGAGCCGGGGGGCCGGGCGCGGCGGCCCCGTCGGAGTTTCGGAGAACAGCGCCGCCGGGCGGGACTGGCGCAGCCGCCCGGCATCCGGGTGCTCGGTCTCGATCACGGTTCGGTTGGCCGCGATCTGCTCGTTCGAAATCATCTGGTTGCGGGTCAGCACCGGCACGCAGGGGATATCGGCGGCTTCGAGACGGGCGAGCCAGTGGGCCGAGTTGTTCGTCTTCAGCACCTCCTGGGTGAGGCCCAGCCGGTCGTCGATGTTCACCTGGCGCGACTCCTGGGTCGCGAAGCGCGGATCGTCGAGCCATTCCGGCCGCTCCAGCGCCTGGGTGAGGCCGCGCCACTGCTTGTCGGTCTGCACGGCGACGCTGATATAGCCGTCGGCGGTCTCGTAGATCAGGTCGATGAAGCTCTGCGCGGCCTGCTGCGGCAGCTCGTCGCCGACGAAGGTCTGGCTGCCCATGTCGGACGACCAGAGGAAGGCGATCACGCTGTCGAGCATCGAGAGCCGGACATGCTGGCCGTGCCCGCTGCGTTCGCGCGCGAGCAGCGCCGCGGTGAGCGCCTGCGCGGCCGTCACCCCGGTCAGCTTGTCGGGCAGGATGGTGCGGACCAGCCTCGGGCGCTCCCCGTCCGAGCCCGCCTGCACCGTGGTCAGCCCGGAGATCGCCTGGATCAGCGGGTCGTAGACCGGCCGGTTCGCCAGCTTCCCGCGATGGCCGAAGCCCGAGATCGAGACATAGACGATGTCGGGCCTGGCGGCGCGCACCGCCTCCTCGCCGACGCCGATGCGCTCGGCGACGCCGGGGCGGAAGTTCTGGATGAACGCATCCGCGCCGGCCGCGATCGCCATCAGCGCCTCGAGCCCCTTCGGGTTCTTCAGGTCGAGCGCGATCGAGCGCTTGTTGCGGTTGTTGTTGACGAAGGAGGCGGAGAACCCGCCGCGCCTATTGGCCGAGGCGCGGGTGAAATCGCCGCCGCGCGGCGTCTCCACCTTGATCACGTCGGCCCCCTGGTCGGCGAGGATCATGGTCGCCAGCGGGCCCGAGATCACCGAGGTCAGGTCGACGATGCGGAAGCCTTCGAGCGGTCCGGCCATGTTGCTCCCTCAGCTCCCGGGCGGGTGGCGTTCGTGCCAGTGGCGCGCGATGTCGACGCGCCGGCACACCCAGACCCGGTCGTGCTCCAGCACGTAGTCCATGAACCGGGCGAGCGCCGCCGCCCGCCCCGCCCCGCCCGGCCGGCGAGCCGGCAATGCAGCCCGACGCTCATCATCCTGGGCGCCGTCTCGCCCTCGGCGTAGAGCACGTCGAAGGCGTCCCTGAGATAGCCGAAGAACCCCTCGCCCGAGGTGAAGCCCGGCGGGACGGCGAACTTCATGTCGTTCTGGTCGAGGGTGTAGGGGACGATCAGCTGGTGCCTGCCGTCGATGCCGACCCAGTAGGGCAGGTCGTCGTTATAGGCGTCGGCGTCGTAGAGGAAGCCGCCATCCTCGACCACCAGCCGGCGCGTGATGGGGCTCACCCGCCCGCCATACCAGCCGAGCGGGCGCTCGCCCAGGATCCGCTCATGCGCGGCGATGGCGAGGCGCATGTGCTCGCGCTCGGTGTCCTCGTCGACATGCTGGTAGTCGATCCAGCGCCAGCCATGGGTCGCCATCTCGTGCCCCGCCTCGTGCATGGCGATGGCGGCTTCGGGGTGCTTCTCGATGGCGAGTCCGACGGCGTAGCAGGTGAAGTGGATGCCGCGCTCCCCGAACAGCCGCATCAGGCGCCAGATCCCCACCCGGCTGCCGTATTCGTACATCGTCTCGGCGTTGATGTTGCGCGCGCCGACGACAGGCGCGCCGCCCGGGGTCTCGCTGAGAAAGGTCTCCGAGTGGGCATCGCCGTTGAGCACGGTGTGCTCGCCGCCCTCCTCGTAGTTGACGACGAACTGGACCGCGAGCCTCGCGCCGCCCGGCCATTCGGGGTCGGGCGGGGACCGCCCGTAGCCTATGAGGTCGCGGGGGTAGGGGTCGTCCATCTGTCTTCCTCAGCGATCGGCGAGCACGGACAGGGTTTGGGCGAGCACCCTTGCGCCCGCCGCGCAGTCCTCGGGCGAGGCGTATTCGCTCTCGTGGTGGCTGACGCCGCGCAGGCAGGGGATGAAGATCATCGCCGTCGGGCTCACCCTGGCGACGAAGGCGGCATCGTGGTTGGCGCCCGAGGAAATGCGGAGCGACGGCAGGTCGACCATTTCCGCGCTTCTTTCGATCGCCTCGACGATGCCCGACTCGAAGGCGACCGGCCGCTGGTCGAAGGTCCGGCTGATCCGCACCGTACACGGCAGGGCGGCCTTCTCGCAGACCCGGGCGATGCGGCGCGCCCGGCGGTCGAGCTCCTCGGCGCTGGGGTGCCGCAGGTCGATCGAGAACACCACCTTCGACGGCACCGTGTTGGGCGAGTTCGGCGTGACCTCGAAGCGGCCCACGGTGAAGCGCAGCACGTCGTTCGAATCGGTCATCGCCTCGTTGAGCCGCGCCACCGCGCGCAGCGCCGCCTGCAGCGCATCGCGCCGAGCCCTCACCGGGGTGGTCCCGGCATGCGCGGTCGAGCCGCCGATCTCGACCACGAAGCGCTGCGATCCCTGCACCCCGGTCACCGCGCCGATCGGCACCGACGCGGCTTCCAGCACCGGCCCCTGCTCGATATGCGCCTCGACATAGGCGGCGGGCGCCGCCTCCCCGTTGCGCCGCGGCAGGTCCGGCGCGGCGCCCAGCGTGCGGGCGAGCGCCCGGCCGAAGGAAATGCCCCTGGCGTCGACCGCCTCCTCGAAGCGCTCCAGCTGCGCCGCGCCGGAGAACACCATCGAGCCCATGCAGCCCGGGTCGAAGCGGCTGCCCTCCTCGTTGGTCCAGGCGACGACCTCGATCGCACGCCGCGTGGCGGCGCCCGCGTCGTCGAGCGCGTCGAGCGCTTCCAGCCCGGCGATCACGCCGTATATGCCGTCGAACCGGCCGCCGCGCGGCTGGCTGTCCATGTGGCTGCCGGTCAGCACCGGGGCGAGTCCGAGATCGCCGCCGGGGCGGCGGACGAACAGGTTCGCGGCATCGTCGACGGCGACCGCGTAGCCGCGCCGCCGCGCCCAGTCGACCAGCACCTCGCGCGCCGCGATGTCCTCGTCGGACAACGCCTGTCGGTTGACGCCGTTGCCCGGAATGGCGCCGATCTCGGCCATCTCCATCAGCCGGCGCCACAGCCGGCTGCCATCGACCCGCGCAGCGATCCCGTTGCCTTCGCCCACCATGCCTTCCACAGCGATCTTCGTGCTAGGGTCAAACTGCCACGCATGACTGTAACAGGGAAGACCGGGATGAGCCGCCTGCCGCCACTTCAAATCGACGAGATGACGCCGGAACAACGCCGGGTCCACGACGACATCGCGAACGGCCCGCGGGGCAGCGTGCGCGGGCCGTTCCCGGTGCTGGTGCGGAGCCCCGGCCTCGCCGACCACGTGCAGAAGGCGGGCGGCTATCTGCGCTACGAGAGCGCGCTCCCGGGCAAGCTGCGCGAGCTCGCGATCCTCGTGGTCGCGCGCCACTGGGGGGCGGGGTACGAGTGGGCCGCGCACGCGCCGATCGCCGAATCGGAGGGGCTGGCAAGCGCCACCGTCGAGGCGATCAGGGTCGGCGCGGCGCCCGATTTCGAGGATCCGGCGGAGGCCGCGGTGCACGCCTTCTGCACGGAGGTGCTGACCACGAGCGAGGCTGGCGATGCGACCTACGCCGCCGCGCTCGACCTGCTCGGCGACGAGGGGCTGGTCGATCTGGTCGGGCTGATGGGCTATTATTGCCTGGTCTCTTTCACCCTCAACGTCTTCCGCATCGAGCCGCCGGGCGGTCCCCCGTCCTTCACCTGATCGCGGCGCAGGGACCAGCATGGCGATCAACCGGGCCGGCTACACCCATTCCCAGACCATGACGGTGCTGACCTCGGCCAGCATCATGCTGACGTTGTCGATGGGGATGCGCCAGAGCTTCGGCCTGTTCGTCACCCCGGTGACCGAGAGCATCGGCATCTCGGTCGCCGACTTCACGCTCGCGCTCGCCATCCAGAACCTGGTCTGGGGGCTGAGCCAGCCGATGATCGGCGGGATCGCCGACCGATTCGGCTGCCGCATCGTCACCGTGCTCGGCACCTTCCTGTTCGCCGGCGGGCTCGCGCTGACGCTGGCGGCCACCGGGCCGGTGCTGCTGATCGTCGGGCTCGGGCTGATGGTCGGCGTCGGGCTGGCCTGCACCGCGCTCAACATGGGCCTCGCGGCCACCGCCAAGGTGATCTCGCCGGTCAGGCGCTCGATGATCCTCGGCACCGTGGCGGCGGCGGGCTCGATCGGCACCTTCATCGCCGCGCCGATCGCCCAGGGGCTGATCGGGATGGGCGGGTGGGAGCTCGCGATGATCGGCTTCATCGCGCTCTGCGCGCTGATGCTGCCGGCCGCGGCGTTCGTCGGCGCCGGCGACCGGCCGAAGGATACCGAGATACCGGTCGAGCCGGATCGCAGCGCCGGGCTCACCTTCTCCCAGGCGCTCGGCGAGGCGGGCCGTCACCGCGGCTATGTCATCATGGCGGTGGCCTTCTTCGTCTGCGGGCTGCAGCTGATGTTCGTCGCGACCCATCTGCCGGCCTATCTCGTGATCTGCGGCCAGTCGCCCGGGCTCGGCGCCGTCGCGCTCGCGGTGATCGGCGGGTTCAACGCGATGGGCTGCTACCTGCTCGGCTGGCTCGGCGACAAGTTCCCCAAGCACATCCTGCTCGGCACCGTCTACATCCTGCGCTCGCTGCTGATCGTGGTCTATTTCATGTTTCCGCCCTCGCCCGCGACGACGGTGGTCTTCGCCGCGCTGATCGGATTGCTGTGGCTCGGCGTCGCGCCGCTGGTCAACGGGCTGGTGGTGCAGATGTTCGGCCTCGGCTTCGTCGCCACGCTATCCGGGGTCGCCTTCGTCAGCCACCAGGCGGGCTCGTTCTTCGGCGCCTGGGGCGGCGGGCTGCTGTTCGACGCGTTCGGCGATTACGACCTCGCCTGGCAGATCGGCGTCGCCATCGGGATCACCGCCGGGATCGCCCAGATGTTCATGGACGACACGCCCACGCGGCGGATGGCCGGCGCGCCGGCCTGAGACCTCAGCCGGCCGGGCGGTCCCCGGCCCGCGCCTCGCGCTGGGCCGGGATCCAGCGCACCGCCACGACGGCGACGATGACCAGCGCCGCGCCGAGGAGCTGGGGCGCGTCGAGATGCTGGCCGAGCAGCAGGAAGCCGAAGGCGATCGCCGCCACCGGCTCGAGGTTCATGATCAGCGACATGCGGATCGGGCCGATCGCGCCGATGGCGTAGAACACGCCGACCAGCGCGAAGCAGTAGAAGAACGGGACGAAGGCCAGCATGACCCAGGCCTCCCGGGTGTCCGGCATGGACCAGTCGCCGAGCGCGGCCGAGGCGGCGAGGAAGGAGATCACCGGCAAAACGTGGAGATTGAGGGTGATCGTCCGGCTGTCGGGCGAACGCCGGATGATCGGCTGCGAGATCAGGGCGACGACGGAGAACGACGCCGCCGCGGTGACCGCGAGAACGATGCCGAGCACGCTGAAGTCGAAATCGCCGCCGATATCGAGCACCAGCACGAGCCCGCAGAAGGCCGCGGCCAGCGCGATCAGGATCGCCGGGGTGATCCGCTCCTGGCCGCTCAGATGCGCGCCCGCCGCGATGAAGAACGGGTAGGTGTAGAGCAGCAGCGTCGCATGGGCGAGCGGCAGCAGCAGGACCGCGACGTAGTGGGTGATCGACTGCACCGCCATCACCGCGCCGAGCGCCAGAATGATCCGGCGGTCGCGCGGCAGCAGCGCGAAGGACCCCGCGGTGAAGCGGATCAGCAGCAAGAGGAAGAGCGCCGACAGCACCGTGCGGAAGGTGGTCACCGAGAGCGGCGTCGTTCCGTGGTCGTAGGTGTAGACGGCAAGCCCGGTGCCGAAGGCGAAACTGAGCGAGGCGCCCACCGCCATGGCGTAGCCGAGCAGTCTCCGCCGCACGATCATGCGGGTGCGGGCGTCGGGGATGTCTCACGAGCCCGCGGCGCGGGGTGAGAAACGCGCCGGATCGGTCGGCTATGGGACAAGCGCAGGCGCGTGCTCGCGGTCGGCTCCCGACACGACTGCCGCGTGTGGGAAATCCGGCCTATCCGCTGGCTCCCCAGGCGACGCCGAGATCCTTGAGCCACTTGCGGTAGGCGACGCAGTACTTGTCGGAGCGCACGTGCAGCTCTTCGCGGAGGTCGAGCGGGATCTCGTAGGGCCGCTGGGTCTCGACGATGCGCTTGTCCTGGGCGAACACCCGGTCCTGGCGCGACAGGATCTGCGCCTCGGTCAGCTCCTCGCCGAAATTGATCGCCACCTGGAGCCAGACGACGCAGTCGTCGGGCGCCAGCGGGGTCACGGTGAGGAAGGTGCAGAAGCGGTTCCCCTCGCCGGTGTTCTTGGAGAAATAGGCGGTCAGCGGGCGCGGGCAGTGGAAGGTGTAGCCGGCATTGACCGGGATGCCCCGGTGGTCGCCATAGGGCTGGAACACCATGATCTCGCTGGTGCGGATGCCGTCCTCGCCGACGAAGACGTCGAAATCGGCGATCGGGTCGGGCCTGTCCGGGTCGCCGTTGACGTTGGCGTGGACATAGGGGAAGTGCGAGACGTCCAGAAAATTCTCGACCGTTCGGAACGGGTTGGCGTGGAAGAAATAGGGTCCGGCCAGCACCTTGCGGAAGCCGTCGTCGTGCCATTCGGGGAACGGCGGCGGGTCCTGTTCGGGCTCGCCCAGCGAGGCCCAGATCATGCCGTAGGCCTCGCGCGCCCGGTAGGTGATGGTGTGCGCCCTGGCGGGCGGGCGGATCTCGGGATGGGCCGGCATCAGCGTGCAGGCGCCGCCGCGGTCGTAATGCCAGCCGTGATAGGGGCAGACGATCTGCCCGTCCTTCACCCAGCCGAGCGACAGCTTGGAGCCGCGGTGGATGCAGAGGTCCTTCCACGCCTGCACCTCGCCGGCGCTGCGCCACAGCACCAGGGTCTCGCCGAGCAGGCTCGCCTCCATCACCCCGCCTTCCGCGAGATCGCTCGAGCGCGCGACGACGTACCAGTCGTCGCGGATGACCGGATCGTCGATCATGCCGGCTCCTTCGCCGCCATCGCCTCGGGCACCTCGTCGGGCAGGTTGGCGCGCTTCATCTCCGGCGGATCGGCCTTGTAGACCCTGCACAGCAGCCCCTTGAGCGGGCTCGACCCCAGCGCCACGTCGCAATTCGCCGGGTCGTCGTCGGTCAGCACGTTGGAGCACACCTCGAACACGCCGTATTCGGGGGCCGGCGCTTCCGGCAGCCACCACCCGTGCGGCACCGAGACCACCCGGGGGTGGGTGCGGGAATGCGGGTTGGCCTTCATGCGGAGCCGCCCGCGCACGGTCTCGATCCAGCAATAGTCGCCGCGCGCGATGCCGAGCTCCTTCGCCGTCTCGTCGTTGAGCTCGACCAGCGGCTCGGGGCTGAGCCGCCTGAGCGAGCGGAGCTGGCGGCCCTGGCTGTGCCAGTACATCGGCTGCTTGGCGCCGGTATTCAGGATCAGCGGGTATTCCGCGTAGCGCTCGGGCGTCGACACCGGGCTTTCCGGCGGCTCGACATGGTCGGGCAGCGGGTCGTAGCCCCATTCCTCCATGATCGTCGAATAGATCTCGAACTTGCCGGTCGGCGTGCCGAACCCCATGCGCTCGTATTTGCGGAACTCGGTCGGCACCTTGATGTAGTCCCGCGACTTGAGCTCGTCCCAGGTGATGCCCATCGGCTTGAGCGCGTTGTCGGCGAACACGTCGAGGCCCGGGAAATACTCTTCCAGCCCGAGCTTGCGGCCGAGCTCGATGACGAACTCCCAGTCCGACTTGCGCTCGCCGATCTCGACCGCCTTCTGCGACACCGCGTCCATGAACGTGCCGCCCGGCCCCTTGATGTGGAGATGGAGCCTCGGCTCGTCGCGCTCCAGATTGCCGGCCGCCGGCAGCACCACGTCGGCGAGCGCCGCGGTCGGCGTCATGAACAGATCCTGCACGACGAAGAAATCGAGCCGCTTGAGCGCCTCGATGATCCGGGCCGAGTTGGGGAAGCAGGTGACGGTGTTGTTGCCGACCACGATGAATGTCTTCACCGGGTAGGGCTCGTCGGTCAGCATGGTGTGGAACAGGCTCGGCGGGTGGGCGTAGGCGTAGGGCGTCAGGTTGAGCGCCTTGAACCGGTCGCCGCCGATTCGCTTGGCATCCTGCTCGGGCGGCAGCTTGTCCCACAGCTCCGGGTAGTCGAGCTTCGGCGCCGGCCAGAACACGTTGCCGCCCGGCACGTCGAGATTGCCGCTCAGCGCCATCAGGATCAGCAGCGAGCGCGTCGCCTGGAAGGTGTTGTTGCCGAGCTGGTCGGTGCCGTTGCCCCAGACGATGCAGCCGGGCTTCGTGGTGGCGTAGATCCGCGCGGCTCTCGCGATCTCTTCGGCGTCGCACCAGGTGATCTCGGCCACCCGGTCGAGCGGGTATCGCTCCAGCCGCTCGCACAGCGCGTCGAAGCCGTGGCAGTAGTTTTCCACGAACTCCCTGTCGTAGAGCCCCTCGTCGACCATCACCCGCATCCAGCCGAGCGCCATCGCAGCGTCGGTGCCGGGGCGGAGCGGCAGCCAGATGTCGCCGCGCCCGGCCGAGGCCGGCTTGCGCGGGTCGACCACGATGTTGACGTGCTCCTGCTTGAGCGCGTTGGTCATCGGCTTGTGGCCGATCAGCCCGTGGTCGTTGCTGGTGCGTTTCTGCGAGCCCCATTCGACGATGCAGCGCGGGTCGGAATAGAAGTCGGGCACCGCGACGGTGTCCCACGACTTGCCGGTGTACTTGCCGGCCGCGGTCACCTTGCACACCGCGACCCTCGGCCCGTAGCAGAAATAGCCGATCGAGATCACGTTGGGCGTGCCGAACAGGTTGGCCAGCCGCGAGACGATATGGGTGTTGTTGACCCCGGTGCCGCGGCCGAAGGCGACGGCTTCCGCGCCGTAGCGGTCCCGGGTCTCCTGCATCTTCCCGGCGATCAGGGCGAGCGCCTCGTCCCAGCTCGCCCTGCGCCACTCTCCGGCGCCGCGCTCGCCGGTGCGGATCAGCGGATGGTCCAGCCGGTCGGGGTGGTAGAGCTGCTCGACCGAGGGCGTGCCGGCCTTGGAGCACAGCAGCCCCTCGTTGACCGGGTTGTCGCGGTCCCCGAGCACCCGGCGGACGGTGCCGTTCACCTTCTCGACGATGGTGCCGCAGCCGCCATGGCACATGCGGCAGATCGCCCTGAAACGCTCGACGAAGTCGCCGCCGACGCGCTCGGCCTCGTAGGTGCCCGGTCTCATTCCCGTCCTCCGCCCGCAGGGTCCGGATGATCCATCAACCGGCGGCGGCGATCAAGGCGGAGGCCGCTGCTCACCCGTCATTTCGACCGGAGCCGTGCGTCAGCACGGCGGAGTGGAGAAACCTCCCTGCCACGGGCACGAGGTTTTGTATGGACGCCTCCCGGGACGCAAGGACCGATTTGGGTGCGACGGGCAGGCGGATTGCAGTTTTGTATCCGGCCTGTTGCTGCGGGACCTGGTGCCCGCTGGCCCTGATGGAATCTG
>MPNO01000044.1:0-37500 GCA_002239065.1 Defluviicoccus sp. bin129 | reverse complement strand
CGAAAAGTACTTCCTCCCGCCATTCGAATGGCGAATCGTTCAGCGCGCGCCTTAAGCGGCGGAACAGATTTCCCCTCTGCTTCTCACGGACACCGATATCGACGCACTTGTAGAGCGAACGATCCCGCAGGCGCGTCGCCAGCTCGGACACACGCCCGCTCACCCCCGCGTCTATCCAACTCGAGAGAGCGGCCCACATCACGGTGTCGTCGAGGGTGAGATAGGAAGCGAGATCCGGATTTTCGGACTTCAGGTAACGCAACACGGGTTCGCGGCGCACCAAGTCCCCCGCTTCCGCATCCGATGTGACGGCGCTCAAGAGAGCTTCCAGCATTTTCTCGGCGGCTCTCGCCGTCTTGTGCATGTAGACCATCCGGTAGAGCCGGAAACGCGCCTCCAGATATTCCTCGGCCACCTGCACGCCCTTGGGACCGAGGTAGAGGCACGGGGCCTCGAACGGGTCCCTCTGGCCGATGGTCACCTTTCCGACTTCAAGGCAATCGAACAGCCAGTCCAGATCGATATGGCCGAACTCTACGCCAGTCATCAATCGGTCGCGCTGGATGTAGTCCAGGCGATCCGCGTCAAACTGACTTGAGACGATGGCGCTGTAGATGTCCGTGGGGTCTTCGCCCGTCAGAAGCTTTCCGATCTGTTGGGGCAGATCTTCGTCCACATCCCGAAGCACCCGGTTGACCTGTGTGTCTTCCTGGACGATCTCGGCGCTCCAGAGTTCATGCCGCTTGGGATGACCCAATTCCTTTGTCGCCGACTCGAACGTATGGCTGAAGGGCCCGTGTCCGACATCGTGGAGAAGGGCGGCCAGCAAAGCGACGCGCTCCCGGGCTGGGTCATGGGCGGCGCCTTCCCGGCGCGCGATCACGCGGGCAAGCCTGCGGGCCATGTGATACACGCCGACGCTGTGGGCGAAGCGACTGTGAGTGGCACCGGGGAAGACCAGATCGCAGAAGCCGAGCTGGCGAATACGGCGCAGCCTTTGGAACTCGCGGGTGTTCAGCAGTTCCCACGCGAAACGATCCGTTTCGTCCCGTGCGGTGTCGTCGTTGTCGCCGAAGACGATCAGCCCGTGGACCGGGTCGCGGACCCTGTTTGTTCCTCTTATGTTCTCCTCCACGCCGGCCGTGATACCTCACCCCGACCTATTTGGTCAAGGTTGGCAATGCCCAGAATTTAGCGCTGCCCGACCGAATCAGGAGCGATAGCGGCGCCTCGCGAACCGCCGCCCCGGCGTCAGGCCGCGGTCGAGATCGCGCCCGCGTCGTTGTCGACGATGACCGGCGACTCGAAATACTCGATCATGGGCTCGGCGCCGAGGCGCTCGCGGATGCCGGCCCGCCAGGCCGCGTCGTAGAGGCGTTCGGCGTCCTCGCGCGACTCGAAGAGATAGACGCCGCCGCCGGTCCGCCCGTCCTCGGAGAGGAGATAGTATTTGCGCACCAGCCCCTGGACGCCCCGGTAGAGCGGCGCCGACGCCTCGAACGCGGCCTTCGCCGCCTCGCGCGTCTTGTCCTCGGGCAGGTTGAAGCGCACGATCGCGGTTACCGCCATGTTCAGCCTCCTCGGTTGGCCATTGCGGAAGCAGGATACCACCCGTCCCGCGCGCGGTCACCGAGCGCGCGGCGTCTACTCTTCCGCCCTGCCGCCCAGCACCGCGTCGCGGAACCGCGCGCGGATCGCCGCGCCGTCGCGCAGCGGCAGCGCCATCGGCGCCGGTTCGATCCCCACCTTGACGGCGGCGAATAGCGGGCCGGGGCCACCGAGGAGCCGGGGGATCCAGGCCTCGACCTCGTCCATGGTCCTGAGCGTCGCGGCGGCGGCGAAACCGGCGCCTGCCGCCACCGCCGCCAGGTCGACGCCGTGCGCCGTGTGGGTCTCCTGCATCCCGGTCTCGCCGTAGCGCTCGTTGTCGACCACCGCGACCGCGAGATTGGCCGGCGCCGCGGTCCCGATCGTCGCCAGCGCGCCGAGCCCCATCAGCATCTCGCCGTCCCCGGTGATCACCAGGACGCGGCGGCCGGGCTGCGCGTTGGCAAGCCCCAGACCGACCATCGCCGCACCCCCCATGCCGCCCCACAGGTAGAAATTGTTGCGGTGGTCGCCGGCGGCGGCGGCGTCCCAGGTGGTCGAGCCGAGGCCGGTCACCACCAGCGTGTCGCCGCGTTCCGCGAGGATGCGGGCGACGACGTCGCGCCGGTCGAGACGGGCGGCGCTCACCTGGTCCAGTCCTTGAAGCCGACCACGCGCTGGCCGATCAGCACGGCGACCGGGCGGTAGGCATCGAAGGCGAGCCGGGCGGCGGCGCGGACGGTCTCGGCGACCCGGGCGGCGTCGTCCACCGCGTGCACCATGACCCCCGCGGCCTCGAGGACGGGCGCCGTCGCCCGGCCCATCGGGACCTGCCACGGGTTGAACTCGCCCCACTGCCCGCGCATCGTCACCAGCATCAGCAGCGGCACCCGGCATTCCTGGACGATGCCCATCATGTTGATGCACTTGCCGACGCCGCTCGACTGCATCAGCAGCACGCCGCGGTCGCCGCCGAGCCAGGCGCCGGTGAGCGCGGCGACGCCCTCCTCCTCGCCGGTAAGCCTTGTGGCGAGCATCGCGTTGTCGGCGTGGCAGCGCTCGATCAGCCGGCGATGGCCGTTATCGGGGACGTAGTAGACCTGGCGCACCCCGGCCTCGCCGAGCACGCCGAACACCGCGTCCGGCCAGTCTTCCATCGAGCTGTCCCGGTTCATGCGATCATGCCCGAGCGGCGCAGCGACGAGATCATCGAGGTGTCGAGCAGATAGCGGTAGCTGCGCTCCGGATCCGCGGCGAGCGCCCGCCAGTCCTCGAGATTGCGCGCCCGAATTTCCGGGTCGCGCTCTTCCATCAGCTTCTTGTTGCGCTCGGTGATCGCGTTGATCGCGTTGACCGCTTCCGGCTTGCGCTCCACCTCGTAGCCGTCGAGCTCGGCTTCCGCGATGCTGCCGTGCATGGCCCCGGCGATCCGCCCGCTCAGGCTGATCGCGTCGTGCAGCCCGCCGTTGAGCCCCATCCCGCCGAGCGGGTTGTTGATGTGGGCAGCGTCGCCGGCGAGGAACACCCGCCCCGCCCGGTAGCTGTCGGCGACGCGCTGGCTCACCCGGTAGATCGCGCGCACCTCGATCTCGTAGGGCTCGTCGCGCGGCAGCAGGTTGTTGAGGCAGCCCTGGAGGTAGCGGTCGGAGACCGCGTCGTCGGCCTCGACCGAGGGCCCGACAGGGACCACGATCCGCCACATGTCGGGGATCTCGAGCAGCAGGAACCACTCGACCGGATCGGCGGTGTAGTTGACCGAGCAGATATCCGGCAGCGCCGCCTTGAAGTCGAACCGCGTCCCGGACACCAGGAAATGCTCCGGGTGGGTGAAGCCCTCGAAACCGATGTCGAGCAGCTTGCGCACCGCGCTGCGCCCGCCATCGGCGGCGATCAGCCAGGCGCCGCGATGCTCGACCGTGCCCTCCTGCGTGCGGCAGGTCACGCTTACCCCGTCCTCGTCCTGGGCGATTCCGGTCACCTCGTGCCCGAACAGCAGCGACGCCCCGTCATGCTCGGCGAGCCGGTCGTAGAGCCAGCCGACCAGCTTGAACTGCTCGCATTGCAGCCGGTAGGGATGGCGCGTGTCGCCGGCGAGCACCGACAGGTCGAACTCGGCGATCTTGCCCCGCTCGCGGTCGCGGAACTGCCAGACCGGGCAGATCAGCCCCATGCCGATCATCGCATCGGTCGCGCCGCATTCCTCCAGCAGGTCGAGGGTGGGCGGGTGGATGGTCGAGGCCCGGTAGTCGACGACCACGCCCGCCTCCTTCTCGAACACGGTGACCGGAAGCCCGGCGCGCGCGAGCAGGTGGGCCGCCATCGCCCCGACCGGACCGCCTCCCGCGATCAGAATCCTGTCCGGCGTCTTCGCCACGCTGTCCCTCCCTCGCCCGGCGCGCCTAGATACTCCGGCTGGCCGCGCCGCTTCAAGCCGGCGGCGCCAGCCCGGCCTCGATACGCCGGCGGCGCCCGGCGATCCAGACCCAGGCGGCCGCCGGCAGCAGCAGCGCGCTGGCGAGCGCCGCCTGAAACCCCCAGACATCGGCCAGCGCGCCGACCGCGAGCAGGCCGATCGCCGGGCAGCCGAGCCAGAGCAGCCCGTAGAGGCCGAGCACCCGGCCGCGAAACGCCTCGGGCACGGTGTACTGGACGATCGTCTGTATCCCGACGCCGCCCATGGCGAGCGCGAAAGCCGACATGGCGAGGCAGGGCAGCGCGACCGCGAAGATGTCGGTGGCGACGAAGCCCGTCAGCGCGGCTACCAGCAGCACCGCCGAGCCGATCACGCGGCGCGGCATCCGCTCCGGCGCGCTGCGGCGCACCGCGAACAGCGCCCCCAGCATCGCCCCGACCCCACCGGCCGAGGTCAGCCAGGCGAGCCCCATGGCGTCGCGCTCGAACACCGCGCCGGCGAAACCGGGCAGCAGCTCGGTCGCGGCGCGGCCGGCGAGCGAAATCGCGAACAGCAGCACGAATATCGGTCCGATCGCCTTGTGCGAGGCGGCGAGGCGGATACCGTCGGCGATCTCGCGCGGGATCGCGGCCAGGGATTTCCCGCCGACCGCCCCGTGCCGCCGCACCGAAACGAGGTGGAGCGCGATCAGGAACGGCGCGTAGGTCACGACGTTGATGGCGATCGCCACGCCGGCGCCCCAGGCGAGGATGGCGATCCCGGCGAGCGCCGGGCCGATGGAGCGCGCCGCCTGCCACATCATCGAATTGACCGCGATCGCCCCGACCAGCTCCCGGGGCTGGACCATGTTGGCGATCAGGGCCTGGCGGAAGGGATGGAAGATGGCGTGCAGGGTTCCCGACACGAAGGTCAGCAGCACCAGGAGCTCGATGGTAATCAGCCCGGCGAGCACCAGCGTTGCGAGCGCCAGGGCCTGCGCCGACATGGCGTATTGCAGCAGCCGCGAGGTGGCGAGCCGGTCGAGCCGGTCGGCGAAGGCGCCCGCCACCGGGGTGAGGACGATCACCGGCAGCATGTCGGCGAAGGCGAGGACGCCGAGCCAGGTGCCCGATTCGGTGAGCTCCCAGGCGAGCCAGAGGACCGCGATCCGCTGGATCCAGGTGCCGAGCAGCGAGGGGATGCTGGCGAGCGCGTAGAGGCGGAAGTCGGGATTGCCGAACGCGAGCGCCACGCCTTCGAAGCCGAGAGCCCGCTTCATCCGCGCCGGACCCTTTCCGGACGGCCCAGCCGGACCGGCCTAGCGGCCGCGATAGACCGGCTTGCGCTTCTCGGCGAAGGCGGCGATGCCCTCCAGATAGTCCTCGGTGGTGCGGATCTTCTCGTAGGAATGGCCCTCCACGTCGAGCGCGACCTTGAGGCTGGTGTCGTAGGCGCTGTTGAGCACCCGCTTCAGCGACTGCAGCGAGAGCGGCGCGAGCGCGTTGAGCCTCGCCGCGTAGTCCTGCACCAGCGCGGTCAGCCCGTCGGCATCCTTGGCGGTCGCGGTGAGCAGCCCCCAGTCGACCGCCCGCCCGGCCGGGATGCGCTTGCCCAGCATCACCATGTCCTTGGCGCGGGTCAGCCCGGCGATCCGCGCCACCCGGACACTGCCGCCGGAGCCCGGCATCTGGCCGATCGCGCTTTCCGGCAGGGCGACCAGGCAATCCTCGGTCGCGAGGCGGAAATCGCAGGCGAGCGCGAGCTCGAACCCGACCCCGAAGCAGTATTTCTCGAGCGCCGCGATCACCGGCTTGCGGCAGCGCTCGGGCGTGCCGATGTCGTCGGCGAGGTCGGACATGCGGTTGCGCGGGATCGAGGGGAAGGATTTGACGTCGCCGCCCGAGGAGAACACCCCGTTCGCGCCGCGGATGCAGATCACGCCGACATCGTCGTCCTCGTCCATCTCTTCCAGCAGGCCGCGGATCTGCTGGCGCGCGCGGTAGGAGACGATGTTGAGCGGCGGGCGGTCGAGGACGACATGTCCGATCCGCCGCTCCGGGTCGACCTCGGCGCGCAGGCCGTCGAGGTCGCGCAGCAGCGCCGCGCGCCGCTCGGCATAGTCCCTGTCCATGGTGTCTCCTTCGGGCTCGGGTCTAGAGGGTGCTCCGGAAATCCGGCAGAACCGCGTACTCCCCGTCGCGCAGCAGGCGGCGCAGCAGCTTGCCGGAGGCCGAGCGCGGGATGCTGTCGACGAACACGTAGGCGCGCGGCCGCTTGAAGCGGGCGAGGCCGCTGGCGAGGCAGGCGGCGTCGAGAGCTTCGGCGCTGGCCTCGGCCGAGGCGGGCTCGACGAAGGCGACCACCTTCTGCCCCATCCGGTCGTCGGGCATGCCGACCACCGCCGCCTGGCGCACCGGGGGAAGCGCGTCGAGCACGTCCTCGACCTCTTCGGGATGGATGTTCTCGCCGCCCGAGATGATCATGTCGTCGACCCGGCCAACGAGGAAAAGCTCGCCGTCTTGGTCGAAATAGCCGAGGTCGCCGGTAAAGTACCAGCCGCCGCGGATCGACTTGGCGTCGGAATCGGGCCGCTTCCAGTAGCCGGCGAAGGCATCGAGCCCGTCCATAGGCGCGATCACCTCGCCGATCTCGCCCTGCGGCAGGATCTCGTCGGGCCCGCTCTTGAACTCGGGATCGGCGAACACGACGCGAAGCTCCTGGCCGGTCGCCGCGCGCCCGGCGCAGCCCGGCTTGTCGACCACGCGGTCGCAGAAGGAAAAGGAATAGACCTCGGACGATCCGTAGAAATTGACGAACACCTCGGGTTCGAACACCTCGGCGCAGCGCCTGGTCAGCGCGGACGTCATCGACATCCCGGCGAAGCCGATATGGCGCACCGGGGACAGGTCGGCGGCGGCGATGTCGGGATGGTGGACCATGTCGTGGAACATCGTCGGCACCAGGAACAGCGCCTGGATGCGCTCCGCAGCGATCAGCTCAAGCGCCTCGCCGGCATCGAAGCTCGGCATGCAGACGAAGGTACCGTTGAGCGCCGTCGCCATCTCCAGCGCGCGCACGCCCATGGTGTGGAACAGCGGCATCACGCCGAGCTGCACCTCGCCGTAGCGGTAGCGCAGATGGGCGACGCAGTTGAACGAGGCGTTGCGCTCGGCGTCGTGCGACCGGGGCACGCCCTTGGGCCGGCCCGTGGTCCCCGAGGTGTAGAGCATCAGGCAGGTCGCGGCGGGATCCACGGCACGGGGCTCGAAGCCACCGGACCGGCCGCCGAGATCCTCGAACGCGGGTCCGTCTCCGGCAGCGCCGCCGACGCGGACGCTGCGCTCGGGGGCGAAGCCGGTGGCGCGCAGCGCCTCCAGCGCCGCAGCCTCCGACCGGGGCTCGTGGAAGAAGGCCCTCGCCTCGCAATTCTCGATCACGAAGGCGAAATCGTCCGCGCTGCCGCGCCAGTTGAAGGGAACGAAGGGGGCGCCGATGCGCTGGCACGCCCAGAACAGGCTCGCCATCTCGACGCGGTTGGAGAGCACCGCCGCCACCGCGTCTCCGCTGTCCACGCCGAGCCCCGCCAGGCCGGCGGCGACGCGGTCGATTTCGGCGTCCCACTCGGCGTAGGTCATCCGCGCCCCGCCGTCGACCACGGCGGGCGCGCCGGGCGCGCGCGCGACGGCGCGCGCGAACACGGTATCGAGCGGAATCGAGGTCACGGCGTCTCTCCGGCCACGTCGAGGATCGCCCGCACCATGCCCTCATAGCCGGTGCAGCGGCAGATATGGCCCGACAGCATATCGCGCACCTCCGCCTCGGTCGGGTTCGGGCTGGTCTCGAGGAACTGCGTCGCGGAAATCAGGATTCCCGCCGTGCAGAACCCGCATTGCAGCGCGTGGCGCCGCCGGAACGCCTCCTGCAGCGGGCTCAGCGCCCCGCCCTCGGCAAGCCCCTCGACGGTGCGAATCTCGGCGCCGTCGACCTGCACGGCGAAGCGCAGGCAGGAGCGCACCGCGCGCCCGTCGATATTGACCGTGCAGGCGCCGCAAACGCCGTGCTCGCAGCCGACATGGGTGCCGAACAGTTTCAGCTCGTGGCGCAGGAAATCGCTCAGCAGCGTCCGGGCCTCGGCGAAGCCGGCATGCGGCCTGCCGTTCACGGTGACGGAGATTCGATGCCTGGTTCCGGGCGCGATCCTCAGCATGACGGGGCGGCCGCCCTCTCCATGGCCCGTTCGAGGACGCGCGCGCCGAGCACCCGGACGAGCTGGCGCCGGTAGGCGGCGCTCGCCTTGGGGTCCTCGATCGGGTCCGCCCGATCCGCCGCGAAGGCCGCGGCCTCGGCCGCGGTCGCGGGCGTCGCCGGCGCGCCGGCAAGACCGGAAAGATCCGCGAGCCGCGGGCGATCCTCGACCCCGCCAAGCCCGAGAGACAGCGCCGCGATGTCGCCGCCCGGGCGGAGCGCTACCGTCGCCGCGACCGCGGCGATCGCGAAATCGCCATGGCGCTGGGCGATCTCGGCGAACGCATGGCCGATCCGCGCCCCGCCGCGCGGCCAGCGCAGCGCCGTGACGATTTCTTCCGGCTCGCGGGCGGTGGCGAATATGCCTTCGAAGAACGCCTCCGCCGGCACGGTCCGCGCGCGGCCCTTGCGTCGCAGCACGATCCCGCCGCCGAGCGTCAGCAGCGCCAGCGGGATTTCGGCGCTCGGGTCGGCGTGGCAGACCGACCCGCCCAGCGTTCCCCGGTTGCGCGTCTGGAAATGCCCGACGAAGGGCAGCGCCTCGGCGAGCAACGGCGCGAACCCGCCGATGAGCCCGGAGCCCAGCGCATCGGCCTGGCGGCAGAGCGCGCCGGTCTCGAGCGCGTCCTCCGATTCCCGGATGCCGGCGAGCGCCTCGACCGGGTTGATGTCGATGAGGGCGGCGGGTCTGGCGAGCCGCATGTTGAGCATCGGGCCGAGCGACATGCCCCCGGCCAGCACGGAAGCATCGGCGCCGAACTCGGCGGCGAGATCCAGCGCTTCGTCGAGCGTATCGGCCCGGCAGTATTCGAACGGCGCGGGCTTCACCCGGCGCCTCCGCCCCCGGCCACCAGGTCCCACACCCTGTTCAGGGTAAACGGCGGCTCGACGTCTTCGCGCCCGAGCGCGTCGGCGACCGCATTGGCGATTGCCACCGGCGCCAGCATCGAACAGCCGTCGCCCATGCCCTTGGCGCCGAGCGCGGTGTGGGGCGAGGGCGTGTCGACATGGCCGATGGTGAGCCTGGGCATCTCGGGCGCGGTGATGCAGAGATAGTCGGCGAAGCTGCCGGAGAGGGGATTGCCGTCTTCGTCGTAGACCATCTCCTCCATCAGCGCGCCGGCGATTCCGTGCGCGAAGCCGCCGACGATCTGGCCCTCGACGATCAACGGGTTGAGTACCTTGCCGACGTCGTGCACCGAGACATATGTGCCGATTTCGATCCGGCCCGTGCCGGGGTCGATCTCGACCGCCGCGAGGTCGCAGATGAAGCCGAAGGTGACGGCGGACGCCACCCGGTCCTGCTCGTCGGGCGGGCCGAGCCCGGGGGGCGACAGGACCGCGGTCTCGAAGATCCCGGGCGCCATGCCCTCGGGCAGCCCGGCCGGGTGCCAGTGGGCCTTGGCGGCGACGCGGCGGAAGGGGAGCGATTTTTCCGGCACGCCCACCACCCGGGCGGTGCCGTCGGCGAGCTCGACATCCTCCGCCGCGACCTCGAGGTCCTCGGCGGCGATCATGCGGATCTTCTCGGCGACCGTCCTCGCGGCGTTGCCGATGGCATCGACCACCACCGAGGAAAACCGGTTCGCGTAGTTGCCCGAGGCGAGCGACCAGGCGCTGGTCAGAGTGTCGATTTCGGTCACCACGTCGATGTCGTCCGGCGTCAGCCCTAGCGCATCCGCCGCCACCTGCGCGGCGACCGTGGCATGGCCCTGCCCGGCCGGGGTGGAGACGGTCTTCACGGTCACCGACCCGGACGGGTCGATCGAGATGGTGCAGGTCCCGAGCCCGCCCGACCGGCCGCCGGCGCGGGCGCGCTCCTCGGGCGTCTGCGCGAGCGTCACATAGGCCATGTTGGAGCCCGACGGCTCGATCGCCGTGGCCAGGCCGATCCCGAACAGCCACCCGTCGGCCTTCGCCCGGTCGCGTTCGGCGCACAGCGCGGCGTAGCCGGCCAGATCCAGCGTCCTGTCGAGCGCCGCCTCGTAGTCGCCCGCGTCGTAGAGCGCGCCGGCGGGCGCGCGGTAGGGGAAGGCGTCGGCGGGGACGAAGTTGCGCCGCCTGATCTCGGCGATATCGATGCCGAGCGCACGGGCCCCGGCGTCCATGGCGCGTTCCAGCGCGAAGAAGAACTGCGGACCGCCATAGCCCCGGTTGAGTCCGATCGGCAGGCGGTTGGTCGTCACCAGCCGATTGTCGACCGCGATGTTGCGGACGCGGTACGCGCCGTTCGACGCGCTGTGCATGCGATAGACCGAGGCGGGCTCGGGCGCGCGGATATAGGCGCCGACATCGACCGTGTTGCGGAAGCGGAGCCCGGTCAGCGTGCCGTCGCTGCGGAACGCGGCCTCGACGGCGTCCTCGCGGTTGGACGCCGAAGACGAGCCCACCAGGTGCTCGAGCCGGTCCTCGATCCACTTGAGCGGCACCCCCAGCAGGCGGCTCGCCGCGGCCAGCAGCACCATATACGGGTACATGCCCTGCTTGATGCCGAAGCTGCCGCCGCTCTGCGGCGCGGTGATCAGGCGCAGCCGGTTGCCCGGCACCCGGAGCGCGCCGCACATCAGCGCGTGCAGGATGAACGGCCCCTGGAAGTTGGACCAGATGGTGTAGCGGTCGGGCGCGGGCTCGAACTGCGCGATCGCGCCGCAGGTTTCCATCGGGGTCGAGGAATAGCGCGGGAAGGTCCAGTCGAGCCGGACGATGCGGTCGGCCTCCGCGAAGGCGGTCTCGGGATCGCCGTAGCGGAACTCGCGGTGGTGGACGACGTTCGAGCCGACCGCCTCGTGCAGCAGCGCCGCATCGTCGTCCATCGCCGCCTTCGGGTCGATGACCGGGGGCAGCGGCCGGTAATCCACCTCGATGAGTTCGAGCGCGTCCTCGGCGACGTAGCGGTCTTCGGCGGCGATCAGGGCGACCGGTTCGCCGGCATAGCGCACCTTCCCGACCGCCATGGGGTAGTAGTCGATGGGCACCCGGACGGCGCTCGGGATCGGCCCGATGGCGGCCGCGATATCGGCGCCTGAGAGCACGCCGTGGACGCCCGGATGCGCCGCCGCGCGGGTCAGGTCGACCGAACGGATCTCGGCATGGGCGTGGGGCGAGCGCAGCAGGGCGGCGTGGCGGATGCCGGGCACCGGTTCCATGTCGTCGATGAACCGCGCATGCCCGGTGAGGAGCGCCTCGTCCTCCTTGCGCGGGACCGGAGCCCCGACCCAGAAGCCGCCCGCGCTCATCGTGCGTTGAGAGCCTCCGCCGTCGCGAGGTAGTCCTCGACCATGCCGCGCAGCATCGCGGCCAGCGCCTCGTTGGCGAGCTTGCCGTCCTCGCCATAGGCCTGGCCGGCCTGGGCCAGCGCGAACACCTTGGGGTAGACCCAGCACCCCAGCACCTCGAGCGGCAGGCGGAGGCTCATCAGGCCGCGCGCGCCGCCGACCAGCGACGGCGAGGCCGACAGCAGCAGCGCCGATTTGCGATCCAGCGGCACGGGCTGCATGCGCGACAGCCAGTCGATCGCGTTCTTGATGGTTCCCGGCGCGCCCCAGTTGTATTCCGGCGAGACGAGCAGCCAGGCGTCGGCGCCGGCGATGCGCGCGCCGAGCGCCTGGGCGCCGGCGGGAACGCCGGACTCCTGCTGAAGGTCGCCATCGTAGAGCGGGATGTCGAAGTCGCGGAATTCGGCGTGGTCGACCTCGTGACCGCATTCGCGGACAATGTCCTCGGCGAGCAAGAGGAGACGCCGGTTGATCGAGTCCTTCCTGAGCGACGCGGCGAGCCCGAATACTTTCATGTCGCGATTGTCCTCCCTGGCGGCGCGGCCGGATGCCGGCGGCAGAACATAGCGACGGCGCGCAGGGCGGTCCACGCCCGGCGCCGCGCGAGCTCGCCATCGGCGAGGCCGGCGGCCCGGCCGGGATGGCGGCCTGTTTCGCGATCCGCCGCGCGGTGTTCTGCGTCGAGCAGGGGGTTCCCGAAAAGCTCGAAATCGACGGCAAGGACGAGGAATGCCGGCATTTTCTCCTGCGCCTCGGCGGGCAGGCGGCCGGCACCGCGCGGGTCCGGCCGCTCGAGCCCGGCATCGCCAAGATCGAGCGCGTCGCGATCCTCGCCCGCCATCGCGGTTGCGGGCTGGGCAGCGCGCTGATGCGCCATGTTCTCGCCTCGCTCGATGCGCAGCAACGCGCGGCCGTGCTCCACGCCCAGGCGCACAGCGAGACCTTCTACCGCGCGCTCGGCTTCGCGACCGAAGGCGCGCCCTTCGAGGAGGCCGGAATCCCGCATGTCCGCATGACCCGCAAGTCCCGACCCCCGGGGAATTGAGTCGACGGGCCGGATTTGGTCTGATGGGAGATCGCCAAGGGCCGGCACGGCGCCGGCGCAGACAGGGAGATTGACGATGAAAGGCTTCAAGTTGCTGGCGCTCGCGGCGACCGGCATTCTCGCGGCGGGCGGCGCGCTCGCGCAAAGCCCGGCCGATTTCTACAAGGACCGCCAGGTCACCATCCTGCACGGCTTCGGCGTCGGCGGGACCTACGGCAAGACCTCGCTCTCGCTCGCCGAGGCGCTCAAGCCGATCCTCGGGACGGATTCGATCATCGTCCAGAACCGGACCGGCAGCGGCGGGCTGAAGATGACCAACTACGCCTACAACGTCGCGCCCAAGGACGGCTCGGTGCTTCTGATGCTGCCCGACACGCTGGTCGTCACGCAGCTCACCCGCCCCAAGGCGGCGAAATACGAGGCCGACAAGTTCACCTTCATCGGCGGCGCGCTCAAGGTGAACTCGCTGATGGCGGTCAGGAGCGACACCGGGGTCAAGACGTGGACCGACCTCAAGACCACGGAAGTGCCCTTCGCCTCCTCCGGCGTCGGATCGCAGACCTACCAGGTACCGGCGATCGTCAACGGGCTGCTCGGCACCAAGATCAAGATCGTCAAGGGCTATCGCGGCTCGCGCAAGATGCTGCTGGCGATGGAGCAGGGCGAGGTCTCGGGCGTCAACTTCACCTGGCTCGCCTTCAAGACCAACCGCGAGGCGTGGTTCAAGAACGGCTTCGCGGTGCCGCTGATCCAGATGGGGCCGGAGCCCGAGGCGGAGCTCGCCAACGTGCCGATGCTCAAGGACCTGGTGGCAGCCGGGGACCGGCCGATCATCGGCTTCATGTCGACCCTGGTCGCCATCGGCCGCAGCCTGGCGGTCGCACCGGGCGTCCCGCAGGACAGGATCGCCTTCCTGCGCGCCGCCTTCGCCAAGGCGGTCGCCACGCCCGCCTTCGCGGCCTCGATGAAGAAGAGCAAGCTCCGGGTCACGCCCAGCACGGGCGAGGAGATCCAGAAGGTGGTCGGCGACAGCCTGAAGATCGACGACGCGACCCTCGCCAAGGCGCGCAAGCTGCTCGCCGCCAAGTAGCCGCCGAGCGGTCTCGCAACCAGCGCCCCGGCCCGCACGGGCCGGGGCGTTTCGTTTGTCCCGCCGCCCGGCGCAAGCCCTCGCGAGACCTATACCTCCCCAAGAAAGATACGATAGGGTGGCCTCTTCCCCGCGCCCCGCGCCGGGCCATATAGCTGGTATGGACGGGCAGCTGACAATCATCGACGGACCTCTGGGAATGGACCGCGACCCGACCGTCAACCAGGAGAAGCTGGAAGCGGACGAGGCGGTCGTCCGCGGCGGTTTCCGGCGCAAGCTGCGCGCGACCATCGGCAGGGTACCGTTCCTGGAAGACGCGGTCGCCTCCTTCTACTGCGCGGTCGACCGCGACACCCCGCTCTACGTCAAGGCGGTGCTGATGGGGGCGATCGCCTATTTCATCACCCCGGCCGACGTCATCCCGGACTTCATCGCCGCCCTCGGATATACCGACGACGCGGCGGTGCTGATGGCGGCGGTCAGGGCGGTGGGAAGCAACCTCAAACCGGTCCACCGCGAGCGCGCCCGGCGGGTCCTCTCCGAGATGGCCGGGGAGTAGCGCCGCCGGCGGACTTGTGGACACCGCCACGGGCGGCCTCCATGATCCGCCGATGCCGCCACCCCCGCTCTCGCGCCTGTTCGATCCGCGCTCGATCGCGGTGGTCGGCGCGTCGGCGAGCGAGCAAAAGCCGGGCTTCCAGATCCTTCGCGCGCTCGCCCCCTTCCGCGGCGCGGTGCATGCGGTCAATCCGCGCGGCGGCACCATCCTGGGACGCACCGCCCATCCCGATCTCGCCGCGGTGCCGGGGCCGGTCGACCTGGTCGCCCTGGTGCTGCCGGCGGAGCACTCGCTCGGCGTGCTGCGCGAGGCCGCCGATATCGGCGCCGGCGCCGCCTTCATGGTGAGCGGCGGGTTCGGCGAGACCGGCGCCGGCGGCGCCGCGCTGGAGAGCGGGATCGCGGGCGTCTGCCGGGCCGGCGGGATCCGGCTGCTGGGGCCCAACACGTCGGGTTTCGTCCGCCCGTCGCGCGGGCTCGCCTGCACCTTCCTGCCGGCGGCGAGCGAGATCCGCCCGGGCCCGATCGGCATCGTCGCCCAGTCGGGCGGCATCAACCTCACGCTGGCGATGATGGCCCACGCGGCCGGGCTCGGGGTGAGCCTCGCCGTCGGGCTCGGCAACGCGGCCGATGTCGGGCTGGCGGAGACGCTGGGCTACGTGGCCACCGACCCGGAGACCCGGGCGGTCGTGCTCCATGTCGAGGGGGTGGAGCAGGGCCGGGCCCTGTTCGATGCCGTCCGGGAAACCGCGCGGGCCAAGCCGGTGGTCGCGCTCCCGGTCGGCAAGGCGGATCTGGGCGGCTTCGCCGAATCCCACACCGGCGCGCTGATGGGGAGCCATCGCCTCACCCGGTCGGCGCTGCGCCAGGCCGGCGCGGTCCTGGTCGAGACCCTCGACGACGCGCTGGATGCCGCCCACGCGCTGTCGTTCGCCAGGCTCCGCCCGGCGCGGGATCCGGGGATCGGCGTGCTGACCGGGCAGGCCGGGCCCGGGCTGCTGATGACCGACACGCTCAAGGACGCGGGTGTCTCGGTGCCCGAAATCGCGCCGGCAAGCGTGGCCCGGATCGCCGCCGCGCTGCCGCCGCTCACCTACATGAAGAACCCGGTCGATACCGGGCGGCCCGGCGCGAGCTTCGGGACCGTGCTCGACGCGCTCGCGGCGGACGACGCGGTCGATGCGGTGCTCGCCTATGCGCTGATCGAGGGCGGCGGGCTCGGTCTCGGCGGGGCGGGGGGGGCGGGCTCGCTCTGGGGGGGGGGGTGCGGACCGCGGGGGGAAGGACGGAGAAGCCGGTGCTGTTCGCCACCCAGGGCGTGCCCGCCGAGACGGCGCCGCTGGCCGGAAGGCTGCGCGCGGCCGGCATCCCGGCCTTCCCCGCGCCCGACCGGGCCGCCCGCGCGATGGCCGCGCTGGTCGCGGATGCGCGCGCCCGGGCGGAATCGGTCGACCGCGAAACCGCGCCCCGCGCCACGGGCGGGGCGGGGCCGCCGCTCGCCGGCCCGGTGGACGAGGACGCGGCGAAGGCGCTGATCGCCGCCTACGGCATCCCGGCGCCGCGGCGGAGCGTCTGCCGCAGCCGCGCCGAAGCCGAGGCGGCCCGGGCGGCGATGGGCGGCGCCGTCGCGGCCAAGACGCTCGACCCCGCGATCCTGCACAAATCCGATGTCGGCGGCGTCCATCTCGGGATCGCGACCGCCGGGGGGCTGGCGCGCGCGCTCGATGCGATCGACCGGGTCTCGGATTCCGGCTACCTGATCGAGGAGATGGCGCCGGACGGGCTCGACCTCATCTTGGGCGCGCGCAACGATCCGAGCTTCGGCCCGACGGTGCTGCTCGGGCTCGGCGGCACCGCGGCCGAAGCCATCGACGACGTCGCGGTGGCGCTCGCCCCGCTCGGCCCGGGCGAGATCGACCGGATGATCGACTCGCTCGCCGGAAGCGCGCTGTTCGGCCCCTGGCGCGGCGCCCCCACCCCCGACCGCGCGGCGATCCGCGACGCGGCGATCGGGCTCGCCCGGCTGATCGCCGAACATCCCGGGATCGCGGAGATCGACATCAACCCCGTCCGGGTCTTCGCGCAAGGCCTGCTCGCGCTCGACGCGTTGATCGTGCCGGGGCGGGCAAGCTAGTCCCTACCCGCCAAACCGGCTATCTTCCGGGACAAACCGCGATTCACGCGGGCGGAGACGCACCATGGAACGAAGCTTCGCCAAGGAAGTCGAGCTTCTGCGCCGGGGCGACGGTGAGCATTTCGAGGGCGAGGGCATCCTCGCGATCACCAAGGCGCTGCTGCAATCGGGGGTGAGCTATGTCGGCGGCTACCAGGGCGCGCCGGTCTCCCACCTGATGGACGTGCTGACCTCGGACTCGAAGGGGCTGATGGCCGAGCTCGGGGTCCATACCGAGGTCTGCGCCAACGAGGCCGCGGCGGCGGCGATGCTGGCCGCCTCGATCAACTACCCGATCCGCGGCGCGGTCACCTGGAAGTCGACCGTCGGCACCAACGTGGCCGCCGACGCGCTGTCCAACGTGGCGTCGGCGGGCGTCGTCGGCGGCGCGCTGATCATCCTCGGCGAGGATTACGGCGAGGGCGCCAGCATCATCCAGGAGCGCACCCACGCCTTCGCCATGAAGAGCTCGGCCTGGCTGATGGACCCGCGCCCGCACCATCCCCGCATGGTCGATCTGATCGAGAAGGGGTTCGAGCTGTCGGAGGCCTCGCACGCGCCGGTGATGGTCGAGTTCCGCATCCGCGCCTGCCACGTGACCGGGCGCTTCGCGACCAGGGACAACCGGCCGGGCCAGTTCTCGACCAACGACAAGCTGGAGAAGCCGGTCTTCGACCTCGGGCGCATCGCGCTGCCGCCGGCGACCTACGTGCAGGAGAAGAAGAAGGTCGAGGAGCGCTTTCCCGCCGCGATCGACTTCATCCGCGAGCACGGGCTCAACGAGGTCTTCCCCGGCAAGCACGACGATGTCGGGATCATCTGCCTCGGCGGGCTCTACAACTCGGTGATCCGCGGGCTCCAGCAGATCGGCCTCGCCGACGTGTTCGGCAATTCGGACATTCCGATCCTCTGCCTCAACGTCACCTACCCGCTGGTCGACGACGAGATCGCGGCGTTCTGCGCCACCAAGCGCTCGGTGCTGATCGTCGAGGAGGGCTTCCCGGAATACCACGAGCAGGCGATCAACGCGCTCCTGCGCAAGGCCGACCTCAACACCGAGATCGTCGGCAAGGGCGTGTTCCCCAAGGCGGGCGAGTACCAGGCCGAGGTGATGCTGCGCGGGCTCGCCGGGTTCGTCGAGGGCTCGGTGCCCAAGGGGGCCGATCTCGGGCCGGTCTCGGCCGCGGTCGCGGCGATCGACCGGACCAGGGAAAAGGCGGCCGAGATGCTGGGCGGGCCGGTGCCCAAGCGGCCGCCCGGGTTCTGCACCGGCTGCCCGGAGCGCCCGGTGTTCAGCGCGATCAAGCTGGTGCAGCGCGAGGAGGATATCGGCGAGGTGCATATCTCGGCCGATATCGGCTGCCACACCTTCGCCGCCCTGCCGCCCTTCGGGCTCGGCAACACGGTCACCGGCTACGGGCTCGGGCTGGCGAGCTCGGCCGGGGTGGCGCCCCATTTCAACGGGCGCACGATCTCGATCATGGGCGATGGCGGGTTCTGGCATAACGGGCTGTCTTCGGGGATCAGCGGGGCGGCCTATAACGACCACGACTCGGTGCTGGTCATCATGGCCAACGGCTATTCCTCGGCCACCGGGCAGCAGCATCTGCCCTCGACCACCGCCGGCGGCAACGTCCCCAACGACACCGTCATGCCGATCGAGCGCGCCATCAAGGGGCTCGGCGTCAAGTGGGTGCGCAAGCAGTACACCTACCGGGTCGGCAAGATGAAGCGGCTGCTGCACGAGGCGCTGACCACGCCGGAGAAGGGGCTGAAGGTGATCATCGCCGAGGCCGAGTGCCAGATCGCCAAGCAGCGCCGCCTGCGCCCGCTGATGCGCAAGGCGCTGGATGCCGGCAAGCGGGTGGTCCGCACCCGGTTCGGCGTCGACGAGGAGACCTGCACCGGCGATCACTCCTGCATCCGGCTCTCGGGCTGCCCCTCGCTCACCGTCAAGTCCAACCCGGACCCGCTGCGCAAGGACCCGGTGGCGCATGTCAACAATGGCTGTGTCGGCTGCGGGCTGTGCGGCGAGGTGGCGGATGCGGCGGTGCTCTGCCCGTCCTTCTACAAGGCGGACATCATCCAGAACCCGAGCGGCGCCGATCTGTTCCTGGAGAAGTGGCGCGGCGCCGTTATCGGCCGGCTCGGGGGCTACGCCAACGGGGCGGCGAAGGGCAACGGAGCCGCCGCATGAGCAGCGCGGAGAACGGGGCGGAGCCGCTTCCCGAGCGCACCTTCGCCATGGTGGTCGGCGCGCTCGGCGGCGAGGGCGGCGGGGTGCTGACCAGCTGGATCGTGGCGGCGGCGGAATCGCTCGGCTACCCGGTGCAGAGCACCTCGATCCCGGGCGTCGCGCAGCGTACCGGCGCCACCACCTACTACATCGAATTCTACCCCGCCCATCGCGAGCGGCTGGAGGGGCGGTCGCCGACGATGGCGCTCTACGCGACGCCCGGCAACATGGACGTGGTGGTCACCTCGGAGCTGATGGAGGCCGGGCGCGCGCTCGAGCTCGGCTGGGTGACGCCGGACCGGACCACGCTGATCTCGTCCTCCCACCGGGTCTACTCGATCTTCGAGAAATCGGCGATGGGGGACGGCCGGGTCGAGGTCGGGGACCTGGTCAAGACCGCGAACCATCTCGCCAAGCGGCCCATCCTGATCGACATGGACCGCCTCGCCGCGGCCAACGGGGCGCAGATCAACGCGGTCATCCTCGGCGTCATGGCGGGCTCGGGCGAGTTGCCGATCCCGGCCGAGGCGTTCGAGCAGGCGATCGAGAAGACCGGTGTCGCGGTCGCCGCCAATCTGCGCGGCTTCAAGGCGGGGCTCGACCATGTGCGGGGCGACGCCCCGATGCCGGAGGCGGAGAAGCCGGCGGAGCGCCCGGCGCCGCGGAACGTCGAGGCGCTGCTGGCGCGGGTGGACGAGAGCTTCCCGCCCGAGACCCGCCAAATGCTGTCCGACGGCGTGCGCCGCGCGGTGGACTACCAGAACCTCGCATACGGCGCGCGCTATCTCGACAATGCCGCGAAGATCCTCGCCGCCGACAAGGCCAGCGGCGGGGCCGACAGGGGATTCAGGCTGACCGTCGAGGGCGGGCGCTATCTCGCGCTCTGGATGACCTTCGAGGACATCATCCGGGTCGCCCAGCTGAAGAGCCGGCCCGAGCGCATGGCGCGCGTCCGCCGCGAGGTCGGCGCCAAGGACGGCGAGCCGGTGGTGGTCACCGAGTTCCTCAAGCCGGGCTACGACGAGATCGCCTCGGTGCTGCCGCCCATGCTGGGCCGCGCGCTCACCCGGTGGAAGGAGCAGCGGCCAGGCCGGCAGAAATTCCACATCGCGATGCGGGTCAAGACCAACACCGTGTTCGGCTATGCAAGGCTCCGGGCGCTGGCCAGGCTCCGCTTCTGGCGGCCCTGGAGCTACCGCTACGCCGAGGAGTGGTCGGAGATCGAGACCTGGCTGGCAGCGCTCGAGGGGGCGGCGGCGCAGAGCTACGAGCTTGCGCTCGAGATCGCCGAGCTGCCCAATTTGCGCAAGGGCTATTCCGACACCCACCGGCGCGGCGTCGCCAACTACCGCGAGGTGTTCGAGCGGCTCGCCCGCCCGGCGGCGGCCGGCGGCGATGCCGCGGCGGCGGCCGCGGCGCTCAACGCCGCGCGCACCGCCGCCCTCGCCGACCCGGAAGGCGACGCGCTCAGGACGGTGCTGGTGGCGCCGCCGGGCGAAGCGGCGGAAAGCCGGGCGCAGGCGGCGGAATAGGGGTTCTCCCGCCACGGTCGCCCGGCCGGGCAGCGCCGCCCCTACGCGGTCCTGACGGCATTGCATCGGGCGCGCTTGCATCGATGCCGTCAAATAGATAAATTGCATTCATTGAAAGCATGATGGGTATTCGACCATGGCCATGCTGACGGTCCGCAACCTGCCCGACGAGGTGCATCGCGCCCTGCGTGTGCGGGCCGCCCTGAGGGGCCGCAGCACCGAGGCGGAGGTGCGCGCCATCCTGGAGGAAACGGTCCTGCCGGAGGGGCGGGCCGCGCTGGGGACGCTGCTGACCGCCGTCGGCCGGCGCGCCGGGTTGACGGACGAGGAGTTCGCAGGCTTCGCGCAACGCGATACCACCCCGTCTCGGCCGATCGATCTCGAATGATTCTGCTGGACACCAATGTGGTGTCCGAACCGCTGCGCGCGATCCCGGAACCGCGGGTCGCCGGGTGGCTGGACGCGCAGGCGCTGGAAACGCTGTATCTGTCCGCCATCACCGTCGCCGAGCTGCGTTTCGGGGTCCGATCGCTGCCGCCCGGTCGCCGCCGCGATCGACTGAACGAGGATATCGAGCGTCAGGTCCTGCCAATGTTCGCCGGCCGGGTTTTGGCCTTCGATCTGCCGGCTTCGCGATCCTATGCCGAGCTGATGGCGAAGGCGCGGTCCGCCGGGCGGGCGATCTCGGTATCGGACGGCTACATTGCCGCGACCGCAGCGGCGAACGCCATGATGGTGGCGACGCGGGACACCGCTCCGTTCGAGGCGGCGGGGTTGAAGACCGTCGATCCATGGACGGCATAGGATGGCGCCAGCGTGCCCATGGGCGCGTATTGCCGGATTTTCCCGATCGCACGCCAGACACCGCCTGCCCGACATCTTTCGATCCAGGACACCGTCATGACCCGACTCCGTCTGCCGACCCGCCACCTGCTGCTCGGTCTCGCAATCGTCTGGTTCTGCGCGAGCCCGGCGGGCGCCGCGGAGACCCATATGTCGCCCTATGCCGGCGAGCACACCCGCCCGATCAAGAGCCTGTCGCCGGACGATCTCGCCGAGCTCGGGCGCGGCGGCGGCTGGGGTCTCGCCAAGGCGGCCGAGCTCAACGGCATGCCGGGTCCCGCCCACTTGCTTGAGATGAGAGACCAGGTTCCGCTCTCCGCCGACCAGGTGACGGCGATCGCTGCCATATTCGAGCGGATGCGAGCGGAGGCGATCGCCGGGGGGCAACGCTTGGTCGCAGCCGAACGGGCGCTCGATGCGGCGTTCGTCGGCAGGACGGTAACCGAGCAATCCTTGCGGACCCTGCTTTCCGTGATCGGTCAGGCCCGGACCGCGCTACGCTACACCCATCTGGCGGCGCATCTGGAGACCATGCCGCTGCTCGCCGAGTCCCAGGTCGCGCGTTACAACGAGCTGCGGGGGTATGCCGCCGATCCCTGCGCCAGCCCGCCCAAGGGCCACGACCCGGAGATGTGGCGCAAGCACAACGGCTGCGACTGACCCCGACTACTCGGAAGAGGAGCGCCGTATCGAGCGCCTGACCTGAGCCTGTCGAAGGGGACGCCGCGTTTCCCCCGCCCTACGCCTCGCCCCACACCTCGCGCGCGAGGTCGATCACCAGCGACAGCTTGGCGGCCTGGTCCTGGAGCGCGATCAGGTTACCGAGGTCGACGCTGGCGAAGCCGCATTGCGGGCTCAAGCCCAGCCGGTCGAGGGGGACGTATCGCGCGGCCTCGTCGATCCGGCGCCTGAGCCCGTCGCGGTCCTCCATGTCGCCGCGCTTGGTGGTGACCAGGCCGAGCACCACGCAGCCGTCGTCGGGCATGAAGCGGAGCGGCTCGAACCCGCCCGACCGCGCGTCGTCGTATTCGAGGAACCAGGCATCGACCCCGACCACCGGGAACAGGGCCTCGGCGAGCGGCTCGTAGCCGCCCTCGGCGATCCAGGCGCTCTGCGCGTTGCCGCGGCAGAGATGGATGGTGAGGTAGGTCTCGGGGCCGCGCCCGGAGATGCAGTCGTTGAGCAGCCGCGCGTATCTGTGGATCAGCGTGTCCGGGTCCTCGCCGATGGCCCGCAAATTGTCGCGCATCCTGGTGTCGACGAAATAGTTGATGACGGGATCGTCGATCTGGATATAGCGGCAGCCGAGCGCTTCGAGCGCGGCGATCTCGTCGCGCCAGATCCGGGCGAGGTCGTCCCAGAACGCGTCCTTGTCGGGATAGGCGGCATCGTCGACCGAGGCGTCGCCGCCGTGGAAATGGACCCGCGTCGGCGACGGGATGGTGACCTTGGCGGTCTTCGAGGTCTGCCCGTTCAGGAACGCGAAGTCGGCGGCCTGGATGTCGCCCTTGCGGCCGAGCCGTCCCGCGACGCGCACGTTCTTGGGCACGTAGCCGGACGCCGTCCCCGGCGCCTTCCGGAACCCCGCCGCCTCGTCCGGGCTCGAGATCTCGATCCCCTCGATCGCCGAGATGAAGTCGATCCACCAGTTCTCGCGCCGGAACTCGCCGTCGGTGACGGATTCGAGCCCGAGATCCTCCTGCAGCCGGACCGCATCGGCGATCGCCGCGTCCTCGACCTCGCGCAGCGCGGCCGCGCTCATCGCGCCCGACTTCCACGACGCACGGGCCTCCAGAAGCTCCGGCGGGCGCAGCAGGCTGCCCACGTGATCGGCGCGGAACAGCGGTTTCCTCGAGGCGGCGCTCATCGACAATCCCTCCCGGCTTGCCGGCGCGTTGACTCGCCCCCGGCCACGCCGAACTATGTACCCCGTTCCCGGTGGTCCGTCACGACCGGGCGGGTCGAAAGCGAGCCATGCGAATCGAGGACTATCCGTCGCAGGAGCCGTTGAGCGAGGCCGGGCAGATCTTCGCCGACGAGGTCATGGCGAGGGGCGCGGGGGTGGCGGCGCTCGACGTGCAGTACGGCGCCGATCCCTACCAGTCGATCGCGATCCAGACCCCGGCCCAGCCGAACGGTGCGGTCTTGGCCATGATGCATGGCGGCGGCTGGACGTCGGGCTACAAGGAACACCTCAACTTCGCCGGGCCGTGCGCCACCGCGCGCGGCGCGATCTACGCCAGCATCGGCTACCGGCTGGGGCCCCGGGGCCCGTTTTCCCCCCGGCTGGGGGGAGGCGCCGAGGCCGCGGCCCGATCTGCGCCAGCATCGGCTCCCGGCGGGCGCCGCGGCACCTGTTCCCCGCCGGTCTGGAGGATGCCGCCGACGCCGTCGCCTGGCTGCATGACAACGTCGCCGGGATCGGCGGCGACCCGGGGCGCATCTTCCTCGGCGGGCATTCGGCGGGCGGGCACTACGCGGCGCTGCTCGCGGTGACGACGGGCTGGCAGGCCCGGCGCGGGCTGCCGGAACACGCGATCCGGGGCTGCCTGCCGATCTCCGGCGTCTACCGCTTCGGCGAGGGCAGCGGGCTCTCCGGGCGGCCGCGCTTCCTGGGACCGGAATCGAACGACGCGCCGGCGAGTCCGGTGCTCAACATCGCGGCGCCCCGCCCCTTCCTGATCGCCCATGGCGGGGAGGACTTCCCGCATCTGATGGCCCAGGCCGAGGAGATGGAACGCGCGCTCGGCGCGGCGGGCGGCGACGTGACGCGGATCGAGATGGCGGGGCGCAACCACTTCTCCGCCTGCTACGCGGCCGGCGAGCCGGACGGTCCCTGGGCCGGCGCCGCGCTCGACTGGATCGCGGCGCGCTGACCGCCCGCGCCATGCCGGCAATCGAAGCGCGCGGCCTCCACAAGCGGTTCCAGGCGACCCGCGCGCTGGAAGACGTGTCGTTCGCGGTCGAGCCGGGCGAGATCCACGCGCTGATCGGCGAGAACGGCGCCGGCAAGTCGACGCTGATCAAGATTTTGGGCGGCGTCTACCGGCCCGACCGCGGCGCCGTCGCGGTCGCCGGCGCGCCGCGCCGCTTCGCCGGCCCCGGCGAGGCGCTGGCCAGCGGCATCGTCACCATCCCGCAGGAGATGCGCGTCGTCCCGGCGCTCGGCGTCGCGGAGAACGTGCTGATCGGCCATTTGCCGATGCGCCGCGTGCTCGGCCTGCCCGTGCTCGACCGGGCGGAGATGGCGCGCCGGGCGGCGGACATTCTCGACCGCCTCGGCATCGACATCGATCCCGGCGCGCGGGTCGACCGGCTGGGCTACGCCGAGCGCCAGCTGGTGATGATCGCCCGCGCGCTCAGCCACGAGGCGCTCGTGGTGATCCTCGACGAGCCGACGGCGGCGCTGGAAGCGCGCGAGGTGGAGCGGCTGTTCCGGGTGATCGCCGCGCTCAAGGCCGACGGCGTGGCGATCGTCTATGTCTCGCACCGGCTCGACGAGGTGGAGGCGCTGGCCGATCTCTGCACCGTGCTGCGCGACGGGCGGGCGGTCGAGCGCTTCGCGCGCGGCGAGCGCGGGCGCGCAGACATCGTGCGCGCGATGACCGGGCGCGACATCGAGACCGCGCACGCCGACCCCGGCGCGGCGTCGACCGGGATCCTGCTGCGCGGGCCGCTGGGCGGGGAGCCGGAGGTCGCGGTCGGCGAGGGCCGGGTGCTGGGCCTCGCCGGGCTGCTCGGCAGCGGCACGACGGAGCTGCTGCACCGCCTGTTCGGCGGCGCCCGCCACGCGGTGGAGATCGAGAAATCGGGCGCGCCGGTCCGGCTCGGGCGTCCCGCCGATGCGATCCGGGCGGGGATCGGGCTGGTCCCCGGCGAGCGCGCGCTGGGGCTCGCGATGGCGCTCACGGTGCGCGAGAACATCGTGCTCCCCAACCTGCCCTGGCTGGCGCGCGGGCTGCGGCTGAACCGGGAGGAGATCGACCGCCTGGTGGCGCGGCTGATCGAGAGCGTCGACATCCGCCCGCCCGACCCCGACCGCACGGTGCGCCAGCTGTCCGGCGGCAACCAGCAGAAGGTGATCTTCGCGCGCTGGCTCGCCGGCCATGCCGACGTGCTGCTGCTCGACGAGCCGACCCACGGCATCGACATCGGCGCCAAGGCCCAGATCCACCGCCTGATGCGCCGCTTCGTCGAGGACGGCGGCGGGATCGTGCTCGCCTCGGCGGAGATGGAGGAGCTGCTCGCGGTCAGCGACTCGGTGCTGGCGATGCGCCGCGGCCTGACGGTGGGGCGCTTCTCGCGCGACGGCGATTACACCGAAGCCGCGCTGAGGGCGGCGCTCGGCGGGTGAAGGGGCTGGCGCAAATCCGGATCGGCTGGCTGGCGGGGCAGATCCCGCTGCTCGCGCTGGTCGTGCTCTGCCTGGTCGCGAGCGCGCTGTCCGACCGGTTCTTCTCGCCGATCAACCTCAACAACGTGCTGATGCAGGGCGCGGTGATGACCGTGATCACCATCGGCATGACCTATGTCATCGTCTGCGGCGGGTTCGACCTCAGCGTCGGCTCGGTGGTGGCGCTGTCGGGCTGCATCGCGGCCATGGCGATGCTGGAGGCCGGAATCGTGGCGGGGGTGGCCGCCGGCGTCGCGGTCGGCGCGCTGGTCGGGCTGGTCAACGGGCTGGTCGTCACCCGGCTCGACGTCAACCCGTTCATCGCCACGCTGGGCACCATGGTGCTGTTCCGCGGCGTCACCTTCCTGATCACCGGCGGGCGGCCGATCGTCGGCGAGGACGGGCTGCCGGAGCCCTTTCTCGACTTCGCCATCGAGCGCCTGTTCGGCATCCCCTTCCTGGTCTGGCTGCCGGTGCTCCTGTTCGGCGTCTTCCACTGGCTGCTGCACCACACCGCTTACGGAATCCGCGTCTTCGCCACCGGCGGCAACACCGAGGCGGCCTATCTCGCGGGCGTCGCGGTGGGCCGGGTGCGGGCGTCCGCCTATGTCTGGTGCGGCGCGCTCGCCGGGCTCGCCGGCGTCATGCTGGCCTCGCGGCTGCAATCCGGCCAGCCGACGGCGGGCGCGTTCTACGAGCTCACCGCGATCGCCGCCGTGGTGCTCGGCGGCGCCTCGCTGTTCGGCGGCGAGGGCAAGCTCTACAAGTCGATCATCGGCGTGTTCATCATGGTGGTGCTGGCCAACGCGCTCAACCTCGCCAACGTCCACTCCTACTGGCAGCAGGTGGCGATTGGCCTGGTGATCGTCGCCGCCGCAGCCGCCGACCGCCTGCGCCGCCGCTGAGGGGCTGCGAGCCGATGACGGATTACGACGGCATCGTCCTCGGCGGCGGGCATAACGGGCTGATCCTCCAGGCCTACGCGGCGCGCGCCGGGCTCAGGGTGCTGACCATCGAGCGCCGGCCGGTGGTCGGCGGCGGGCTGGAGACCGCGGAGGACCCGCGCCACCCGGGCTTCCTGCACAACACGCACGGTTTCTTCCAGCGCGCGCTGACCGGGATGCCGTGGTACCGCGACCTCGACATCGCGCGCCACGGCGCGCGCTATATCGAGCCCGAGCTCAACGTGGCCCTGCTGCTGGGCGACGGCCGGTCGCTGCAATGGTGGACCGATTTCGAGCGCACCCACGCCTCGTTCGCCGCGCTGTCGGCGCGCGACGCCGCCACGCTGAAGCGCTGGCACGACGAATTCCGCCCGATCGTGCGCGACATCCTGGTGCCCGAGGCGACCGCGCCGCCCTTGCCGGCCGCCGAGCGCCGCGCGCTCCTCGAACGCAGCGCCGCCGGGCGAAGGCTGCTCGAAGCGAGCGCGCTGTCGCCGCTCGAATTCGTCGAGAGCGAGTTCACCCACCCGACGATCCAGGCGGGGCTCCTGTTCTTCAACGGGTTGCGCGAGGTCGATTTGCGGGTGCGCGGCTTCGGCCACCATATCGCCGCATTGCTGGCCAGCACGGCGAAGGCGCAGATGACCGTGGGCGGCGCGCACAGGCTGGCGGTGGCGCTGGAGCGCGCGGTGCGCGAGGCGGGCGGCGACATCCTCGTGGCGACCACGCCGCGCCGCATCCTGGTCGAGCGGGGGCGCGCGGTCGGCGTCGAGACCGATACGGGCGAGACATTCATGGCGCGCCGCTTCGTCGCGTCCTCGCTCAACCCGCACCAGACCTTTCTCGACCTGCTGGAGCCGGCCCACCTGCCGGACGACTGGCGGCGCAGGGTCGAGGGCTTCGCCTACAACCTGATCGCGCCGCTGTTCGCGCTCAACCTCAACCTCGCCGAGCCGCCGCGCTACAGCGCCGCCGCCGCCGACCCCGCGCTCGAAAGACCCTTCATGGTCATCATGGGGCTCGAACACGTCTCGCAGTACCGGGAGATCGTGCGCCACCACGAGGCCGGGACGGTCCCGCCGACGGTGATGTGGGGCTGCTGCCCGACGCAGTTCGACCCCTCGCAGGCGCCGCCCGGCCGGCACACCGCGTTCATGTGGGAGAAGCTGCCCTACCGGCTCGACGGCGATCCGGCGAACTGGGACGCGGCGAAGGACGCCCATGGCGCGGTGATGCTCGATCTGTGGCGCCGCCACGCGCCCAACCTCGCCGACGCGGTGATCGACCGGTTCGCGCGCAGCCCGCTCGACGTCGAGCGCACGCTGCCCAACATGCGCCACGGCGACCTGCTGGTCGGCGCCTTCACCAACGGCCAGATCGGCGCCGGGCGGCCATTCCCGGGCGCCGGGCGCTACCGCACGCATCTCGAGGGGCTCTATCTGTGCGGCTCCGCCTCGCACCCGGGCGGCAACATCACCGGTCTCCCCGGCTACAACGCGGCCCAAACGCTGCTCGCCGATCTCGGCATCGAGGCGGGCTGGGCGCCGCCCCCGATCGCCGCCCGGCTGGCCGCGCTGGCGGAGTAGGCGTCCTTCGATACGCGGCGTAGCCTGTCCCGAGCGAAGCCGCGGGGACGCTACCCGGACAACAACGTCCTCGGCGGCGGGCATGGCGGACCGATCCTCCAAGCCTATACCGCGCCGCGGCCGGGAGCGGTCGCTACCGAACGATTCCCCGCCTCCGCGCCATCGCCATGGCAAGGTTCTCCGAAGTATCGAGGAACGCGAAAAACGCGCTCAGGTCGTCGATGTAGTGCTGCCATTGCCCGCCGGCGGCATGCTCCCAAGCGTACCGCTTTGTCCCCGGTTTCACGTCTTCGTCCATGTAGGCGAAGACGTCCTTCAGGCTTTGCAGCGGCCGGTCGGCGGGGCCTTCGGGAACGGCCGGACCGTCGCTGCTCAGGAACGCGACCAGGGTGAACGGATGCTCGGCCATGGCCTGTCCGTACAGCCGCTCCAGCTCGACCCCCGTAGAGACCCTGCGCGCGCCGAACAGGTCGTAGAGCCCGGCAAGACGATGCCCGGCACCGCCCTCAGGGGGCCTCGCGCCGTCCAGGCGCAGGAGGCACTTCAGCCTGAGCTCCAGGGCGATCGCAAGATTGAAATGACTGGCCGTCTTGAGGGACTCCCAAACGGTGTGCGACGGCCAGCCCGTTGCGCCTCCGGCCGGCGAAAGGTCTCCGTCCCTGACCTTCAGCCGGGCGATTTCACGCTCGATCAGCGAGGCGGCCTGCCGGAAGGCCCGGGCGTCGCCGATCGACTTGAGGAACTGCACGCCGTTCATCGCGTCGACTCCGTGGGCTGCGGTCGCCCGCTAGCGATACTCGGACGCGCGTCTCGCCGGGCGCGTCGGGGAAGTCCCGCTCAGCACGTAGAGGTCGGGGTGGGGTAGCGCGAAGCCGTCGCTCCAGCCGGTTGCGCCATCCCCGGCCGGCATACCCGGTCCCGGATCGGCCCCCAGGGGGCGAAGCCGGAGGCCCAGGGCGTTCATGACGCCGACCACGGTTGCGAAACCGGGATTCCCGTCGCCGGACAGCGCCTTGTAGAGGCTTTCCCTGCCCAATCCGGTCTTCGCCGCGACGGCGGTCATGCCCCTGGATCGCGCGACGTCTCCGAGCGCCGCCGCGATGACGCGCGGATCGCCGTCCTCGAACGCCGCTTCCAGGTAGGCCACGACGTCATCGAGGTCCTCGAGATAGTCCGCCGCATCCCAGGGGAGCGTCTTCGCCCTTGCGGCGGCCGCGCGGGTCCGCAAATCGTTCATCGATCTTCCCCTTCCACCAACTCCTGCGCGAGATCGCGCGCTCTCTCGATGTCCTGCCGCTGGGTTCGCTTGTCGCCGCCGACCAGCAGCACAACTGTTTCCCTGTCGACCGGGTGGAAATACACGCGATAGCCCGGTCCATGGTCGATCCGAAGCTCCGAGACGCCTCCACCCACCGACCGCACGTCTCCCGGATTGCCCAGCGACAATCGATGGATGCGGATGAGGATCCGCGCCTTCGCCCGCCTGTCGCGAAGTTTCCGGAACCAATTGTCGTACGCAGCGGTCTGGCGAACTTCGACCACCGGTCACTTGTATCCCACAAGATACGTCCCGGCAACGCCCCACCGCGTCATGACCGGACTCGGGGGAATCGCGGGGCGGAGGGAACGGCACGCAAGGCCGTCAAGCACGACCCTAAGGACGCGCCCCGGCCACCGCCTCCAGTACGGCCTCCGGCCCGATCGGCAGGGCGGTGACCCGGGCGCCGAGCGGCCTCAGCGCGTCGTTGACCGCGAGCAGGATCGCCGCCGGGGCGCCGACCGTGCCGGCCTCGCCCGCCCCCTTGGTGCCGAGCGCGGTCTCCTCGATCGGGGTCTCGACATGGCCGACATGGATGTCGGGCAGCCCCGCAGCCATCGGCACCAGATAGTCGACGAAGCTCGCGTTGAGCATCTGGCCGTCGGCGTCGTAGCGGCACTCCTCGAACAGCGCGCCGCCGATCCCCTGCACCACCCCGCCGCGGATCTGCTCCTCGACCAGCAGCGGGTTGACGATGCGCCCGCAATCCTCGACCACGAAGTGATCGAGCAGGCGGATCTCGCCGGTCTCGACATCGACCTCGAGCGAGGAGCCCTGCACCCCGTTGGCGAGCGCGAAAGGCGCGGCGTCGGGGACGTAGTGGCGGGTCACGGCAAGCTCGGGCTGCACGCCGGGGGGCAGCATGTCGTGGCGGAAATGGCCGATGCGGGCGATCTCGGCGAGCGCGATGCGGGCCTCCCCGGTCGCCCGGTCGCACACCGCGCCGCGCGCCAGATCGAGCGCGGCGGGATCGGCCTGGAGGATGGAGCCGGCGAGCTCGAGGATGTTCGCCCGCAGCCCGTCGGCCGCGCGCCACGCCGCCTCGCCGCCGATGGTGAGCCCGCGCGAGGCCCAGGCGCCGCCGCCATAGGGCGCGGACGCGGTGTCGCCGCCGACCACCCCGACATCCGCCGCCGCCACGCCCAGCCGGTCGGCGACGATCTGGGCAAGCGCCGCATGGGTGCCCTGGCCGAGCTCGATCACCGAGGTGACGCAGCGCACCGCGCCCGACGGCTCCAGCCTCACCGTGGCGCCGTCCTGGGTCGAGATACGGGCGCCCGAGGGGCCGTAATAGGCGGGCCCGACCGAAGTCATCTCGAGGAAGGTGGCGACCCCGATGCCGCGATAGACCCCCTGCCCGCGCAGCCTCTCCTGCTCGGCGCGCAAGTCGTCGTAGCCCATCATGTCGGCGAGCCTGTCGAGGCATTGCCGGGGGCTGAGGCGGCGGATCGCGAGCCCGCCCGGCGTCTTCACCGGGTAGTCCTCGTCCGCCCAGTAATTGCGCCGGCGCAGCTCGACCGGGTCGATCCCGGCCGCATGCGCCGCCCAGTCGAGCAGCTGCTCGGCCACCGCGCAGGCGATCGGCTGGCCGACGGCGCGGTACATGCCCGATGGCGGCTTGTTCTGGAACGCGACCCTGAGCCGGGCCTGGTAATTCGCGTTGGCGTAGGCGCCGGCCGCCATCATGATCGTCATCATGCCTTCGCTGATCGGCGGGCGGCCGTAGGAGCCGTAGGCGCCGAGCGAGGTCAGCGCGTCGACCGAGAGCCCGCCGATGCGGCCGTCGGCGTCGACGCCGAGCCTCGCCGTCACCCCCTGGTCGCGGGCATGCACGTCGGTGACGAAGGACTCCATGCGGTCGGCGACGTATTTCACCGGGCGGCCGAGCAGCCTGCTGACCGCCGAGACCGCGATCTCCTCGCCGTAGATGTGCAGCTTGATGCCGAACCCGCCGCCGATATCGGGCGAGACCACGCGGACCAGCTGTTCCGGGATGCCCAGCATGCGCGACAGCGTGTCCTGCTGGTGCCACGGCGACTGGTGGCTGCCATGCACGGTGAGCCGGCCCTCGCCCGGGTCGTAGTCGGCGATCACGGTGCGCATCTCGAGCGGCACGCCGGTATGGCGCGCGAAGGAGAAGCTGCCCTCGACGACATGCGCGGCGTTCGCCAGCGCCGCCGCGGCCTCGCCGGCCTCGATCGTGGTGGCAAAGCAGAGATTGCTGCCGAGCCCGGGATGGACCAGCGCGGCGTCCGCGTCGAGCGTGCGCTCGCGCACCGCCGCGGCCGGCAGCGCTTCCCAGTCGACCGCCACCTCGCCCGCCGCGTCCTCGGCCTCGGCGCGGGTCCGCGCGACGACGGCGGCGACCGGCTCGCCCTGCCAGACGACCCGCTCGACGGCCAGCGCGTGCTGCGGCGGCGAGACCATCGACGGCAGATGCTCCATCGTCCCCTGCCAGGGGGCGCAGACCGCGGCGATCTCGGCGCCGGTGAACACCAGCGCTTCCGGCACCGCGGCGCGCGCCGGCGCGGGGTCGATGGCGAGGATGCGGGCATGCGCGTGCGGGCTTCTCACGAAGGCGAGATGCAGCAGCCCCGGGAAGCGCAAATCGTCGGCGTACTTGCCGCGGCCGAAGGCGAGCCTGCGGGCGGCGCTGCGCGGCAGGGGGCGCCCGACGGCGCCCGCGGGATCAGCCACCGAAGCGGCTCTCCATCGTCGTCTCGACCGCGTCCACGATGGCGTGGTAGCCGGTGCAGCGGCAGTAATTGCCGGACAGGAACTCGCGGATCTCGGTGCGCGACATCTTGCGCCCGGCCTCCATCATCTCGGCCGCGGTCAGCAGCATGCCGGGCGTGCAGTAGCCGCATTGCAGCGCGTTGCGGGCGATGAACGCCTCCTGCAGATCCTCGATCTCGCCGGTATCCGAGACCCCCTCGATGGTCCACACATCGGCCCCGTCGGCCTGGATGGCGAGCATCAGGCAGCCGCGCACGATCTGGCCGTCGACGCGCACCGTGCAGGCGCCGCAGACGCCGTGCTCGCAGCCCAGATGCGAGCCGGTCAGGCCGAGCTCGATGCGCAGGAAATCGACCAGATGCTGGCGCGCCTCGACGCGCTTGGCGATCTTCTCGCCGTTGACCGTCAGTTCGATGTCGGCGAATTCTTCCATCGTTCCGCCCCCTCAGCCTGATGCGACCATGCGGTCGAGCGCGCGCCCGGTGAGCACCCGCGCGAGATGCAGCCGCGTCGCGGCCGAGGCATGGAAATTCCCGATCGGGTCGAGGTCGCCGCCGAGCGCGTCCTTGACCGCCTCCTTGACGTCCCCGGACCAGGCCTTGCCCTCGGCCGCGGCCGAAGCGCCCGCGGCGAGGCGGGGCCGGTCGTCGGAGCCGAAATAGGCGAGGCGGACGTCGCTCAGCACGCCGCCGTCGACCCTGGCGTGGCAGCACACCCCGGCCAGCGCGAAATCGCCGTGGCGCCGGGCGAGCTCCATGAAGGACGAGCGGTAGCCCGGCCCGAGCGCCGGGATGCGGGTCTCGACCAGGATCTCGTCGTCGCCGCGCTCGGTCTCGTAGAGCCCGTTGAAGAAGGAGCGCGCGGCGACCGTCCGCCGCCCGCGCGCGCTCGCCAGCACGAGCTCCGCGTCGAGCGCCAGCACGACGGCGGGGAGCTCGGCGGCGGGGTCGGCCAGCGCGATGCTGCCGCCGAACGTGCCGCGGTTGCGGATCGCGACATGGGCGACATGCGGCATGGCGTCGGCGACCAGCGGCAGATTCCCGGCGACGATGTCGGACCCCATCACCTCGGCGTGGCGGGCGAGCGCGCCGATCCGCACCGTGCCGTTCTCCAGGCCGATCCCCTTGAGGGCGTCGATCCGGTTGATGTCGACCAGCACGCGCGGCCGCGACAGCCGCATGTTGAGCGTCGGCATCAGGCTCTGGCCGCCGGCGAGGATGCGCGCCTCGTCGCCGTGCTCGGCGAGCAGCGCCAGCACCTCGTCGAGGCTGTCCGGCCGGATATAGGCGAAGCGCGGCGCCTTCACTGCCAGCCTCCCGTTCTCGTTGTCCGGCAGACATCGTAGCCAAGGCGACGGTTTGGGCAAGGGCGATGCACAGGCCCGGCCCCTCGTCATTTCGACGGACCCCGGACTTGATCCGGGGCGTAGCGCCGCAGGCGGGCGCCCCCTCGTCATTTCGACCGGAGCGCCGAAGGCGCGGAGTGGAGAAACCTCCCTGCCACAGCCCCCTCGTCATTTCGACCGGAGCGCGAAGCGCGGAGTGGAGAAACCTCCTCCCCACGGGCAGGGAGGTTTCTCCACTCCGCCGCGCTGCGCACGGCTCCGGTCGAAATGACGAGTGGGGGGCCGTGCTGCGCACGGCTCCGGTCGAAATGACGAGTGGGGGGCTGTGCTCCGCACGGCTCCGGTCGAAATGACGAGTTGGGGCCGCCGTTCTTCGAACGGCTCCGGTCGAAATGACGAGTTGGGGCCGCCGTTCTTCGAACGGCTCCGGTCGAAATGACGACGGGCGGGGGGCGGCGTCGCGCGATGGACAGCCGCGCACCCGCCGACCACAATTCCGCGGCAGCCGGCAAGGGAGGCGGATCGTGCAGCTCGTCGAGGAATTCACCATCCCCGCGCGCGAGGGGCGCGCGGTCCGCGTCAAGCAGGGCCAGGTGCTCCGCATCCACCAGATCGTCGGCGGGCAGGTCGGGGACTGCGTGTTCTACAACGCCGATGACTACCGCGAGTGGTTCCATGTCGGCCAGAGCTGGGCGACCAACGTGATCCTCGGTACCGGCACCTCCAGATCCTTCAGGCACTTCTATTCCAAGCCGCCGCGCGAGAACGTGATGCTCACCGTGCTCGCCGACAGCTGCGCCAACCACTGGGGCAATATGGGCGGGCGCTGCTCGGCGAAGCTGTATGAACGCCGCGACAATCTCGACGCGCACCGCTCGTGCCAGGAGAACCTGACCGAGGCGCTGGCTCCTTACGGGCTCACCGGGGACGAGGTGATGGATGTGTTCAACGTGTTCATGAATGTCGCCCTCGACCCGGACGGCGGGTTCGCGATCCTGCCCACCGAGGTGGGCCCGGACGACTACATCGACCTGCGCGCCGAGATGAACGTGCTCGCCGCAATCTCCGCCTGCCCGGCCGACACCTCGCCCACCAACAACGGCAAGTCGGCCCCGCTCGGCATCAAGGTGTTCGCGGCGGGTTAGGCGCGGCCGCCGTTTCCACCGGAGCGCCGGCCCAGGGTTTGGCTTGTCGAACGTCCGACGGGGCGGGATGATGCGATCCCTCGCGGAACCACGCGTCAAGGAGCGGACCATGCTCTCGGTCAGGTTACCGGCCGACGTCGAGCACCTCGAAGACCTCGAGGACATCCATCTCGCGGAGCGGCGTTCGACCGACAACCGGGCGGGGAAATCGCGAACCTACACGCTCGAGGAGGTAAAGCGCGAGCGCGGCATGGCGGATTGAGTTCGACGCCCCCTACCCCGCCGCCGCGCGCGCGGGCTCGTCGGCTTCGAGCGCGCTGGTCATCGCCGCCCGACGCGAGCGCGCCCAGAGCCAGACCAGCAGGCAGATCGCCGCGCCGCCGATCACCGGCCATTGCAGCCCGACCCAGCTCGACAGCGAGCCCATGATCAGCGCGCCGAGCGCCGGCGCGCCGCGGTTGATCATGCCGTAGAGGCTCATCACCCGGCCGCGCAGCCCGGGATCGACGGCGTTCTGCAACAGCGTCTGCTCGCCCACCCCGACGACGATCAGCGCGAACCCGGCGATCGCGAGACAGGGCAGCGCGAGCCAGAAGACGTCGGTCGCGGCGAAGCCGATCAGCAGCGCGCCCAGCAGCGCGATTCCGGAGACGGTGGTCGCGGTGAGCCCGGCGACGGCGCCCCGCTGGGCGAGCCACAGACCGCCCAGCATGGCGCCCAGCCCGGCCGCCGAGGTCAGCCAGGCGAGCCCCTCGGCGCCGCGCCCGAACACCGCGTCGGCGAAGCCCGGGAGCAGCTCCAGCACCGGGCGGCCGCACAGCGCGACCAGGGTGAGGATGGCGAGCATCGGCCCGATGCCCTTGTGCCGGGCGGCATAGGCGTAGCCCTCGGCGATCTCGCCGGGCATGTTGCGGATCGCGCGGGCGACCCTGCGCGTCTCGCCGTGCTCCAGCCGGATGCGCGCGAGCACGGCGAGGAACACCACGAAGCTCGCCGCGTTGAAGACGAACGCCCAGCCGATGCCGTAGCGGACGATCAGCAACCCCGCCACCATCGGGCCTATGAAGCGCGCGCCGTTGAAGATCAGCGCGTTGATGCCGATCGCCGCCGACAGGTCCGCGCGCGGCACCAGGCTCGGGATGATGGCGAGCCGCACCGGCTGGCCGAAGGCGAGCACCGACCCGCCGAGCGCCACCAGCACCAGCAGGATTTCTATGGTGATCGCGCCCGACAGCGTGAACCCCGCGAGCAGGACCGCCTGGACGAGGTTGAGGGCCTGGATCGTCTTGACCGCCCGCAGCCGGTCGACCCGGTCGGCCACCGCGCCGGTGATCGGCGCCAGGAGGACGGTCGGGAACAGATCGGCGAAGGCGATGATGCCGAGCCAGGTGCCCGAACGGGTGAGCTCCCAGGCGAGCCAGCCGACCGACATGCGCTGCACCCAGGTGCCGACATGCGACGCCACGTTGCCGGTGGAGAACAGGCGGAAGTCACGATGCGCGAGCGCGCTCCGAATGGGGTCGAAACGGGTGGAAAACGTCATCGGCGCGTCATCGCGAGACCGCGCGGACGATAGCAGAGCCGCGCCCGGCGGGCCAATCGGGCGCCGCGCGAGCCCGGATCCCGCCCGAATCACGGGGCGGGGATCGCGTTCGCAGACCGGGCGCGCGGGTTGTCCGCCGCGATCCGCGCGCGCGGGCTGCTCGCCCACCACGCCGGCGGCTTCCGCGACCGCGGCCTGTCGGGGACGCTGTCCTTCGACCCGGCGCCGGACTCCGAGCGCGGCCTCTCGCTCGGCCTGGCCCACAGCCTGGGCGGTGCGGCGTCGGGCGGGGCCGACGCGCTGCTCGTGGGCCCCACGCTGGCGGATCTCGGCGCCGACGCCGACGGGGACGATCTCGCCCGGCGCAGCGTCGAGGCGCGTCTCGGCCTGCGCCTGTCGAAGCCGGCCGCCGCCCTCGAAACGCGCCTCGAGGCGGCGCGGCCCGAGCCCGCCGCCGCCGACGGCCCGCCGGAGAACCGCATCGCCATCGCCGCTTCCGCGCGCCGGTAGCGCGCACTTCGACGCCGGTCGCGCGGCCGCTTCGGCTAGCGAACCGTCTCCACCTTGAGGCGAAGCCGTTCGCGATCCTGAAGGCAGCCGATGACCTCGAACAGGTTCCGGGCTTGGGGATTTCCGTCGGGACCGAACATGCGCATCAGGCTCTTGGGCGACTTCCCGGTCAGAATGCCGAGTTCCCGAAACCCCATCGTGGCGTTGATATAGTCGCGCAGAATCGTCTTGCCGGTGTCGACGTCGCCGGACAGCAGGCGCTCGACTCCCTCCTTGAGCAGTTCCTCGCGGAAGGCGGGGTCGCGGTCGATGCGACCCTTGATGGTTTCCTTGAAGTCGCGTGTGAGAGACATGGCTCTCAGCCCTCCCGTCGCTTGCGCCGTTTGTAGTCCTGCCAATGGCGTCGCGCCGCCTCGATATCCGCCTGCTGACGGCTCTTGGTGCCTCCGCCCAGGAGAATGACCAGCGTATCGCCGTCCTTGCCGAAATAGATCCGATAGCCGGCGCCAAAGTCGATCCGGTGTTCGAACACGCCGGCGCCGACACCCTTGACGCCGGAAAAGTTTCCCATTTCCAGCCTTGCCAGGGCGGTTGCAACCTTCGCCGCAACCCGGGCGCCGAGCCGATTGAACCACCGCGCATAGGGGCTGCGGCCCTTGAGGTCGACATATTCCCGGATTGCGATCATGCCTGAATGGTAACATGTACGTTACCAGAGGGCGGGTCAAGATTGCCGGCGTCGTCTGCAACGCCCCCCGCCCGCCCGCCTGTCGAGGCATCCCTGCAAGCGCCCGTCAAAGGGCCCGCCCCGAGCTTGCCGAAGGAACGCGCGGCTTGCCGCCCGGAACAACCGTTGATAGCTTGCCGGCGACCCCACACCCCGTCCTGGAGTCTGAGATGCCGGACACTGCGCGCAGCACGGCGAACACGCTTGAGCCGTATTTCATGCCGTTCACGGCGAACCGTCAGTTCAAGTCGGCGCCGCGGATGATCGTGTCGGCGGC
>MPNO01000043.1 GCA_002239065.1 Defluviicoccus sp. bin129 | reverse complement strand
CGCCAAGCGCATGGCCCAGCGCAACCGGCTGGAAGAGCTGCGCGGCACCCTCGCCGCGCTGGAGGGGGTGCGCGAAGACGCCTCCGCCGCGGCGGAGGCGACGAGCCGGCGTCTGGCCGCGGCAATCGCGGCGGAAGACGGGGCGCGCGCCGCCCGGCGCGATGCGGAGGCGGCGCTCGCGGCAGCCAGGGCGGACGAATCCGAGGCCACGGCGGCGCTCGCCGGCGAACGGTCCTACCGCAGATCGGCGGCGGACGCCGAGGCCGCCATCGCCGCCGAGCTCGACGAGGCGGAAACGGCGCTGGAGCAGGCGGGCACCGAGCTCGACTCGCTTGCCGATTCCGCGCTCCGGAGCGACGCGGTGGAACGGGCGAAGACCGCGCTCGACGGGGCGCGCGGCCGGGTCGCCGAAATCGGCCAGGACTATCAGCGGACACTCGCCGAGGCCGAGCAGCGCGCGCGGCGCAAGACGGCGATCGAGGGGGACATCGAATCGTGGCGGGAACGCGAATCCACCGCCGGGCGCGATATCCAGGATTTCACCGCTCGCATCGGCGAGGCGACGACGGAGCGCGCCGCGCTGGCGGAGCGCCCGGCCGCGCTGGCCCGCGAGGGTGAAACGCTCGCGGCCGATATCGTCGAGGCCGACGCACGGCGCGACCGAGCGTCCGCCGCTCTCGCCGATGCGGAAGCACGGCTCGAGGACGCCGCGCGGTCGCTGCGCACGGACGAGAACAGGCTCGCCGAGAGGCGCGAGGAACGGGTCCGCCGCGAGGCCGAACTCGAACAGGCACGGCAGGGTCTCGACGCCGTCGACGAGCGCGTGCGGGAACGGCTCGGCTGCGCCCCGGAAGAGATCGCCGAGGGCTTCGGGATCGACCCGGATGCGGAGCTACCCGATGCGGAAGCGCTACAGGCGAGGCTCGACAAGCTCAACCGCGAGCGGGAGAACATCGGACCGGTCAACCTGCGCGCCGACATCGAGGCGGCCGAGCTCGAAACCCGCATCGCCGGGATGTTCGGCGAGCGGGAGGATCTGCTGGGCGCCATCGCCAAGCTGCGCCACGGTATCGCGGACCTCAACCGCGAGGGGCGCGAACGGCTGCTGGCGGCGTTCGAGACCATCGACGGCCATTTCCGGACCGTCTTTGCCCGTCTGTTCGGCGGCGGCAGCGCCCGGCTCGCGCTGACCGAGTCGGAGGACCCGTTCGAATCGGGTCTCGAAGTGATGGCGAGCCCGCCGGGCAAGCGGCTCCAGTCGATGTCGCTGATGTCGGGCGGGGAACAGGCGCTGACGGCGATCGCCCTGCTGTTCGCGGTATTCCTGACCAACCCGGCGCCGATCTGCGTCCTCGACGAGGTCGACGCGCCGCTCGACGACAACAATGTCGACCGGTTCTGCAATCTGCTCGAAGAGATCTGCCGCGGCGGCGAGACCCGTTTCTTGCTGATCACCCATCACCGCCTGACCATGGCGCGGATGGACCGGCTGTATGGGGTCACCATGCCGGAGCCCGGCGTGTCCCAGCTCGTCTCGGTCGACCTGATGGCCGCCGAGCGGCTGCGCGAACCGGCCTAGGCGCGGATTCGCCACATTGCGGGGCGGCGTGGCAAGGCCTCCCTGACCCTCCATTCCATGTTTGTTTTCAAATGGTTGAGAGGTATCGGTTAGACCTTGACAGGGTATCGGCGGCTCCCTATCGTGCGGCCCGCCGTTGGCCTTGGCGCTCCCCGCGCTCGGGGTGCGCGGCGCGGCGTTGCAAGCGATCCATGGCCGAGCCCGAGCGTCCGCAACCCCTCAGGGACCTGGATAGGCGGCTCAAACGGTTGCGTGCCGAAGAAGACGGCGGCGCGCGCGCGGCGGCCGAACGCGGCCGCGGGCTGAGCCTCGCGGTCAGGATCGGGGCGGAGCTGGTCGCCGCTCTGGTCGTGGGCGTCGGCATCGGGCTGCTGCTCGACAGCTGGCTGGGCACGGCGCCGTGGCTGCTGGTCGTGTTCTTCGTTCTGGGCGCCGCCGCCGGGATGCTGAACGTCTACCGGGTGATGGAGCGCATGAACCGGACCGTGGGCGACGCGACGGGCAAGAGACCGGAGGCCGAGCGAAATGGCGAGCGCTGAACATCACGGCCCGCTCTCGCAATTCGAGATCAAGACGCTGCTGCCGATCCATCTTGGCGAGGCGGACATCTCGTTTACCAACTCGTCGCTGATGATGGTGATCGCGCTGATCGGGATCACCCTCTTCCTGCTGCTCGGCGCGCGCCGGCGCGCCCTGGTGCCCGGGCGCTGGCAGTCGATGGTGGAGCTCTCCTACGAGTTCATCGTCGGCCTTCTGCGCGACACCGTGGGGCCGGACGGGCGGCGCTACTTTCCCTTCGTGTTCACGCTGTTCATGTTCGTGCTGTTCGGCAACATGCTGGGGATGATCCCCTACAGCTTCACCTTCACCAGTCACATCGTCGTGACCTTCGCCCTGGCGGCGGTGGTATTCGTCGGGGTAACGATCCTCGGATTCGTCAAGCACGGGGTGCGTTTCTTCGCGTTTTTCGTGCCCCCGGGCATTTCCGTGGCGCTGTGGCCGCTGATGATCCCGATCGAGATCATCTCCTACCTGTCGCGCCCGATCAGCCTGTCGGTCCGGCTGTTCGCGAACATGCTTGCCGGGCACACCCTGCTCAAGGTGTTCGCCGGCTTCGTGCCGGTCCTGGGGGCTGCCGGTGTGGTTCCGCTCGCCTTCGTCGCCGCGCTGTCGGGGCTCGAATTGCTGATCGCGTTCCTTCAGGCCTATGTGTTCGCGATCCTCACCTGCCTGTACATCAACGACGCTCTGCATCTGCACTGAGCGGCCGCATCCTGCGAAAGAGAGGACATCATGGAGCTTGAAGCAGCCAAGGTCATCGGCGCCGGTCTCGCGGTAATCGGGGTCATCGGATCGGGTATCGGTATCGGTGCGATCTTCTCCGCATTCATCACCGCCGTGGGACGCAACCCGGCGGCTCGCGACGAAGTGTTCACCATGACCATGCTGGGCTTCGCGCTTGTCGAGGCGATCGCGCTGTTCGCGCTGGTGATCGCGTTGATCATCCTGTTCGGCTAGCCACGCGGGCTTCCGGAGCGACCATGCCCCAGCTCGAACAGGTCGGCACCTTTCTCAGCCAGCTCGTCTGGCTGTTCCTGACCTTCGGCATTCTCTACATCGTCATGAAGCGCTCCGCCCTGCCGCGGATCTCGCAGATCCTGGCGACGCGTCAGGAGCGCATCGACGGCGATCTGCGCCGCGCGGACGAGATCAAGACGGAGGCCGAGTCGGTCCTCGCGGCGTATGAGGCGGCGGCGGCCAGGGCGCGCGCGGAGGCCCAGGACATCCTGCGCGACAGCGCCGAGCGCTTCGCCGCCGAGGCGGCGGAGAAGAACGAGGCGCTGGGCCGGAGGCTGGCCGAGGAGGCGGCGGCGGGCGAGGCGCGCATCGGGGCGGCGCGCGAACAGGCCATGGCGGATGTCGAGGCGATTGCCGCCGAGCTTGCCGGGCTCGCCGCGGAGCGGCTCACCGGGGCTCCCACCGACCGGAGTTCGGCCGAGGCCGCGGTGGCCCAGGTCGTGGGGGGGCGGGGCTGATGCTGTCGACGGCGGAATTCTGGGTCGCGGTGGGTTTCGTGATCCTGGTCGCCGGCATCGCCCGGCCGGCATGGCGGGGCATCACGACGGCCCTCGATGCGCGCGGCGAGCGCATCAAGCAGACCCTCGACGAGGCCCGGACGCTGCACGAGGAAGCCCAGCACTTGCTGGCGGAGTACCAGCGCAAGCAGCGCGACGCGGCGCGCGAGGCCGAGCAGATGATCGAACAGGCGCGCATCGAGGCCGAGCGCATCCGGGCCGAGGCGACCGAGGCGCTGGAGCGGACCCTCGAACGCCGCCAGGCGCTCGCCCGCGAGAAGATCGCCCAGGCCGAGGCCGACGCGCTGCGCGAAGTGCGCAATGCCGCCATCGACGTCGCGATCGCCGCGAGCGCGCGGATCATCGGCGAGCGGCTCGGGGAGGACCGGGCCTCGGCGCTGGTCGACGAAGCGGTCAGGGACCTCCCCAAACATCTCAACTGAACCGCCGGTCGGCGCCATGGCCAAGCGCGCCGTCCTTTGGCAGCATGACGGGCGCCGTCAAGCGGGCGCCCGGAACCCCGGCCGATGAACCCACAAGCCACCAGCTACGCGGATCTGCGCGCCTTCGTCGCCCGGCTCGAATCCGCGGGCCGGCTGGTGCGCGTCTCCGCCCCGGTCTCCACCGCGCTGGAGATGACCGAGATCCAGACCCGGCTGCTGGCGGAGCAGGGCCCGGCGGTGATCTTCGAGAACCCGGTCAAGGCGGACGGGACGCCGTCCGAAATGCCGGTGCTCGCCAATCTGTTCGGCACGGTCGAGCGCGTCGCCTGGGGGATGGGGCGCGAGCCCGGGACGCTGCGCGCGCTCGGCGAGCAACTCGCCTTCCTGCGCCAGCCCGAGCCCCCCGGCGGCTGGCGCGAGGCGCTCGACATGCTGCCGCTCCTGAAGACCGCGATGGCGATGCAGCCGCGCACGGTAAGCCGCGCCCCGTGCCAGGAGGTCGTGCTGACCGGCGGCGACGTCGACCTCGCGCGCCTGCCGGTGCAGATGTGCTGGCCGGGCGAGCCGGCGCCGCTGATCACCTGGCCCCTGGTCGCCACCGCCGATGCGGAGGGCCGGACCAATCTCGGCATCTACCGCATGCAGGTGACCGGCCGGAACACCACGCTGATGCGCTGGCTGCGCCACCGCGGCGGCGCCCGTCACCATGCCGAACGCGCGGAGACCGGGACGGGCGGGGCGCGCAGCCTGCCCGCCGCGGCGGTGATCGGCGCCGACCCCGCGACGATCATCGCGGCGGTGGCGCCCGTCCCGGACACCATGTCGGAATACCGCTTCGCCGGGCTGCTGCGCGGCCGCCGGCTCGACCTGGTCGACTGCAGGACGGTGCCGCTCAAGGTCCCGGCCGAGGCCGAGATCGTGCTGGAGGGCGAGGTCTCGCTCGACCAGTACGGCGAGGAAGGCCCCTACGGCGACCACACCGGGTATTACAACCCGGCCGACAGCTTCCCGGCGTTCACGGTGACGGCGATGACGATGCGCCGCGCACCGATCTACCTGACCACCTTCACCGGGCGCCCGCCGGACGAGCCCTCGGTGCTGGGCGAAGCGCTCAACGAGGTGTTCGTGCCGCTGCTCACCCAGCAGTTTCCGGAGATCGCCGATTTCTGGCTGCCGCCCGAGGCGTGCAGCTACCGGGTGGCGGTGGTCGCGCTGAGGAAGGCCTATCCAGGCCACGCCAGGCGGATCATGATGGCCGTCTGGTCCTATCTGCGGCAGTTCATGTACACCAAGTTCGTCATCGTGGTGGATGCCGGGCTGGATGCGCGGCGCTGGTCGGACGTGGTCTGGGCGATCGCCACCAATGTCGACCCGGCGCGGGACCTGACGGTGATCGAGAACACGCCGATCGACACGCTCGACTTCGCCTCGCCCGAGCCCGGGCTGGGCGCCAAGCTCGGGATCGACGCGACGACCAAGATTCCGCCCGAGACTTCCCGCCCGTGGGGGCGGCCGATCCGCATGGACGGGGACGTGATCGCGGACGTAACGCGCCGATGGGCGGAATACGGCCTGCCGGGCTCGGGCGATCCGATCTGGCGCTGAGTCCCGAATTCTCGCACCCCCCGCCCGGATCGCCTATAAGACCGGGCGCGCAACCGGAGGCCCCGATGTCCAACGTCCCGGACCCCCTCGATCTGCTGGCAGACCTGCTCGCCGCCGCCAAACGCGCGGGCGCCGACAGCGCCGACGCGGTGTTCTTCGAAGCGGCCTCGCTCGCGGTCGCCCAGCGGCTCGGCAAGTCGGAGAAGCTGGAACGCTCGGAAAGCCGCGATCTCGGGCTCAGGGTGCTGGTGGGCAAGCGCCAGGCGATCGCGTCGACCACCGATTTCGCCCCGGACTCGCTGGACGCGCTGGTCGCACGCGCGCTCGCGATGGCGCGGGCGGCGCCGGAGGACCCCTATTGCGGGATCGCCGATCCCGGCCAGCTCGCGACCGGTCTCCGGGACCTCGACATCTGCGACGATGTCGAACCGACGGCCGAGACCCTGGTCGCGCGGGCGCGGGAAGCCGAGGACGCCGCGCGCGCCGTCGAGGGCGTCACCAACTCCGAGGGCGCGGAGGCCGGGTGGAGCCGCTCGACCATCGCGCTCGCCGCGACCAACGGCTTCGCCCAGAGCTATGCGGCGTCTTCGCAGAGCATCGCCGCCTCCGTCCTCGCCGGCGAGGGCACCGCGATGGAACGCGACTACGACTTCCATACCGCGGTCCACGGCAGCGATCTGCGCGCGCCGGCGGAGATCGGCCACGGCGCCGGGGAGCGCGCGGTGCGCCGCCTGAATGCGCGCAAGATCGAGACCGCCCAGGTGCCGGTGGTCTATGACCCCCGCGTCTCCGGCGGGCTGCTGCGCCATCTCTCGAGCGCGATCAACGGGCCGTCGGTCGCGCGCGGGACGTCGTTCCTCAAGGACAAGCTGGGACAGCGGATCTTTCCGCAGGGTGTCCAGGTCGTCGACGATCCGCACCGCCCGCGCGGGCTGCGGTCCAAGCCGTTCGACGCCGAGGGTGTGGCGAATGGCCGCCGTGCGGTGATCGAGGACGGCGTGCTACAGACCTGGATCATGGATCTCGCCTCCGCGCGCCAGCTCGGGCTCGAGACGACGGGCCACGCCGCGCGCGGAACCGCCTCGCCGCCCTCCCCCGCCGTCACCAATCTCTGGATGCAGGCGGGCGCGATCCCGCCCGGGGCGCTGATCGGGGAGATCGACAGCGGCTTCTACGTCACCGAGCTGATCGGCATGGGGGTGAACGCGGTGACGGGCGACTACAGCCGGGGGGCGACCGGGTACTGGATCGAGAACGGCGAGATCGCCTACCCGGTGAGCGAGGTCACGGTGGCCGGCAATCTCAAGGACATGTTCGCCAACCTCACGCCGGCCGACGACCTCGAATTCCGCTTCGGCGTCGATGCGCCGACGATCCGCATCGACGGGATGACGATCGCCGGCATCTGAACCCCGCGCCGTGCTAGACTCCGGCAAGCATCGTTCCTGGACCGCGCATGACTAGTCCGCACAGCAAGGGCCTGTCGGCGGGGGTGGCCGCCCGGTCGAGCACCGGCGATCTGGTGCGCCGGCTGCTGCGCGAACGGATGCGCGGCTATTTCCTTCTCACCGCCGGCGCGCTGTTCTTCATGGCCGTCGTCGCTGCGGCCACCGCCGGCAATGCCTGGCTGATGGAGCCGGCGCTCGACAGAGCCTTCATCGGACGCGATCTGGAAATCCTCTACTGGGTCGCGCTGGGGGTCCTCGCGCTGGCGCTCGCGAAGGGCGGAGGGACCTACATCCACACCGTCCTGATGTCCCGCGTGGGCGAGGGGATCGTCGCCGATTTCCGGCGTGACATGTATGTCAGGCTGATGCGCGCCGATCTCGGGTTCTTGGTCAACACGCAGACCGGCAACTTGATCGCCCGCTTCACCGTCGACGCCACCATGCTGCGGATGAACATGGTCCGCTCCATGACTGGCATCGTCAGGAATGCGTTGCAGCTCCTCTTCCTGATCGGGGTGATGTTCTATCAGGACTGGCTGATGGCGCTGGTCGCGGTTGTCGCCTTTCCCATGTCGATCTGGCCCATCGTCTCGATAGGCCGTCGGATCAGACGCGCCGCCTCGATCACCCAGGCCCGGATGGCCGACCTGACCGTCCGACTGGACGAGAGCTTTCCGGCCGCGCGCCTGGTCAAGGCATACCGCTTGGAACGCGCGGAGATCGCCCGCGCGACGGCAGTGATCGAACAGGTCTTCAAGCGCTCATACCGCGCGGCACGGATCGCCGCGATCACCCGGCCGGTGATGGAGATCCTCGGCGGGGCGGTGGCCGCCGCGATCGTCCTGTTCGGCGGCAGCAGGGTGATCGCCGGAACGATCACGCCGGGCGAGTTCTTCTCGTTCATCACCGCGCTGTTGCTCGCCTACCAGCCGCTCAAGGCGCTCGCGGCGCTCAACAACGTCTTTCAGGAGGGGCTGGCCGCCGCGCAGCGCGTCTTCGCGGTGCTCGATATCGAGCCCGATATCGTCGACGCCCCGCAGGCCGAGCCGCTCGCCTTCGAAGGCGGCGAGGTTCGTTTCGACAAGGTGCGCTTCTCATACACCTCCGGCGTTCCGGCGGTGGTCGACATCGACCTGGTGGCGCCGGCGGGCGCGACGGTGGCGCTGGTCGGCGCGTCGGGCGCGGGCAAATCCACCCTTCTCAACCTGATCCCCCGCTTCTACGACCCGGACGGCGGCGCGATCCGCATCGACGGCCAGGATGTGCGCGAGGTCACGCTCGCCTCGCTGCGCGACGCCATCGGCCTGGTCAGCCAGGAGGTGACGCTGTTCGACGACACGGTGCGCGACAACATCGCCTACGGCCGGGCGGGCGCGACGATGGACGAGGTGGTGGCGGCGGCGCAGAACGCCGGGGCGCATGAATTCATCGAGGCGCTGCCGGAGGGCTACGACACCCGGGTCGGCGAGCTCGGCGAGCGCCTCTCCGGCGGCCAGCGCCAGCGCATCGCCATCGCCCGCGCCATGCTCAAGGACGCGCCCATCCTGCTCCTCGACGAAGCCACCTCCGCGCTCGACACGGAATCCGAGCGCGCGGTCCGCGACGCGCTCGACCGGCTCAAGAAAGGCCGGACCACGATCGTCATCGCCCATCGCCTGTCGACCGTGGTGGGGTCCGACTTGATCTACGTGATGGAGCGCGGCCGGGTCGTCGAATCGGGCACGCATGCCGAGCTTCTCGCTGCGGGCGGCGCCTATGCGCGGCAATACGCGCTCCAGTTCGTCGATATCGAAGACGCCGGCGAGCCGGTGGCGGCGGCCGACGCCGCCGAGTAGGCGAGCGGTCCGGCGGGCGACATGACCGCGCCGCAGCGCCCGGTACCGCATCCGACGCTCGGCCTCTACCGCGCGGCCGCGGCGATTGCGGGGCCGGTCCTGCGGCGCTACGTCGAACGCCGGGCACGGACCGGCAAGGAAGACCCCGCGCGCGTCGAAGAGCGCTTCGGCCGCGCCTCGCGCGCGCGCCCGGCGGGACCGCTGGTCTGGCTCCACGCCGCGAGCGTGGGCGAATCGCTTTCCTTCCTGCCGCTGGTCGAGGCCATCGCCGGGCGCTGGCCCCGGCTCGCCCTGCTGATCACCACCGGGACCGTCACCTCCGCGCGGCTGATGGCCGAACGGCTGCCCGCCGCAGCGATCCACCAGTTCGCCCCGATGGACCGGCCGCGCTGGATCGGCGCCTTTCTCGATCACTGGCGTCCCGATCTCGCGATCCGCGTCGAGTCGGAACTCTGGCCGGCGACGCTGGATGCGATCGAGGCGAGGGCGATCCCCTCCCTTCTGGTCAACGCGCGCATGTCGCGGCGCTCGGCTCGGAACTGGCGGCTTGTGCCGGGGCTGGCCCGGCGGGTCTTGCGCAGTTTCACGCTATGCCTCGCCCAGACGGAGGAAGATGCGGCGCGCTTCCGCAGCCTCGGCGCGCCCGAGATCCGCTGCCTGGGCAATCTGAAGCTCGCGGCGCCGGCGCTGCCCTGCGACGCGGCTCTGCTGGAGACCCTGGAACGGCGCTGCGCCGGGCGTCCGGTATGGATCGGGGCGAGCACCCATGACGGCGAGGAGGAGCGGCTCGCCGCCGCCCATCGCAGGATTCGCGCCCGCCTGCCGGACGCCCTGCTGGTCCTGGTGCCGCGCCACCCGGCCCGCGGTCCGGGCATCGCGGCCCGGCTGCGCGCGGAAGGCCACACGGTCGCGCTGCGCTCGGCCCACCAGCCGCCCGGTTCGGAGATCTACGTCGCCGACGGGCTGGGCGAGCTCGGCGTCATGTACCGCCTGGCGAAGGCCGGTTTTGTCGGCGGCTCGCTGATTCCCCATGGCGGGCAGAACCTGCTCGAACCCGCACGGCTCGATTGCGCCATCCTGCACGGCCCGCACATGACCAACTTCGCCGAGATAGCGAGCGAGATCGCGCGGGCGGGCGGCAGCACGCAGGTCGAGACGGATGAGGCGCTGGCGGACGCGGTCGTCGCCCTGTTGACCGACGAGGCGATGCGATCGCGAAGCTGCGCCGCGGCGGCCCGCATCGCGGAGGGCAAGACACGCATCCTCGATGCGGTGGTGGACGCCCTCGCGCCCCATATCGACCGGGCCGAAGAGGGTGCCGGTGCGCACGCCTGAATTCTGGCGGCGCGACGGCCTCCCCGCCCGCGCGCTCGCTCCCGCGGCATGGGTCTATGGCGCGGTTGCGGCGGTCAGGCGCCGCACCGCCCGGGCCGCGCGACCGCCCGTGCCGGTGGTCTGCGTCGGCAATCTGGTGGCGGGCGGCGCGGGCAAGACGCCGGTGGCGCTGGCGCTCGGCGCGAAGCTCGCCGCGGGCGGTCATCGGGTGCACTTCCTGTCGCGCGGTTATGGCGGCCGCGAGACGGGCCCTCTCCTGGTGGACCCCGCCCGGCACGCCGCGGACGCGGTGGGCGACGAGCCGCTGCTGCTCGCCCGCGTCGCTCCGACATGGGTTTCCGCTGATCGCGCGGCCGGCGCCGCCGCCGCGGCCGAAGGCGGCGCCGGGCTGATCGTCATGGACGACGGCCACCAGAACGCGACCGTCGCCAAGGCCTATTCCATCGTCGTCGTCGACGGGGCTTACGGCTTCGGCAACGGCCGGCTGCTGCCGGCCGGGCCGCTGCGCGAGACGGTGGCGACCGGTCTCGCCCGCGCCGACGCCGTGGTCACGATCGGCCCGGACGAGGCGGGAACCGGCGCTCTGCTGCCGAGCGGTGTCCGTGCGCTGGGCGGGCGACTCGTCCCGCCTCCCGACGGCGCCGGGATCGCGGGCAAGGCGGTGGTCGCCTTCGCCGGGATCGCCCGGCCAGAAAAATTCTTCGCCTCGCTACGGACGCTCGGCTGCCGGATCGAGCACGCGCGGGCCTTTGCCGATCACCACCGGTTCCGGGCGTCGGAGATCGCCGCTCTTCTGGAAACGGCCAGGAAACTGGACGCGGTCGTGGTGACCACCGCGAAGGACGCGGTGAGGCTGCCGCCCGCCGCGCGCGCCGACGTCCAGGTTCTCGACATCGCCGTCGCGTGGGACGACGAGGAAGCGGCGGAGGCCTTGATGGAAGAGATCGAAGAGCGGACGGGTTGAAGAGAAAGCGGCTACAGCAGCCGTCCCTGCGTCCCGTCGTCCGCACCCTGCCCGGCTTTCCGCGGCCGGGGCGTCTTGCCGTCGAGGCGAGCGGCGAGACGGGCGTCGGAGAACTGGATTTCGATGGCGCCGCCCGGCACCGCCCCGGCGGCCCGCGCGACCGGCTTCCCGGCGGCGTCGCGGATGACGGCGAAACCGCGCTCCAGCACCCGCTCGTAGGAGAGGCTGTCGAGCAGGGCGGCGAGCGCGCTCAGCCGGGCCTCCTCGGCGGTATGGCGGCGCTCCACCGAGTCCCGCATGCGCCGGCCCGCATCCGCCGCGCGGTACCGCGCCGCCGCATTGGCGAGCCGCCCATCGACCGCGTTGGCGAGGCGCTCGGCGAACCCGCCGACGCGCTCGCCCGCCCGCGCCACCTGCTCCGCCGGGCTTCGGATCCCCGCCGCCGCGCGTTCGACCGAAGCGCCGCGCGCGGCCAGCAGGTTGGCGAGCGCGTTGCGCAGCCGGTCGCTCTGGTCGTCGAGGGCCTGGCTGGCCTGTTCGAGGAGGCGGTCCGGCCGCGGCAGCCCGCGCGCAAAGCCCTCCGCGGCGCCCGACCGCTCGCGCAGCGCGCGCTCCATGGCGGAGCCCATCCGGCGCTCGATGTCGAGCATCCTGTCGCGCAGCTCGGCACGCACCGGAACCGCCATCTCGGCGGCGGCGGTCGGCGTCGGCGCGCGGCGGTCGGCGGCGAAATCGATCAGCGTCGTGTCGGTCTCGTGCCCGATCGCCGAGATCAGCGGGATATCGGAGCCGGCGGCGGCGCGGACCACGGACTCCTCGTTGAAGGTCCACAGATCCTCCAGGCTGCCGCCGCCGCGGGCGACGATCAGCACGTCGGGGCGCGGAATCGGCCCGCCCGCGGCGAGCCCGTTGAACCCGGCGATGGCGGCGGCCACGCGCGCGTCGGCGCCCTCGCCCTGAACCGGCACCGGCCACAGGATCACCCGGCGGGGAAAGCGGTCGGCGAGGCGGTGGAGGATGTCGCGGATCACCGCGCCGGTGGGCGAGGTGACGACACCGACGATGTCGGGCAGGAAGGGAATGTCCCGCTTGCGTTCGCTGTCGAACAGCCCCTCGGCGGCGAGCCGCTTGCGGCGGTCCTCCAGCAGCTTGAGAAGCGCCCCCTCCCCCGCCAGCTCGACCGCCTCGACGACGACCTGGTAGCGCGAGCTGCGCGGATAGGACGAGATGCGCCCGGTGCAGACGATTTCCATGCCCTCTTCGATGCGGAGCCCGAGGCGCCCCACCGTGCCGCGCCAGCAGACCGCGTCGAGCGCCGCCGATTCGTCCTTCAGCGTGAAATAGAGATGGCCGGAGCCGTGGTAGTTGGGCCTGCCCACCTCGCCGCGGACCCGGACATGCTCGAAATTTCCCTCCAGCGTCCGCTTGACGGCCTGGGAAATCTCGCTGACCGAGTATTCGACGACGTTGGGCTGGACCGCCGTCAACGGGGGGATGTCCGCCATGCGGGCATTCTATGCTAATGCTGGGCCGGGTTGCACGGGGAGCGCGGGCGATGCGGGTGCTGGTGGTCGGCGGCGGAGGGCGCGAGCACGCGCTGTGCTGGGCCATCGCCGCCTCCCCGCTGGTCGAGGCGCTGTACTGCGCCCCGGGCAATGCGGGCATCGCGGCGGATGCCGTCTGCGTCCCCGTCGGGGCGGGGGATCTGGACGGCATCCTGGGCTTCGCCCGGGATGAACGGATCGACTTCGTGGTCGTCGGCCCCGAGGCGCCGCTGGTCGCCGGCCTGGTCGCCCGGCTCGCCGATGCCGGCATCAAGGCGTTCGGCCCGACCGCCGCCGCGGCCAGGCTGGAGGGATCCAAGGCCTTCACCAAGGATCTGTGCGCCCGCCATGGCATTCCCACCGCGGCGTATGGCCGTTTCACCGATCCCGCGGCCGCGAGCGCGTTCATCGAAGACCGTGTACCGCCCATCGTGGTCAAGGCGGACGGGCTCGCCGCCGGCAAGGGGGTGACGATCGCGGAAACGCGCGACGCCGCGCTCGACGCCGCCCGGGACATGCTGACCGGCGGGCGCTTCGGCGCCGCGGGCGAGGAGATCGTGATCGAGGAGTTCCTCGCCGGCGAAGAGGCGAGCTTCTTCGCCCTGGTCGACGGGGAGACCGCCCTGCCGCTCGCCGCCGCACAGGACCACAAGCGGGCGGGCGACGGGGACACCGGACCGAATACGGGCGGCATGGGCGCTTACTCCCCCGCCCCCGTCGTCAACGAGGACGTGGCCGAGCGCGTCATGGCGCGCATCGTCCGCCCGACCGTCGCGGCGATGAAGGCGGAAGGCGCGCCGTTCAGGGGCGTGCTCTATGCCGGGCTGATGATCGACGACGGAGAGCCCAGCCTTCTCGAATACAATGTCCGCTTCGGCGATCCGGAATGCCAGGCGCTGATCGTCCGGCTCGCCTCCGACCTCCTGCCGGCGCTGATCGCGAGCGCCGACGGCGTGCTCGACATGTTCGACCTGCGCTGGCATGACGATGCGGCGCTGACCGTCGTCATGGCGTCGAAGGGCTATCCCGGCGCCTACGAGACGGGCGGTGTCATCGGTGGCATCGACGCATCGTCGGCGATCGACGGCGTGACCGTGTTTCATGCCGGCACCGAGGACGACGGCGGCGCGGTCCGCGCGGCCGGCGGGCGGGTGCTCGGCATCACCGCCTGCGCGCCTACGATCGCGGATGCGCAGCGCCTGGCCTACCGCGCGGTCGACAGGATCGACTGGCCGGGCGGGTTCTGCCGGCGCGACATCGGCGCGCGGGCCATCGATTGAGGAGCGAGACATGCGGGCAAATCCGATCCGCCAGATCTGGCAAGACGGCGGCTGGGTGCTCAACGCCTGGTGCGCGATACCGAGCCCCTTCGCGGCCGAGGTGATGGCCAATCTGGGCTGGGATTCGGTCACCGTCGACATGCAGCACGGGGTGAACGACTACCAGTCGGCGGTCGGCATGTTCCAGGCGATCTCGACCACGCAAGCCGCGCCGATGGCCCGCGTGCCGTGGAACGATCCGGCGATCGTCATGAAGATGCTGGATGCCGGCGCCTACGGGCTGATCTGCCCGCTGGTCAACTCGGCGGAAGAGGCCGAGCGCTTCGCCGGGGCCTGCCGCTACCCGCCGCGCGGCTACCGGAGCTCGGGACCGATCCGGGCGATGATTTATGGCGGGGCGGATTACTTCGACCACGCCGACGACACCATCGTCACCTTCGCCATGATCGAGACCACCGACGCGCTCGCCAATCTCGACGCCATCCTCGCGGTGGACGAGATCGACGCGGTCTATATCGGCCCCTCCGACCTCTCGCTCTCGCTCGGCTGCAAGCCCGGGCTCGACCGGACCGAGACGGTGGTGGTCGAGGCGATCGAGACCATCCTCGCCGCCGCCAAGCGGCACGGCAAGCGCGCCGGCATCCAGTGCAACGACACCGGATATGCCCGGCGCATGGTGGAGTCGGGCTTCGACCTGGTGACGGTGATGAGCGACCAGCGCCTGATGGCCGCCGCCGGCAACAAGGTCGTCGCCGACATGCGCGAGGGCGGCGGCTAGCGGAGAAACGCCGAGGCCACGATCGAGCCGCGCGGCTCTCGGTATGCTAGTCTGAACGGTGCTCGGGGCGACCACGCCGGCTTGCCGCATTCATCGGGGGCAGTCCCATGAAATGGTACGACTACATCCATAGCGATCCGTCGGTCATGGTAGGAAAACCGGTGATTCGCGGCACCCGGCTGTCGGTGGAGTTCCTGCTCGAACTGTTGGCGGAAGGCTGGTCCGAACAGCAGATTCTTGAAAGTTACCCGCAGCTTTCGCGGGAGGCGTTGCGAGCGACGTTCGCCTTTGCGGTCGAATGTACCCGGGACGAACTGGTCTACAATGTCAGCAACGGGACGACGCGTTGAAGCTGCTGGCGAATGAGAACATTCCGCTGGATAGCGTGCGAAGCCTGCGGAGCGGTGGACACGATGTCGTTTCGATCAGCGAGCAGTCTCCAGGTATCTCCGACGAAGACGTCATTCGGATCGCCCGGGCGGAGAACCGGATAATCGTAACCTTCGACCGGGACTACGGAGAACTGGTCTTCCGTCGTGGATGGCCGCCGCCTGCGGGCATCTTGTAATTGCGCTTCGTTCCGAACAGTCCGTCGGAAGTCGCCACCTATGTTTCCCGGCTGATCGAGAACGGTATCGACCTCGAACGCCGTTTCACGACGGCGGACCGTGGAAGAGTACGCCAGACAATGCTCGACCGTCTGTCGCAAGGCGGCCCCGTTTGAGCATTGGCGCTTTAGGTAGACGGAGCGAAAACGATGACAACGGACAAGAGCGGCGCATTCGAAAGCATCTGGGCGGATCTGCAGGGAGTTCCCTTCGAGCAGGGCTATGTCGATGTCGGCGGCATCGCGACCCGCTACCTGCACGCCGGGAGCGCGGACAAGCCCGGCCTGGTCTTCCTGCACGGCACCGGCGGCCATGCCGAAGCCTATGTGCGCAACCTCGCCGCCCACGCCCCGCATTTCGACACCTACGCGATCGACATGCTGGGCCACGGCTATACCGGGAAGCCGGACTACGACTACGAGATCCCGCGCTATATCGACCACCTGGCGGGGTTCCTGGACGCGGTCGGGATCGACAGGGTGTCGCTGTCCGGCGAATCGCTCGGCGGCTGGGTTGCGGGCGCCTTCGCCATCGCCCATCCCGGCCGGGTCGACCGGCTGGTGCTCAACACCGCGGCGGCGGACAGGGTCGACCCGGACGCGCTGGCGGCGCTCCGCGCCTCGACCGCGGCGGCGGTGGAGGACCCGAGCTGGGAGCGCGTGCGGACGCGTCTCGAATGGCTGATGCACACCAATTCGGACGTCCACGACGATTTGGTGGCGAGCCGCCAGGCGATCTATTCCCGCCCCGCGATGAAGGACGGAGTCACCCGCATCCTCTGCCTCCACACCCCGGAAGCCCGCCGGCGCTTCGCGGTCAAGCCGGAGGAATGGGCGCGGATCGAGGCGCCGACCCTGGTGCTGTGGACCAGCCACGACCCGACCGCCACCGTCGATGTCGGCGAGACCCTGGCCGGGATGATCCCGGACGCCAAGTTCGTCGTCATGCAGGAATGCGGGCACTGGCCCCAGTTCGAGGACGCCGAGACCTTCAACCGCATCCATATCGACTTCCTGCTCGGCCGCGGCTGAGCCCGACCCTTTCAGGAGAGCCGCCATGGCCGACCATCACGACATGCTTGGCAAGACGTTTTTCGCGATCCTCACCGAGGCGGCGCCGGGCACCACGCGGGAGCAGCTGGGCGCGACCCTGCCGGCGCATCTCGACCACCAGGTAAGGCTCGAGCAAGAGGGCATCCTGTTCGCCGCCGGCCCGCTCGACGCCGAGGACGGCTCGCGCCGCGGGCTGATCGTGATCCGCGCGGAGTCCTTCGAGGAGGCGCGCGGGATCGCCGATACCGACCCCTTCCATGCCCAGGGGCTGAGGACCTACACGGTCGAGCGATGGACCGTGAACGAGGGGAGCTACACGGTCCGGCTGACCTATTCGGACCAGCGTCTCGCGCTCGACTAGGCGTTCGGGCGATGCGCAATTTCGAGCTGCCGGGGCGGTCCCCCGTCTACGGCACCGGCGGCATGGCGGCGACTTCGCACCCGCTTGCCAGCCTGACCGCGATCGAGACGCTCAAATCCGGCGGCAACGCGGTCGACGCGGCGGTCGCCGCCGCAGGCGTCCTCGCCGTCGTCGAGCCGCACATGACCGGCATCGGCGGGGACTGCTTCGTCCTCTACGCGCCGAAAGGCGGCGGGGTGGTGGCCTATAACGGATCGGGGCGCAGCCCGGCCGCAGCCGAACTCGACTGGTATCTCGCGAACGGCATCGACCGGATGCCGGTCATCGGGCCGCACGCGGTCACCGTCCCGGGCGCCGTCGAGGCCTGGGACCGGCTGGTCCGCGATCACGGCCGCAAGCCGTTCGGCGAGTTGCTGGCCCCCGCCATCCGGCTCGCGGTCGACGGATCGGTTGTGCACCCGAGGGTGGCCTGGGACTGGGCCGGCTGCGAGCGCCTGCTGGCGCAGACGCCGGAGACCGCCGCGCTCTATCTGCACGGCGGGCGCGCCTTCCGCGCGGGCGAGATCCACCGCCAGGAAGCGCTGTCCGCGACGCTTGCCGCCATCGCCGAGGAAGGACCCTCCGCGTTCTACGAGGGCGAGGCGGCCGAGCGCATGACGGCGACGCTCGCCGCCTATGGCGGGCTGCACGTCGCGGAGGATTTTGCGGCGCATCGCGGGAACTATGTCGAGCCCATCGCGACCGACTATCGCGGCCACCGGATCTACGAGTGCCCGCCCAACGGGCAGGGGCTCACGGCGCTCCTGATGTTCAACATCCTCGCCGGCTTCGACCTCGAAGGCTCGGGGTCGACGGACCCCCGCCGCCTGCATCTCGAAGCCGAGGCCGGGCGGCTCGCCTATCGCGACCGCGACCGCCATGTCGCGGACCCGGAGAGGGCCGGGATCCCGGTCGACGGGCTGCTGTCGGAGGCCTACGCGGCCGATCTTCGCCGCCATATCGATCCCGCCCGCGCCATGGCCGGGCTGCCGCCGGCGCGCGCGCCGGCGCGCTCGGACACGGTCTACCTCGCCGTGGTCGACGGCGACGGCAACGCGATCAGCTTCATCAACTCGCTATTCGCCATGTTCGGCTCCGCGATCGCCGATGCCCGCACCGGCGTGTTGTTCCAGAACCGCGGCAGCGCCTTCCTGATCGACCGTACCCACCCCAACGCCATCGGCCCGTCCAAGCGGTCGCTGCACACCATCATGCCCGGCATGATGGCGAAGGACGGCGCCGCGGCGATGCCGTTCGGCGTCATGGGCGGGCACTACCAGCCTTTCGGCCACGTCCACCTGGTCACCGGGGTGCTCGATTGCGGGCTCGACGTGCAGCGCGCGATCGACGCCCCGCGCATCTTCCACTTCGGCGGCGCGCTGGCGCTCGAGGCCGGCATCCCGGCGGAGGTCGCCGAAGCGCTGGCCGCGATGGGCCACGCAATCTGCCCCGCCGGCGCGCCCTTGGGCGGCGGCCAGGCGGTGGCGATCGACCGCGAGAGCGGGGTTCTGATAGGCGGTTCCGATCCCCGCAAGGACGGCTGCGCGCTCGGCTATTGAGCCGGACCGGCGGGTTCATGCTAGGCTAGGCCAAGGCTCATACGGAGGTCCAGCCATGGCCAAGCTGCGCCATATCGCGATCGCCTGCGACGATGTCGAGGCGACCGCCAGGTTCTACGAGGACGTGTTCGACATGAAGCGCGTGGGCGAGACCAGCGCCTCGCTCGCCGACGGCGTCTACCTCTCCGACGGCGTGATCAACCTCGCCATCCTCGACTACAAGACCGACGAAGCCGCCGGCGAGGAACGCGGCAAGGACTATGTCGGGGTGCACCATTTCGGCTTCTGGGTCGACGATCTGGAAGATGCCGAGAAGGACATCGAAGCCAATGGCGGGACGTTCTTCCTCGACCTGCCGATCGACAAGGAATCGCTCTACTACGAGAAGAAATACCGCGACCCCAACGGCGTCATCTTCGACATCTCCCAGAACGGCTGGGTGGGAACCTCGAAATAGGGTGCGGCGGCGATGAACGATGCACGGGTAACGGCGGTCAGGAGCGTCGAGCTTGGCGTCCGCGACGTGGCGGCGGCGGCGGACTTCTACGGCGGCGTGTGGAACCTGGACCCGGTGGCGGAGCGGAACGGGTCGCGCTATTTCCGCGGCACCGGGCCGGAACACCATATCCTCGCCCTGCACGAGCGAGCGGAGCCCGCCCTGATCCGGGTCAATTTCGCGGCGCCGGACCGGCGAAGCGTCGAGGCCCTGCACGCGCGGCTCGCGGCCCTGGGTCTGCCGGATATCGGCGAGCCGGGAGACCTGTTGCGCCCGGGGGGCGGCGGGATCGGGGGGAGCCGGGAGCCTTGTCGCGCCCGGGCGGCGGTTACGGCTTCGCCTTCGCGGACCGGGAGGGACGCAAGCTCGCGGTCTCGTCCGATGTCGCGACCCACGGCGACGCCGCGGATTCGCCCGACAGGCCGCGCAAGATCTCGCACTGCGTGCTGAATGCCGCCGACATGGAAGGCTCGATCGCCGTCTTCGCCGAGGGGCTCGGCTTCACGGTCATCGACCGGACCGGCCATCTGTGCTTCCTGTGCTGCGGCTCGGACCATCACAGCATCGCGCTGGGCCATGGCGACGCGCCGACGCTGCACCACATCGCCTTCGAGATGGCGGATCTGGATTCGGTAATGCGCGGCGCCGGAAGGATGCGCGATGCCGGCTATCCGATCGAATGGGGCGTCGGCCGGCACGGCCCGGGCGCCAACGTGTTCTCCTATTTCCTCGGCCCCGACGACTACATCATCGAGTACACCTCGGAGGTCGAGCAGGTGGACGACAGCTACCCGCAGCGAAGCGCCGAATACTGGGCCAATCTCAACCCGCCCGGGTGGACCGACCGCTGGGGCGTCTCCGGTCCGCCGTCCGAGCGGATGAAGGCGGCGCAGACCAGGATCGCCTTCGCCTGAGGAGAGTCGGGATGAAATTCGTCGACATCGACACGCTGGTCTTCGCCGCGCCCGACATGAAGACCGCCAGGCGCTTTTATGCCGACTGGGGCCTGAAGAAGGTGAGCGACCGGCGTTCGGGGGCCATCTTCGAGACCGGGATCGGCGCCCGGCTCGACATCCGCCCCGCCGGCCACCGCTCGCTGCCGCCGCCGGCGGTGCCGGGCATGAACTTCCGCGAGGCGATCTGGGGGGTCGAGACCGAGGAAGACCTCGACGCGGTGCACCGGGAGATCGCCAGGGACCGCGAGGTCACGGTCGACGAGGACGGGACCGTCCACTGCGTCGATCCCTACGGCATCGCGCTGGGCTTTCGCGTCTGGAAGCGCGACGGGCTGGTCGATGCCGCGCGCTCGGCGGTCAACGGCTACGGCAATGTCGAGCGCCCGGACGAACGCGCGAGGATCTACAAGCGCGCGCGGCCGATCCGCATGGGGCATATCGGCTTCCTGCTCCCCGACCTCAAGCCGGCGGAGAAATTCTATGCCGACCGGCTCGGCTTTCGGATCTCGGACCGCTATGCCGGCGGGCGCGGGCTGTTCCTCCGCTGCGCGGCCGAGGCCGACCACCACAATTTGTTCCTGATCAGGAGCGGCGACGGCGCCACCGCGTTCCACCACGTTGCCTTCGAGGTGCGCGACATCCACGAGGTGTTCGGCGGCGGCATCCATTTCGACCGCAGAGGCTGGGACACCGAGGTCGGCCCGGGGCGCCACCCGGTGTCGTCGGCCTATTTCTGGTACTTCAAGAGCCCGTGCGAGGGCGCGGTCGAGTATTTTGCCGATTCCGACTACCTGACGGCGGAATGGAAACCGACCTCGTTCCGCAACAACCGGTTCTCGGAATGGCATCTGGTGGACGGGATCAACACCGGCCGGAACGCGATGCCGCGCCCGACGATGGCCGCCGACGCAGGACGATAGGACGGACGATGTTTCTCAGAAATTGCTGGTACGCCGCGTATTGGTCGAAGGATCTCGGGCGCGGGCCCGAATCCCGCACGATCCTCAACGAGCCCGTGGTGTTCTTCCGCAAGGAGGACGGGACGCCGGTGGCGCTCGCCGACCGCTGCTGCCACCGCGCGGCGCCGCTGTCGCGCGGCAGCTGCGTGGGCGACGAGCTGCAATGCGGCTATCACGGGCTGCGCTACGACGACACCGGCGCGGTCGTCGCGGTTCCCGGCCAGACGCGGGTCCCGCCCGGCGCGCGGGTCCGCTGCTACCCGGTGCGCGAGAAGTGGAAGACGGTCTGGATCTGGATGGGCGATGCGGACAAGGTCGACGAGAGCGCCATCCCCGAGCTGTTCTGGCTCGACGATCCGGGCTGGGTCTCATCGCCCGGCCGGTTCCACGTCAAGGGCAACTACCAGCTCCTCGTCGACAACCTGCTCGACCTGACCCATGTCATCTACCTGCACAAGAACACCATCGGCGGCGACCCGGCGGAGGCGACCTGGCCGACCGAGACCGAACGCATCGAGGACGGGGTGCGCGTCGGGCGCTGGATGATCGACCTCAAGCCGCCGCCGCTGTTCGACAGGGTCGGCGAATTCGAAGGCAATTGCGACCGCTGGCAGCACGTCACCTGGCTGGCGCCGTCGAACATCTATCTCGACATCGGCGCCGCCCCGACCGGGACCGGGGCGCCGGAAGGCGACCGCAGCCAGGGCTTCTCGATCTGGTCCACCCATCTGCTGACGCCGGAGACCGAGACCACGACCCACTATCACTGGGGCTACGCGCGGGATTTCCGGCTCGACGACGCGGCGCTGACCAAGACCCTCTTTGAGGGCTCGCGCGACACGTTCTACGAAGACGTCGAGATGATCGACGCGCAGCAGCAGCGGCTGGGCGCGACCACCACCTTCGACGGGTCGATCGACATCAACGCCGACCGCGCGCAGATCCAGGCGCGGCGCTACCTGGAAGACCGAATCCGCGCCGAGGCGACCGCGAACGCCTGAGTGCGGGGCGCGGGCGCCCGCGGCCATCCGCCCATCGAAGCTCGCGAGCGCGACGGACGTGTATTCGGGCGCATCACCGATCCCGCCGGTCCGCGTCGAGTTCGGCGAGCACATCGTCCAGCGGCGCGACCGGCTCCGGCGCTGGCGGCGGCCCCGAGCCGGCGAACTTCGGCGGCGTGAGCACGCCCGACCGCACCGCGTCGGCCAGGAACGCGTCGGCGAGGATCGGACTGCGGGTCTCGTTGGGCGGGCCGAGCTCCGCCACCACCCGGTCACGGTCGGTCACCAGGATCGTTTCGCCGGACGCCGCGAGCCGGACGTATTCGCTCAACCGGCTGTTCAGACTCTTGATTCCGACCGATCTCATACGCCTCAAGGTTGCAGTCGAGGTCTCCTTCGTCAATCCCTACCGGATGGCGGGTTGCGCCGGGCGGCTGGAGCGCGTCCGTTTCAGGTGGAACCGCTCTTGCGGGGTGGCGTCCCTCGATACGGCGCTTCGCGCCTACTCGGGATGAGGAAAGGATAAACCCCTCATCTTGAGCAGCCCCGAAGAGCCTGCCCTGAGCCTGCCGAAGGGGGGTGTATCGAAGGACGGCCGTCCCCGCAGCCCGTGCGCCCTCTACTTCAGCTGCGTCTGCACGTCGACCAGGGCCACCCCGCCGCGCGCGACCTCGGCCACCGCGTCGCGGAACGCGCCCGCGAGATCGGTCGGGTGGGTGATCGGCCCCGCCCCCCAGGCGCCGTAGCCGCGGGCGATCGCCGCGTAGTCGGGCTCGGGGGCGACCATGCGCTGGCCGATCCAGGCGTTGTCGACCGGGCGTCCGCGCGCTTCGGCGAGCGCGATCTGGTGTTCCTCGTCATTGCCGAAGGAGGTGTTGTTGTGCAGCACGATCAGGCACGGGATCCGGTAATGCGCCGCCGTCCACAGCGCCGACGGGTTCATCGTGAAGTCGCCGTCGCCGAGGATGGCGAGCGGAAATCTGCCGCTGCCGCGCAGCGCCAGAGCGGCGCCCACCACACCGCCCGGCCCGTAGCCGACGCCGCCCCCGCCGTTATGGCCCAAGAAACGCCCGGCGCCCGGGAAATCCCAGATCCCCTCGTACCAGCAGCGCCCGTTGCGGCTCACCAGCACCCAGTCCCGCCCCCGGACCGCCTGCCACAGCTCCTCCATCATGCGGGGGACCGCGATCGGCACCGCGTCCCGGTCCTCCTGCGCCCGCGCGCGCTGGGCGGCGCGCAGCGCCTCGTGGCGCCGGGCGAGATCCTCGCGGCGATCCCGGGCGCACCGGTACCAGGCGGGCGCGCCCTCGGCCCGGCGTTCGATCTCGGCCAGCAGCTGGCCGAGCCCGTGCAGCGGATCGGCGAGAAGCTGGACATCGAGCGGGGCAAGCGCACCGCCCGCGTTCGACCAGTGATCGACCGCGAGGTCGTTGACCGAGAGCTCGATCACCTTGCGCGAACCGGTGGTGGCGTTGCGGGTATCGCCGCGCGCGCCGGCATAGCCGCCGACCAGCGCGGTCAAATCGGGGCAGTCGATGCCGAGCACGACGTCGGATTCGCTGCGGATCGGGTTGGGCGGCGACCGGTAGCCGCCGTTCAGGTTCTGCGGATGCGCTGTCGGAACGCAGACGATGTCGGTGCCGTCCTGATAGGCCGCGCCGAGCAATTCGATCAGCCTGACCAGCGGCGGCCCCGCCTCTTCATGCCGGCCGAAGCGCCCGCCGAAGACGAGCGGCATCGACGCCTCGGTCAGCAGATCCGCCGCCGCCGCGATCTCGGATTCCGCGGCGGCGATCGGCGGCGCCGGACGGTAGCGCGGCAGACCGGCATCGGGAAGCGCGGGCGGGGCGTCGAGCGGCTCCTCCTGGAGCCCGGCATCGATCGAGACATAGGTCGGGCGCCGGGGCGCGCTCTCGGCGATCCGGCGCGCCCGCAACACGGAATCGAACACCGCCCTGAGCGTTGGCGGCTCGTCGGTCCACTTGGTGTAGGGCCTCACCGATTCGCTCTGGGTGTTGGCCGAATGGAGCCAGTCGATGGCGCGCCGCTCGGCCGGGTCGGCCGGGCCCGACCCGCCGAGGACGAGGATCGGCACCTCGTCGGACCAGGCGTTGTAGAACGCCATCATCGCATGTTGCAGCCCGACCAGATCGTGCAGCACCACGAGGCTCGCCTTGCCGGTGACCTTGCTGTAGCCCTGCGCCATGTGGAGCGCGATCTCCTCGGCGCCGCAGAGGATGATTTCGGGCGTCGCGTTCCGCGTGTGGTTGACCAGCGAATCGTGCAGCCCCCGGAAGCTCGATCCCGGGGTGAGCATGACGTGCTCGAACCCCATCGCCCGGAGCAGCTCGCAGATCGCATCGGAGCCGTACTCGGCGTCCGCCCGGTTGTGCGGCAGGTTGACCGGAACCTCGGACGCGAAGCGGTTTGCGGGCTGGTCCATCGCCGTCTCCTCTGGCCGGGAGGCGCCAGTTTGGCGGGCCGTCGGCGGGCTGCCAAGCCGGCCCGGCTCCCATATAGTCCCGTGCATGCGCCGGATGACGAGGGGAGACAAGGATGGCCAAGACGATCGAGCACGTGCACTGGCCCGACGCGCCCGACATGTGGATGCCCTACGCGCCCGCGATAACCGTCGCCGGCGGCAGGACGGTGTTCCTCGCCGGGGTGACGGCGGCGCCGGTGTACCACCACCACCCGCACCGCCCGGAAGAGTTCGACGCCATGCCGACGGACATGGAAGGCCAGTCGCGCGCCGCGCTCGACCAGCTGCGGCGCAGCCTGGAGGCGGTGGGTGCCGACTTCTCCGACGTCGTCAGCGCCAACCGCTTCGTGACCGACCTCGGCGACCAGGATTCTCTCAACAGGGTCTGGGCGGAGTATTTCGGCGACAGCAAGCCGACCACCACCACCGTCCAGGTGGTCGAGCTCGCCACCGACCCGCGCTGCCTGGTCGAGATCAACGCGATCGCGGTCGTCGATTGACCCGATGCCGGCGGACCGGCTGATCGTCCCCTATGGCTGCGCAGGCTGGCGGGACGGCTGGATCGAGGAGGGGCCCGACGGCCTGGTTCGCTGCACGGTGCCGCATGTCGTCATCGACCGGTCGGCGAACGCGCCGCTCCGCCTGCAGGACGGGCAATACGCGATCCCGCTTCCGTCGCGCGGCTCGCCGGACGAAGAGCTGCGCCAGATCGAAGACGACGCGCTCGCCCGCGCCGATCCCTGGTCGAAACCGCAGGCCGCCTTCCTGCGGCGTTACTTCGCCCATGTCCGTGAGCAGGTCGAGGCCGACGCAGTGGCGCTGACCGAAAGGCTCGGAACGCTGCGCGACCTGTTCGACCATCGGGCCTTCGTCTTCGCCGCGCCGCGCCCGCTGCCGCGCGGCTTCCTCGCGGCGGAGGGCCGCATGATCCGCTGCGACTGCGTCTTCTGGACCGGCGGCGGGGCGCTCGCCGTCGAGATCGAGGGCCGGACCGCCCCCCGGCCCGGCCGCGAGGACGAGCTCGCCCGGCTCGCCGCCGCCGGGGTGGCGGTGACCCGCTGCCCGCCCGACGCGGAGATCGCTTCGCTCGGCCTGCCCCCTCTGTTCGAGCGCTTCGCCGACGGGGTCTCGATCCCGTCCGGCCCTTTCAAGGCGCGCGGGATCGAAGCCTATGCCGCGCCTCGGATATCGAGCTCCAGCACGTAGAGCCCGCCGGTAAACCGGTCGACCGTGTAGACCAGGCCGTTCTCGTCGACGAACACGTCGTTGAGCTGGGCGGCGCCGGCGCGCGACCCCTCGGGTGCCGCCGGCACGTAATAGGCGACCTCTTCCGGCCGGTAGGGGTCGGCGATGTCGTGCACCCGGATGCCGCCGTTGAAATAGGTGCCGAAGATCAGCGTGTCGGAGGAGAACGAGCCGGGCTGGTTCTCGTGGATGTTGTGCGATCCGTAGCGCCCGCCGCGCTCGCTGAATTCCTCGACGGGGGGCAGCGGAAGGGTCGAGATGGGCACCAGATTGCTCTCGTCCCGCGCGTCGAGCACCCAGGTGAGCTTGGGCCAGTCCCGCCCGGCGTCGAGGATGCATTCGTCCGAGACCACCAGCAGGTCGCGGTCGAACAGCGGCAGCACGGTATGGCTGAAGCCGTTCTGCGGCGGGTGCGGGTTCCACTGGCCGACCGATTTGGGGTTCGCCATGTCGGCGATGTCGAGGATGTGGATGCCGCCGTCGATATAGGCGAGATAGACCCGGTCGGGACGCTCGGGATAGACGTTGGTGTTGTGCGCCCGCATGCCGATGTCGTAGGTCGGATGGCGCTTGGGCGGCGGCGCGTCGTCGCCGACCCTGGTTCCGGGCAGCCACCAGCGGCCGATTTCGACCGGTTTGGTCGGATCGGACACGTCGATCGAGCGGTAGAACTGGGAATCGGCCGGGTGTGTGGGCTCGAAATCGGGCGCTCCGCCGGAGAAATGGATGTACCTGCCGTCGGCGAACCAGAGCTGGTGCACCCCCATCGAATGCGGCCCGGAACAGTCGAAGAAGCCGATGGTGCGGGGCGATTCGGGGGTGCTCACGTCGAACAGCTCGATCCCCGCCGGCTCGAGGCCGAAGCCGGGGTCCATCAGCCCGCCCGGCCCCCGCGTCTGGTAGGCGACCGCCATGATGTCGCCCACCAGGTCGAGCGAGTTGGACCGCATGTTGTTGTGCGCGAGGTCGGTCTGGACGATCACCCGGGGGTTGGCCGGGTCGGTCACGTCGACGCCGGTGAAATTCTTGGGCGGCCCTTCATGGGCGAGCCACAGGACGCGCCGCCCGCCGGAGGCCTCCTGGATCACCATCCCCTCGCCCATGCCGCCCCAGCCGGCCAGCGGATCGTGGGCGATCAGCGTCATGTTGTGCGCTTCGTCCCGGCTCATTCCTTGCTCCCTTTCTGCTTACGCGCCGGCCGCTTCGAGCCCGCGCCGGAGATCGATCCGGTCGATCCCCTCGGCGATGACCACGAGCCGCGTCTCGGCCCGCCCGTCGGGCCACGCCTCCAGCGCCAACGGGGGATGCAGCAGGTGATGGATCCCGTTCACCGCGACGGGAAAATCGAATTCCCGGGTATGCACCACCCCCTTGATCCGCAGCACGTCGGCCCCGCGGAGCGCGGTCAGCGAATCGAGCCAGCGCACGAACCCGGCCCAGCGTAGCGGCCGCTCGACGACCAAACAATGAGCCGCGATGCCGCGATGCGAGCCGTGCCCGGCGTCGCCGATCCGTCCCGGGACCGGACTCGCCGGCGCCGTCAGCGTCCCGGCATCGACCGCCGCGCCCGGCATCACCGGGGCGGTCGGGTTGATGCGCGCCACGGTTTGGGCCAGCGCCGCCTCGGCGCCAGGCCCGGCGATGTCGAGCTTGGTCAGCACGATCCGGTCGGCCGCCGCGATCTGGCGGCGCGCCTCGCCGTGGCGGTCGATCTGCGAGCTGCCGTTGACCGCATCGACCGTGGCGGTCACCGAACCCGCCCGGAACCGGCCGGCAAGCGCCGGATCGGTCGACAGGGTCTGGAGGATGGGGCCGGGATCGGCGAGCCCCGTGGTCTCGACGATGACCCGCGAGAAGGACGGCACCAGCCCCGCCCGCCGCCGCCCGGCGAGGTCGGAGAGCGAATCGACGAGGTCGCCGCGGATCGAACAGCAGATGCAGCCGCTGTTCAGGATCATCGTCTCCTCGGCCGCCTCGGTGATCAAGGCATGGTCGACGGCCACTTCGCCGAACTCGTTGACGATCACCGCGCTGTCGCCGAGCGCGGGCGAGGCGAGCAGCCGGTTGAGCAGCGTCGTCTTTCCGCTCCCCAGGAAACCGGCGAGCACATGGACCGGAATTTCGGCCCGCCCGGTCACGCCAGGAAGGCCAGCTCGGCCAGCTGTTCGTGGGTGGCAATCCACACCCAGTCGAGCCGCTTGACCATGTCGATGGCGGCCTTGAACTCGATGGCGCCGGCCGGGCGGCCGAACACATGGGCATGCGCGGTGACGTCGATGGTCGCGAGCGGGCTGCCGATCTCGTGCCAGCGGTCGAGGATGCGGGCGAGCCGCCTTGTGAACGCCTCGGGCTCGTGGCCGTAGCGCAGCGCGATCGGGAGGTCGTTGATGTCCATCGTGACCGGCACGCAGGCGAGCGGACCCGCCGCGGTCCGGGTCAGATAGGGCAGGTCGGCGTCGAACGCGTCCAGGGTCCAGCGGAACCCGTGCCTGGCGAGAAGCTCGGCGGTGTTCTCGCTGCTGGTGGCGCGCGGGCTGACGAATCCCTCCGGGCGCTTGCGGATGCAGGCTTCGAACGCCTCGATCCCGCGAACCAGATCCCGCTCCTCGGTCTCGCGGTCCTGATAGACCGGGAGCAGGTTCTGCGCCCAGGCATGGGCGCCGACCGGATGGCCGTCGGCGTCGATGCGCCGCAACAGCTCGGGCCAGCGTTCGGCGATCATGCCGCTGGCATAGGTGGTGCAGGGGATGCCCGCCTCGGCGACGATGTCGAGCAGCCGCCAGGCGCCCACCTGCATGCCGTAGAGCGCCCATGACCGCGCCTGGGTATCCGGAAAGCCGGGCTTGAGCGGGTTGCCCATCGGCCCCACGCCGGGCGCCGCGTCGTCGGTCCAGGCCTCGCACATGATGTTGAAGGAAACCGCGATCCTGCGCCCCGCCGGCCAGCCCCGCGGTGGCTCCGAGTTGGTCATCCCACGCCCCTCCCCTTCGGCTCTTCCCATTCTTTCACAAAGGCGACGCCGCGGTCAGAGCAGCCACCATGCCGCCAGCCCGAGAAAGGCGAAGAAGGCGATCGCGTCGGTGATCGTGGTCAGCAGCACGCCGGATGCGATCGCCGGGTCGATCGCGGTGCGGGACAGGCAGAACGGGATCGCCGTGCCGGCGAGCCCGGCGATCACCATGGTGATCGCCATCGCCGCGGCCATCACCAGGCCGATCGACAGATCGCCCGACCAGACCCAGGCGACGATGCCGACGATGAGCGCGAACAGCACCCCGTTCAGCAGCCCGACCAGCCCTTCCTTCGACAGCACCCGCCAGGCATTGGCCGAGGTCAGGTCGCGCATCGCGATCGCGCGCACCGCGACGGTCAGCGACTGGGTGCCGGCATTGCCGCCCATCGAGGCGGCGATCGGCATCAGCACCGCGAGGATGACGATCTGGGCGATCGTGGCCTCGAACAGCCCGATCACGACGGAGGCGAGAATCGCCGTCACCAGGTTGACGAAGAGCCAGGAGAACCGCGCCTTTCCGGTGTCGATGACGGCCTCGTAGATATCGGTCTCCGAGACGCCGCCGAGGCGCATCAGGTCCTCCTCCGCCTCCTGGTGGATGACGTCGACGATGTCGTCGACGGTGATCACCCCGATCAGCCGCCCGACATCGTCGACCACGGGAGCCGAGACCAGGTCCTTCTGGGCGAAGGCGTAGGCGACCTCTTCCTGGTCCATGCCGACCGGTACGGTCGCCACCTCGCGGCGCGACAGCTCGCGCATCGGCACCGGGCGCCGGGTGCGCAGCACGTGGCTGAGGGCGACCACCCCGACCGGGCGGTGGCCGGGATCGACCACGAAGATGTCGTAAAAGTCGTCGGGCAGGCTGTCGGCCTCGCGCAGATAGTCGATGGTCTCGCCCACGGTCCAGAAGGTCGGCACCGCGACGAGGTCGCGCTGCATCAGCCGGCCCGCGCTGTCCTCGGGATAGGCCAGCCCCTGCTCCAGCGCATTGCGCAGGGCGTCCGGGATCGCCTCCATCACCTGGCGCTGCTGGACCTCGTCGAGCGCGGAGATCAGCAACAGCGCGTCGTCGGATTCGAGCCCGGCGATCGCGCTCGCCAGGCGCCGGGTGCCGAGGCGCGCCGCGATGTCCGCGAAGACGGCGTCGACGAGCTCGGGCAGGATCTGCGGCGGAAAGGCCGGCATCAGGATGTCGACCACCTGGGCGCGGTGGTCGGGGTTGAGCTGTTCCAGGAGGTCGGCCACCTCGGCGAAGTGAAGCGCGCCCACCAGCGCCGACGCGCGCTCCTCGCGGCCGGTCTCGAGCGCATCGATCACCGCGCGCGCGACCGCCGGGTCGAGCCCGACCAAACCGGCAGGCACGGCCCCGTCGCCGGCCTGCGCCGCGACGTCCTGCGACTGGATCATGTCAGCCTCCGAAGGGCCTCTTAGCCGGAAACGGAGCGGGCCCGCCCATCTTCTGGGCGGGCCCGGCGAAATGGTGCGGTCGAGAAGACTCGAACTTCCACGGGATTGCTCCCACAGCGACCTCAACGCTGCGCGTCTACCAGTTCCGCCACGACCGCATCGTTGTTGGACTCTGGCCCAGCGATGGCCAGATTACGCGGGGCGGGCATAGCAAAATGCGGTGCGCGCTGCAAGGCGCACGACAGCGCAGGGGATCGCCGATGACGGTCGAATGGGCGGTGGAGCCGGGTCTCCAGCCCTATGCGGACGCGGTCCGCAGGATGGAGCAGCGGGTCGCCGCCATCCACGCCGGCACGGCGGACGAGTTCGCCTGGCTGGTGGAGCACCCGCCGCTCTATACCGCGGGCACCTCGGCGCGCAAGGACGACCTGCTGGCGCCCGGGCGATTTCCGGTGCATGCGACCGGCCGGGGCGGCGAATTCACCTATCACGGGCCCGGCCAGCGCGTGGTCTACCTGATGCTCGACCTGGCCCGCCGCGGGCGCGACGTGCGCCGCTTCGTGCGTGCCATCGAGGCCTGGCTGATCGCCACGCTCGCCGAGTTCGGCGTCAGGGGCGAGCGCCGAGAGGGGCGCGTCGGAATCTGGGTCGAGCGGCCCGGCGGCGAGGCCAAGATCGCGGCCGTGGGCCTCCGCCTGCGCCACTGGATCAGCTATCACGGGGTGTCGCTGAACGTCGCGCCGGACCTCTCGCATTACGCGGGGATCGTGCCCTGCGGCATCGCCGAGCACGGCGTGACCTCGCTCGCCGAGCTCGGCGTCGCGGCCTCGATGGCGGAGGTGGACGACGCGCTGAAGCGCAATTTCGCGGGCGCCTTCGCCGTCACGACGATGCGGCCGGCCGGCACAGCGCGATGAACCGGTCGGCGGCGTCGAGCTCGCGGCGCACGATCTCGCGCGCCTCCCGGGCGTCTCCGTCCTCGCCCCAGCGATCGGCCTGGTAGCTCTCGTCGATCAGCGACGCGGCCCAGGCCTCCTCGGCGCCGATCCGCCCGGCGGTCATGGCGAGCGCCAGCACGATCGAGCCGAGCGCTCCGGTGGCGCGCTGGAAGGCCGCCAGCACGAAGTCGTCGAACCCGGTCACCGCCCGGCACAGCGCGTCCACCGCCCCGCGCGGCTGCGGCGTCGGGACGAGCGCCGTGGTGACCTCGAGCCGGGCGCCGTATTCGTCGGCGATCCACTGCACCAGCGGGTCCCAGGCCGCCTGCTGGCGGCGCCGCAATTCCTCCGGCCGGTCGACGCGGTAGCAGACGAGATCGGTCTCGCCGTAGCCGGCGATTTCCGCCACCACCTCGTCCCGCTTCTCGCCCACGATGTCGAGCGCGGTGTTGGCGAGCCTGGTGAGCGGCATCGATATCGGCGCCACAGTCTCCCCCTGGACGGACCATTCCCCGGCGACCGCTGCGGCGAGCGGGGCGCTCGGCAGGACCAGCAGCCGCTTTCCGGGGGTCCGCACCGGTCGGTCGTCGAGGAACACGCCGAACCCGCCTTGCGCCGGCGCGGAGCTCGCCCTTTCGTAGAACCGCCGCAAACCGGGACCGTCTCCTAACCGGCGTCCGGTTCCCGGAACACCGCGAGCGCCGCGTCGATACCCGCGCCGGGCGGGGCGCAATAGCCGCACTGGCGAAGCGTCGCCTCGAAAGCGGCAAGGGTGGTGAGCACGGCGTCCTTGCGGCAGTTATAGGCCATCGTCCCGATGCGCCAGATCCGGCCGCGCAGCGGCCCGAAGGAGGTGCCGATCTCGATGCTGAAATCGTCCAGCATGGCGCGGATCACCCGGTCGCCGTCGACGCCATCGGGGATCACGATTCCGGTGACGTTGACCATCTTGTTGTCGATGTCGCCGAAGATCTCGAGCCCCATCGCCCGCAGCCCGGCGACCAGCGCCCGCCCGACCAGCGCGTGGCGGGCGAACCGCGCGTCCAGCCCCTCCTGGAGGGCGATGCGGAAGCACTCCCGGGCGCCGTAGAGCATCGTCGTCGCCTCGGTGTGATGGTTGAGCCGCATCTCGCTCCAGTAGCCCATCAGCATCGGCAGGTCGAAATAGTTCGACCGGATCTGCGCGCCCTCCGCTTCGGCCATGCCTTCCGGCCGGATGCCCCGCTCGATGTGGTGCCGGGGACGGAGCGCCTCGACCGCCCGCTCGTTGAAGGTGATGGGCGCCGAACCGGAGGGCCCCGACAGGCACTTCTGGAGACCGGAAGCGGCGGCGTCGATCTGCCATTCGTCGACCGGCAGCGCCATCCCGCCGAGCGTCGCCGTGGCGTCGACGAACAACAGCGCGCCGTAGCGCCGGCACAGCGGGCCGATCTCGTCGAGCGGCTGGGCCATGGTGCTCGATGTGTCGCCATGCACCGCCGCCACCAGCTTGGGCCGGTCCCGTCGCAGCGCCTCCTCCACCCGGTCGGGGGAGAACACCGTGCCCCACTCGGTCTCGATGACGCGGACATCGCCGCCGGCCCGCTCGGCGATCTCGCAGAGGAGCTGTCCGAACCGCCCCGACACCGGCACCAGCACGCGGTCTCCCGGTTCGATCAGCGAGACCAGAATCGCCTCGATCGCCGCGCGCGCGGTGCCGTCCACCAGCAGCGACCAGTGGTTCTCGGTGCGCCACACCTGGCGCGACAGCGCCATGACCTCGTTCATGTAGCCGGTGAAGACGGGGTCGAACTGGCCCAGCATCGGCATCGACATCGCCCGCAATACGCGCGGATCGACATTGATGGGGCCCGGCCCCATCAACAGGCGCGGCGGCGGGTTGAGATCTCCGAATACTTCCGGCATGGGTTCAGTCTTCCCCGGATCTGAATTCTCCGACAGGGGGCGATAGCCCAAATCGCGCGGCGCCACAACGATTGCGCGTCGCAAAGCGGCCGGCGTTGCTCTAGGCTCGGTCGGATCGAGGAGCGACCCGACTTGGCCCGATACCCGATTCCGGACCGCCTTCTGGTGGCGATCGGCGGCAACGCGGTCCATCCGGAGACCACCTCCGGGACCGTCGCCGAACAGAAGGAATACGCAGACCGGACGGCGGCGTCCCTGCTGCCGCTGATGCGCCTCGGCAACGAGCTGGTGCTGACCCACGGCAACGGCCCGGTGGTCGGCAAGATCATGATGCGCCAGGCGATCGCGCGTCACCGCGTGACGCCGATGTCGCTCGACATCTGCGTCGCCCACAGCCAGGGCGGGGTCGCCTATCTGCTGTTGCAGGCGATGGAGAACGCGCTGCGCGCAATCGGCAATATGCGGAACGTGGTGTGCCTGCTCACCCAGGTCGAGGTCGACGCGGACGATCCCGCCTTCGGCAACCCGACCAAGCCGATCGGCTATTTCTACTCCGAAGACGAGGCGCAGGCGCTCGCCCGCGAGACCGGCTGGGAGATGCGCGAGGATTCGGGGCGCGGCTGGCGACACGTCGTGCCCTCGCCGCGCCCGCGACACATCGCCGACCTCGCGCTGGTCCGCGACATCGCCTCCCGGGGCGCGGTGGTGATCGCCGGCGGCGGCGGCGGCATCCCGGTGCTGCGCCTGCCCGACGGGACCCGCACCGGGGTCGAGGCGGTGATCGACAAGGACCTCACCTCGGCGCTCATGGCCGGGGCGCTCGGCATCGACACCGTCATGATCCTCACCGGCGTGGAGCGCGTGGCGGTCGATTTCGGCACCCCCGCCCAGCGCAGCCTCGACAGCGCGACCCTCGCCGAGATCAGGCGCCACCGCGACGACGGCCAGTTCCCGCCGGGCAGCATGGGGCCCAAGATCGACGCGGCGATCGACTTCATCGAACGCGGCGGCAGGCGGGTAGTGATCGGACCGCTGGACCGGGCGGCGGACGCGCTGGAAGGAAGGACCGGAACCCACATCGTCGCCGATGGGTGAGCCCGCGACCCGCCTGGGCCTGATGGGTTGCGACGCCGCGCGTTGCCTCCGGGCGCTCGGCCGGGACGGCGGCTCGGTGCTCGCGGCGTTCCGCCGCAGCGTCTATCTCCAGCACGACGCCTCGGGTGCGATCGCCTGCGTCGGACCCCCCGCGCTCGGCGCCGGGCCGCTCAACGCGCTTGCCGGGGCGGACGAAGCCCTGCCGGACTGGCAGGCCTCCGGGCTTCGCGCGGGCCATCCCGTGACGCCCGGCGGCGACGCCATCGGCATCGCCGGTTTCGGCGTGCTGATCTTCCGCGACGCCCGGCCGCACGATCCGCCGCGCGGCCCCCACGCCTGGACCGCGGACCGGCTCGACAAGGCTTTTGCGCGGCTTTCCGGGATGCTGGCGCCGTTCGCGCTGGCCGACGGTCTGGCGCCGCTGGCCGACCCCGCGAGGCGCGCCGCGCGGCCCGCCTCGCCGTTGCTCGAACGGGCGCGGCCGGCAATTTCCGCGCTCGAATCATGGCTCGCGACCCACACCCCGCCGCCGCTCGAAGCGGTCGAGCGGCTGGTCGGCCTGGGCCCCGGGCTCACCCCCTCGGGCGACGATTTCCTCGGCGGGACGATGATCGCGCTCGCGATGTCTGGCCGCGCGGAGGCCGCCGCCGCGCTGGCCGCGCCGGTGCTGGCCGCCGCCCGGCAGGCCACCAACCGCATCAGCGCGGCGCATCTCGGCGCGGCGGCGCGCGGGCTCGGCGCGGATGCCCTGCACCGGGCGCTCGACGCGATGGCAAGCGGCGACGACCGGGCGCTGGCGGCGGCGCTGCGCGGGCTCGATGCCATCGGCCACAGCTCGGGATGGGACGCGATGGCGGGCGCGGTTTCGGCGCTCGGGGCGCTGGCGGATCAGCCGGCGAGCAGGGCGGCGGCGGTCTCGGCGGCGCCCGCGTTGGATTCGGCCACCACGATGCCCGCCTCGCGCAGCGCCGCGACCTGATCGGAGCGGATCTGCGGATCCGCCTCGGTGCCGCAGACCGAGGCGATCACCACCGGCGCCTCCCCCTCATGCGCCGCCAGCACGGCGGCAAGCCGGCCGGCCGGGTCGGGATGCGCGCCGTGGCCGAGAACGACATCGGCCAGGACGACGGCGACGGCCGGATCGGCGAGCGCGGCGGCGAGCGGCGTGTCGCGGACCGCGGGTTCGATCATCGGGTGGGGTCGGCCGCGGGTGTATTCGTCGGCGCCGAGATCGATCAGGCTGTGGCCGGACCGCGCGTCGCCCGCCCCGGGTATGGGAACGTTGGAGGCGAAACCGATGCCGGCATCCGTCAGCACGGCCTGCGCCTCGGCGCAAAGCGACCCGCCGCTGTAAAGTCCGCGCAGCGCGCCGCCCTTGCGGTGGGGCCGGCCCAGCGCTTCGCGCAGCGTGCGCGCCGGTTCCGGGGCGCCGGCGCCGGCCCGCGCGTCCTCCGCCGCCGCGCGCAGCGTCGTGGCCTGGGCGGCGTTCGGCGGCAGGTCCATCTTCGCCATGCCGATGCAGCACAGCGTGAAACGCTTGTCGCTGTCGGCGATGCGTGCGGCGATGCGCCTCGCCGTCCCGGGGTCCGGCGGCTTCGAGATCAGCACGATTCGCCGCGTCGCCGGGTCGCAATCGAGCGCGTCGAGCGCGGCCAGGGTCATCGCGCCGCCCACCGCCGCGCCGAGGTCGCGGCCGCCGACGCCGATGCCGTGGCTGATGCCCCCGCCCGCCCGGGCGATCAGGCAGGCGACCTCCTGCAACCCGGTCCCGGAGGCGGCGATCAGGCCGATATCGCCGCGCGGCACCGCGTTGGCGAAACCGATCGGCGCGCCGGCGATTATGGCGGTGCCGCAATCGGGCCCCATCATCAGCAGGCCGCGTTCGCGGGCGAGCGCCTTCAGCGCCACCTCGTCCCCGATGGCGACGTTGTCGGAAAACAGCATCACGTTGAGCCCGCGCTCCAGCGCGCGGCGGGCCTCGCGCGCGGCGAACTCGCCGGGCACCGAGACGATGGCGAGGTTGGCCGCGGGGAGCGCCCGCAGCGCGGTCTCCAGCGAGCGCGGGTTCCAGCCCTGCCGCTGCCCTCCGCCGCCGGACCGGCCGGCGAGCGCCGCCTCGGCGGCCTCGAACGCCGCGTGCAGCGCGTCCCCGCCCTCCGCCCGGATCGCGATCACCAGGTCGTTGGGTCCGGCACCGTCCGACGCCGCGTCCAGCAGCCCCGCGTCGCGCAGCAATTCCTTGTTGGACGGGCTCGCCATCATCAGCGAGGCGGCGGAGACCCCGGCGAGGCCCTCGACCTCGCGGGAGATGCGCATCAGGGCGACCGAATCGAGATAGAACCCGGCGCGGGTCCGGGTCGCGGCGGCGCCCTCGCTCATGCGACTCCCATCTCCGCCGCGAAGGCTTGCAGCGCCTGCTCGAAGCAGGCCATCGGCGCGCGCACCACCCCCGCCCCGACCTGGCCGATTCCGGCCTCCCGGTGGGCGATCCCGGTATTGATGGTCGGCGCCTGGCCGCTCGCGACCACCTTGCGGATGTCGATGCCCGTCGGCACGCCGGCGAAGTCGAGCGCGGGGATGGTCCATTCCGGGTTGCGCGCGACGGCGATCTCCTCCATGGCGCGGGTGTAGTCGAGCGCGTCCGCCGCCGTCCCCGCGCCGACGAAGCCCGCGACGGCGGGCGCCGCGGCCATGGCGAAACCGCCGAGCCCGACGGTCTCGACGATCGTCGAATCGCCCATGTCGGGATTGGCGTCGGCCTCGGAGAAACCCGGGAAGTAGAGCCCGCGCGGCATCTCCACGGGCGCGGTGAACCAGCGGTCGCCGAGCCCGCTCACGCGGATGCCGAACATCGTGCCGTTGCGGCTCATCGCGGTGACCACGCTGGAGCCCGCGATGCCGCGCACCGGGTCCATGATCGCCTTGCCCATCGCCATGGCGACGTTGAGGAAGAACTGGTCGTTGCCGCCGATGAACTCGAACAGGCGGGCGAGCGCCGCGCGGTCGTCCACGACGCGGGCGAGCGCCGGCGCGATGGCGCGCAGCAACAGGCTCGTGCAGGCGACGTTGCGCTGGTGCATCTCGTCGCCCATCGAGAGCCCGCGCGCGATCAGCGGCTTGAGCGCGATCCCGCCGGCCTCGCGCAGCGCGGCGCCGAAGGCGGGTCCGAAGCCGTCGGCCAGCCAGCGCAGCCGGGCCAGCACCTCGGCGTCGTTGCCGCCGAAGCGCATCACCTTGCCGAGCCCTTCGTTGAGGGTGCAGAAGGCGCGGTTCCCGAAGGCCCGGTTCTCGACCACCATCACCGGCATCGAGGGCGTTGTCAGCCCGGTCATCGGCCCGACCGCGTCGAAACGGTGGTTGGGGTGGAAGGCGACGCCGCCCGCGGCGGCGAGCGCCCCGGCGCTCTCCAGATCGTCCGCCCAGCCCTCCAGCACGATGGCGCCGGCGACGGCGCCCCGCATCGGGCCGCACATGTCGGGCCAGCCGATCGGCGGGCCGGCATGCAGGACAGTGCGGCCTTCGAGCCCGGCGATCGCCTCGCCGGCGACCGCGACGTCGGCCAGCACAGGATCGGCGGCCAGCATGCGCTCGACCGCGCGCGCGTTGGCCGCCTCGACGGCGGCGGCTGCGTCGCCCGCAGTCACGCGCCGAGCCTGTCCAGGAGGTCGATCAGCCGCCGGTCGCCGCCCGCCGGCGGCCGCCGCCCGACCCCGGCGGGGGGGCCGCCCCCCCCCGGCCCCCCCCCCGCCGGCGGCCGCCAGTCGACCTGCACCGCCGCGATCCCCTGCCCCTCGAGAGTGCGCGCGAACCGGGCGAGCCCGACATTGACCACGGCGACCGGGCCGTCGAGCAGGTCCTGGATGGGTTGCGGTCGGTCTCGCACCGGCGGAGTTCCCCGAGCCTGGGTCGCGCGGCCGCCAGTCTACCGCCCCGGACCGCCGGGGTCAGCGGCCGGGAGGACGGGAAAGGTCAAAAAGAGAAGGGCGGCTCGCGCCGCCCTTCGGAAGTGTCGCCGGGACCGGCAGGGCCGGTCCCCAATGCGCGTGGGATGCTAGAAGCCCACCTTGATGCCGATGATACCGGCGAGGCCGCTGTTCTGCGCGGTACCGGCGCGGTTCTCGGACTCGTTCCACAGCAGGTTCAGGTGAACCGTCGTGCCGGGGCCGAGCGCGCGGGCATAGCTGCCCATGACCTTCGTATGGCTGGCTTCACCCACGTCCAACTCGCCGTGCATACCGACGAGGCTGAAACTGTTCGCGCCGGACACGAACCGAACGCCGATATCGGTGAGCATGGCCTGATTCGCTTCGTTGTCGTCGGTCGTCCGCTTGTGGGCAGCCGACACACGGAACCCGCCGCCGAAGTCGAAGCGGGCCGCAATCAGCCAGTCGCTCAAGTCCTGGTTGGCGGTGCCGCCGTCAGTGCCGCCCTGGTACGCCGTCATGCCGACGCCGACGGCGAGGCCGACATCGCCGAACTTGCCCGAATAGCTCACCGCCCCCTCGAGACCGTCATGGGGCTGCGCGGTGGTGTCGGGCCGCACGTTGTCGTCATGGTTCGCGCGGCGCGGCGAGTAGGTCATGCCGACTTGGAAGCCGCCGAATTTCGGAGAGATGTAGGTAACCTTCTCCGCGTCGCCGGTGTCCAGACGCGAATGGGCAATTCGGTGGAATTGCCCCCCCGTCGTGCCTTCGCTCGGCACCCAGCCGTCGTCGAAGCTGAGGTTCTCGCCGACGCCGGTCGCCCAGGAACCGCTCATCCCGGTCAGCATCTTGACCGGCGCACCGGCGGTGCCGCCGAGGGTGATGCTGCCGAACGACCCCGACACCTTGATGAAATACTCGTCGATCGGGTCGCCAACCGTACCGCTGCCACGACCAATGGCCTGGCTGTGGTTGTTCTGGCCTTCGAGCTCCACGCGGGCGTGGAGTTTCATGCCGTTGTCGAGCGAGCCGCGACCGTTGAAATGGATCTCCGCGTCGGTCCGCGTGTCGAGCGCCGACGTATCCGCACCCATGTCCTCGTCGAGGATGCCGCCGACCACGCCCTCGTAGTAGCCGTTCACGCTGATGGACGGCTTCATCATCTTCTTGTCCTGCGCCGCTGCGCCGCCCGCGACGAGTACGCACGCGGCGGCGATGGCCGTACCGGCCAGTAGTTGCTTCTTCATAGCCCCTCCAGAGAGTTAATGCTGAGACAGATCGCGGGGCTATTCAACCTGAGCGTGCTTGTATCGTCGTCGACGATGCCGCCCGGATGAACGGAATGGCAGCCGCTCGCCGGGATCGACGGCTTCGTCATCCTCTTCCTGTCCTGCGCCGCCGCGCCGCCCGCGATGAGCGCGGCGGCGGCAACCGCCGAGGCCGTACCAGCCAGTCGTTGCTTCCTCATTGCCCCTCCATGGATCTGAACGCTTCGCCGCAACCGCGCGGAAAGACCAGCATCGGAGTTCGGCCCTGTATTCACCGGGCGGCCGGCCGGGCAGTCCTTGTAACTCACGGGAACGTCAGAATTTTTTCGCCATCTCTATTTCCTGGCCGGCTTGCGCCGCCGCCGCGACTTGGCTTGAATGTGTCCGGGTGGACCGAAGCGGGTTGCGGTTTGATCGCGGGTTGCGGGAGGGGCGGGCATGCCGAGGCGAAGCGATTTCAGGATCACCGGGCGCAGCGTCGACGCGATTCGGGCGGGCGGGAAGGACGCCGTTTTCTGGGACCGGGACCTCGCCGGGTTCGGCGTCCGGGTCCATGCGACGGGCCGCAAGGTCTATGTCGTCCAGTCCCGCGGACCGGCCGGGCTGACCCGCCTGTCGCTCGGGCGGCACGGGGACTTGTTCGCGCAGGACGCGAGAAGGAGAGCCCGGGAAGTCATCGACCGGATCAAGCGCGGGCTCGACCCGGTCCCCGCGCCGGCGGCGCCCGAGCTCACGGTGGCCGGGCTGGCGGAGCGCTATCTGCGGCTCCACGTGGCGGCGCATTGCCGGGCGAGCTCGGCCAGGCTCTACCGGCTCGAGCTGGAACGGCACGTCCTCCCCGCGCTGGGCGCGAAGCCGGCCCGCGCAGTGAGCCGCGAGGACGTGGCCGCACTCCACCACCGCCTGCGCGATACGCCGTACTCGGCCAACCGGGCGGTCAGGATCCTGTCCCGCATGTTCCGGCAGGCCGAGACCTGGGAGCTGCTGCCGCCGGGCGGCAACCCGTGCCGGGCGCTGCGCCTCTACCGGGAGCGGTCGCGCGACCGGTTCCTGACCGCCGGGGAGTACCGCCAGCTGGGCCGCGCGCTGGGCGAGGCGGCGGCGGCGGCCGACGGCTCGCTGTGGCCGTCCGCGGTCGCGGCGATCCGGCTGCTGCTGCTGACCGGCTGCCGCAAGGGCGAGATCCTGACGCTGCGCTGGGATCAGGTGAAGGATCGTCCTCTCAAGTTTCCTGGAGCCCTCTTGAGCCCTCTGGAGTATTATTGATCAATGGGTTAAGGAAACACCACCCCCTACCAAGCCCTCCCCGCTACTCCCCAGTTTGCTTTTCAGTGTTGCCTTTGGTGTTGCCGCCTACACCCCGGTCCTCTACCATGTCTCCCCAATCTCGATCCGTTCCATCGAGAGATCGTGGCCATGGTCGCATCCACCGGAAAGCGCGTCGCGCGCGTCAAAGTCAATATCTCCAAACGCGCCGTCGACGCGCTTGAGCCCACCGACACCGCCTGGATCGCCTGGGACGACAGGCTCACCGGCTTCGGCGTCCGCGTCTACCCTTCGGGCCGCAAGTCCTACATCGTCACCTACCGCGCCGGAGACGGAGGCAGGAAGGCGCCCAGCAAGCGCATGGTGCTCGGGCGCTGCGACAGGATTTCCGCCGACCGGGCGCGCCGCATGGCGCAGGAGA
>MPNO01000042.1 GCA_002239065.1 Defluviicoccus sp. bin129 | reverse complement strand
GAGCCGGTCGGGATCGCGGACGTCCCGGCCGCGCTCAGCGAGCGCTGGATCGCCGCCGACGGCCGCGCCAAGGTGGAGATCCGCGCGGTGGCGCCGATCCACCGCGACCGCGACGCGTTGCGCCGCTTCGTCGAGGCGGTGCGCGGCGCGGCGCCGGGCGCGGTCGGCCCGCCGGTCACCGTGCTGGAGGCCGGCGATGCGGTGATCGGGGCCTTCTTCCGCGCCACCGCGATCGCCGTCGTCGCGATCGCGCTCTTGCTCGCGCTCACCCTGCGGTCGGTGCGCTCGGTGGCGATCGGCTTCCTGCCGCTGGCGCTGGCGGCGCTGGTCACCGTGGCCGCGATGGTCGCGGTCGGGCTGCCGTTCAACCACGCCAACGTGATCGTGCTGCCGCTCCTGTTCGGGCTCGGGGTCGCCAACGGCATCCACCTGCTGGCGCGCGAGCGCCGGGAGGGCACGGCGGCGGACGCGATCCGTTCGAGCACGCCGCGCGCGGTGCTGTTCAGCGCGCTGACCACGCTCGCCTCCTTCGCGAGCCTCGGGATCTCGAGCCACCCGGGCACGGCGAGCATGGGGGTGCTGCTGACCGTGGCCCTGCTGAGCCTGCTCGCCTGCAGCCTCACGGTGCTGCCCGCTCTGATGCTCACCTGGCCGGTCGGGCGACGCTGAAGCGCCGCTTCGCGAGCCCCTGTTCGGCGAGCCAGGCGAGCGCCTCGGCGAGCGTTTCCTCGACCGGGCGCAGCGCGAGGCCGAGATCGGCGGCGGTGCGGAGCGCGCCCGGCGCGGGCGGGCGCCCGGTCAGCCGGACGCCTTCGAGCGGCGCCCGCGGCTCCCGCCCGGCGATGCGCGCCGCCATCCCGGAGACGGAAGCGGCGGCCAAAGCGAGCGCGTAAGGCACCCGGCGCCGCGGCATTTCGAGCCCGGCGATCCGCCCCGCCATGGCGAGCAGTTCGGAGAGCCTGAGCGGCGGGCCGCCGAGAAAATACCGCTCGCCGGGCGCGCCCCGCTCCGCCGCCCGGATACAGGCCTCGGCGAGGTCGCCGACATCGACGATGCGGAGCTCGAAGTCGAGAAAGGCCGGCGTCGCGCCATCGACGAAATCGAGCAGCATCCGCGTCGGCGGGGTGAGGTTGCGGTCCCCCGCCCCCAGCGGCAGGCAGGGGTTGACGACCGCCACCGGCAGCCCGTTCGCGGCGGCATCGAGCGCGGCCCGCTCGGCGTGGAACTTGGAGCGGGTGTAGCCGCCGGGCATGTCGTCGAGCCCGGGCGCCGCGCCGCCGCTGCGGGGCGCGAAGTGGATCGCCGCCGTCGAGACGAAGACGATGCGCGCGACGCCCGCTCGCGCGGCTTCGTCGAGCACCGCCCGGGTGGTGTCGAGATTGGCCGCCATGAAATCGGCGTTCCGCCGCGCCCACAGCCGGGGATTGCCGGCGGCGTGGAACACGCGGCCCACCCCCGCCATGGCGCGGCGGAGGGTCTCCCGGTCGGCCGCCGATCCGACGATGCGTTCGACGCCGTCCGGCAGCGGCGCATCGGCGTCGAGGTCGAGCACCCGCACCGCGCCGCCCCCCCGCAGCAGCCGCGCGACCAGCCGCGAGCCGATGAACCCCGCCCCGCCGGTCACCAGGTCGGTCATAGGGGCGCGGCCGTCCCTCGGTACGGCGGAATGCGCCTACCCGGGATGAGGAAAAAACCCTCATCCTGAGTAGCCCGTTGAAGGCGGGCGTATCGAAGGACCGCCCACGGACGGACCGGTTGCCCTGTGGGATGGCGTCGCGACAGGAACCTCCTTGGAGCACGACTAGCGTCCTGTCTCCACCGCGTCATGGCTGGCCCCCGGAACACGTCCGGGGATGTTCCGGCCATCCGCTCACCCCACCCCGCCCTCACCGCCGGGCACGTCATAGCCCCAGTGCTCGATATAGCGCCGCCAGGCGGCCGCCACCTTCGCGCGCTGTTCGGGCGGGTCGTCGTAGCGGTTGCGCCGGTAGTCCCCGATGCCGTCGAGATAGCGGCGGAAGGCGGGCTCGGCGGCTTCGAACCCGTCGAGCCCAAGCGCGTCGTAGAGCGCGGCGACCTCCTCCATCGGCTGGGCCGTCAGGCGCTCGTAGCGGATCTCGTGGAAATTGCCGTCGGGAATGTCGGGCCGGTCGGCGATGAAGCGGTCCATCAGCCGGCTGTAGCCGTCGAGCACGATGCGCTCGACCGCTTGCGGGTCGTGCGGCTGGAGCGCGAGGGCGGGGAACAGCGTGTCGTAAAAGTTGCGCATCGAGCGGAACACCTCGAACGGGTCGCGCACGCAGTGGACGAATTTGGCGTCCGGCCAGATCTCGCGGATCGTCGGGATGCGCGCGGTATGGACCGGGTTCTTGACCAGCAGCCGCCGGCGGCCGCCGGCGAGCCAGGTCTTGCGCGAGAAACCGGCGAGGGTCTCCTTCCACGCGCCGACTTCCCGCGCGGTGCAGGACTCGAAGAACACCCCGCGGTCGAAATTCCCGGCGAAGCGCCGCGGGAAATAGATGCCGTGATAGAACGAGACCGCGCTCATGTTGGCGAGCGGGATCTCGTCCTCCTGCGGCGAATCGGGCTCGACCGGGATGGCGTCGATCATGCGGTCGCGCGGCAGCATGCGTTCGAGCAGCGGGCGGAGCGCCGCCGTCAGCCCCATCGAGTCCCACGGCATGCCGGCGGCGAGCGGCGAGACATAGGAGAAGCCGTGCCGCGCCAGGATGTTGAACAGATGGGTGGTGCCGGTGCGCCAGTGCCCGACGATGAACACCGGCGGCGGCATGTCGCCGGGCTGGCGCCGGGGGCGCGAGGAGAAGCCGGGGGGGGGGCGTGGCGCGGCCCTGCCGCAGGGCGCGCGCGACCCAGGCGCGCTCGGCGAGGCTCGACGGCAGCCGCGCGGCGGCGACCGCGAGCGCGAGCGCGGCCTGCGGCAGGGCCCACGGCGCCACCCCGCCATTGCGCCCCAGCACCCGGACCAGCGTCGCGATATCCGCCCCGCAGAGCGGATGCATCAGCCGGCGCCGGGTCCGTGCGCTCATCGCGTTGGCAGCAGATAGAGGGCGAGCCCGTAGGGGAACAGCAGCGGGACCTGCAAACACAGCTTGCGCATGGCGCGGATACCGTCGAACGCGTTCCCGCTCTCCTTGTCCACGACCACGATCTCGCCGGGCGGCACCGGACCGAGGGGCGAGACGTCGGTGCTGAGCTCGACCCGGCCGAGCCAGTCGAGGCGCGCCGCGCGGCTTGCCCGGCGCGCGCAGACCGGGCAATCCGGGTTGTAGTGCAGGCGTATCGTCATCCCGCGGCGGCGCCGGCGGGCTCGACGATACCCTCCGGCGCGGGGTTCATCGGAACATGGCCCGGCAGGTCGGCGACGCGGGCGAGCAGGAGGCGCGGCTTGCAGCCGTTGCCGGACAGGCGGTTGTCGTCGGGTCGAAGCATCGGCGGCGCGGTCCCTGGTTCCCGAAAGGCGGGTTCGGACTATAGTGCGCCGCTCGCGCCGCAGAAATACGAGGACCAGCGGCGTCCCGCCTGTCGCTCGCCGGAGATGGGGCTTGCTTCGCCTTTCGGTTCTGGACCAGTCGATCGCCGCCGCCGGAAGGCCGCACGGGCAGGCGATCCGCGATACCGTGGCGCTGGCGGCGCATTGCGAGGCGCTCGGCTATCACCGGTTCTGGGTGTCCGAACACCACAACCATCCGAGCATTTTGGGCACCGCGCCGGAAATCCTGATCGCGGCGCTGGCGATGACCACCGGGCGCATCCGCATCGGCAGCGCCGGGATCATGCTGCCGCACTACTCGGCGCTCAAGGTGGCCGAGCAGTTCCGGGTGCTCGATGCGCTGGCGCCTGGGCGCGTCGATCTCGGGCTCGGCCGCGCGCCGGGCTCGGACGGGCTGACCGCCTACGCGCTGCATCCGATGGCCAATGAGCGGCCGCAGCAGTTCCCGGCCGACGTGCGCGACATCCTCGCCTGGATCTCGGGCCAACCGCTGGCCGAGGGGCATGCCTTCGCCCAGATCCGCGCCTACCCGGCGGGCGACACGGTGCCCGAGGTGTGGATGCTGGGGAGCTCGAATTACGGCGCCCAGGTGGCGGCGCATTTCGGCCTCCCCTACTGCTTCGCGTGGTTCTTCACCGACGGCCAGGGGGCGGAAGAAGCGCTCCGCCTGTACCGCGAGGGCTACAGCCCGAGCGAACGCCACCCCGAGGCGACCGGCGGGCTCTGCGTCTGGGCGCTCGCCGCCGACAGCGAGGAAGAGGCGCAGCACCACTTCACGCCCAGGGCGCGCTGGCAGCTGTTGCGGCGCCACGGCGTCTACGCGTCGCTGGAGACGCCCGAGGACGCCGCCGCCCACCCCTATTCGGAGGTCGAGAAGGCGGCGCTCGCGCGCTACCGCGACCGGGCCTTCGTGGGCACCCCGGACCGGGTCGCCGAACGCATCCGGGCGCTGGCCGATGAGCTCGACGTGCAGGAGATCGCCGTCGTCACCTGGACCCATGACGAGCAGGTCCGGCGCCGCAGCTACGCCCTGCTGGCCGAGGCCTTCGGGCTGGGGTGAAGGTCGCACCCGTCATTTCGACCGGAGCGCGCAGCGCGGAGTAGCCTGCCCTGAGCTTGTCGAAGGGGAGAAATCTCCCGGCCCGTCCGCCCCCACTCGTCATTTCGACCGGAGCGCCGCAAGGCGCGGAGTGGAGAAACCTCCCTGCCCCACGGGGACGAGGTTTCTCCACTCCGCCGTGCTGACGCACGGCTCCGGTCGAAATGACGAGAGCGGGGGACGCCGTGCTGCGCCCCCGTGGTGTCGTCGTTCCCCGCCCCAGCCACCTCTCCGTCATTTCGACCGGAGCGCCGAAGGCGCGTAGTGGAGAAACCTCCCTGCCCCGCTTCCACCCCTTCGTCATTTCGACCGGAGCGCGCAGCGCGTAGTGGAGAAACCTCCCTGCCCCACGGGGACGAGGTTTCTCCACTCCGCCGTGCTGACGCACGGCTCCGGTCGAAATGACGATGGGGAGAATGACGGGTTGGGGATCCGCTCACGCCACCCATTCGCTGACCGGCGCGCGGGCCTCTTCCAGCGGCTGGCAGACGACGTCGACCAGGCTCGGCCCGTCATGGGCGAGCGCGGCCTCGAGCGCGGGCGCGAGCTCGCCGGGCTCGGCGACCCGCCACGCGCGCACGCCATAGGCCTCGGCGATCCGCGCATGGTCGCTGGGCGAGAAATCGACCGCGTGGTAGCGCCCGCCATAGCCCGATTTCTGGCCCGCCTTGATCCAGCCGAAGGAGGCGTTCGAGACCACCACGAAGGTGACGGGGAGATCGAGGCGGACCACCGTCTCCAGCTCGCCGGCGGCGAAGGCGAAGCTGCCGTCGCCCATCACGGCGACGCATCTCGCGTCGGGCCGCGCGAAATGGGCGCCCATCGCGGCGGGCATGGCATAGCCGAGCGCCCCGTGCGCGCGGTTCGACAGGAACCGCCGTCCCGGCCTGTCCAGCACCAGATAGGCCGAGAGATAGGGGCACGGCGTGCCGGGATCGGCGATCACCACGAAGTCCTCGGGGAGCGCCGCCTGCAACGCCGCCACCAGGCGCTCGGGGCGAATCGGCGTCGCGTCCGCCGTGGCGAGCTCGTCGAAGGCGCGGAACTTCTCCGCCTTCCGCGCGGCGACGAAGCCGGGGTCGATCCGCCCGGGCGACGCCCCGTCGAGCGCCGAGGCCAAGGCTTCGAGGGCGAGCAACGCATCGCCCTCCACGGCGGCCTCGGTCGGGTAGTTGGCGCCAGGCACAAGCGGGTCGACATCGACATGGACGATGCGCGTCCCGCCGGGGGCGGGGTAGCGCCAGCGCTCGGTGGTGACCGAGCCCGCCCGGCAGCCGACGAAGACCACGAGATCCGCCGCCTCGACCACCGCCCTGGTCTCCCTGGTGCCGCCATTGCTGCCGACCACCCCGACCGCGAGCTCGTGGGTCTCGGCGACGGTTCCCTTGCCGCTGATCGTGGTCGCGACCGGGGCGCCGATGGAATCGGCGAGGCCGAGCAGGGCCGCGTCCGCGCCCGCCGTCAGCACCCCGCCGCCGCAGATGAAAAGCGGCGCCGAAGCGCTCGCGATCGCGTCGGCCGCGGCGCGGATCGAGTCCGGGTCGGGCGCCGCCCGGCGCGGCGCATGCGGGCCGGCCCGGACATCCCCCTCCTCCACCGGATCGCGCTGGACGTCGTAGGGCAGCCCGATATGGGCCGCGCCGGGCCGTCCCGCCGTGATCGCCGAGAAGGCGGCGCGCATCGTGCGCGGAATGTCGGCGGCGCGGTCGATCACCGCGTTCCACTTGGTCGCCGGGCGGAACAGCGCCTCCTGGTCGATCTCGGTCAGGGTGAAGCGTCCGCGCGCCGACACCGAGATGTCGGAGGTGATCGCGAGCAGCGGCACCGAGGACTCGTTGGCCTCGACGACGCCCGGCAGGATATAGGTCGCGCCGCCGCCCGACGGCCCCTCGCAGACCCCGACGCGGCCGCTCAGCCGGGCATAGGCGTCGGCCATATAGGCGGCGGAACGCTCGTCCCTCGCGAGCACGTGGACGATCCCGTGATCGAGCCGGGCGAGCGCGTCGTAGAGCGGCAGGCTGGTATCGCCGCACAGCCCGAACACGATCTCGACGCCGTATTGCCGGAGCAGGAAAACCACCGCCTCGGCGCCGGTGAGCGCATTGCCGCGCTCAGCGCTCATTGGCCATCCACACCGCCTGCACCTCGGCGACGCTCGCCAGCTCGCCGAAATAGCGCGAGATGTTGCGCAGCGTCGCCTCGTGGTCCTCGCGCGCATAGGTCGCCGTCCCGTCGTCGGTGAAGACCACGTAGTAGTCGCGCATGAAGGCGTCGCGCGCCGTGGTCTCGACGCAGACATTGGTGGCGACCCCGGTGAACACCGCCGTCCTGATGCCGTTGGCGCGGAGGACAGTGTCGAGATCGGTGTTGAGGAAGGCGTTGAAGCGGTGCTTGGTGACGATCGGATCGCCCGGCCCGGGGCGCACCTCGCCGTAGAAGTCGCCTCCCCAGGAATCCGCCGCGCAGACCTCGCGCCGCGTATAGCTCCCCGCGCGGGCCCGGGACGCCTGCTCCAGCCAGGTGTCGGAGAGGTAGAAATTGTGCTCCGACGAGTAGACGTTGCGCACGAACACGACCAGCACCCCGGCGGCGCGGGCGGCCGAGATCAGCGGCGGCAGGCGGTCGGCCATCGCCTGCGCGTCGGCGAGGTCGAAACCCTCCTGGTCCATCATCCCGCCCGGCGCGCAGAAATCGTTCTGCACGTCGATCACGATCAGCGCCGTATGGCCGGGCTCGACCTTGCCGGCGAGGCCGCGGAGCGGCGCCACATGGGAAATTCTGGAAGCGACCGCGAAATCGTCGGTTTCGGACGCCATGACGTTCCTCCCGTGGCCGGCATCATCCAATATGGATCAGCATGACAGGGAGGGACCCCGATGGCCAAGCCGCGAATCGCCCATCTCGCCGGCCCCAACGCGACGATTCAGAACACCCCGCCGCTGGTGACCTCGAACAAGGCGCGCCGCCTGCACGGCCTGCCCTTGCTGACCGACGCGGACGGCGCGCCGGCCCGCTTCGATGCGCTCAGGACCCAGCGCCTCGCCGCCCCGGCGACGGTCTATGTCGAGCAGTTCTCCGCCCACCCGCTGGAGCGCGACGCGGCCGGGCTCTACGGCCCGCCGGACGGTTATGTCGACGGGGCGGGCGAATTTCACGAGCAGCGCCGGGGTGCGGACGACCGGCCGGTCTACCGCATCGAGCTCAGGCCGGAAGACGGGCTCTACCCCCTGCCCTATATGGCGCGCCAGGCCGACGGCAGCGCCTGGGAGGACGACACCGCCCACCCCGGAGCGCCCGCCGCGCAGAGCCGCCAGGCCTATTTCCCCGACGGGTCCCGGCTGTTCGAGGAGGTCGACCGGCTGGGCGTGTCGATGACCGGCCATGGCAGCATGATCTCCGCCCTCGCCGATGTGGATTTCCACCGCGTCGTGCCGTCGGGCGGCTACACCAGGGGGCTGCCGGCAGGGGAGCGGACGGATATCGGCGAGGGCGACATCCCGCCCGAGGTCTTGGGGCGCGACTTCTTCACCTACCGCCCGGCCCATCTCGCCTCGGCCCCGCCGCGCCCGGCGCTCGCCCGCATCGCCAACGAGACCCAGCGCATCCTCGCGACCGGCGAGTATATCGGCGCGATCTGGAGCCAGGGCAGCCCGCGAATCGAGGAGACCGTCTACTGGCTGCAGCTCCTGCTCGACACCACGCTCCCGGTCTGCGGCAACGCGGCGCAGCGCACCATGGGCGAGATCTCCAATGACGGGCCCAAGAACCTGCACGATTCGGTGCAGTATCTGACCTCGCGCGTGTGGGCCGACGCCGACGGGCGCAACCGGGCCGGCATGGTGCTGATCCAGGAACAGCAGATCTTCGCCGCCCGCGACGTGCAGAAGGGCGATGCCAGGCCGGGCGGCTATGTGACCACCGGCGGGCATGGCGGCATCGTCGGCGGCATCCCGCACGATGCGCCGCCGCTGCTCACCTACCTGCCGGGCGTCAGGCACTCCTACGGGTCCGCGGTCAACCTCACGCGCCTGCCGGGCGAGGTGGCGGGCTCGCTGGTTCGGGACGGCAGGCGGGAGGCCGTCGCCGTCGCGGTCAAGGACGGGAAGGGCCGGCTCCTGGGCGAGGCGATCCCCCGGGTCTCGATCGTCAAGGACGGCAACTACCACGCCGACAGCGCGGATCCGGATCCCGGGCGCGAGGCCGACCTCAACGCGGCGATCGCCCGCAACCTCGCGAACGCGCCGCTCGCCGGCTTCGTCGTCGAGGGCCAGTCGCCCTATGGCAGCATGACCGCGCCGGGCCGCCATCTGCTGATGCAGCGCGCGGCGTTCAGCGGCATGCCGGTGGCCCGCGTCGGGCGCGGCAACAATGACGGGTTCACCGCCGGCACCGACATCTTCATCGGCGGCGGCAATCTGACGGCGACCAAGGCGCGGCTGCTGCTGATCGCCTGCATGCTGAAATTAGGCGCCCTTCCCGCCGCCGCCGACCCCGACGCGCCGACGACGGAAGAGCGCGACGCCGTGGCGGCGAAGGTGGCGGAATACCAGGAGGTGTTCGCCACCCACTGAGGCGCGTCCTGCGATGCGCGGCGTAGCCTGTCCCGAGCGAAGCCGAGGGGCCGCGGCAAATCCCCGCTGGACAGGCCACGGCCGCTCCGGATAAGTCGGATCCGGGATCGCCGGGACCCGTCCGGCGATGGCGGCGGAGGTCGGGCGATGGCCACGGTTGGGATCCTGCCCCGGGAAGACGCCACCAACGGGTGGAGCCGGATCCTGCCCCCGCGGCGACCCGCGGCATCGCTCGCGGCCGATCTGCGTGCCGACTGGCTGGTCGTGGGGGCGGGGTTCGCGGGGCTCGCCGCGGCGCGCAGGCTGGCCCTGAACCGGCCGGAAGACCGCATCGTGCTCCTGGAGGCGCACGAGGTGGGGGAAGGCGCGTCGGGGCGCAATTCGGGCTTCGCCATCGACCTGCCGCACAATGTCGGCGGCGAGTTCCAGGAGCTCGGCGAAGCCGAGCGCTACATCCGCCTCAGCCGGGCGGCGATCGACCATCTCGACGCGTGCGTGGCGCGGCACGGAATCGACTGCGGCTACACGAGGCGCGGCAAGTATCACGCCGCACGCTCGGAGCTGGGACGCAGAAAGATCCTCGAGCCCTTCGCCCGCTCGCTGGATGCGCTGGGCGAGCCCTATCGCTGGCTCGATGCCGCCGGGCTCGAACGGGAGATCGGCACGTCCTACCACTCCTCGGCGATCTACACCCCGGGCGGGCGGCTGCTGAACCCGGCGGGCCTCACCCGCGGCCTCGCCGCCACCCTGCCCGGGAACGTGACGCTCCACGAGCGCACGCCGGTGCTCGAGGTGGAGGAGCGGAACGGCATCCGCGCCACCACCCCCGGCGGCACGGTCGCGGCCCGGGCCATGATTCTCGCGGTCAACGGCTATGCGCCGCAGTTCTCGGCCTTCCGGGGCGCGCTGCTCACCTTCGCGGGCTATGGCAGCCTGACGCGGCCGCTCACCGAGGCCGAGCACCGGGCGCTCGGCGGCGTCGAGGACTGGGGTCTCACCCCGGTCAACTCGATCGTCGGCGTCACCATGCGCTACACCGCCGAACGGCGCATCCTGATCCGCCACCGCTTTCGCTACGCCCCGGGATTGAGACGCGCGGACGCCGAGATGGCGGATATCCGCCTCGGCCACCGCCGCGCCTTCGAGGCGCGCTTTCCGATGCTGCCCGAGGTCGGGATCGAGCATAGCTGGCGCGGCTTCGTCTGCCTGTCGAGGAACCACGCGCCGGGCTTCGGCAAAGTGGGGCCGCACAGCTTCGCCGCGGTCTGCCAGAACGTCGTGGGCGTCACCAAGGGAACCATCTCGGGCGTCCTCGCCGCCGACCTCGCCACCGGCCGGGACAACCCGCTGATCGCCGACATGGAGGCGCAGGGAAAGCCGGCCCGGCTGCCGCCGGCGCCGTTCCTCGATTTCGGCGTCCACGCCCGCCTCGCCCTCGACGAGATCAGGTGGCGGAAGGAGCGCTGATCCGGCATCGCGCTACAGTTCTCTGGCGAATTCCCTGTAGGCCGCGGACACCTTGTCGGAGGTCCCGAAATAGGAATGCGCCGACATGTCGGGCGAGTACCTGCTGCCCGGCGGATTGCGGCCGAGCGCCTCGGCCATGCTGCGGATGTGGTGGGGCGAGGCGCCGCAGCACACCCCGAGATAGGAGACGCCGAGCGCCCGCGCCGCGCCGGCGAACTCGGCGATCTCGTAGCGATTGCAGGTGAAGGGGTCGAGCGCGGTGGGAAAGGGGCGGCCTTCCGGCAGGCAGGCGCAGCGGGGATCGCTCAGCGACTGGAAGGTGGGCTCCTGCTCGCCGGTGCGGTAGGCCACCGGCAGCGCCGCGACGTGGCAGCTCACCGCCTCGCAAAGGGGGGCCAGAAGAGGCAGCATCGAGGCCGGGCCGCGCGCGCAGTTGAGCCCGACCACGTCGGCGCCCGCATCTTCCAGCCGCCTGCCCGCCTCGGCCACGCTCAACCGCTCCCGCGTCCTGGGGTCGCGGTGGATGGCGAGGTTGATCACCGCCGGCAGGCCGCTCGCCTTGATCGCCTCGAGCGCGAGCAGCGCCTCGCCGACAAAGGAGATGGTCTCGGCCACGATGAAATCGACGCCCTCGTCGACCGCCCAGCCGACCTGCTCGTCGAACATCGCGCGCACATCGCGGGCGCTGGCACCGTCGCCCTCGACATAGATATTGGAGTTGCACAGATTGCCGGCGACCAGCGCGGCGCCCTCGCCCGCCGCCTCGCGCGCGAGACGCAGCGCAGTGCGGTTCAACTCCTCCAGCACGCCCTCCTTGCCGATCACCCGCAGCTTCTCGCGATGCGCGTAGTAGGTGAAGGCGAGCATCACGTCGGAGCCCGCGTGCAGGAAGTCGCGGTGCAGCGCGGCCACCGCCTCGGGGTGGTCGAGCACGGCTTCCGGCACGAAGGCGCCGGCCGTGAGATAGCCGCGGCGCTCGATCTCGAACAGATAGCCCTCGGCGCAGACCACGGGCCCGGCGGCGAGCCGCTCGAGAAGCCCCGGCCGGGCGGTGGAGTCGGTCATCGGCGGGGCGCCCCCCGTCGGGCCCGGCGCCCCCCCCCCCCCCGCGCGCGGGGGGGGGGGCGGTCATCGGCGGGCCCTCCCGGTTCGTGCCGGCCGCTCCACCCTCCGCCGGAAGCGGGGGAGATCCGGCCGTGCGAAGAACTCTTCGGGTGCTCGTTCCACGGCGACCGGGCGGCGACGGCGACGATTCCCCAATCTGTTCCAGGAGAAGGGGTGATACAACGTGGGAATCCGCTCGGTTCTTTCCTTTTGCGCGGCAATCCTGCAAGAACCGTGAGATCCGTCACCAATCGGTGAATTTGCGCCCGGTCGGGGCGAACCCGCATAAGCAGGCGTGACACGGCGCAACGCTTCGATCGCATCCTCGACCGTGCCCGTCCATGCGACCGGCGACGTTGTGCACGGGCTGCGCAGGCTCCTCGATACGGCGCTTCGCAGCTACTCCGCGGCAACCGCCTTGCGTTCGGCGAGCGGGCCGAAGCCGCTGCTCTTCGTGCCGAGATCGGCGATCTGCGGCAGCACCTCCCTGGCCAGCAGGGTCATGCTCCCGGCGGTGGTCTTGTAGTCCATGTCGCCCGAATGGAGCATCGCGATCAGGTGGCCGAACCCGCCCACCTTGTCGTAGAGCGCCCGGATCTGGCGGACGACGGAATCGGGCGTGCCGTAGATCGCCACGTGGTTGTCGCGGAAATAGGAGACGCCCCTGGTGCGGATCGCGTCGGTGCGCCCGCCGGAATACCGCCCGCTCAGGAAGCGGGCGTAGAGATCGCGGCTGTTGTAGCCGGGCGGGGCGCGGAACTGCGGCTCCGACTTGTTGTGGGTGACGTACCAGAACACGCTTTCGATGATTTTCTCGGCCTCCGCCTCCGTCTCGCCGACGGCGACCAGCGGCATGAAGGCGAACTGGTCGTCGGCGGGCTCCGGCAGCCCCGCGCCGCGGCAGTACTGGCGCACGCCCTTGAACATCTTGGCGAGCCCGTCGACCGGGGTCAGGAACATGGCGAAGTTGTGGCCGCGCTCGACCGTCTTGCAGGCATGCGAGAGGTCGCTGCCGCCGGTAGTCCAGACCGGCGGGTGGGGCTGCTGGTAGGGCCTCGGCCAGACATTGACCTGGCGCTTGTGGAGCCACTTGCCCTCGTAGTTGAACGGCCCGTCATGGCTGGTCCAGGCGCGGATGACGAGGTCGATGGTTTCCCACAGCCGCTCCTGGGTCTCGGTCGGGTTGGCGTTCGACGCGAACAGCTCGTAGGGCACGCCGCGCACGAAGCCGCAATCGAGCCTGCCATAGGAGATGTTGTCGATCATCGCCATCTCCTCGGCGCAGCGGATCGGATCGGCGATATTGGCCGCCGGGTTGCCGAGGATGCAGAGCCGCGCGTTGCGGGTCTGGCGGGCGAGGATGGCGAGCGGGATCGGCCCCGCCGCGTTCAGGCAGGTCGCGGTCTGGTGGTGCTCGTTGATCATGCAGTGCAGGCCGAGCTCGTCGGCCAGCAGATACTGGTCGAGATACATGTTGTAGAGCTCGGCCCCGATCCTGGGGTCGTAATGCCGGCTGGGCAGGCTGAGCCGCATCGAGGGGAAGGAATCGTCGGGCGGCAGATGCGGCCAGGGGAATTCGGTGAAGTGGTAGATTTCCATGCCGCGCCCTAACCCCCGCCGCCGTTCAGGAACGAAGACACCGCGTCCATGAACGCGTCCGGCTGCTCGATATGCGGATAATGGCCGGCGCCGGCGATGCTGACAAACCGCGCGCCGGGTATCCGCCCGGCATAGGCGCGGCCGTATTCGGGGCCGACGAAGCGGTCCTCCGCGCCCCACAGCACCAGCGTCGGCGCGGCGATCCGGTGCAGGCGGTGCCTGAGCGCCGGGTTGTGGAAATAGGGCTCCCAGCACAGCCTCGCCGTGGTCTCGCGGTGGCGGGCGACCTGCATCGCCTCGTCCTCGCCAAGCGTGGTCATGTCGTCCAGCGGGTCGCGCCCGGGGTCGGCGAACTTGATCGCCTTCACCCGGTCGAAGGAGAGGAAGTAGATGTCCTCGATATCGCGGTCATAGGCGCCGCCGAACTTGGCGCCGAGGGGATCGACGAGGACCAGCCTGGACAGCCTCTCGCAGGTCTTGGTCGCCATCTCGGCGGCGATCCACCCGCCCAGCGAGAAGCCGACCAGGACCGCGTCGCCGAGGCCGTAATGCTCGATCAGGTCGAGATAGACATAGGCGACATCGTCGATGCTGCGCACCCAGTCGGGGAGCGCCGAGCCGCCATATCCCGGCGCCCAGGGCAGGAACACCTCGCGGTCGGCGGCGAGCCGGTCCACGAGTTCGAGTCCGGCCTCGTAGGTCTCGGCGCTTTGCAGCAGGACCAGAGGCGGCCCGCCGCCGATGCGCTCGACCTCGATCTCCGCACCCGGCAGTACGATCTTTTCCCGACGCCTGTTCATCCCGTCCCGCCTTGCGCATACAACGCCGCGCCGCAGGGTTAGTATCGCCGCAGCGCCGGGCGGGCAAGCCGCCGCCGCAACGAGGGGAGAGCGCAGATGAAGATCGACGTCTTCAACCACATCATGACCGCGGATGCGCTGGATCGGATCGCCGCGTTCTGCCCGCCGCATTTCGCCCGGGTGCTCGGCGGCATCCCGACCATGATCGACGTCGATGCCAGGCTGCGCCATATCGAGCCGTTCGAGGACTACAGCCAGGTGCTGTCGGCCTCCAACCCGGTGATCGACGACTGGGCGGGTCCCGACGACACGCCGGCGCTCGCGCGGATGCTCAACGACGGCATGGCCGCGATCTGCGCCGCGCACCCGGACCGCTTCCCGGGCTGGATCGCGACGCTGCCGATGAACAACCCGGACGAGGCGGTGCGCGAGATCGACCGCGCGGTGCGCGACGGCGGCGCCTGCGGCATCCAGATCTATTCCAATGTCAGGGGCAAGCCGCTCGACCTGCCCGAGTTCCAGCCGGTCTTCGCGCGCATGGCCGAGCTGGAGAAGCCCATCTGGCTCCATCCCATCCGCCCGATGACGCATGCCGACTACGCCTCCGAGGAGACCTCGCATTTCGACATCTGGTGGGCGCTCGGGTGGGCCTACGAGACCTCGGCCGCGATGGCCCGGATCGTGTTCTCCGGCGTCTTCGAGCGCCACCCCGATCTCAGGATCGTCGCCCACCACTGGGGCGCCTACATCCCGCACGCCGACGGGCGGATGGAGCCGAGCTGGAGCGACGGCGTGATGATCGCCGGCGCCGAAAGGCCGCTGTGGAAGGGCGAGCGCTCGCTCAGGGACAGCTTCAAGCTGTTCTATGGCGACACCGCGATGTTCGGCGGCCAGGCGGCGAGCCAGTGCGGCCTCGCCTTCTTCGGCGCCGAGCACTCGGTGTTCGCGACCGACTACCCGTTCGACAAGGAAGCCGGGATGCTCAACCTCAAGGGCACGATCGCGGTGATCGACGCGCTCGATTGCAGCGACGCGGACCGGCGCCAGATCTACGAGCTGGGCCCGCGCATGCTGCTTGGCGAGGGCGGCTGACCCGGCTCTAGCGGATCACGCGGTCGCCCGAGCCGATGGCGTCGGCGCTGGTGCCGACGATCAGCCGGTCGGGCTCACCGATCACCTCGGGGTCCCTGTCGGCATAGGGCAGGCTCGACAGGAAGTGGCGCATGCAGTTCAGCCGGGCGCGCTTCTTGTCGTCCGACTTGACGATCGTCCAGGGGGCGTCGGCGGTGTCGGTGTAGAAGAACATCGCCTCCTTGGCCTCGGTATAGGCCTCCCACTTGCCGAGCGACTGGCGGTCGACGGGGGACAGCTTCCACTGCTTGAGCGCGTCGTTCTCGCGCGATTCGAAGCGGCGCCTCTGCTCGTCCCGGCTGACCGAGAACCAGTACTTGAACAGGATGATCCCCGAGCGCACGAACATGCGTTCGAGCTCCGGCACCTGGCGCATGAATTCGAGATATTGCTGGGCCGAGCAGAACCCCATCACGCGCTCGACGCCGGCGCGGTTGTACCAGGAGCGGTCGAACAGGACGATCTCGCCGGCATGCGGCAAATGGCGGATATAGCGCTGGAAGTACCACTCGGTCTTCTCGGTCTCGGTCGGCTTGTCGAGCGCCACCACGCGGGCGCCGCGCGGGTTGAGGTGCTCGGTGAAGCGCTTGATCGTGCCGCCCTTGCCGGCGGCGTCGCGGCCCTCGAACAGGATGACGACCTTGCGCCCGGTCTCCTTCACCCAGTCCTGGACCTTGAGGAGCTCGACCTGGAGCCGGGCCTTCTGCTCCTCGTAGAGCTTGGTCCCGAGCTTCTCGCCGTAGGGGTAGTCGCCGGTCTCGAAGATCCGCCTTACGGCGTCGCGGTCCCGGCCCGAAGCGGCGCCGTTTCCGTCGGCGGCCGCCGGCTCCCCGGTGACGTTCGCCATCGCTTCGTCCTCCGCGCAGACGGCCCGCAGCTTAGCCGCAGCCGGCCGCTCTCTCCAACCGCTCAGGCGGCCGCGTAGACCGAGTCCGCGTAGGAGGCCTCGCCCAGCCCGCCCTCGGGGAAGATGCCGCGCTCGGCGACCCAGCTCCGCGAGCGTTCGAAGATGTCCTCGGTATAGGGCTCGAAGACCAGCCGTTCGCCGGCGCCGAAGCGGCGCACGTCCATCCGGTCGTGGAAGCGCTCGGGGAACTCCTTGCGGTAGTGGTGGCGGTGGCGTTCGAGCCTGAGGTCGATCTCGACCTGGGCGCGGCGCAGCGCCTTGAAATATTTCTCCACGTCGCCGGGCTCGGGATCGCCGGTGATCATCGAGGCCATCATGAAGCTGGTGTCGACCACCTTGCGGAAGCCGAGCTGCTCGGCGAGGTAGTAGGGTCCGCTGAACAGGCTGACCGCCGGCGCCTCGCCGTCGACCAGCTGCTCGAGCCGGTGGAACAGGAGCCCGTCGGCGAAGGTGAGGGCGATGTCCCCGGGCGCGAGGAACTCGTCGAGGGTCTGGATCGTCGAGTAGTGGCTGCCCGACTGGTAGCCCACCGAGATCGGCACCCCGGCGAGGTCTTCGGGCTCGCGGATGTCGGACCCGGGGGCGACGAAGATGCCGCATGGCGCGACCGAATAGCAGCCGGGGTAGAGCCTGCCGTGGCCGGCCGACGCGGCGGCGTTGACCGTCCAGTGGCAGGCGGCGCTCACGTCGCAGGTCCGCCCGCTCTCGAAGGTCTGGTAGGCGCCGACCTTGTCGCCGAGATCGTGATAGGCGCCGTCGCGCGAGCCGAGCTGCTCGCGGAACACGTAGTCGAGCCCGGCATCGGAGAAGAACCCCTCTGCTTCCGCCACCCATTCATGCAGCCGCATATGCGGCGAGACGACAAACTGCGCCATGTCTTCGCTCCGGTTTTGTGCGTCGGCGATTATGTCACGGCCTGGATGCTGGCGCTCCAACCGAAGTCGATCGCCTTGTCGGCACGTTTGTCGCCCAACACCGCTACCGCTATTGCCAGTCTTCGACCCCAAGAGACGGGACGCGCCGGAATTCGTCCAGGTTGTTGGTGACCAGGGTCGCTCCGACCGATCTCGCGTGCGCAGCGATCAGAATGTCATGGTGCCCGATGGGTCGGCCGACGCGTTCCAGGTCGCTGCGGATCGCACCGTAGTGCCGATCCGCCGGTTCCTCCAGAGGAAGCACGTCGAAGGCGGACAACACGGCGTCCAGCTGCCTTGTCAGCCGCGCCGAGGCGCGGCGCTCGGCGCCATATCGAAGCTCCGCCGCGACGATCACGCTGATTGCGACACTGCCCGGTTCCAGCGCCGCCACCCGTCGGGCAAGGGCGCCTTCGGGTCGACGGATCATTTGCGACACGGCATTCGTATCCAGCATATAGCGTAGGGCAACCATCCCTATAGCGGGTTTTCGGGCTTCGTCGGAGGATCGTCGATCTCGGGAAAATCCTCGTCTAGAGGTTCCAGACTCGACAGGACCTCCGCCAGTGTAGGCCGGCGCTCGACCGGCTCGATCACCAGACGGCGATCTTCCCGGTAGATGACGACTTCATCGGCGGCGAGTTCGAACTCCCGGGGTATGCGGACCGCCTGGTTCCGGCCATTGCGAAAGAGCCGCGCATGCCGACCTCTTGCTGCCATAGCCGACCAACTCCCTTTGGCATATGCCAAACATATGCCACACTCGGCCCGCGGTCAATTCGCGGCGGCTCCGGGTCGCCCGGCGAGTCTCATACCGTCCCGCCACCCTCGCCCGCCGCCATCTTCTCGACGATGGCGCGCATGGCGAGCGTCGGCTCGTCGCTCGGGATGGTCTGCATCGGGATGTCGGGGCAGCGCTCCAGCGCCTGCTGCTGGTGCTCGATCGCCCACACGTCCTCGTCGATCACGTTGTTGAGAAAGCGCCACGAATCCGATGCCGGCGGCGTCTCGTGGGCGACCGACTGGAAGTAATGCGTGCTGGTCCCGGTCTCCGGGGTGACGAAATGATGCGGCCGGATCGCCCAGCGCCCCGCCCCCGCCGGCAACGCGCTGTCGGGCCCGCCGCTGCCGGTCTCGGCAACCCCGGTATGGATGCGCCAGAAGGACGGTCCGCGGAACTCGACGACGTGCCAGCGGTCGATATTGCGGGTGGCGTTGGACAGCCGGCGGTAGCCCGCGGGTGCCGGGATGTCGCGGCTGTGGCGCTGGAAATCGTAGCCGAAGCCGTTGACCGCGAGCGTCGTCTCGGCGGCGCCCATGTCCTCGTTGCCGCCGCCCGACGGGATATGCAGGAAGGCGACGTGCAGCAGATCGGCGAGGTTGTCGTTGAGCAGCAGGTAATTGGCCTCGGCGCGGCGGTACAGGTCGGTGCGGTGCCAGCCGGGCCGGTCCAGCCAGCCGCAATCGGGGAGAGCCGCCGCGTCGGCGCGCCCGGGCGGGCCCGTCCAGACGAACACCAGCCCGGCCCGCTCCTCGACCGGGTAGGCGCGGATGCGGATCCCGCCCGTCCCCGCCTGGCCCGGGACGTGGACGCAGGCGCCGGTCGCATCGTAGGCGAGCCCGTGATAGGGGCAGACCAGCCTTCCGCCATCGGCGATCCGCCCGAGCGACAGCGGCATCGAGCGGTGCGCGCAGCGGTCCTCCAGCGCGGCGACCGCGCCGTCCGGCCCGCGGTAGAGCACCAGGCGCTCGCCGATCACCGTCCGGGCGAGCGGCTGGCGCTGTCCGACTTCCTCGGACCAGGCGGCGGCGTACCAGGCGTTGCGGACGAACATGGGTCAGCCGGGCTCGGATACCGTATAGCGCCGGAGCAGCCGGTCCTCTTCGGCCGGGAAGTCGTTGCGCGCGTGGTTGACCGTCCGGTTGTCCCAGATCACCAAATCGCCCGGCGTCCAGGCATGGGCGTAGACGAACTCGGGCTTCTCGATGTGGTCGAACAGGGGCAGCAGGATCGCGTCGGACTCGTCCTTGTCCATGCCGACCACCGTCTGGGTCATCAGCCGGCTGAGATAAAGCGACTTGCGCCCGGTATCGGGGTGGGTCTTGACCAGCGGGTGGACGGCGCGGTTGAGGTCGCTGCGGCTGTCGTCGTTGAGGTCGCGGGTCACCAGGTCGTAGCGATAGGCGTGGTTCGCCTCGAGCCCCTCGAGCCGTTCCCGCTGTTCCTCGGGCAGGGCGTCATAGGCGTTGGCGAGGTTGGCGAACAGGGTCTCGCCGCCGCGCGACGGGATTTTTATCGCGAACAGCGTGGTCGCGCGGTAGGGGACGTCGCGATGCGAGCCGTCGGAGTGGTAATGCATCTCGCCGTCGGGCAGCGAGCCGATCTGCTTGCCGTCCTTGCGGATATTGGTGACCAGCATCACGCCGCGCTTCTTGTTGGTGTTGTCGAGCGCGTAGGAGGGCGGGCGGAAACCGGCATCGACCCGGCCGAAGAAGCCGGCGAAGCGCGCCTGGTCCTGGGCCGAGACGCGCTGGCCCGGAAAGCAGAGAACCGCGTTGTCGACGAAGACCTTGCACAGCCCGGCGACGGTCTCCGCGCCGGGCTCCTCGCGCAGATCGAGCCCGGTGACGCGCGCGCCGAGGGCGGGGCTCAGCTTTTCGACATGGTATTCGGCCATCGGTCCGGTCCCGTTCGTGCCGATTGCATGGGGCGCCAGTATAGGACCGCCGCGGCCGCCCTGTCAGGCGCTCGAACGGCTGGCTAGGCGCGGCCGAGAACCGCACCCGGCGTGGCGCCGGTGTGCTCGCCGTCGGCGAAGACCGGGACGCCGTTGACCCAGACCCGGTCGATCCCCGCCGCGTAGCTGTGCGGGTCCCGGTAGGTCGCGGTCTCGGCCACGGTCTCGGGGTCGAACACGGTGACGTCGGCGGCGAAGCCCCGGCGCAGCAGGCCGCGCCCGGCAATGCCGAGCGCGCGGGCCGACGCGCCGGTCATCTTGTGGATCGCGGTCTCGACGGGGATCAGCCCGAGTTCGCGGACATAGCGGCCGAGGATGCGGGCGAAGGTGCCGTAGAACCGGGGGTGCGGCTTGCCCTGGCCGGTGGTGCCGTAGGGCGCCACCGCGTTGCCGTCGGAGCCCACCATCACGCTCGGCGAGGCGATCAGGGTGCGGATGTCGTCCTCCGAGATCGACGAGACCAGCACCCGGGTCTGGCCGCGGTCGCCGGCGAGATGGTCGAGCGCCGCCTCGAACGGGTCGGTTTCCCGTTGCGCCGCGATTTCGCCGATCGTGCGGCCGGCGTATTGCGGCAGGTCGGGCGAGATCGAGACCCTCACGGAATCCCATGACGGGATGCGGCCAAAATTGTTGAGCCCCGCCGCATCGACCTCGCGGCGCAGCCGGGCGCGGATTTCGGCGCTGCCCAGGCGCTCCAGCATGGCGTCGATCCCGCCCTCCTGCAGCCAGCTCGGGAACAGGTTGCGCAGCGGGTTGCTGGCCGCCTCGTAGGGGTACTGGTCGCAATCGATTTGGGCGCCGTCGCGGCGCGCCTCCGCCAGCCGTTCGAGCAGGCGCTCCGCCCCGCCCCAGTTGTCCATGCCGGACAGCTTGACGTGGACGATCTGGACGTGGACGCCGGTCTGGCCGGCGAACTCGATCGCCTCCTCCACCGAATCGAAGACCGAGTCGGACTCGTCGCGCAGATGGGTGAAGTAGCGCGCGCCGCGGCGCCTGAGCACGCGTCCGAGGGCGACCAGCTCCTCGCCCTCGGCGTAGCAGCCGGGCGCGGTGAACAGCCCCGACGACAGGCCGAGCGCGCCGGCGGCCAGCGCCTCTTCGAGCAGGTCGATCATCGCCGCCAGCTCGTGCGGCTCGGGCGGGCGGTCCTCCATCCCCATGGTCATCAGGCGGAGCGTGTTGTGCCCGACCAGCATCACCCGGTTGACCGAGGTCGCGGGGTAGCTCCGCACGTAGTCGGCGAAGCCGGTCTCGGCGAAATCGAGCCAGGGCGCGCTCGGGCTGAGATACTGTTTGAGCGCGTCGGCCTTCCCCGGCAGCGCCGGGGCGCAGGAATAGCCGCAATGGCCGATGACCTCGGTGGTCACCCCCTGGCGCACCTTGCTCTCGGCGAGCGGCATCAGCGGCAGCGTCCAGTCGGAATGGGTCTTGATGTCGATGAAGCCGGGCGCGACCACCTTGCCGGCGGCGTCGACCGCCGCGGCCCCGCCGGCGGTCAGGTCGTCGCCGACCGCCCTGATGCGGCCGTTCTCGATAGCGACGTCGGCGATCCGGCCCGGCGCGCCCGAGCCGTCGATGACGGTGCCGCCGCGGATGATGACGGGCTCAGTCATCGTCGAGGCGCATCAGCCGCCTTGCGTTGCCGCCGAAAAGCTTCTTCCTGTCCTCTTCGGAGAGGCCGAGGTCGTCGATCGACTGGAAGGTCTCGCGCACCGGCGCGAAGGGGCAGTCGGTCGAGAACACCGCGTGGTCGATGCCGAAGAATTCGAGCCCGCACTTGATGCCGAGATTGGCGCCGAACATCGCGGTGTCGCCGTAAAACATCCTGAAATAGTCGAGATGCGGTCGCTCCAGCGACGACAGCACTTCGGAATGGTCCTCGTCGGTGGTGCGCTGTCCGAGCACCGCCATGCCCGGCCCGATCCGGCCGTCGAAGAACGGGATCATGCCGCCCATGTGGTGGGTGATGATCTTGATCCCCGGGTGGCGGTCGAACAGCCCGGAGAACACCAGCCGCGCCATCGCCACCGAGGTCTCGTAGGGCCAGCCGAAGCACCACCACATCTCGAAGCGCGAGCGCTCTTCGGCCTTGTAGTCGGGCATGTCCGCGGCGCGCGCCGGGTGCATCCAGATCGGCAGATCGTACTCCGCCATGGCCGCGAACAAGGGCTGGAATTCGGGCTCGTCGAGCGGCCGCCCTCCCACATTGGTGAAGATCTGGACGCCGCGCGCGCCGAGGTCGCGGATCGCGCGGTGCAGCTCGTCCATCGTCCGATCCATGTCGTGCATGGCGAGCGCGGCGATGAAGGTGACGAAACGGTCGGGGTGGCGGCGCACCAGCTCGGCCATCGCGTCGTTGGCGATGCGGGCAAGCTCGGCCCCGGTCGCCGGGTCGGTGATGTCCTCGAGCGGCGGGTTGGGCAGCGAGATCACCTGGCCGTACTCGCCGAACTCGTCCATCAGCCGGAAGCGGATGTCGAGGTCGTGGATCATCTTCACCTGCTGCATCCGCTTGCCGAGATTCTCCAGCCTGGGCGCGGCCTTCGACATGTGGCGATAGAAATCGCCGGGGAAGATGTGGGTGTAGATGTCGATCGTCATCGGCGGCTTCTCCGCTGCTCAGCGCGCCACGGTGGCGAGGTTGCTGGGCCGCGCGGGGTCGAGCACCACCTTGCCGTCGTCGCGGACCTGTCTCTGGATCGCGTCCCATTCGTCGCGCATGATCCGGTTGCTGCCGCGGAAATGGGGCATCACGTAGCGCGCGACCATGTCGAGGCTGCGGCGGTATTTCTCGTGGTCGGTCCATTCGTGGGTGGTCAGCATCACCCCGCCGAAGCCGCCGGTCTCCGCCTGCTTGCGTTCGATCCAGGCGATCATGTCGTCCGGCGTGCCGACCACGAAGTCGCGCCGCTCGACGCAGGATTCGGGGGTGAACTGCTCGAAGGGCTGGCCCGGGAACTCCTCATAGGCCGGCTTGAGGCCGATGGCGGAAAAGTACTCCGCTTCGGACATCAGCCCCGCGGCGGCCTCGTCCCAGGCCTGGTCGCGGGTCTCGGCGAGATGGATCGCCGTGGCGAGCCGCCAGTTGCTGCGGTCGGCGGTCCGCCCGGCGGCGGAAGCGGCGGCCTCGACCTGGGCCCATTGCGACTTCGCATCGCCGTAATGCGCGGAGAGGTTCCTGCCGACCGGCTGGAGCAGCAGCATGTCGTGGCGGCCGGCGACCTCCAGATTGGCCTTCGTGCCGGACGTCGCGATGGCGAGCGGCATGCGCGGCTGCTGGTAGGAGAGCAGCTGCAGGCGCAGATCGTCGAAAGTCCAGAACTCTCCCCGGTGGCTGAACGGCTCGCTCGATTCGAGCAGGCGCACGATCACGTCGATCGCCTCGTACATCATCGGGTAGAGCCGGTCGTCGGTGATCGAGAACAGCTTCTTGTCGGTCGCCAGGTTGCACGGCCCGACGCCCAGGATCGCCCGCCCGCGGGTCAGGTGGTCGAGGAACGCCATCCGCTCGGCGACGTGGAACGGGTGGTGGAAGGGCAGGCTGACCACCGAGGTGCCGAGGCGGATGCGGTGCGCGCTCGCCGCCGCCATGGCGAGCGCCATCTCGGGCGCCGGCATGGTCTCCCACCCGCCCGAGTGATGCTCGCCGATGAAGAACTCGTCGTAGTCCAGCGCGTCCGCCAGATGGATCAGCTCGATGTCGCGCCGGAAGGCGAGCGTCGGGTTCTCCCTCGGGTGGTGGACGGGCATCATGAAAAACGAGAATTTCATCGGGCGCGGCCTTGCCTGGTCGGGGTCGCGGCCATCCTCGCGATTGCCCCGGGAGGGCGCAACGCTTTTCCCGCCGCCGGGACAGGCGCGTGACCCGGGCCGGACGGGCGGCGTATTCTCCCCCGCCGAGGCCCCGAAATCGCCACAGGAGTTCCATGGCAACCCTGGACGCCGCAGTTTCCCGCGATGCCAAGGTGATCGCGCTGGTCTGCGTGCCCCACATGCTGAGCCACGCCTATTTCCTGGTGCTGCCGACGCTGTTTCCGGTGCTCCAGCCGGCGCTCGGGCTGAGCTACACCGATCTCGGGCTCGCGCTCACCGTGTTCGGGCTGGTCGCCGGTTTCGGCCAGATGCCGGTCGGCTTCCTGGTCGACTGGCTCGGCGGGCGGCGCCTGCTGATCGCCGGCATGGCGCTCCAGGGCGCGGCGATCGCGGCGATCGGCTTCGTCGATTCGTACTGGCAGATCCTCGCTTTGATGGGTCTCGCCGGGCTCGCGCACACCGTCTACCACCCGGCCGACTACGCCATCCTGACCGCGACGGTGGATCGCGGCCGGCTTGGGCGGGCCTATGGCGTGCATGCCTTCACCGGCAATCTCGGCTTCGCCATCGCGCCGGTCTTCATGGTGACCGTCGCGACGCTCTGGCACTGGCGCGCGGCCTATCTGGCGATCGGCGCGATCGGAATCCTCGTCGCCGTGGCGCTGTTCCTCTACCGCGACCTGTTGCGCGAGGAAAGACGGCCGGCAGCAGCGGACAAGGCGCCGGCGCCGGTGGGGGCGAAGGCCGGGCTGCGCTTCCTGATGAGCGCGCCGATCCTGATGTGCTTCGCCTTCTTCATGCTCCAGATGGCGGGTTCGGGCGGGCTCCGCGCGTTTACCGTGGCGGCGCTCGACCGGCTGTTCCAGACCCCGCTCGCGGCGGTCAACGCCGCGCTGTTCGCGCTGGTGGCGGGGAGCGCGATCGGCACGCTCGCCGGCGCGGATTACGCCGACCGGGTGGGCCCCCGCATCGGCACCGCGGTCATGACGCTCGGCCCGGCGGCGCTGCTGATCGTGCTGGTGGGCGCGGTGCCGATGCCGCTCGTCCTGCTGGCCGCGACGCTCGCGGCGGTGGGTTTCGCGCTCGGCTTCCTGATGCCCTCGCGCGATCTGCTGCTCCAGTCGGTCACCCCCGACGGCGCGATGGGCCGCGCGATGGGGTTCGCCTCCAGCGGCGCGAACCTCGCCGGCGGGCTCGTCCCCGTGCTGTTCGGCTGGATGCTCGACAATTTCGACCCGCGCTGGATCTTCTGGTTTGCCGCGGCGTTCGTCGCGCTCGCTCTGCTGACCTTCTCCACCGTCAAGGGGCGGTACGCGGGATGAGCGCGCGAGCGGCAGGGATGGGCCATTCCGTCCGCGTGATCTCTCTGGTCGGCGCCGCCCATTTCATGAGCCACATCTACCAGCTCGCCCTGCCGCCGCTGTTCTACCTGCTGATCCAGGATCTCGATGTGAGCTACACCGCGCTCGGCCTGCTGGTCAGCGTGTTCAGCATCGCGGCCGTCCTGGGCCAGGTCCCGATGGGGTTCGTGGTCGACCGGATCGGCGGCGGCAAGGTGCTGATCGGCGGGCTCGTCGTCCAGGGTGCGGCGATCGCCGCGGTCGCCGCGACGACGTCCTACTGGTCGCTGCTCCTGGTCATCGCCGTCGCCGGGCTCGCCCATTCGGTGTACCACCCGGCGGATTACGCGATCCTGTCGCGCGCGGTGCCCGAAGGACGGCTCGGCCGCGCCTACACCCTGCACTCCTTCAGCGGCCATATGGGGACCGCCGCCGCGCCCGCGCTTATGGTCGGGCTCGCCGCGTTCTGGGACTGGCGGGGAGCGTTCCTGCTGATCGGGCTGGCGGGCGTCGCGGTCGCGCTGGTGCTCATTCCCTTCGCCGGCATGCTGCGCGGCGGGGAAGGCCTGTCGGCGCACACCGCGGCCAACCCGCGCAAGGCGGCCTCCGGAACCGGTCTCCGGGCCGGCGCCGCCCTTCTCCTGACCGCGCCGATCCTGCTCTGCTTCCTTTTCTTCGTCATCCTGAATACCGCCTTCGTCGGCGTCCGCGTCTTCGCCCCCTCGGCCCTGGTCGAGATATACGCCCTGCCCCTCGCCACGGCGAACGGCGCGCTCACCGGGTTCCTCATCGGCGCGGCGGTCGGAACGCTTGCCGGGGGCGTGCTCGCCGACCGCATCGGCGCGCGCGGGCTCACCGCGGCGATCGGGCTCATCGGCGCGGGCGCGCTGTTGATCGCGCTCGGCCAAGTCTCGCTGCCGGTCGTCGCGGTCGTCACGCTGCTTACTTTGACCGGGATGCTGCGCGGCATCGTGCAGGGGACGCGCGACCTGATGGTCTATGCGGCGACGCCGGCGGGCGCGCACGGCAAGGTGTTCGCCTTCGTCTCCACCGGCGGGCATGTCGGCACGGCGACGATGCCGCTGGTGTTCGGCTGGATCCTCGACGCCGGGGAGCCGCAGCTCGTCTTCCTGATCGCCGGCATCCTCGCGCTGGCCGCGCTCGCCACCTTCGCCACGGTCCGGCGCCGGGTGGCGGGATAGCTTGCCGCCGTGACCCGGAGGCCGCAAACTCGGCCGCGATGGCGAAGAAGAAGAAAATGCACCTGGCCCAGTTCCTGGTGCACGGGCCGACCTATCACAGCGTGGCGATGTGGCGGCACCCGAAGACGGCCGAGGCGGGCTATGCCTGGGACCGGCCCGAACTCTACCAGCACATCGCCCGGGTCTGCGAGCGCGGCTGCTTCGACACCGTGTTCTTCGCCGACCTCAACTATATCGCCGACACCTATACCGGCAGCCTCGGCCCCTCGCTGCGCTCGGCCGCCCAGGCGCCGGAACACGACCCGATCCCCCTGCTCTCCTTCATCGCCGCGGTGACCGAGCGGATCGGCGTCGCCGCCACCTTTTCGGTAAGCCACGCCCACCCGTTCTACGCCGCCCGGCTGTGGGCGACGCTCGACCATCTGACGCGCGGCCGTGCGGGGTGGAACGTGGTCACCTCGCTCAACAGCAACCAGGCGGCGAATTACGGCGAGGAGCGCCAGCCGGCCGACACCCGCTACGACCGGGCGCATGAATTCGTCGAGGTGTGCCGGAGGCTGTGGGATTCGTGGGACGCGGACGCCGTGACGATGGACCGCGAGAATGCGGTGTTCGCCGACCCCGACAAGGTGCGGCGCATCGAATACGAGGGCCGGTTCTTCAAGTCGCGCGGGCCGCTCAACGTCACGCGCTCGCCGCAGAACGGCCCGGCGATCCTGCAGGCCGGGACCTCGCCCAAGGGCCAGGACTTCGCGGCCCGCTACGCCGATGCGATCTTCGCGATCCAGCCCCGGGCGCCCGACGCGGCCGCCTATTACGCCTCGATCAAGGGGCGGATGTCGGAGCTCGGCCGCGACCCCGATTCGTGCAAGATCCTTTACGGCATGCAGCCGATCATCGGCGCGACCGAGGCGGCGGCGCGCGAGCGCCAGGAGGAGCACAACGCGCTGGTGTCGTTCGAGGGCGGCATGGCGATCCTGTCGGCCCATCTCGATTTCGACCTCGCGAAGATCCCGCCCGACGCGATCATGGCGGACCGCCCGGAGCCCGAGTTCCACCGCTTCCGCACCCGCTTCCGCAAGCCCGACGGCACGCCGATGACGGTGGCCGAAGTCGCCGCGCGGCACGGGCAAAGCGTCGGCCTGCCGCAATTCGTCGGTACCCCCAGGAGCCTCGCCGACCAGATGGAGGCCTTTCTCGAGGAGGTCGGCGGCGACGGCTTCATGCTGTCCCCCACCCACACCCCCGGCGCGATCGAGGCGTTCGTCGACCTCGTCGTGCCCGAGCTGCAGCGCCGCGGCCTGCTGCGCACCGAATACAGGGGCCGCACCCAGCGCGAGATCCTGCGGGAGGAGGATTGAGGGGCAATTCGGGTTCCGACATCGAGTGAGAGTGCAGAGTGGCGTGGTTGTTCTTCATCGACGAAAGCGGACATGACCACAAGACCACGCCTTACGAGGTTCGCGGCGGGTTTGCGATCCACGTGGGCAGGCTGTGGCCTTCCATACAGGACATGCAGCGCCTCGAAGCCGATTGTTTCGGAACCCGGTTGGACGCGTATGGAAAGGAGATCAAGGGCTCCACACTCGTCGACAGGAAGCGTTTCCGATTCGCGCGCCAGGGCGATCAGCTTCCAGATGGCGAAAGACGGAGGCTTTGTACATCGTTCCTGGAAAAAGGTCGCGGACGCGTCGAACAGCGTCGGGAAGAGTTCACGGCTTACGGTCAAGCCTGTCTGCGCATGGCGCGGGAGACCTTCGGCCTCTTGAGACGGCATCAAGCGGTCGTGATGGCCTCGGCAGTGCCCCGCGGGATCGTGAAGCCTCGGGCCTATCGCTTCGACAACTATCTGAGAAAGGATGTGGTCTTTTTTCTGGAGAGGTTTTTCTACTTCCTAGAAAGGAAGCGCGAGCACGGCGTCCTGGTCATGGACGAGACCGACAAACGCGAAGATCGCAGGCTTGTCACAAGAATGGAGGCGTATTTCACACGGACCGTCACGGGTCGGCAGAGGACAGCCTGGATCGTGCCTTCGCCGTTCTTCGTCTCCTCGGACATGAGCGCTGCCGTACAGGCGGCGGATTTGTGCATCTACTGCATCAACTGGGGGTTTCGGCTACCGGGTCGCGGCATGAACGCCAAGGGCCGGGACGAAATAACCCGGATGTTCGGGAAAGACTTGGCCGACCTCCAGTTTCGCGGCCAAGCGCGCCGGGGCGGCCAAGCATTCGATACCTACGGCATCGCCTACGTTCCGGACCCGTATGAGGCCAGACCAGCCCCATGAAGAAGGAGGCAACGCCCCAAGCTCCACTCACGAACATTCGACGTCGCTGAGCTTCTCAAGGGGCCGAGCCTCCATCGGCGAAAATAGGGCGCCGGACGCGGGAATTCAACCTGCTTCCGGCGCATGGTGATCCAAGGACTCCACGGACCGCCAACCCGCGGCGGCGACAACTCGACGCCCGGGAAGGCGTTGAACTACAATCCGGCGTCATGACGGATCCCTCCCTCCCCCTGTCGCGCTTCAAGGTGCTCGACCTCACCCGCGCCCGGTCGGGGCCGACCTGCGTGCGCCAGCTCGCCGACTGGGGCGCGGACGTGGTCAAGATCGAGGCGCCGGACCCCGCGGGCGACGGCGACAATGGCGGGCGCCAGTCCTCCGATTTCCAGAACCTGCACCGCAACAAGCGGGCGATGACGCTGAACCTGAAGGCGCCCGAAGGCCGGGACATCTTCATGAAGCTGGTGGCGACCGCCGATGTCGTGGTCGAGAACTACCGGCCCCGGGTCAAGGACCGTCTCGGCATCGACTACGACTCGCTGAAATCCGTCAACCCGCGCATCGTGCTGGGCAGCATCTCGGGCTTCGGTCAGGACGGCCCCTATGCCGACCGGCCCGGATACGACCAGGTGGCGCAGGGCATGGGCGGGCTGATGTCGGTCACCGGCCTGCCCGGCCACGGCCCGGTGCGCGCCGGAACCGCGATCGCCGACATCACCGCGGGGCTCTACTGCGCGATGGGCGTCCTCGCCGCGCTGCTCGAACGCGAGGTTTCCGGCGAGGGCCAGTGGGTCGATTCCTCGCTGCTCGCGGCCCAGGTGGCGGTGATGGACTTCCAGGCCGCGCGCTGGACCGTCGACCGCGAGGTCGCGCCGCAGGCCGGCAACGACCACCCGCTCTACATGCCGACCGGGATGTTCGAGACCGGCGACGGCTTCATCAACATCGCGGCGTCGGGGGACACGATGTTCGCCAGGCTGTGCGAGGCGCTCGGCACGGCAGACCTGCTCGACGATCCGCGTTTCGCCGACGGGCCCGCGCGCGGCACCAACCGCGCCGCGCTCAGCGATGCCATCGGGGCGGTCACGCGCACCCGTTCGACCGCCGAATGGGTCGAGCGGCTGAACGGCGCGGGCGTGCCCTCGGGCCCGGTCTACAGCCTGGATGCCACCTTCGCGGACCCGCAGGTCGAGCATATCGGCATGGCGGCGCCGGTCGACCATCCGACGCGGGGGCGCATCGCGCTGGTCGGCCAGCCGGTCCGGTTCCACCGCACGCCATGGCGGCTGCGCAATGCCTGCCCCGAGATGGGCGAGCACACGGACTCCATCCTCGCCGGGCTGGGCTACGGGGAGGACGAGATCGAGAGGCTGAGGGAGCGCGGCGTGCTATGAGCCTCTACCAGGTGCAGAAGCTGATCTACCGGCTCAACCGCGACCCCCATACGCGGCAGCGCTACGAGGACGACTTCGAAGCGCTGCTGGAGGAATACCCGATGACCGCGGAGGAGAGCCGGGCGGTGCGCGAGCCGGATATCGGCCTGCTCTACGTGCTCGGCGTCAACGGCCAGCTCCTGATGCACTACGCGGCGCTGCGCGGCTATCCCTGGAACGACTATCTCGAGGCGATGCGCGAGGGCGTGCGGCGCCACGGCCCGGTGCGGGCCGGGCTCTACGCGATGGTCGGCGGGGAGGCGGATCGATGAGCCTGGTCTTCGCCGGCGCCTGCAGCCACGCGCCCGGGATCACCGGGCGGGCGGACCGGGTGGGGCGGGACCGGCTGGCCCGCCTGCATGCCGCCTTCGAACGGATGCGCCGCGCCATCGAAGCCGCCGAGCCGGACGCCCTGCTGGTGGTCGGCGCCGAGCACTTCGCCAATTTCTTCATGGACAACATGCCGGCCTATTGCATCGGCATGGCGGACGGCTACGAGGGGCCGATCGAGGACCCCGACTGGCTCGCCATCCCGCGCGCCGCGATCCCCGGCGACGCCGACCTTTCGCGCCGGCTGATCGCCGAGGTGCTGGAGGAGGTCGACGTCTCCTACGCCGAGGAGTGGAAGTTCGACCACGGGATCATGGTGCCGCTGCATTTCCTCACGCCGGCCTACGACCTGCCGGTGGTGCCGGCGAACATCAATTGCCAGGGGCCGCCGCTCACCCCGGTCCATCGCGCCTGGGCCTTCGGCCGGGCGCTCCGGCGCGCCTGCGACGCGGTGCCCGAGCGCATCGCCATGATCGGCACGGGCGGGATCTCGCACTGGCCGGCGACGCCGGATTCGGGAAAGATCAACGAGGCTTGGGACCGCGCCTTCCTCGACCGGTTCGCGGCCAACGACCGCGACGCCCTGCTCTCCTACAGCGATACCGACACCTATCGCGAGGCCGGCCAGGGCGGGTTCGAGATCCGCACCTTCATCGCGGTGGCCGGAGCGGCCTACGGCGCGCGCGGCGAGATCTGGCATTACGACCCGATACCCGACTTCGCGGTCGGCTGCACCGTCGCGGTGATGGCGACGTAGCCCAGCTTGCGCCGCGGAGGGCTGCCGACTAGTTTCCGCCCGCGATGCAGGAAAACCAGACGCGCGAGCGGATCCGGTTCCGCGACGAGGGGCCGGAAACCGACGACTTCATGGCCGAGGTCGTCGAGAACCTGTCCCGGGAACGCAAGACGCTCCCCTGCAAGTTCTTCTACGACAAGACGGGCTCGGCCCTGTTCGACCGCATCTGCGAGCTCGACGAGTACTACCCCACCCGGACCGAGATCGCGCTTCTCGAGCGCCATGGCGGCGAGTTCGCCGAGCTCAGCGGCCCGGCCTGCCACGTCATCGAGTTCGGCAGCGGCTCCAGCGTCAAGGTCAAGCTGCTGCTCGACCGGCTGGAGGAACCCGCGGCCTATACCGCGATCGACATCTCCAGGGACCACCTGATCGACGCGACGAGCGCGCTGGCCGGGGAATTCCCCGAGCTCGACGTGGAAGCCGTCTGGGCGGACTACACCCAGCCCCTCGCGATGGACCGGGAGAAGGAGAATGGCGGGCGCCGGCTCGGTTTCTTCCCCGGATCGACCATCGGCAACTTCTCGCCGGACGAGGCGCAGGGGTTTCTGGAACGCTCCGCCGAGACCATCGGTGCCGGAGGATCGATGCTGATCGGCGTCGATCTCAAGAAGGACGAGGACACGCTGATCGCGGCCTATAACGACCGCGAGGGGGTGACCGCCGCCTTCAACGCGAACCTTCTGGCCCGGATCAACCGGGAACTCGACGGCGATTTCGACCTGTCCGGCTTCTCCCACGACGCGGTCTACAATCGCGAGCACGGGCGGATCGAGATGCATCTGGTGAGCGAGCGGGACCAGACCGCCCGGGTCGGCAACCGGCGGTTCGATTTCAGGGCCGGCGAGACCATCCACACCGAGAACTCCTACAAGTACGGCATCGAGCAGTTCCAGGGGATGTGCCGCGAGGCGCGCTACGAACCGGTCCGGGCGTGGACCGACCCGGACGGCATGTTCAGCCTCCACTATCTGGACGTGGCCTGACGCCCCGGCAGCCCCCGGTCGTCGCGTCGATCGGGTGGGCCGGGATTCTGCGGCAATTTGTTCCGCGGGGATGGAAATCGGGCGCCCGCCATACGATCTAACGACCAGGCCGGCATGGCGCGGGACGAAGCGCCGAATTACATGTGCACTGTCGCGTTGCGGTAGCCCGGTGCTAGGCAAGCGGGAAGTCGAGCATGGACCAGAGCGAAAAGCCGAAGCCCGGCGAGGACACCGGACCGCGCCGCCGGCGCCGCGGTCGCCGCATGCGGCTGCGCATCATGCGGCACATCCGCGCCTATTTCTTCGCCGGGGTTCTGGTCACCGCCCCGATCGCGATCACGTTCTATCTCGCCTGGCTGATCATCAACTGGATCGACGGCAAGATCACGCCGCTGATCCCCGCCGCCTACAACCCGGAGACCTACCTGCCCTTCGGCATCCCCGGGCTCGGGCTGATCATCGCCTTCGTGCTGCTGACACTGATCGGGGCGATGGCGGCGGGTGCGATCGGGCGCATCTGGATCAGGACGAGCGAGCGCCTGCTCGCCCGCATGCCGGTGATCCGCAGCGTCTACAGCGCCACCAAGCAGATCTTCGAGACCGTGCTGCGCCAGCAATCGAACGCGTTCCGCCAGGTGGTGCTGTTCGAGTATCCCAGGCGCGGCAGCTGGGCGCTCGGCTTCATCACCGGCAAGACGCTGGGCGAGGTGCAGAACCAGACCGCGGACGAGGTGGTCAACGTTTTCCTGCCGACCACGCCCAACCCCACCTCGGGCTATCTCCTGTTCATTCCCAGGAAGGATCTGGTCGTGCTCAGCATGACCGTCGAGGAAGGGATCAAGATGGTCGTCTCGGGCGGCATCGTGACGCCGGAGGACCGCCGCGACGAGGACGAGCGGAAGGTCAAGCGGGTCGCGCCGGCCGCGCGCGATCGTCCCACCATCCCCTACGACGAGAGCGAAGGGACGGCGGAGATCGAGGACCTGCGCAAGCGCGGATCATCCTGAGCGCACCGTCCTGACCACGGCATCCCTCTCGAACAGGTAGAGCAGGGTCCTCAGCGCCGCGCCGCGCGGCGTCGCGAGATCGGCGTCGCGTTCGACGATCAGCCGCGCGTCGTCGCGCGCGACCTCGATCAACCCGGCATGGGCGGCAAGGTCGGCCAGCCGGAAATCGGGCAGCCCGGACTGGCGGGTGCCCAGCAGCTCCCCCGCGCCGCGCAGGCGCAGATCCTCCTCGGCGATCAGGAAACCGTCATCGGTCTCGCGCATCACGTTGAGCCGCGCCCGCGCGGTCTCGGTCAGCGGGCCGCCATAGAGCAGCAGGCAGAACGAGGCGCGCTCGCCGCGCCCGACCCGCCCGCGAAGCTGGTGAAGCTGGGCGAGCCCGAAACGCTCGGCATGCTCGACCACCACGACCGAGGCTTCCGCGACGTCGACCCCGACCTCGATCACCGTGGTCGCCACCAGGATGTCGATCTCGCCGCCCGCGAAGCGGGCCATCGCGGCGTCCTTCTCCGGCCCCTTCATGCGGCCGTGCAGCAGCCCGACGCGGTCGCCGAACAGCACCTCCAGCGCGGCATGCCGCTCGGTCGCCGCCGCGAGGTCGAGGGTCTCCGACTCCTCGACCACGGGACACACCCAGAAGACCCGCGCCCCGCCGGCGATGGCCCGCCGGAGCCGGTCGATCACCGCGCCCAGCCGGTCGACCGGCAGGACCCGCGTATCGACCGGGCGCCTTCCGGGCGGCTTCTCGTGCAGCCTGGAAACGTCGATGTCGCCATAGGCGGTCATCGTCAGGGTGCGCGGGATCGGCGTCGCCGTCATCACCAGCATGTCCACCGCGCGCCCCTTGTCGGCGAGCGCGATGCGCTGGTCGACGCCGAAACGGTGCTGCTCGTCGATCACCGCCAGCGCGAGGTCGGCGAAGGCGACCGCGTCCTGCTGCAACGCATGGGTGCCGATGGCGATCGCCGTCGCGCCGCCGGCGAGTCCGGCGAGAACGCGCTCCCGGTTGCCGCCGCGCTCCCGCCCGGTCAGCAGCGCCACCGGGACGTCGATCCGCCGGGCAAGCGGCTCGACGGTGGCGAAATGCTGCCGCGCGAGGACTTCGGTGGGCGCCATCAACGCGGCCTGCGCGCCGGTCTCGACCGCCGCCAGCATGGCGAGACAGGCGACCACGGTCTTGCCGCTGCCGACATCGCCCTGGAGCAGCCGGATCATGCACTCGGGCGCGGCCATGTCGGCGGCGATCTCGGCGACCGCCGCTTCCTGCGCGCCGGTCAGGGCGAAGCCGAAAGACTCCCGTGCGCGCCCGCGCAGCACCCCGTCGCCGGCGATTTGCCGGCCCGGGCGCGCGCGCCGGCGGCGGCGCACCAAAGCGAGCGCGAGCTGGTTGGCCAGCAGCTCGTCATAGGCGAGGCGCTCGCGCGCCGGATGGGCGGGATCGAGAGCGGACTCGTCCTCCGGCGCGTGCGCCAGGGTCACGGCCTCGCGCCAGCCCGGCCAGGACTTTTGCGCCATCCAGGCCGGGTCGTTCCATTCCGGCAGGCCGGGCGCGCGGCGCACCGCCTCGGCAACCGTCTTCGCCAGCGGCCTGGCCGTCAACCCGCCGGTCAGCGGATAGACCGGCTCCACCCCCCTGTGGGGGTGGGGGCCGCCCGGGCGGGCGGGGGCCGGCGGGGCCCGTCTTGGGCACCGGTTTGCGCCAGGGGCCGGCCCGTCACCCCGCCGGTCAGCGGATAGACCGGCTCGACCCGCTTGAGGGCGTCGAGCTCGCCGGGGCGGCCGATATGGTCGGGATGGGTCATCTGGAGCCGGTCGCGGTAGCGCTCGACCCGGCCGCTGACCACCCGCTTCTCGCCCACCGGAAGGACGGTTTCCAGATATTCCGGCCTCGCGTTGAAGAACACGAGGTCGAGCGCCCCGGTCCCGTCATGGCAGACCACGCGGTAGGGGACCCGCCGGCTGGCGGGGAGGAGGTGACGGTCGATCTCGACCGCGATGGTGACGATCGCCTTGTCGGGCGCGCTGGCGATTTGCGGCGAGAACCGGCGGTCGATCACCCCGTTGGGCAGGTGCCACAGCAGGTCGACAAGCCGCTTCCCGGCCAGCCGCTCGATCGCCTTGCCGATGCGCGGCCCGACGCCGGGCAGCGACCGGATTTCGGCGAACAGGGGAAACAGGATTTCCGGACGCATCGGCGGAACCCGGTTCTGTGGCTGGCGCCATCGGACAGCGCCCGCGCGGTGCCGTCAAGCGAGCGCCGCCCGCCTCCCTTGCCCCCGCGGCGGCGCTGTGCGAGAGGTCTCCCGCCACGGGGAGCCCTCCATTTGCAGCAAGACCTCGACGCCCGCCGCAAGCGCATCCTGTTCCGCAGCCTGCGCCGGGGAACCAAGGAGAGCGACCTGGTGATCGGCGGGTTCGCCGAATCGAATCTCCCGCGTCTCGACGCGGCGCAGCTGGATGCGCTCGAAGAGCTGCTGGATCGGCCGGACCCGGAGCTGCTCGGCTGGGTGATCGGGCTGCACCCCGTGCCCGCCGAGTTCGACACCGACGTGATGGCCATGCTCAAGGCCTACAAGGGCGCGCTGTGAGCCCGCCCGCCGCCCGGCCGGACCGGATCGACGCCGCCGCGGGGGCCGGACGGACGCTGCTCGCCGGCGTGCCGGAGGCGCTGGAAGCACGGGTCGTCGCGGAACTCGCCGCGGGCGGCGGGTCGTGCGTGCTGCACATCGCGCGCGACGATGCCCGGCTTGCCAGGCTCGCCGAGGGAATCGGCTTCTTCGCGCCGGATCTCCGGGTCCTGCGGCTGCCCGCCTGGGATTGCCTGCCCTATGACCGGGTCTCGCCGGTGAGCGAGATCGTCGCCGAGCGGGTGGACGCCATGGCCCGCCTCGCCGACGGGCAAGCGGACGGCCCGATGGTCGTGCTCACCACCGTCGCGGCCGCGTTGCAGCGCCTGCCGCCGCGCGCGGTCTGGCTCGGCGCCTCCTTCGAGGCCGCGCCGGGAGACGGTCTCGACCTCGACGGGCTCACCGGGTTTCTGGTGCGCAACGGCTACCAGCGCGCGAGCACGGTGCGCGAGGCCGGCGAGTTCGCGATCCGCGGCGGGATCGTCGACATCTTCCCGCCCGGCCCCGACCAGCCGGTCCGCCTCGATCTGTTCGGCGACACGCTGGAGGGGATCCGCAGCTTCGACGCCGGAACCCAGCGGACCACGGCCACGCTGGAGCGGCTCGCGCTGTCCCCGGTAAGCGAGATCGCGCTGGACGCGCCCTCCATCGGCCGCTTCCGCGCCGGCTATCGCGAATCCTTCGGCGCGGTATCCGACGACCCGCTCTACCAGGCGGTGAGCGAGGGGAGAAAGCAGATCGGCATGGAGCACTGGCTGCCGTTGTTCCATGACGGGCTGGAGACCCTGTTCGACTACCTGCCCGATGCGATGGTGACCCTCGAACACCAGATCGAGGCGGCGCGCGACGCCCGGCTCGAAATGATCGCCGACTACTACGATGCCAGGCGGACCTACCTGGAAAACGGACGCGCGGGGACCGACCGCACGCCGCCCTACCGGCCGTTGCCGCCCGGCCGGCTCTATCTCGACGCGGCCGAGTGGGACGGCCTGCTGGCGCGGCGCAAGCTGGGCTATTTCCAGCCTTACGGCGCGCCCGGGGACATGCCGCACGGAGCCTTCGATTCGGTCGCCGATTTCGCCGGCCGCCGCGCGCCCGCCTTTTCCGGCGCCGCGGCGGAGGCGGATGGCGAGCCGGGCGACCCGTTCGACCGGGTGAAGCGGACGCTGGACGCGCGCCGCCGCGACGGCGTCCGGGTCGTCGTCGCGGCCTGGTCGCCGGGCTCGCGCGAACGGCTCGGCCAGATCCTCGCCGAGCACGGCGTCTCCGGCCTCGCCCCGGCGGCGAGCTGGCCGGAGGTCGAGGCTCTGCCGCAAGGCGCCGCCGCGCTCGCCGTGCTCGGCATCGAACAGGGTTTCGAGACCCCCGATCTCCTCGTCGTCGGCGAGCAGGACATTCTGGGCGAGCGCCTGACCCGGCCGCGCCGGCGCCGCGCCAGGAACTTCGTCGCCGATGCCTCGGACCTCTCGCCGCAGGACCTGGTGGTCCATGTGGAGCACGGAATCGGCCGCTACGAGGGGCTGGAAACCGTCGTCGCCGCGGGCGCGCCGCATGACTGCCTGCGCCTCTCCTATGCCGGCGGCGATCGCCTCTACGTCCCGGTCGAGAGCCTCGAAGTGCTGTCGCGCTACGGCTCGGGCGATTCGGAGGCGGTGCTCGACCGGCTGGGCGGCGCGGGCCGGGCGGCGCGCAAGGGGCGGGCCCCCCAGCGCGCCGCCGCGAGTGGGCGGCCGGGCTGGGCAGCGGGGCAGGGCGCGGCTCCGCAAGCGGCTGCTCGAGATGGCGGACCAGCTGATCGCCGTCGCCGCCCGGCGCAAGCTCCATTCGGTGGAGCCGATCGCCGCCGAGCCCGGGCTCTACGAGGCGTTCTGCGCGCGCTTCCCGTTCACCGAGACCGAGGACCAGGTCGAGGCGATCGACACGACGATGGCCGATCTCGGAAGCGGCCAGCCGATGGATCGGCTGATCTGCGGCGATGTCGGTTTCGGCAAGACCGAGGTCGCGCTGAGGGCGGCGTTCAACGTCGTCCATTCCGGCGGGCAGGTCGCGGTGGTGGTGCCGACGACACTGCTCGCGCGGCAGCATTTCGTGACCTTCAGCCAGCGCTTCGCCGGCCTCGCGGTGAATATCGGCCAGCTCTCGCGGCTGGTCCCGGCGAAGGAGACCGCCGCCGTCAAGCAGGGGCTGGCCGACGGCACGGTCGATATCGTCATCGGCACCCACGCTTTGCTGGCCAGGGGCATCGCGTTCCGCAACCTGGCTCTGCTGGTGGTCGACGAGGAGCAGCATTTCGGCGTCGCCCACAAGGAACGCCTCAAGCAGCTCAAGGCCAACGTCCACGTGCTGACCATGACCGCGACCCCGATCCCGCGCACGCTCCAGATGGCGCTCAGCGGGGTGCGCGAGATGAGCACCATCGCCACCCCGCCGGTCGACCGGCTGGCGGTGCGGACCTATGTGCTCCCCTTCGATCCCGTCATCGTCCGCGAGGCGATCATGCGGGAGCATTTTCGCGGCGGGCAGAGCTTCTACGTGTGCCCGCGCATCGGCCAGCTCGACGACGTCGCCGAACGCCTGGAAGAGCTGGTGCCCGAGGTCACCGTCGCCATCGCCCATGGCCGCATGCCGGGCCGGGCGCTGGAGGACACGATGGTGGCCTTCTACGAGGGGCGCATCGACGTGCTGCTGTGCACCCAGATCGTCGAGTCGGGGCTCGACATCCCGCGCGCCAACACGCTCGTCGTCCACCGCGCCGACCTGTTCGGCCTCGCCCAGCTCTACCAGCTCCGCGGCCGTATCGGGCGGTCCAAGCTGCGCGGCTATTGCTACCTCACCCTGCCGCCCGACCGGGCCCTCACCGAAGCGGCGGGAAAGCGCCTCGAAGTGATGCAGACGCTGGACACGCTGGGCGCCGGGTTTTCTCTGGCCAGCCACGACCTCGACATCCGCGGCGCCGGCAATCTGCTGGGCGAGGCGCAGTCCGGCCATATCCGCGAGGTCGGGGTCGAGCTTTACCAGCAGATGCTGGAAGAGGCGGTGGCCCAGGCGCGCGGGGCGGGCGAGGCCGAGGCGGCGGACTGGGTGCCGCAGATCGCGATCGGCCTGCCGGTGCTGATCCCGACCTCCTATGTCACCGATCTCGACGTGCGGCTCGGGCTCTACCGCCGCATCGCGCGCCTCGCCGACCGGGGGGAGACCGACGGCTTCGCGGCCGAGCTGATCGACCGCTTCGGCCCGCTGCCGGGCGAGGTCGAGACCCTGCTCCACGTCATCGCCGTCAAGCAGCAATGCCGGCGCGCCGGGATCGACAAGCTCGATGCCGGGCCCAAGGGCGCGGTGGCGGCCTTCCGGGGCGACGCGTTCGCCAACCCCGGCGGGCTGATCCAGTACATCCAGGACGATCTCGGGCGCACCAGGCTCCGCCCCGACCACCGCCTCGTCGTCACGCGCGATTGGGCGATACCCGCGCGCCGGCTCGACGGCGTGCGCGAGCTGGTCGACAGGCTTGCCGCCATCGCGGAGGAGGAAGAGTGACGGGCGATCTCTATTTCGAGGATTTTTGTGTCGGCCAGATCATCGAGAGCGCGCGGAAGACGCTGTCGGAGGCCGAGATAATTTCCTTCGCCAGGGACTATTCCAACCTGCCCTACCACACCGACCCCGAGGCGGCGGCCAGATCCATGTTCGGCGGCATCGTCGCGCCGGGCTACCAGACCGCCGCGCTGACCTTCGGGCTGTTCGTCGACACCGGCACGTTCCGGGCCTGCGGCATGGGCTCGCCGGGTATCGACAGGCTGCGCTGGCTCAAGCCGGTGCGGGCCGGCGACACGCTGCAGGTATTCGCGGAAATCATCGAGGTTTCGCCGGCGCAGAGTACGGGCGGGCGCGACGCGGTCCGCATCGCCTACGAGACCCGCAACCAGCACGGCGAGGCGGTGATGACCCTCACCAGCCTCCACTTCGTCCGCCGCCGTCCGGTTGAGTGAAGCCGCTGGCCCCACAGGAGAATCGCATGCCCGATCCGATCCCCGTCCGACTCGCCGCCGGCTCCGGCGAGACCTTTGGCGTCGACGACCTGTCCTGCGCGGCGGCGACCGATCTCGGCCTGTGGCGCGACGAGGGGCTGGAGCCGTCCTGGATTCCGGTCCATGGCGGGGTGCGGGCGATCGAGGCGCTGATGGACGGCCGGGTGGACGTGGCCTATGGCGGGCTCGGCCCGGCGCTGGCCGCCCGCGCCGGCGGCGCCCCGGTGCGCATCGTGGTCTCGATGGCCCGCGCGCTGGCGCAGAACCTGGTGGTCCAGAACCGGATCGCGGAGCCGGATCGGCTACGCGGCTGTACCTGGGCGCTGGACGGGTTCGGCGCGCTCAGCCACCACATGGCCCGGCTCGCCGTGCGCGCGCTCGGCATCGCCGAGGACGAGATCGAATGGCGCGCGCTGGGCCCGCCGCCCGAACGCATCGCGGCCCTGCTCGACGGCTCGGTCGACGTCTCGCTGATCCGGGTCGAGGAGGCCCTGTCGCTGAGCGAGAAGCACGGCGACAGGCTCCACACGCTGCTCGGTTTCGCCGAGCTCAAGCGCCTCGTCCCGGTGCAGCCGCACGGCGTGCTCTCGACCACCGAGGCGTTCGAGGCGGAAGCGCCGGACACCCTCGCCCGCGTGGCGCGCGGCATGATCCGGGCCTCGCGCACCCTGCACGCGGACGGGGACGCGTTCGAACGGGTGTTCTGCGGCAACGCCATCGTCGAGCTGCCGGGCGACGGGATCGCGGCGATCTGGCGGCAGGAACGCGACAATGGCGGGGTTGGCGGCCAATGGGGGGAGGTCGGCCCCCCCCGGGGCGGGCCGGTTGGCGGATTCCCGCGCAGTGGCGAGATGTCGGCCGCCCACTGGGACGCGCAGTTCGCCGATTTCCGCGCCCTGAACCCGACGCTGCGCGAGGTGAGCCAGGACGAGATCCTCGCGCGGAGCTTCGTGCGCGACGCGCTGGGGGCGCTGCCGCCCTTCCCGTCCGATTTCGACCCGCCGGAGGGGTGAGGCCCCCTACCCGCCCGCCACCTCGCGCCGGAGCACCTTGCCGACCGCGCTCTTCGGCAACGAATCCGCCAACTCGACGACATGCGGCACCTTGTAGCGCGCGATGCGGGCGCGCAAATCCTCGCGCAGCGCCTCGCCGAGGCCGGGCGCGGCGTGGCCGTCGCGGGCGACCACCACGGCGCGGATGCGGTTGCCGATCTCGGAATCGGGCAGCGGCACCACGCAGGCCTCGGCCACCGCCGGGTGGCCCCTCAGCGCGTTCTCGATCTCGTAGGGCGAGATGAAGATGCCGCGGCTCTTGAAACAGTCGTCCTCGCGCCCGGCGATCCAGTAATAGCCGTCCGCGTCGCGCCAGGCGAGGTCGCCGGTGTGGTACCAGCCGTCATGCATCACCCGCGCGGTCATCGCCGGGTCGCGGTGATAGCCGAGAAAGAAGCCGGGGCTGTCGGCGGCGACCAGGAAGCGGCCGATCTCGCCCGGCGGCAGCTCGCGGTAGGACTCGTCCATCACCGCGACCCGCGTCCCCGGTATCGGCCTGCCGATCGAGCCCGGCCTGACCGGGTGCCCGGGCCCCTGCCCCAGCACCATCTGCATCTCGGAGACGCCGTAATGCTCCCAGATGTCGCAGCCGACCCGGCGCTTGAACTCCTGCCAGGTCGCCGCCTCCAGCGCCTCGCCGGTGGCGCTGCAGCCGCGCAGGCTCGACAGGTCGTGGCGATCCTCGATCCCCTCGATCGCGAGGACGCGGCGATAGACCGTCGCCACCGAGTAGAGCAGTGTCACCCCGAATCGCTCGACCGCCGCCAGCACGCGTTCCGGCCGGGCCGAACCCTCCAGGATCGCCCCGGTCACGCCGTTCATCAGCGGGAAGACGAGGTTGTGGCCGAGCGCGCTGATGAAGCTCCACTCGCCGGTTGCGAGGGCCACGTCGCCGGGCGAGGGCGGGATGCGGCGGCAATTGGCCTCGCCGAGCGCCACGGCCCAGCGATGGGCGTGCACGATCCCCTTGGGCCGGCCGGTGGTGCCCGAGGTGTAGACCATGAAGGCGGGCTCGTCGGCGGCGGTAGCGGCGGGCGGAACCGGGTCGCCCGCCGCATCGTCGAGCCCGACGGCGCCGTCATGCGCCCCGCGCCACAGGAAGACGCGGATGC
>MPNO01000041.1 GCA_002239065.1 Defluviicoccus sp. bin129 | reverse complement strand
GCCTTCACCTCGCGCAGCATCGTCGTCTTGCCGCTGCCGGCATGGCCCTGCACGCCGATTACCCGGTCGTCCGACAGCAGCACCGTGCGCACCGCCTCCCGCTGGCCCCGCGTGAGGCGGCTCGCGGAAAGCCGCGCCTCGACCGCATCCTCCGCCGCCAGCGCCTTGCCTTCCCCGCGCCCGGCGCGCATGAAGGCCAGCACCCGGCGCTCGGTCCTGAGCGCCCGCTCGGTGACGAAGGCGCGGTCCGTGCCCCGGCGCTCCGCCTCGATCAGCTCGCCGCCCTTCACCAGGCGGGCGATCGCGGCATCCACCTCGGCGAGGCTGTACCGCCCCGGCGCGTGGCCCAGCGCCACCGCCCGGATCTCCGCCTCCGGGATCGCCGTTCGCCGCTCCGCCACGTGCGCCACCGCGCGGGCCACCGCCTCCAGCACCCCCAGCTCCGGCTCCGGCGACAGCTCCACCGGCGGGCCGGCGGGCGCCCCCCGCCCGCCCCAGGACGCCATCTCCCCGCGCGGCAGTCTCGGCAGCGCAGGCGCGCGCCTGAGGCTCCGAAGCTCGTTCGCCGGAAGGTCCGGCGGCGGAACCCCGGGCACGGGTACACGCTCGCGGGTCACCGGATCGACCGGCCGGTGCGGCGTGAGCAAGACCTTGTCCCGCGTGAGCCCGAGCTCGCGCGCATGCTCGCGCCATGCCGGGACCAGCTCGGCCACGCCCACGTCCCGCTTGCGCCGTCGCGTGCGGAGCGCCGCCTTCTGCGCGTTCTCCGCCGTGTAGGCCAGGCCGTGCTCCTCGATATAGGCCAGGATCTCCCGGCGGCGGCCGGAGAACGCGTCCAGGAACGACCGCTCGTAGCCCGCGAGCTCGAACCCCGGAACCCTGCCCACCATGCGCGGCGTCACCGCCATCCCCATCGCCTGAAGCCGCCGGGCCAGCTCGTTGCGGTAATACGCCCCGATCAGCTTCTCCGAGCGCCGGATCTTCGTCGGCTCGACGCTCCGCCACTCGCCGGACGCGGTCCGCGTCATGTTGGCGAGAACGCAATGGGTGTGGAGCTGCGGGTCGTGGTCGCGGCTGGTCAGGTGGCGGAACCCCGCCACCACCATGCCGTCCGCCCTCATGCGGGCGACCAGAGGGCCCGCCTCCGCCCCCTCCAGCATCCGCGTCCGGATCTCCCGCACCGCCGCCAGCAGCTCGCGCTGCTCGTCCCGGGCGAGCGCCAGCGCCGGGCCTTCCGGTTCCCCGGCCGTCTCCCGTGCCGTATCCCGCTCCACCAGCCACATCACGTAGCGCGCGATCGACAGGCCGCGCCGCTTCGCGTTGCGCTGCACGACCTCCCATTCCGGGTCGCGCGCCGAGATCGAGATATGCTTGCCGAACTTCGCCTTGCGCCGGCGCCGCGGCCGTTTCATCGCCTGCCCGCTTCGCCGAGAACCGCGATCGCCGCCAGCAGGCTCAGGCCGCCGGTCTCCGGCAGCCCGACCATCAGCGCCCGCACGAACGCCCGCAGCTCGGCCGCCGCGTCGCGCAGCTCCGTCTGCTCGTCCGCCGTCAGCACCAGCTCGTGGCGCTCCGGGTCGTCGGCATGTGCCAGGTCCAGCACGTAGCCCGAGTTCGTCTTCCCCGCCGCCAGGGCGCGCGCGCGGATCAGCGCCTGCTCGTCCGGCTTGCAGTGCAGGCTCCGCGCCCGCCGCCCGGGGCGATCCTCCTCCGTCACGACCCAGCCTCCGGGTCGCCGAGCGCCTTCCAGCGGTTCGCCGCGCCCGCGTCGGTCAGGCGCTCCAGCATGCCCTCCCGCTCGATCCATTCCTCCACCGCGTCGCAGGCATCCTCCCAGGTCCCCCCCAGCCCCGCCTCGCGCAGCCGCCGCTCCTCCAGGGCCGACTGCACCAGCATCTCGCGCACCGCGCGGCGCAGCACCTCCGCCGGCAACGGCTCCGCCATCAGCGCGCGGTGGACCACGAAGCGCGAGCGGTCCATGCCGGCGGCAGCCGCCGCGCGGCCGATGCGCTCCCACTCCTCGTCCGTCGCCATCACCGCACGCTGGCGCCGCTCGCCATCACCGCTCATCGCAGCCCGCTGTCCTGTAAGACCGCTTCCGATAGAAACATACGGGATTCCGTATTACTGTAAATCTGTCTATCCATCCTACGGACTTCCTCACCGGTCCGATCCCGTATGGCATTCGCATGTCGCTTGGAAATTCCCCTATGGAGCCCGATCATGATGCCTGGTTTCCACGGCCGTCCGCGAGAGCAACATCCCTAAATACAACTGTTATTCTCCATACGTACTTGTCGTAGGTCTCCCGTGCACTCCCTTATTGCGCCCTTGACACCCACTTAACCCATTGGATATACTATCTATAATTGGGAGATCGGACGACCCGTGACAAGCTGACGATGCCACCCGCTGGTTCTTTGTCTTGTCACACCACGCCATAGACCGGCACCACGGCGCCGCGGGTTGCTGCGCTGGCGGGTGCGGCGAGGAAGGCGATCGTCTCGGCCACCTGCGCGGTCTTCGGCCAGGCGGCGTGGTCGGCATCGGGCATCGCCGCGCGGTTGGCCGGGGTATCGAGGATCGAGGGCGCGACGGCGTTGATCAGGATGCCCTCGGCCGCGACCTCTTCGGCGAGCGCCTGGGTCAGCGCCGCGACCGCGGCCTTGGCGGCGGCGTAGGCCGCCATGCCGGCGCCGCTGCGCGGCTCGACCCCGGGCCTGGCGGCGACGTTGACGATGCGCCCGCCCGCCCCCGCCCGGCGCAAGGCGGCGACCGCCGCGCGACAGCACAGATAGCAGGTCGCCGCGTTCATCGACATCTGGCGCTGGAACATGCCGGGCGGGGTCTCGGCGATGCCGCCCATGTCGAACCCGCCGGCCAGGTGGATCGAGGCCCAGAGCCCGTCGATGCCGGAATAGAACCGCTCCACCGCGTCCCAGTCCGCGAGGTCGCCGGCGACGCCGAGCCGCACGCGCTCGTGCCCGGCATGGGGAAAGCGCGCCGCCTCGCCGTCGTCGAAGGCCGGGACATGGCACACCGCGCCGGCCTCCAGAAGCCGCGCCACGACGGCCGAGCCGAGCGCCCCCGCGCCCCCGGTGACGACCGCGTTCCTGCCCTGCAAATCCATCTCGCCCCCGCCTGGCTGCAAGTTCCTGGGGTTACGCCCGCCCGCCGAGCGCCAGCGCCCTGTCGACCAGCGCGTCGCAGGCGGTGCGGTCGTAGTTCAGGTAGTTGGCCGCCATGTTGCGCACCGGGTCGGCGGCGTAGTAGCGCTCGTATTGCAGCTGGCGCATGCCGAAGGCCTCGCCGCAGAGGTCCCAGGCGAGCTTGTACAGCGCCACCCGCTCGGCGCCCGGCATCCCCTCGGCGCCCTGGTAGTAGCGCTCGATCTCCGGGCCGATGGCGCTTTCGAGGTCGGCCGTGCTCGGCATCGCCAGCAGCCCGCCCGCGCCGACGGTCTGCATGATCTCGATCACCCTCGGATAGGTCCGCGCGAGATAGGTGCGCGCCATGAACAGCGGCGCGATCTCCGCGCGCACCGAGCCGGCCAGCGTCGGCTCGTGATGCACTTCCGACCGGGTGATGCAGGCGCGGACGATCTCGATCGCCTCGACGCACTCGCCCAGCATCTGCTGGACGTGCAGGAACCGGTCGGTGCTGACCGCGCGGGCCAGCGCCATCGCGACGCCGACCGCGAATTCCAGCTTCACCAGCCCGCGCACCGAGGTCTGGTGCGCGGTGTAGGATCTCAGGCTGGTGTCGGGGAAGATCGCGTTGGCGATCGCCGCGTCGTTGTAGACGAACACCCGGTCCCAGGGGACCAGCACATCGTCGAAGATCATCAGCGAATCGGGTTCCTCGAAATTCGCCGCGAGCGGGTGGTCGGCCGCCCTGGTGTCGCCCCGGTCGTAGGGCTCGCGGCAGACCTGGCGCAGCCCCGGCGCGTCGATCGGAAGCGCGAAGACCAGCGCGTGCCGCGCGTCTTCCGGCGGCAGCCCGGGGATGTTGTAGATCAGCACCTCGTCGGCCACCGGACCCAGCGTGGCGATCATCCGGGCGCCCGACACCACGATGCCGTCCGCGGACTCCGAGACCAGCCCGAGATGAAGGTCGCGTTCGGCCTGGGCCGACGACGCCCGGGACCGGTCGTTCTGCGGCGACATCAGCGCATGCGTCAGGAAGAGGTCGTTCTCGCGCACGAACTCGTAATAGCGCACCATGTTCTCGCCGAACCGCGCGCCGCCGCGGGCGAACACCTCGGCCCCCTCGGCGAAAGCGAGCAGGGTGCAGTTCATGAAGTCGGGCGAGCGTCCCATCAGACCGAGCGTGGCCTCGGCGACGCCGCGATAGGCGGCGTGCTTCTTCTCCAGATCGGCCCGGTCGCGTGCCGGCATGAAGGCGGTCGCCACGTCGTCGCCGGTCGCGGGCGAGACCCAAATCATGCGGTGCCTCCGCGCCGGGTCGTGCTGCAGGTCGAACAGCCCGGCGAGCCGGGCGACCGGGCGCCGGAAGGCGGGATGCGCGGCGACGTCGTCCACCCGCTCGCCGCCGACCCACACCTCGCGCGGGCGCGCCTTCAGCCCCGCGACATACTGACCGCCCGTCCTGACCGGCACGGAGATCTCCCCGGCGATTGCGTTTTGTTCTGGCGGGCACGCCGCCAAACGGGCAAAATGCCGCGCCCGAGGCGGCGACGCAATCCGGGACGGCGCCGTCTGCGCGTCGAAGACCAACGATGGGAGACGACCATATGTCCAAGCGTTTGAAATTCGCCGGGAAGGGCACGCTTGCCGTCGCCCTCGTCGCCGGCGGGGCCGTCGCGGCGCTCGCGCTGCAGCCGTCACCGGCGCTGGCCCAGAAGAAATTCAACATGAAGATCGGCATGGCGACGATCAACGACCCGCAGCAGGAGTGGGGCGAGAAGATCGGCAAGCGGCTCGCCGAACGCAGCGGCGGCCGGGTGACCTACAAGGTCTTCCCGCTGAGCCAGCTCGGCACCATCGCGCGCCAGGTCGAGGCCACCCTGCTCGGCACGCAGGAGGTCTTCCTGACCCCGCCCGCCTTCTATGTCGGCGTCAACCAGGCGTTCATGGTGCCCGACGCGCCGGGAATCTTCGTCAGCCAGAAGCACGGCAACGACGCGATCAGGGACCCCGAGTTCAAGACGCCCTTCCTGTCCGCCGCGGAGGACAAGGGCGTGGTCGGCGCCGGGCTGATCGTCTATGAGGGCACCTCCTACGCCAGCACCAAGCCGATCCGCAAGCCCGAGGACATCGCCGGCCTCAAGATCCGCGTGCTGGCGAGCCCGGTGGAGCGCGCGATACCCGGCGCGTGGGGCGGCACCGGCGTGCCGATGAACTTCACCGAGGTCGTGCCCGCGATGCAGCGCGGCGTGGTCGATGCCTGCCGTTCCAGCATCGTCGCCATGACCGGGCTGAAATTCTACACCGTCGCCAAGTTCACCACCGTGTCCAGCGGCGGCTACATCCCGACCGCCACGTGGTACAGCAAGGCCTGGCTGAACAAGCTCCCGGCCGATCTGCGCAAGATGGCGCTCGAGATCCCCGGCGAGCTGGAGGAGGAGGTCGCCGAGGCGGTCCGCGACAAGGTCGCATCGTCGCACAAGATCTGGCAGGACGACGGGGTCGAGCTGATCAGGTTCTCCGACGCCGACCAGCAGCGCTACCTCGCGAAGCTGCGCCCGCTGGGCGAGAAGATCCTGGGCAACCACAAGAACCCCCAGGTGCGCGAGCTGTACGAGAAGCTGAAGACGGTGGCGGAGAGGCACCGGCCCAAGGGCTGATGCTTCTCTTGCGCGCGTAATGGAAAGGGGCCGGCCCGTCCGGCCCCTTTTCGATTCCGGCCCGCGCCGCGCCCTAGCGCATGGTCTCGCCGCCGTCCACGGGGATGACCTGGCCGGTCATGTGGGCGGCGCCGTCGCCGAGCAGGAAGACGATCACCGAGGAGACCTGCTCCGCCCGGGCGACGGCGCCGAGCGGGATGGTCCCGGCCCGTTCGCGGCGCACCGCGTCGAGTTCGTCGCCCGCCATGCCGCGGCCGAAGAACGGCGTGTCGACCGGGCCCGGCGAGACCGCGTTGACGCGCACGCCGAAGGGCGCCTTCTCGCGCGCGACGGATTTGGTAAACGCGATCACCGCCGCCTTGGCGGCGGCGTAGTGGGCGGCGCCGGCCTGGCCGCGCAGCGCGAACACCGAGGCGGTGTTGACGATCGCCCCCCGGCGCCGTTCGACCATCCCCGGGACCACCGCGCGGCAGACATGGAAGGTGCCGCCGGCATGGACCGCCATCATCCGCCGCCAGTCCGCGTCGGCGATGTCCTCGATATCGGCGAAACCGATGATGCCGGCGAGGTTGACCGCGCGCTCGACCGGTCCGAGATCGCGGGCGACGGCGCCGGCGGTCTCGGCGACCGCCGCCGGGTCGGCCACGTCCAGCGCGTAGGCGGCGGCGATCCCGCCGGTGCCGAGGATCGCATCGACGGTCCTTCGCGCCGCGGCTTCGTCGATATCGGCGACCGCGACCGCATCGCCCGCCTGACCGAGCGAGATCGCGGTCTGGCGGCCGATGCCGCTGCCGCCGCCGGTGATCAGGGAGACGCCCGCCATGGCTGAAAATTGACAGACCCCGGGCCGCGTGTGAAGCTTCGCCGAACCCCGTTCGGGAGGATGCCGAGATGCGCCCGCAATCCCTCAACCCGGCCAGGCTGGCCAATCTGTTCCGCACCGAGTTCGAGCTCAGCAACGTTCGCAAGGGCGAGACGGTCGCCCTGTTGAGCGATCTCGCGACCAGGCGCGAATACGTCCAGGCCTCCTTCGCCGCCGCCGAGGCGCTGGGCGCCGACGCCTACGAGATGTGCGTCAACGCGGTGCCGAGCTGGACCTCGGTCGGGGTGGCGACGGTGGGCGCCTGCAAGGGCACGCTGGAGGCGCTGCAGGCGGCCGACATGCTGGTCTGCCTGCACGTCCCGCTGTTCACCAGATGGCTCAAGCAGGTGCGCGACGCCGGAACCCGGGTCCTGATGATCGTCGACCATCCGGACGATCTGGAGCGCACCCTGGCGCCGCCCGGGCTGAAGGAGGCGGTGATCCATTCCGGCAAGCGCCTCGAACAGGCCGAGACCATGCGCATGTTCAACGACGACGGCATGGACCTCACCGTCTCGCTCGGCGAGTACCCGACGATGATCCAGTACGGCTTCGCCGACGAGCCGGGCCGGTTCGACCATTGGGGCGCCGGCCACGTCCACACCTTCCCCAACGAGGGCTCGGCGAACGGCACGGTGGTCGTCCGGCCGGGCGATTTCGTGGTGCTGCCCTACAACCGCTACGTCACCGACGAGATCCGGCTCGAGATCCGCGAAGGCTTCATCCGCGGCATCGAGGGCGGGCTCGACGCCAGGCTGATGACCCAGTGGCTCGACGACAACCGGGCCCATGCCGACGACATGGACGGGCATGCGGTCTCGCATCTCGGCTGGGGGCTCAACCCGCAATCGCGCTGGGACAACGTGGCGCTCTACGGCGACGACCCGGACCGCGCGAACTCCTCGCTGCGCGCGTTCGCCGGCAACTTCCTGTTCTCCACCGGGCCGAACTCGCAGGGCGGCGGCAGCCGGACCACCACCGGCCATTACGACGTGCCGATGCGCGACTGCTCGATCATGCTCGACAACGACCTGATCCTCGACAAGGGGCGGTTCACCGACCCCGCCATGGTCGTCGAACGCGTCGCGCGCTGACCGAATCCAGACAGGGAAGGCAGAACACGATGAAGAAATTGCTGACCGCGATCGCCGCGGCGCTGGCCGGGTCGATCGCCGCGGAAGCGGCCGAGCCCGTCAAGATCGGCTTCTCGGAATCGAAGACCGGGCTGTTCGCCCAGGCCGCCACCTCGCAGTACCAGTCCTACAATCTGTGGCGCGAGCAGGTGAACGCCGCCGGCGGGCTCGACGTCGCCGGGACCAGGCGCATGGTCGAATTCGTCTCCTATGACGACCAGTCGAACCCGGGCAAGGCGGTGCAGATCTACGAGAAGCTGATCACCGACGACAAGGTCGATCTGCTGCTCGCGCCCTGGGGCACCTCGCTCCACCTCGCCATCGCGGGCGTCATCGAGCGCTACAAGTTCCCCGTCGTCGGCAACACCGCGGCCTCGGTGCAGCTGCGCAAGCTGAAGGCGGGCAATATCTGGTTCCCGACCTCGCTCTTCCCCGACCGCCAGAGCGAGGTGCTGGCGGCGCTGTTGAAGGACCGCGGCGTCTCCTCGGCGGCGCTGGTGACCAACCAGCTGCCCTACACCCAGGAGAACAAGTCCTTCGTCGTGCCGGCGCTGAAGAAGGCCGGCATCGAGCTGGTGCTGAACGAGGACTACCCGCCCGACGTGAAGGATCTGACGGCGCTGCTCAACAAGGTGAAGAACGCGAAGCCCGACGCGGTGCTGGCCTACACCTATCCGGCGGACGCGGTGCTCTACATGAAGGGCGCGCGCGAGATCGGGCTCGACCAGCAGACCCAGGTCGTGCTGCTGGGCCCGCAATACGACTTCTTCGGCAAGATCTTCGGGCCGGCGCGCAACGGCATCCTGACGATGGGCCACTGGACGCCGGCACGCAAGGACTGGCCGTCGGCCAGGGCCTTCGCCGATGCGTTCAAGGCGCGCTGGAAGACCGACCCGGACTTCCTCGACGCGCCGCTCGCCTATGTCTCGGCGGAGATCCTGCAACAGGCCGTGGCCAGGGCCGGGCTCGACAAGGACAGGCTGCGCGAGACCGTGGCCGGCACGACGTTTGCCACCATCAACGGGCCGGTCAGGTTCGAAGGGGTGATGAACGTCGCCCTGCCGACGATGATCTCGCAGATCCAGGGCGGCACCCAGCACATCGTCTGGCCGCCCAGGGAGCGCACCGCCGAGGCGATCGCCAAGCCCGCCTGGAAGTAGCGCCCGCCCGCTTCCCAGACCCGCCGCGCCGCGCGGCCGGGAGCCGTCGATGGCCGACCTGCTATCCGGCCAGCTGCTGATCGCCGCCCTGGTGCTGGCGGGGATCTACGGGCTGGTCGCGCTCGGCCTCAACCTGATCTACGGCACCATGCGGCTCCTGAACGTGGCGCATGGCGAGATCCTGATGCTGGGGGGGTATCTCGCCTATTGGTGCTTCACCCTGACCGGGGTCGGGCCGATCTGGTCGATGTTCCTCGCCCTGGTGCTCGCCGGCGGGTTCGGCGCCGTGGTCTACCGCACGCTGTGCCGCCGGGTGCTGCGCTCGGCGCGGCTGATCGAGCAGATCGAGGCCAACTCGCTGCTCGTGCTGTTCGGCGTCTCGATCATCCTGCAGAACGCGATCGCGCTCTCCTTCACCGCGACCGCCCGCGCCTACCCCTATCTCGACGACATCGTCCGCATCGGCGGCTTCCAGGTGACGGCGGACCGGCTCGTCGTGCTCGGCATCGGGCTCGCGCTCTGCTTCGCCGTGATCCTGTTCTTCCGCTTCTCCGGCACCGGGCTCGCGATCCGCGCGCTGATCGAGCAGCCCGACGCCGCCCATCTCGTCGGCGTCGACGTCGAGCGCATGCGGACCATCGCCTTCGCGCTCGGCTTCGGCATCGCCGGCGTCGCCGGCTGCCTGATCTCGATGCTCGAGCAGGTCTCGCCCTTCATGGGCTTCCCGTTCACCATCGCCGCCTTCATCGTGATCATCCTGGGCGGGCTCGGGAACATCGCGGGCGGGCTCGCCGGCGCCGCGGTGCTCGCCCTGATCGAGGTCTACGGCGTCGCCCTGACCAGCGCCAGCATGCGCTCGATCCTGATCTACGGCGTGTTCATCGCGATCCTCGTCTGGCGCCCCCAGGGGCTGTTCGGCCGCAGGAGCGTGGTGCGGTGAGCCCGCCTTGCTTCGCCGCCCTGCTGGCCCTGTCCGCCGCGGCCTTCGCCGGGATCCCGTTTCTCGCCGGGGACTACGCCATCGGCGTCGCGCTCAACCTGCTGATGTGGATCGCGCTCACCCAGAGCTGGGTCGTGCTGTCGGCGATGACCGGCTATGTCTCGCTCGGCCACGCGGTGTTCTTCGGCGCCGGCGCCTATGCGATGGTGCTGTGCTTCGGCTCGCTGCCCTTCTGGGCCTCGGTGATCGTCGCCGGCGGGGCGACCGGGCTGCTCGCGCTGGTGGTCGGCTATCCCTGCCTCAGGGTGCGGGGGCCGTATTTCGTGATCCTCACCTTCGGCCTGGCCGAGCTGGTCAAGTTCGTGGTCATCAACATCGAGGCCGCGCTCGGCCAGTTCGGCAGGCTGCTGTTCGGCGGGCCCGGGCTCGCCGAGATCTTCTATGTCGTGCTGGCGCTCGCCGCCGCCTCGGCGGCGATCACCTACTCGGTGCGGCGCTCGCGCTTCGGCGCCGGGCTCCGCGCCATCCGCGAGAACGAGGAGGCCGCCGAGACGCTGGGCATCGACGTGGCCCGCTACAAGGTGCTCGCCTTCGCCCTGTCGGCGGTGGTCCCCGGCATGGTCGGCGCGGCGATGGTGATGCGGACGACCTATTTCGAGCCGCTCGACCTGTTCAACCCGATCACCTCCTTCACCATCGTCTCGATCGCCATCATCGGCGGCGGCGACGACGTGCCCGGCCCGGTCTACGGCGCGTTCTTCCTGGTGCTGTTGCAGGAGATGCTGTGGGCCAACTGGCCCGAGATCTACATGATCCTGCTGGGCGCGCTGCTGGTCGCCTTCGTGCTCGGGGTGCCGGACGGGATCCACGGCCGGATCGCGTCCTGGCGGCGGGCGCGCGGATGAGCCTGCTGGAGCTCGCCGGGGTCGGGCGGCGCTTCGGCGGGGTGGTCGCGGTCGACGCCATGGACATGGCGGTCGAGGAGGGCGAGATCCTCGGCCTGATGGGCGCCAACGGCGCCGGCAAGACCACGCTGTTCGGGCTGATCGCCGGCAACCTGCGCCCGAGCGCCGGCGAGATCCGCTTCGACGGCAGGCGGATCGACGGGCTGCGCCCAGACCGGGTCAACCGGCTCGGCATCGCGCGCGCGTTCCAGATCGTGCGCCCCTTCGCCGGGCTCAGCGTGCGCGAGAACGTGGCCGTCGGCGCGCTGTTCGGCAGCGGGCGCGAGCGCTCGCCGCGGGTGGCCGGGCTGCGGGCGATGCAGGTGCTGGAAGAGGTCGGGCTCGCGTCGCGCGCCGCCGACCCCGCCGGCACGCTGACGCTGGCCGGCCGCAAGCGGCTCGAGATCGCCCGGGCGCTCGCCACCCGGCCCAGGCTGCTCCTGCTCGACGAGGTGATGGCCGGCCTGACCCCGGCCGAGGTGGGCGAGGCGCTCGACATGATCCTGCGGCTCAGGGAGCGCCACGGCCTCACCGTGGTCGTCATCGAACACGTCATGCGGGCGCTGATGCGGCTCTGCGAGCGCCTCGTCGTGCTGCATCACGGGGTCAAGATCGCCGAGGGGCCGCCGGCCGAGATCGCCGCCGACCCGAAGGTGATCGAGGCCTATCTCGGGCGCGGCCGGGGATGACGGCGATGCTGGAGATCGATGCGCTCACCGCCGGCTACGGCGAGATCCGCGTGCTGGAGCGGGTCTCGCTCGATGTCGCGGAGGGCTCGATCACCGCGCTGGTCGGCAGCAACGGCGCCGGCAAGACGACGCTGATGCGCGCCGTCGCCGGGCTGGTGCCGGTCTCCGGCGGGCGCATCGCGCTCGAGGGGGCGGATCTCGCCTCGGCGGCACCGTCGGAGCGCGTCGAGCGGGGGCTCGCCCTGGTGCCCGAGGGACGGCTGATCTTCCCCGGCTTCTCGGTCGAGGAGAATCTGCGGATCGGCGCCATCGCCCCGCACGCCAAGGCGGGAAGGGCGGCGCGCATGGCCGAGATGTACGCGCTCTTCCCGATCCTCGAGCAGCGCCGGCGCCAGCCCGGCGGCACGCTGTCGGGCGGCGAGCAGCAGATGCTGGCGATCGCCCGCGGGCTGATGTCGCGCCCCCGGCTGCTGCTGCTCGACGAGCCCAGCCTCGGCCTCGCGCCCGCGATCGCGCAATCGCTGTTCGACACCATCGTCGCCATCCGCGGCGCCGGGGTGACGGTGTTCGTCGTCGAGCAGGACATCCGCTCGACGCTGGAAATCGCCGATACCGCCTATGTGCTGGAGAACGGCCGCATCGCCCTGTCGGGGACGGCGGCGGCGCTGCTGCAAGACCCGCAGGTCCGCCAGGCCTATCTCGGTCTGTGATCGGTCCTCCCCCCAAGCCGTCATGCCCGGACCTGATCCACTGCTGGCCGGTTCAGCTGTTCGACGCGGGCTCTGCCGCAATGGGCGAGACCATCGCCGCGCCCCTATTGTCACCCCGGACCTGATCCGGGGCCCAGGGCCACAGGCACCGCCCTCGTCCGGCTTCCCCCGGATCGGCGTCCGGGGCAGGCCTGGGCCCCGGATCAAGTCCGGGGTGACAAATCGGGGACGCAGATGTTCTCGCTCGTGGGCGCGGAGCTCGCGTCGAAAGTCTGAACCGGACAGCAGCGGAACAAGTCCGGCCATGACGTGGGGGGCGAGGCATGGCGCGTATCCCGGGACCCAATTCGGCCGCGGTTCCAACCCGGCCGGATACGCTATAGACTCCGCCGGGCCACCGTCGGCGGGACCGGCGGGAAAACGAACAGGGAGACCGATGACATGACCAAGCGCACCGGAATCGCATGCGCGGCGGCGCTTGCCGCGGCCGCGGCGTTCGCCGGCCCGACGATGCCCGCGAGCGCCGCGACGACCCTGACCGCGGCCAGCTGCTTCCCGATCGGCAGCCCGCCCAGCCGTTCCTTCGAGGCGCTGGTCAAGGAGATCAACGCCCAGGGCGGCGATATCGTCAAGATCGACCTCAAGGGCGGCGCGCCGGCGATCGGCAGCCCGTTCACCCTGACCCAGAAGATGGCCAGGGGCGCTTACGACCTGGTGGGCTGCACCGAGGCCTATTTCGGCAACGTGCTGCCCGAGGCGCCGGTGTTCCGGCTCAGCGACATGACCTATGCCGAGCTGCGCAAGAACGGCGCGCTCGACTACGCCCAGCAGCTGCTGGCCAAGAAGAACATCCAGTTCATCGCCCGGCACGACGACAACGGCCCGTTCCATCTGTGGCTGTCCAAGCCGATCACCAAGCCCGACCTGACCGGCCTCCATCTCCGCGTCTCGCCGGTCTACACGCCGTTCTTCAAGGCGCTCGGCGCGACCACCCAGCTGTCCAACATCGCCCAGGTCTACACCTACATGGAGAACAACACCGTGCAGGGCTTCGGCTGGCCCGCGGTGGGCTGGGTGCCGGCGTGGATCAAGGTGACCAAGTACCGGGTCGATCCCGGCTTCTACCTCGCCACGCTGCACACGCTGGCGAACCTCAAGGCGTGGCAGAAGACGCCGCAGGCCGCGCGCGACATCATCGAGAAGATCGGCCTCGCCTACGAGGCCGACGCCGAGACCACCGGACCCAAGTTCAAGGCGAGGCTCAAGAAGCAGCTCGACTGGATGGCGAGCGAGGGGCTCAAGACCATCACCTTCACCGGCGCCGAGGGCGAGAAATGGGTCAAGACCGCCAATGACGCGGCCTGGGCGCAGGTGATCGAACGCAGCCCGGAGCACGGCCCCAAGCTCAGGGCGCTGTTCACCAAATAGCCGCCGGAACCGGGGCGGCGGGCGGGAACCGCGCGTTTCCGCTCGGCCCCCGCGCCCCGAACCGATCGCCGCGCCATGGCTAGCCGGATCGACGCATTCGAAGCCGCGTTCGCGCGCTTCGTCGAGTGGCTGGCGGTGCTGGTCGCGGTCTCGATCGGGCTGTTCGCGGTGCTCATCCCGCTCAACCTGTTCCTGGTCAAGGTGGCGTGGGGCACCCTCCCGTGGCTGTTCGAGGCGGTCGAGTACGCGCTCTTCGTGGGCGTGTTCATCGGCGCGCCCTGGGTGCTGCGCCAGGGCGCGCATGTCCGCGTCGACGTGATCACCTCCGCGCTGCCCAAATCGCTCGCCGCCGGGCTCGAGAAGGCGCTCGACGTGGCCGGCGGCGCGCTCTGCCTGCTGCTCTTCGTCTACGGCCTGCGCCTGACCCTGCTCGAATTCGAGGACGGCACCCTGCCGGACAAGGACCTCCGGATCGACAACTGGTACATGATGGCGGTCTTCGCGCTCTCCTTCCTGCTGCTCGCGGTCGAGTTCGCGCTCCGCTTCCGCCGCGCCGCCGAGGTGCTCGAAGAGGACAAGGACGCGACCGCCGGGTCGGGGTTCTGAGCGATGGAGTGGTACTGGGCCTTCATCCTGCTGCTCGGCACCGTGTGCAGCGCGATGTTCCTCGGCCTGCCGGTCGCCTTCGCCTTCTTCGCCGCCAACGTGCTCGGCACCTTCCTGTTCATCAACGGCGATGTCGGCCTGGTGTTCATGCCGGCCGAGTTCCACAACGCGATCAAGTTCACGCTGGCGCCGATCCCGCTGTTCCTGCTGATGGGCGAGATCCTTCTGCAGACCGGCGTCGCCTTCAAGGCGATCGGCGCGATCGACCGGATGATCTCGCGCGTGCCCGGCAGGCTGTCCGTGGTCTCCATCGTGGGCGGGACGATCTTCTCCTCGCTGTCCGGCTCGACCATCGCCAACACCGCGATCCTCGGCTCGGTGCTGCTGCCCGACATGATGAAGCGCGGCTACCAGCCGGCGATCTCCATGGGGCCGATCATGGCGGTCGGCGGCATCGCCATGCTGATCCCGCCATCGGCGCTGGCGGTGCTGCTGGCGAGCCTCGCCGAGCAGTCGGTCGCGCTGCTGCTGATCGCCGGCATCGTCCCCGGCATCCTGATGGCGGTGCTGTTCTTCGCTTATGTGGTGGGGCGCTGCGCGATCAACCCGGAGCTCGCCCCGGCCTACACGCCCGACACCAGCGCGCTCGACGAGCCGGTGACGATCGCCCTCAACCTCGCCGGCCGGACCCGCTGGTCGTGCACCTATGCCGGGCGCCACCGCCAGGCGGTCAACCGGGTGCTGCCCTTCCTGCTCTACATCCTGCCGCTGATGATCATCTTCGTGGTGGTGGTGGGCAGCATCTTCTTCAAGATCGCCGCGCCCACCGAGTCGGCGGCGCTCGGCTGCCTCGCCGCGCTGGCGGCCTGCTACTTCTTCCGGCTGTTCCGGCGGACCGTCACCGTCACCGGCATCGACGGCGCCGATTTCGGCTGGCGGGCGATCGCCAGATCGCTGATGGAAACCGCCAAGATCAACGTGATGATCCTGTTCATCATCGCGGGCTCGCTGGTGTTCAGCCAGGCGCTGTCCAACTCGGGCGCGACCGACGGGCTGCTGCGGGCAGTGACGGCGATGAACCTCACGCCTCTCATGGTCGTGATCATCATGATGGCGGTGCTGCTGTTCCTCGGCGCCTTCATGGACCAGGTGAGCATGCTGCTGCTCACGCTGCCCTTCTTCCTGCTCGGCGCGCAGTCGCTCCAGGCGGTGTTCGACATCGACGTGATCTGGCTGATGGTGCTGATGCTGATCACCATGGAGATCAGCCTGCTTACCCCGCCATTCGGGCTGCTGCTCTACGTCATGAAGGGGGTGGCGCCGTTCGCCGTCACCCTGGGACAGGTGGTGATGTCCGCCCTGCCCTTCATCCTGATCGAGCTCGCGGTGCTGATCCTGCTGATCGCCGTCCCCGAGGTGGCGACCTGGCTGCCCGGCTATCTCAGGTGACACAGCGCCGCAGGGGGTGGAGCGGGTGAGGGGAGTCGAACCCCTGACATTCAGCTTGGGAAGCTGACGTTCTACCGCTGAACTACACCCGCCCGACGGCCCAAAATCACCCTTGCCCGGCCCCGCGTCAAGCCGCCCGGCCGCGCGGGCACCCTGTACCATACGTCAAGAAAATGTTATCATGCTCCTAACGATATGATTATCGGACCGGTCGCGGCCGGTCCGGCTTCCTGCCGCAGTCCGGAGGGCAGAGCCTTGAACGGCCCCATGCAGATCCCGCCGAACGCGCAGCCGCCCGATTCGCGCGTGCTGGACACGCTGCCCTTCTTCGAGGCGGCGGCGCGCCTCGGGAGCTTCGTCGCCGCGGGTTCCGAGTTCGGGGTCACCGCGGCCGCCATCGCCTACCGCGTCAAGTGCCTGGAGCGGTGTCTCGGCGTCAAGCTGTTCGCGCGCCACAGCCAGGGCGTCCGGCTCACCGCGCAGGGCGAGGCCTATCTGGAGGAGGTCCGGCGCCTGCTGACCGGTCTGCGCCGGGCCAACGACCGGCTGCGCAATGGCGGCGTGGAGCCGCGCCTCAAGCTGGTCGCCGTCGAGGTGGTGGCGGAGAAATGGCTGACCCCGCGGCTGTCCGGGTTCAAGGCCGCCCACCCCCATCTGGCCGTCGAGGTGGAGACCGACCGCGGCGCCTTCACCCCCGCGCAGCGCGACTTCGACGTGTGGATCGCGTTCACCGACCGGGCCGGCTCGACCCCGGATTGCGAGACGCTGTTCGAGGAGACGCTGGTTCCGGTATGCAGCCCGGCGCTGCTGCGCCGCTTTGACCGTCCCGCGGAGCCGCGCGACCTGCACCGCTGGCCGCTGCTCTACGACCTCGCCTGGGCGCCGCACTGGGCGCACTGGTTCGCCCATCACGGCGTGGCCCCGGCCGATCTCTCGCCCGCCTCCGGCTTCCAGTCGCACAGCATGACCGTGCGGGCGGCGGTCGCGGGCATGGGCGTCGCGCTGGGCCATGCCGGGATGATCGCCGACGAGCTCGAACGCGGGCTGCTGGTTCCGCTCTTCGGCGGCGGCGTTCCCGCCCCCGCCTCCTACGTGCTGTGCACCTCGCCCGGCGCCCTGGAGCGGTCCGGGGTGCGCGCGTTCCGCGACTGGGTGCGCGGCGAAGCCGCGGGCCAGGCCCGCCCGCCGCCCCGGGCGTGGTGCCCCCCTCGCGGGGGCCCGGGGGGGGGGCGGGGGGCGGCGCGCCCGGGGGGGGGGGGCGGGGGAAGGCGGCGGCCCGGCCCCGCCCGCCCCCCGCGCCCGCCGCTCTCGCCGGGGCGGGGCGGGCGTAGCCCGGCGGATCGCAGGACGCCGCGGGGGCGCGCCCCCCCCCCCCCCCCCCCCCCGCCGCTCTCGCCGGGGCGGGGCGGGCTTAGCCCGGCGTATCGAAGGACGCCGCGCGGGCGCGCAGCTCGGAGCGCAGCACCTTGCCGTTCGGGGTCCTGGGCAGCGCGTCGACGAAGGCGATGGCGCGCGGGTACATGTAGGGCGGGGCGGTCGCCTTGACATGCGCCTGGAGCGCTTGCGCGAGCTCCCCGCCCGCATCGAAGCCCGGCGCGGCGACGACATAGGCCTTGACGATGGCATCGCGCATTCCGGCGGGGTCGGGCGCCGGCACGCAGGCGCAGTCGAGCACCGCCCGGTGGCCGAGCAGCGCCGTCTCGACCTCGATCGGGGAGATGTTGTGGCCGCCCGAGACGATCATGTCGTCGTGCCGCGCGACATAGCGGAACCAGCCCTCAGAATCCCTGGTCACCACGTCGGGAAAGACGTTCCAGCCATCCCGCACCAGCGCGCGCTGGCGCTCCTCGTTGCGCCAGTAGACCGTGCCGGTGCAGCCTTGCACGGCGAGCAGCCCGCGCTCGCCGTCGGCGACCGGGGCGAGGGTGTCCGCGTCCAGCACCGCGACCTCGTAGCCCGGCGCGGCGCGGCCCATGGTCCCCGACCGCGCCGGCCGGCCGGGCTCGCTCGAGGTGACGAAGCAGTGGAACAGCTCGGTGGTGCCGATGAACTGCTCCAGCACCGTCCCGCTCGCCTCGCGCCACAGCGTCTCGGTCTCGGGCGAGAGCGGCTCGCCGCCGGTCATGGCGCGCCGGAGGCTCGCGATCCGGCCCCGGTCGAGGGCGGCCGCCATCATCCGGTAATAGGAGACGACCGCGGCGAACACGGTGACGCCGCGGCGCTCGATCGCCGCGAGCGATGCCGCGACCGACTTGTCGGGCTCCAGCACGGCGGCCGAGCCGAAGCGCGCCGGGTAGATCACGAACAGCCCGTAGCCCAGCGAGAACGGTATCGAGGGCGGGCCGCCGATCACGTCGTCCCGGGTCGGGCCGACGCAGTGCTTCCAGTAGGAATCGGCCGAGGCGATCAGGTCGCGGTGGCAGTGGCAGGCCCCCTTGGGACGGCCGGTCGAGCCCGAGGTGTAGACGATCAGGGTGAGATCCTCGGCGTGGCTGTCGTGGTAGCCGGGTTCGGGCTCCGCCTCGGGCAGCAGCGCGGGCAGCGCGGCGAAGCGCCCGCTTGCGTCGCCGTCGGCCACCGCCAGCGTCACCCCCTGCGTCGCCGCGACCGCCGCTGCCATCTCGTCGAGCAAATCCACGCTCGCCACCGCGAACCGGGCCCCGGAATCGTCGATGCGGTAGGCGAGGTCGTCGGCGCGGAGCTGGACATAGGTCGGGATCGGCACCGCGCCGACGGCATGCGCCGCGAGCAGCAAATAGACCAGCGCCGGGGTGTCGGCGATGCGCACCACGATGCGGTCCCCGGGCGCCACGCCGAGCGCGCGGAGCGCCGCGGCGTGGCGCAGCACCGCCGCGCGCAACGCGCGATAGTCGATCGCCTCGTCGCGGTGGAAATAGGCGACGCGCCCGCCCCAGCCGGCCTCGATCGCCCCTTCGAGCAGCTCCTCGGCCACGTTCATGCGCGCCGGGTAGTCCATCCCGGCGAGGTCGAAGCGGAGCTCGGGGCGCGCGTCCGCCGGGCAGAGCTCGCGGTACTTGTTCATGCGCGGCAGACCAGCCCGGATTTCCCGCCGCGGTGACGGCCTGCGTCGCACCCAGGCGCCCGCCCCGCCAGGACCGGGCCGAAGACCGTAGCGGGAACTACGGTCGAGGTCCGCGACGCCGCGGGCGGGTGCCTGGGTGCGACCCGAAGGGCGGTGCCGTCCGGCCGACAGAGTGCGTCAAGCCGCTTGCCCGATGTCCCCGCATCGCGCGACGCGGCTTTCCTGCTCTGTCGGCCGGACGGCACCGCGCAGACCATCACCGTGGCGGGAAATCCGGGCTAGGCGCGGCCGAGCGTGTCCATCAGCCTGCCATAGCCCGGCACCGGGTCGCGGATGTCGAGCCGCTTCAGGCTGTGCCAGACCATCGCCTGGTTGCTGGTCACCACCGGCCGGTCGAGGTCGCGCTCCAGCGGCTCGATCGCCTCGGCGGCGCGGATCGCGGTGCAGGAGATGAAATAAGCGTCCGCCGCCGCGTCCCGCTGGCGCTTCACCCGGCGGTACCATTCGCCGGGCTCGACGGCGATCATCGCGGTGCCGCTGCCGGAGATCCCCATCCCGGTCTCGCTGAGCACCGAGATCTGGTGGCTCTCGAGATAGGCGACCTCGCGGTCGTTGGTCTCCTGGGTATAGGGGGTGGTGAGCGCGATGCGCCGCGCGTCGAGCGTGTCGAAGGCGTCCATCACCGCCTTGGAGGTCGAGGTCGCCGGAGTGCCGGTCCTGTCCTCGATGCGGGCGATGATGTCGTCGTCGAAGCCGGGCCTGAACATCGACGCCGCGGTGCAGTGGAAGACGATCAGATCGACCTCGGCGTCGGCGAGCAGGCTCGCCCCCTCCTCGACCCCCTCGACCATTCCCATGATGTCCGCGTCGGTCGAGCCGGCGAGCCGGAGCCGCGTGGTGTGGACCGATACGCCGTCCGGCGTCATCGCCTGGACCAGCGGCTCGGCGGCCGAGTTGACCGAAGGCAGCAGCATGCCGATGCGCGCGCGCCAACCGTACATTCGAAGCTCCATCGGATTGCGTCGTCCCGCGAGCCTCGCATCTCCCTTGCCCCGCGGCAAGTCGCGGCGCGTCGGTCTATGCGCCCCCTAGCGCTCCCCGCGCAGCGCGGCGATGCGCTTGTGGACGGCGATCAGGAACCGGTCGGCCCGGCCCGGCACGTCCCGGGGCTCGCCGAAGGCGATCCGGTTGCGCTGCTGCGCCTCGACCATCGGGATGTCCTCGGTGCGGATCACGGTCTCCTGCTCGCGCCGCATGTCGGCGTCGTTGGGATAGCCGCCGTCGAGCGCGAAGTCGCGGGTGAAGGCGAAGAAGTAGTGGCACGACGTCGCGGTCTCGGGCGTCATCACGTGGTCGTGGTTGATCAGGATCCGGTTCTCCCGGTTCTCCATCGCGAGCTCGATGTTGATCGTGTTGGACGGGCGCCAGTTCTGCGACGTGGTCCGGGTGACCGGCTCGGTGAACCCGCCCCAAGCCGCGGCCATCGGCCCGAGCGCGACGTCGTTCAGCACGCGGCGGCTGTGCACCGCGCCCGGGGTCTCCCAGGTCTCCATCTCCTGGCGCACCGCGTCGGTCTCGCCGCGCTGGCCGGCGCGCGAGCCGAAGCTCCCGGCATGCAGGAAATCGGCGTGGCTCACGTCGAGCAGATTGTCGGCCATCAGCTGGTCGCTCGCTTTGGCGTGGAACCGGCTGAGGATCGACGACCGGTCGGCCGCCGCCAGCCAGGGCATTCGGGGGATCGCCGCCGGGTCGGCGCGCGCCGGATCGCCGAGCCAGGCCCAGACGAAGCCCTCGCGCGCCGCGACCGGATAGCTCGCCACGCGGGCGCTCTGCGGCACCGTCTCCTGATGCGGCACGTGGACGCAGCGCCCGTCGGCCGCCATCGTCCAGCCGTGATAGCCGCACATGATCTCGTCGCCGATCACGCGGCCCATCGACAGCGGCGCCTGGCGGTGCGGGCAGCGGTCCTCCAGCGCCACCAGCGCGCCGGATTTCGCGGTCTGGAACAGCACGACCGGCCGGCCGCACACCACCCGCCCGAGCGGCCGGCTGGACATCTCGGAGGCCAGCGCCACGCAGTACCAGATGTCTTCGAAGAACATGGGGTCCCGTCCGGCAGGTTTCGCGGCGACATTCTAGGCGCGCCGGAGCGGCCGCGACAGCGCATCGCCGCCGTTCCATCCGGCACGCATACCCAATACTCTTCCGCCTCCATCGCGGGAGGGAAGACGCCATGCTGACGCTCTACCACCAGGGAAGCTCGGTCTGCGCGGCCAAGGTGCGGATCGCGCTGCACGAGAAGGGGCTCGACTGGCGGGGGGTCGTGGTCGACGTGCTCAAGGGCGAGCAGTTCCAGGACTGGTATCTCGCGCTCAACCCCAACGCGGTGGTGCCGACGCTGGTCGATGACGGGCGGGCGGTCATCGAATCGACGGTGATCTGCGAATATCTCGACGAGACCCGTCCCGACCCGCCGCTCCGGCCCGCCGGGCCCCACGACGCCGCCCGGATGCGGGTCTGGACCAAGCGGATCGACGAGCGGCTGCACCCGATGACCAGCTCGCTCACCTACGCCGCCTCGCACCGCCACACCATCCTCGACAACAACACGCCGGAAGAGGTCGAGGCGATCATCGAGGAGACCCGCGACCCGGTGAAGCGCCAGCGCAAGCGCGAATGGATCGAGCGCGGCATCGAGGCGCCGAGCGCGCGCGCCGCGGTCGCCGAGTTCGACAACACCCTCGCCGACATGGAGGCGGCGCTGGCCGAAACGCCGTGGCTCGCGGGCGATGAATACTCGCTCGCCGATGTGGGCATGACGCCCTATGTCAACCGGCTGGCGATGCTGGGGATGGAGGGGTTCTGGGACACCCGCCCCCGCGTCGCCGGCTGGTTCGCCCGCATCCGCGCCCGCGCGAGCTTCGCCCCGGCGCTGATCGACCCCGTCCCCGACGGCCTCGCCCGCTCGCTGGCCGAGAACGGGGCCAGAAGCTGGCCCCGGGTGGCGGAGATGCTGGAGGCGGGGCGCGCGGCGGGCGGGTGAGGACCCGGTTCACGGCGCGGCGGCTTCCTCGGCGACCATCCGCTCCATGATCTTGCGGGCCCTGAGGGGCCCGGCGTCGTACTTGAAGTCGACGGTCCTCGCGGTGGGATCGAGGTCGATATTTTTCTGCTGCGCCTCGAAGATGGAAATGTCTTCCCCGACCACCGCATGCTGCTGGCGGTAGAACTCCTGCAACCGATCCTGGGTGTCGCTGAATTCGTGCGACAGGGCCCAGAAGTAATGCGTCGTCCTGTCGGTTTCCGGGGTGATGCCGTGGCACACGTTGAAGCCCCAGCGGTTCTCGCCGGTCTTGCCTTCGGCGGCGCCGGTCCCGGTGGACGCGGCGCCGTTGTCGATTATGAAGAAGCAGGGCGGCCTGAACTCGGAGATCTGCCAACGGTCGATATTGGTCTCGTAGCGGCCGAACTGCAGATAGGTGCGAACCGCCGGGACGTCGAGCGTCCATCGCGACACCCTCACGATATCGCCCTCGACCTCGGTGGTTACCCTGGCCAGCTCCGCGAGCTCCGCCTGGCCGACGCTGGACGCATGAAGATAGGCGAGGTGCGAAAGATCCAGCAGGTTGTCGATGATGAGCTGATAGTGGGTCTCCAGCCTGACGTGCTTCCTGGTCACGCCGTAGCCGGGCTTCTTGAGCGTCTCGAAATCGGGGATCAGACCCTCGTCCGCCCGTTCCGGACTTCCCATCCAGACGAAGATGCAGCCATGGCGGTCGACCACCGGGTAGCTTCTTATCCTCGCTTCCGCCGGGATCGAAGACTGGCCGGGGATCGCGACGCACGCCCCCGTGCGATCGTAGACGAAGCCGTGATAGGTGCACTGGATGCGACCGCCCGAGACCGTCCCCATGGAAAGCGGCACGCGCCGGTGCACACACCGGTCCTCGAGCGCGACCGGGGCGTCGTCGGCGTCCCTGAACAGGACGATCGGCTCGCGCAGCAGGACCAGGCCCAGCGGCATATCCCGAAGCTCGTCCGACCACGCCGCCACGTACCAGGAATTCCTGACGAACATGGGCTCAGTCCTTACAGGTTGCTCTATCCATCGCTCATCGGACCGGTCAATGGCTGCCGTAGAATTTCTCGATGACCATCTCGCTGAGCACGACGAGCGCGTAGAACATCAGCCCGACGACGCAGAGCACCGTTATGGCGGCGAGCCCGAGATCGGTCTGCTGGCGCGACGACGCGAACAGGATGAGATAGCCAAGCCCCTCGGTGGAGGCGATGAACTCGCCGACCACGACACCGATGATCGCGAGCGTCACCGCGACCTTCATGCCGGCGAATATGTAGGGGAACGAATAGGGGAAACGGACATGGATCAGGACCTGCAGGTCGCTTGCCCCGACCGCCTTGCAGAGCCGGAGCATGTCGCGGTCGACCGCCTGCAGCCCGGTGACGGTGGAAATCAGGATCGGGAAAAAACAGATGAAGATGGAGAACGCGACGCGCGACTCCGCGCCGATTCCCAGCCAGACGATGAACATGGGGGCCAGCGCGATCTTCGGGATCAGCTGAAAGAAGACGAGATTCGCGTAGAGCGCCCGGTTGATCGGCGGCGAGTAGATCATGATGGCCGCGAGCACGATGCCGAGCGGGATGGAGATCGCGAACGCCACCAGCGTTTCGTAGGTGGTGGGCACGGCGTGCTTGAGCAACAGCCCGAGAAAGCCGGCCAGCTTGTCGAAGATGGCGCTCGGCGGCGGCAGGATCGAATGCGCGATCCCGCTCTGCCTGACCAGGAGTTCCCAGACGAGCAGGGCGGTCACCGCGGTCACGATCGGCAGGACCGCCGCGAGCAGGGCCTGCCTGGAGAGGGCGGTCAGGCGCCGGCGGTAACGCCCGGGCCCCTCGATGACGGACCCCTCGACCGGCAGGACCTGGGGCTGGTCCTTCACGACGCCGCCCCGCCTTGCGCCGCGCCATCGCTGCGCGCCACCTCGATCAGATCGCGCAGCATGGCGCAGAGCTCGTTGAACTCCGGAGTCTCTCCGAGGCCGATGCTGCGCGGGCGCGGGAACGGGATGCTGGTGTCGCTGATGATCGTCGACGGGCGGTCGCGCATGACGAGCACGCGGTCGGACAAGAGCACCGCCTCGCGGATCGAATGGGTGACGAAGATCGCCGTCTTCCGGTAGGTCTCCCACAGATCCAGCATCAGGATATTCATCTCGTCGCGCGTCATCGCATCAAGCGCGCTGAACGGCTCATCCATGAGCAGGACCCGGGGATCGCTGATCAGCGCGCGGCAGATCGCCACCCGCTGGCGCATCCCGCCCGACAGCTCCCTCGGCTTGCTCCTCTCGAACCCGGCGAGCCCGATGGTGTGCAGCAGCTCGAGAGCGCGGTCCATGTACTGCCTGCGCGACAAGCGCATCATGTCGATCGGGAACATCACGTTGTCCATGGCGGACTTCCACGGCAGCAGGGTGGGGTCCTGGAGCATGATCCCGAACTCCCGCCGCGGCCCGGTCACTGGCTCGCCGCCGGCGTAGATCTCCCCGCTGGTTATGCTCTCGATCCCCCCGATCATCATCAGCAGCGTGCTCTTGCCGCAGCCGCTCGGCCCGAGCAGCGCGACGAATTCGCCGTCGGCGACCGTGAAATCGGCGTTGCGGACGGCTTCCAGCAGCCGTCCGTTCGCGTTGTAAACCTTGCGCACCTGCCGGCATACGATGTCGGCATCGCGGTCGCTCCCGGGACCGGAGGTAGTCTCGGTCATTGGATCTCGCGCCATTCCGGTCCCGGGATCGCAGGCCGCTACGCTAGACCTTCAGACCCAGAATCTCGCCATAGGCCCTCGACTTCTCCCTGGCCGCGTTCCACTCGTCGGGCGTCAGCGTGACCTTGCCGATCATGTCGTTGGTGACGAACGACTCGACGGGGGGCGGGCTCGGGTCTTCCTTCTTGGCGACGAACTGGCGCACCAGCTTGATCTGCTCGCGCATCTTGCCGAGATCGGTGTAGCCGAGGGAATTCTTCGTGGTCTCCTCGGTGATCAGATTGGCGTTGATCATGTTCACGCCGAGCTCGACATCGAGCTTGCCCTTGGTCAGCGCGGCAATCTCCGGATACTCCTTGAGATGGCGTTCGACGGCCTCTTCGGGGTTGAGCAAGGCGAATTTCTGCCCCTCCAGCAGGCCGGCGACGATGTCGGCGCACACCTGCGGCTCCTTCTTCAGGAACTCGGGCCGGATCAGCGAGTTGACCCAGTAGAACTTCAGCCCCACGCCGGAGAACGGCAGGAGCTTCACCTTGAAGTCCTTCATGATGAACTTGGGCGTGGAGCTCATCCCGAAGCCGACGATGACGTCGACGCGTCCGGACAGCAGGGCCTGCTCGACGAGCTGGGAATCGAGCGCGACCGTCTGGATCTTGCTCTCGTCCACGCCGGCCAGCTTGAGGTAGGTCGGCACGAACGGCGTCTCGCCGCTGGTCGGCACCAGACCGAGCTTCTTGCCCTCGAAGTCCTTCGGGGTGTTGATCGGCCCGTCGGCCGGCACGATGAAACCCATCGTGGAGTCGTAGGCGTGGGTCGCGACGAACCTGAGGTCGAGGCCGCGGAACATCCCCAGCAGGGCGGTCGAGGTCGCCGCGCCGCCGACATCGAACTTGCCGGTGTTCATCGCCTGGATGGTCGCCAGCGAGCCGTAGCCGCGCTTGACGCTGACATCGAGGCCGCGCTTCTTCCAGAACATCTGCTTGGCCAGCGTGACATAGGCATATTGGCCGGTCGGCAACCACGACAGCGTGAAATCGAGCGTCTTGTTCTTGGCGACGGCCGGAGCCGGAAACGCCATCGTTCCGCCGATCGCGGCCGTCGCAAGGCCGGCGCCGGCGCCCTTTATGACCGCCCTGCGCGTGGTCGTCTTGGTGGTTTTCGCCATTGGTCGTCCTCCTGTCGCGGCGGATTCCCTATGCCGGGTCCGCCGGTTGCGTTCTTGCCTGTATGTTCTCGTGCAACTGCTTGATGATGTTGCGAGCAATGCTTAGGCCGGTATCCGCCTCGATAACCGCCCGGCTCCGCACGTCATAAGCCGTCGCGCCGGCCGGATCGGTGTCGAGCGAGTGCTGCTGGGCTTCGTACATGACGACATCCTCACCGATCACCTGGTGATGCTGCCGGTAGAACTCCGGTCGATCCTGCTCCCCGATCATCGCCAGATCGTGGGCGATGACCCAGAACTGATGCGTCGTCCTTTCGGTCTCGGGGGTGATGCCGTGATAGACCTGGAACCCCCATTCTCCGGGAGTATCGAGTCTCGAATCGTCGCCGGTGCCGCTATTCGCCGCGGCGCATCCATTATTGATGTAGAAGTATGAGGGGTAGATGTATTTCCCCACCTGCCAGCGGTCGAACTGCCCCTGGTAGGGTCCGAACTGCGCATAGTTGGGGGCGGCGGGGACATCGACCATTTCACGCGTCACGCTGACATCGTTGCCGTCCTGCGCGATATTGATCGCCGCCTCCTCGGCGACGGGGGCGTTGCCGATCGTCGTGTTGTGGACATAGGCGACATGCGAGAGATCGAGCAGGTTGTCGAATATCAGCAGGTAATTCGCCTTCACGTATAGCCGGACCTTGCTGCACCCCCATGCCGGATCGCTCAGGCGCGGAAAGCTGACGATCCTGTCGGGGTCCGCGCGCTCGGGTTCGCCGATCCAGATCAGTATGAACTGGTCGCGTTCCACCACCGGATAGGCGCGCGTGCGCGCGCGGCGCGGTATCCGCATTTGCCCCGGCACGTGCACGCACTCGCCGGAGCAGTCGTAGACCAGCCCGTGATAGCCGCATTCGATCCGGTCGTCGACCAGCCGGCCGAGCGACAGCGGAAGCTTGCGATGCGCGCAGCGGTCTTCGAGCGCGACAACGGTGCCGTCCTGCTTCCGGTACATCACGACGGGCCGGTCGAGCAGGGTGCGGGAAAACAGCGACCGGCCTACCTCGTCGGACCACGCCGCGACGTACCAGTTGTCCTCCAGGAACATTCGCGTCCCCCCTTCGGGCCCGGCGACCGCCTCGGCGGCCCGCACCGATCGAACTGCAATCCGCTACGTCGATCCGTTCCCCGAATTCACCGAACCGGGGCGCGGGACTTCCGGGCGATCGAATCGTTGATCGCCCGGGCCAGGTCCAGACCGCCATCGGCGACGATGGTCGCGTCGGACTTGATGTCGTCCGCGGAAGCGCCCTGCGGGTCGCTTGACAGCGCCTTCTGCTGGGCTTCGAAGATCACCCGGTCTTCGTTGATGATCTGGTCGTTCTGACGATAGAACTCGGCCGTCGTCGCCTCATCCGCCGCGCCCTTCTCGTGCAGGATGTAGCGGAACTGGTGCGTCGTGACCTCGGTCTCAGGCGTAAGGCCGTGAAACACCTGGAAGCCCCAATGCCCGGGCTGCCATATGGCGTCGCCGGGAGGGCCGTCGTGGGGCACGCCGCGGCTGGCGGGAACCGAGCCGTAGCTCACCCGGACGTAGGATGGCGGCTGGAACTGGGATATCGACCACATGTCGATATTCCCGCCGTACTCGCCGAACTCGGCGAAGGTGCGCGACGGCGGGACGTCCTTCGCCCAGCGCTTCACCTGCACCGTGTCGCCGTGGCGCTCGTTCGCCACCTTCGCGTCCTCCGAAACCGGCGGATTCCCGGTTGTGGTGCTGTGCACGTAGGGCAGGTGCGAGAGATCCAGCAGGTTGTCGACGATCAACTGGTAGTTGCCGAGGACGTGAAGCGCGATCCGGTGGCGCCCCAGGTCGGGATCGGTGAGGCGGCTGAAATCCGGGATCTTCCCTTCGTCGGCCAGTTCCGCTTCGCCCATCCAGATCCAGACATAGCCGTGCCGGTCGACGACGGGGTAGGACCGGACCCGCGCGCCCCTCGGGATACGGTCCTGGCCCGGCACCTTGATGCAGGCCCCCGTGCGGTCGTAGACCAGCCCGTGATATCCGCACTCGATCGTGTCGTCGTCCAGCCGGCCCAGCGACAGCGGAAGCCGGCGATGGGCGCAGCGATCCTCGAACGCCACCACGGCGCCATCCAAGGCGCGAAACAGCACCACGGCCTGACCGAGATAGGTCCGCGCCACCAGCTTCCGGTCGAACTCGTCGGGGAAGCCGGCAACATACCAATGGTCTTCCAGAAACATTCCCGGCTCCTTTCAGGTCGCCCAGGTCGACTCGTGAAACAGCGTCTCGACCCCGATCCGTCGATCGATCAGCTCCTGGTCCACCATGTCGTCGATGAACCTGGCGAGGTAGTCCCGGTTCGCGGCCAGCCCGGAGGGGAACAGGTCCGCGCCCATGGTTTCGCGCTGCTGCTCGTACTCGGAACGCCCGAAGGCGAGCTGGAGAAAGCCGGGGTCGTCGTAGAACGCGTCGGCCTGGACCTTCGCATCCTCCCAGACGTCGATGATCGCCGGCGGCAGCCAGGGCTCGCGATCGACGACATCCTGGCGAAAGCTGAGCACGTGCATGATCGGGAAGTAGCCGTTCTTCTCGAAGTATCGTTGCGCGACCGCGCGGCTGTCGGGAAACAGGCGCCGCACGCGATCGGTCCGCTTCAGGATCTCGGGCGGCGGCTCGGGGTGCAGGATCGCGTCCAGCTCGCCCTCGATCAGCATCCGGCCGAGGTCCTTGCCGCCGGCAATGCCCTGGATGGAGAGCCCCGCGCGGGGCTCCCACGGTATCAGTTCCCGGTTCTGGGCGTACCAGTGAATGTCCGCCCACCTCACGCCGTACTCGCGCTTGAGGTCGCCTTTCAGAAGTACGCAGAGCGTGTTCTGAAATGACCAGACCCCCACTTTCTTGCCGATCAGGTCGTGAGGCGCCTCTATGTCGGCATCCACGTTGACGAATATTTGGCTCTGGCTGAACAACCGCCGGGGGAACACCGGTGTCGCCGAAAACGGCAGGCCGCGCGACTTCGCCATGATGTAGGACGCCAGCGACTGTTCGCAGATATCGAAGGCGTGCTCGTTGAACATCCGGCCGTGACGATCCATGCCGTCCCGGCGCCCCGGCATCGGGCCGACGGCGACTTCCAGGGGAATCAGGTCGAGATTCTCCGGCAGCGCCACGGTCCCCATGAAGAAGGGGATGTGGCGGTCGTAGCGTTCCAGCGCGATGCTTACAGAGGTCGTGTTCATTCGAACACCCCTAGCCGGTCTGGCGTCCCAGAACTCCGGCCCCTGGAGTTTCGACAGGAGCCCGGCCGGTGTCAACGGCGGGCCGGAAGTCCTCGGGTCCTGTCAGCCATACCGAGGGGGCCGCCCGCCACCCCGCCCCCCTACCGCCCGCGCGGCCCCCTTCCCCCCCCCCCCCCGCCCCCCTCCGCGCGCCCCCCCGCCCCCCGCCCGCCGGCGCGGCTCGATTCCCGCCTCGCGCAGGACCTCTTCGGCGAGCTCCCCGGCGCGCCGGTCGCGGAAGGCGTTGAAGGCGTGGATCGCGTCCCGGTCGCCGACCCGCCTCTTCCACTGCCCGATCCGGCCGCTCCAGGCGTCCGCCGCGCGCCGCCAGCGCGCCTCGTCGTCGGTCCAGTTCGAGCGCAGGAAGTTCCGCAGCATCAGGTTGTAGTCCCCGCCGTCGAGGCTCGGGATGTCGAGATAGCGCTCGGGGTCGGCCTCGATGCGCTCGCGCAGCGCGCGGTTCTCCTCGGGCGGGATGCCGACGACCGCATCGGCGTCCTCGTCGTGCTCGTAGACCCAGAGCACCTCGCCGGTCTGGCGGTCGAGATGGGAGGTCTGCCGCTCGGCGTAGTCGAAGGACGCGCCTTCCTCGAAAGCGATCATGAAGGACGTTCGGTCGATCTCCACCATCGCCACCCGTTCTGCCCCGCCGGGCCGCTGCGCGCAAGTCCCCGGGGGACGGAAGCCGGGCATTCGGCGGGGCCGCGGGCTCGCGGGGTGCGACTTGCGGGGCGTTCTTCATGCGATGGATAGGGCAGCGATGCCGACCCTTGTTTCACGTGAAACATCAGCCGCTCTTCCCCCCGCCGAGCACCGAGAGGATGCCGAACAGGAGGGAGGCGGCGGCCGCGGCGATCGCCACCGCGGCCACCGGGAGCGCGGTGCCGTCATAGAGCAGCGCCACCGCCTGGGTGAGCAGGCCCGACATCAGGAACTGGGCGAAGACGACGATGCCGGACGCGGTGCCGGTGAGCGCCGGGTCGCTCGACATGGCGGCGGCCTGGGCCTGCGGCATCGAGAGGCCCTGTCCGACCGAGAGGATCAGGATCGGCACGAACAGCGCCGCCGGGGTCAGCGGCAGGCCGATCGCCGGGGTTATCGCGGTGAGCGCGCCGGCCAGCGTCAGCCCGGTGCCGCCGACGATCAGGAATCGGGCCGCCAGCCGCCCGCTGAGGCGGCCGGAGACAAAATTGCCCAGCATGAAGCCGGCCGGGCCGAGGGTGAACCAGAGCCCGTACTCGGTGGCCGGGCGCTCCAGCACGTCGACCATCAGCCAGGCGGCGCCGGCATTGGCCGACATGAAGGCCGCGCTCCCGAAGGCCGGGTTGGCCATGTGGAAGACGAAGCGCCGGCGCGCCAGCAGGCGGGCGAACCCGGCGGCGAGGCCGGGCCCGGCACCCGGGGAGCCCCGCCCGGGCTCGCCGATCACCGCGACTGCGAGCAGCATGACTGCCAGACCGCATCCCGCCCGTCGCGGCCGCCAGCATCGGGCCGAGCACGTAGGCCGTCGTCAGGTAGGCGATCATCTGCGGCAGGCGCTCGGCGCCGTAGACGTCGCTCACCATGGTGCGCGCCAGCACCACGCCGCAGGCCGCCCCCAGCCCCTGCAGGATGCGGCCGGCGATCAGCAGCTCGATCGTGGGCGCCGCCGCGCCGATCGCCGCCCCGCCGGAGAACAGCGCGAGCCCGCCGATCAGCGTCGGCAGCCGGCCGATGCGGTCGGCCAGCGTGCCGTAGACCAGCGTGCCCGCCGCCATCGCCAGCATGGCGAGCGAGAAGGCGAGCTGCGCGGTGCCGGCGCCGACCCCGAAGGCGCGCCCGACGAAGGGCACCGCCGGGAAGAACAGATGGACCGAGAGCGGCCCGATCAGGGTGACGCCGACCAGCGCCGCGAACAGGGCGGCGCCGGGCTCGGGCGGCCTCCGGGAGTTCAGTGCATCACCAGCCCGCCATCGACCAGCACGGTCTGGCCGGTGATGAAGTCGCTCTCCGCCGAGGCGAGGAACACCATGGTGCCGAGCAGGTCTTCCGGCATCTCGTCGCGCTTAAAGGCGCGCCCGGCGAGGTTCATGTCGATGTTGAACTGGAGGTCCTCGCGCTGGGACTCGATCTGCTCGCTCATGGTGAAGCCGGGCGCGATCGAATTCACCCTGATGCCGAAATCGCCGAGCTCGCGCGCCGCCGCCCGGGTCATCGCGTCGACCGCGCCCTTGGACGAGACGTAGTGCAGGAACCAGGGGACGCCCGCCTGCACGGTGGCGGACGAGATGTTGACGATCTTGCCGTAGCCCTGCTCCTTCATCTGCGGCACCACCGCCTTGATGCAGACGAAGGTGCCGCGCACGTTGACCGCCATCACCCGGTCCCACTCCTCGACCCCGATATCGAGGAAGGAGCGGCGGTCGAGGGCGGCGAAGATCGCCGCGTTGGGCACCATCACGTCGACCCGGCCGAAGCGCTCGACGGTCTGCGCGACGAAGGCGGCGACCGCGCTTTCGTCGGACACGTCGACCTCCATGCCAAGCGCCTCGCCGCCCGACTGGACGATGGTGTTGACCACGTTGGTGCAGTCCTTGACGTCGCAGATCGCGACCTTCGCGCCCTCCTCGGCGAAGCGCCTGGCATAGGCCGCGCCGATCCCCTGCGCGGCGCCGGTGACGATCGCAACCCGGCCGTCGAGACGTCCCATCCGTTCCCCCTGTCGATCTCGCTGCGTGACGCGGCGGAGGATACCGCAAGCCGCGCCCGGGTGCGATACTGCGCCCGGGGAGGAGCGCCATGGCCGAGGTCGAAATCGCCGCCGGCGGCAACGCGGTGCTGGGCGAGAGCCCGCTCTGGTCGCCGCGCGAGGCGGCGCTCTACTGGGTCGACATCAACAACCCGACGGTGCACCGGCTCGACCCGGCGAGCGGCGAGCGGCGGCACTGGCGGATCGAGACCGAGACCGGCTCGATCGGCCTCGCCGGGCCGGGATTGCTGGTCGCGGGGCTCAGGACGGGGGCGCATTACCTCGACCTCGAGAGCGGCAAGATCGAGGCGATCTGCGACCCCGAGGGCGAGGGGCGGTTCAACCGCAACCGGATGAACGACGGCAAGATCGACCGCGCCGGGCGGTTCTGGGTGGGCACGATGAACGACCCCGGCCACGCGCCGGAGGGCACGCTGTGGCGCATCGACAAGGACGGGACGGCCGAGCCGATGATGCGCGGGATCCGCATCCCCAACGCGCTCTGCTGGAGCCCGGACTCATCGGTCATGTACTTCACCGACTCGTATTCGAACGAGATCTGGGCGTTCGACTTCGACCTCGCCACGGGGACGATGGAGAACCGGCGGGTTTTCGCCCGCATCCCCGAGGGCGAAGGCGTGCCGGACGGCGCGACGGTGGACGCCGACGGCTTCGTCTGGTGCGCCCGGATGTTCGGCGGGCGGGTGAGCCGCTTCGACCCCGCGGGCGCCGTCGAGCGCACCGTCGAGCTCCCGGTGCCGCAGGTCACGTCGTGTGCCTTCGGCGGGGGGGGGCCCCGCACGCGCTTCCTCCCCACCCCCCCCCCGGTGCCGCAGGTCACGTCGTGTGCCTTCGGCGGGGCGGGTCTCGACACGCTCTACATCACCACCGCCTCGCTCGGCATGGACCGCGCGGCGCTCGCCGAACAACCGCTCGCGGGCGCGCTGTTCGCCGCCGATCCCGGGGTGCGCGGCCTCGCCGAGCCGGAGTTCGGCGCCTGACCGAGGGGCGCGCCACCTCCTGGCCGGCGGTGGCGATGATCGCGATCGCCGGCATCGTGGCCGCGTTCCAGATCGGCAAGCTGCCCGCCGCGCTGCCGGTCTTGCGCGCCGAGCTCGGCCTGACCCTGGTCGAGGCGGGGTGGATCGTCTCCGCGCTGGCCGCGATCGGCGTCGCCACCGGCATGGTCTGGGGCTTCGTCGCCGACCGCTTCGGCCACCGCCGCATGCTGCTGTCGGGGCTCGGCGTGATCGTCGTGGGCACCGCGCTCGGCAGCCTGGCCGAGACCGGGGCCGAGCTGTTCGCCACCCGCCTGGTCGAGGGCTGCGGCTATGTCGCGGTGCTGACCGCGGGGCCGACCGCGATCGGCGCCTTCTGCCGCGAGCGCGACCGGCCGATGGCGCTCGGCCTGTGGGCGTTCTACATGCCGGTCGGGCTGGCCGGCATGGTGGTGGTCTCGCCGGCGGTGATCGAGGCGGCGTCGTGGCGCGGGCTGTGGCTGCTCAACGGGGCGCTCGCGCTCGCCGCCATCGGCGCGGCGGCATATGCGACGCGGGGCGCGCGCGGCGCCCGCGAGGCGACCGCCGGCGGCCATGCGGCGCCGATCTGGACCGCCATCCGCAAGACCCTCACCAGCCCGGGCCCGCCGACGCTGGCGATCTGCTTCGCCGCCTACTCGCTGGTCTATATCTCGGTCTCGGTCTTCCTGCCGACCTTCCTGATCGAGCGCCAGGGCTACGCCCATGACGCGGCCGCCTACTGGGTGGCGCTCGCCATGGTGGTGAACGCGCCGGGCTGCGTGCTGGGCGGCTGGCTGCTCCGGCGCGGCTGGCCGGCCGGGCGCGTCGTCGGGCTCGCCTATCTCGGCATGCTGGTGTCGACGCCGCTGATCTTCGCCGACGGCATCGACCCCGCGCTCCGCCTCTCCGCCGCGATCTTCATGCCCTTCATCGGCGGCATGATCCCGCCCGCCGTGCTCGCCCGCACCGGCGCGCTCGCCGCCGCGCCGGGGCTCGCGTCGACCTGCGTCGGGCTGGTCAGCCAGGCGCTGATGCTCAACCAGCTGATCGGCCCGCCGATCCTGGCCGCCCTGGTCTCGGGCCTCGCCTCGTGGGAGCGCGCCAACTGGCTCACCCTGCCGATGATCCTGCTCGGCCTCGCCGCCGCCTGGGCGCTGTCGCGGATCGACCGGAGCGGAAGATGTTTCACGTGAAACATGGGTGCGGGGGGCGCGCCGCGCTGGCGCCGGCCGCGGGATGCGGCTATGGCGGCACGCGATGACCGTTGCAGCGTCCGAGACCTTCGGCGGCACCTTCCCCTTCGCGCCGCATTTCTTCGCCGGCCACGGCTTTCGCCAGCACTATGTCGACGAGGGCCCGCGCGGCGGCGAGACCATCGTCTGCCTGCACGGCGAGCCCACCTGGGGCTATCTCTACCGCGCCTTCATCGGCCCGCTGTCGGGCGCGGCCCGGGTCGTGGTGCCGGACCATATGGGCTTCGGCAAGAGCGAGACCCCGCCCGGGCGCGACTACACGCTGGCCACCCATGTCGCCAATCTCGAGGCGCTGTGCGACAGCCTCGAGCTCGCCGACATCACCTTCGTCGTCCAGGACTGGGGCGGCCCGATCGCCGGCGCCTACACGCTGCGCAACCCGGACCGGGTCCGCCGGCTGGTGCTGATGAACGCCTATCTGGGCTATGGCGGGCTGCCGCCGCCGGCGCTCACCCCCTGGTTCGCCTGGATCCGGCGCCATTACGACGCCGGCACGCTCGACGACGTGCTGGGGGACCTCGGCAGCATCGTGCTGTCGGTGATGACGATCATCGGCTTCTGCAACCGGCAAGCGGTCACCGGGGACTGGCTGAACGCCTACGCCGCGCCGTTCCCCGACCGCGCGGCGTGCATCGGCGCCATCGCCTTTCCGCTCGACTACCTGCTCGGCCGCATCCGGCCCTTCGTCGTCGACTGCCTCAGGACCGGCGACCTAGCGGCGCTGCGGGCCAAGCCGGCGATGCTCGCCTGCGGCATGGAGGATCGCGCGATCCCGCCATCCCACGCGATCGCCGACTTTCGCGCGCTGTGGCCGGACGGCCCGGTGGTGGAGCTGCCGGGGGTCGGTCACTTCTGCCAGGAGGACGCGCCGCAAACCCTGGTCGCGCTGATCCGCCAGTTCCTCCAGATGACCTGAGGAGGGCGCCGGGCGGGGCGCCTAATGTTTCACGTGAAACATTGGTCAACAGTGCTGACCTATCCATCGCGTTAACGAATTGCCGGAAACCGTAACACGGGCTCGCGAAACCGCGCTCCGGCCCGAATCCGGCCCGGCGTCCCCGGGGGACCCTGCCGCCGGATTGCCGCGCCGGCGGGCGCGTGCGACAGTCGGGCGGACGCGCGGGAGGGGGTCATGCTGTTCCTGGTCACCTCGAAGGAGCCCAGGCCGCACGGGCCGTGGCACACGCCGGGGCGCCATGCCGGCTGCCTCGCCCACTGGGTCGGTACCCACATGTCGGGCGTGGCGGTGATCCACCCGATCATGTTCGTGCGCGGCTATGCGATCTATGTCGAGACCGATTCGGGGCGCCGGCTGCGCGAGATCCTCGAAGGCAACCCGATGTGGCCCGACGAGACCTACCGGATCTACGTGCTGGAGGAGAACGGCAAGGTGCAGAACCGACCCGTGCCCGCGGGCAAGCAGCGCTTCCTGATCCTCGCCCGCCCGGCCAAGCCGCTGCCGCCCGACCTCGACTACGCCGGCACCGAGGCGATGCTGGAGCGCATCGCCGCCGAGCACGGCGCGATGGTCCACCGCCTGGTCGAGGACATCGCGGGCTACGCCATCCTGGTCGACGTGGAAAGCAACGACCAGATCCGCACGCTGCTCGAACCGCTGCCGATCACGACGTTCGTCAACTACGAGATCCTGCCGCTGGGCTCGATGGGCGGCCACGAGCGGCATATCGAGGCGCTCGGGCTCGACGTGCCGTTCGCGGGGACGGGGGAGGGCGGGTAGCGCGGGGCCGTGCTCTGTCCCGGAATCGGTGCAATGCGTCACCGCCGCGCCCGCGTGCCGAATTCCCGCAGACCGCCCGAGGCTCGACGCCGAACGGAACGCGGCGGTGCTCCCCGCAAGCAGTGTCCGGGCTAGTCGATGGCGTAACGCACAGGCCAGACGTAACCTTCGTCTTCAGCCGCCTTGATATAGGCCCGGAGCACCTTCTTCATCGGCACCTTGGACTCCGCCTCGATCTGCGCCGCGCGTTCGGACGGCCAGGTCGACAGGGCCCGAGCCCAGGCCTGGCGTTCCGCCTGGGGGAGCTTGATCACGGTCGCTCCCTTGGCCCCGATGATATTGATGTACTTGTCGTAGACGCCGGCCGTGAACGGGCCGGACTTCACCTCCATCTCGCGACCGACCTCGACGACAATGTCCTGAATCTCCTTGGGCAGCTTGTTGAAGGAGTTGAGGTTCATCGTCAATCCGACGATCGTCATCGACCCGAAGCCGACTTGTACGTAATAGGGCGCGACCGGATACAGTTTCAGCGCGTCCATGATCGACACAAAGGCGATCAAGGCATCGAACAGCCCGGTCTGCAGCGCCGTGTAGACTTCCGGGCCGGTAACCGAAACCGGCGACGCGCCCATGCGTCCGATCCACGGCAGGTTCGGACCGGCACCCCCGATCTTGTGTCCCTTGACCTGCGCCGCCTTATCGAAGGGAAACTTCGAGATGACGTCGTAGACGTCGAAGGGAACGAGGGAAATCATCTTTTGGCCGAATTTTCCCTCCAGCTGTTGGTTGATTTCGGGGATCTGATCATAGACCTTCCGGGTTGCCTTGACCGAGACACTCGGATCGGTGGGGCCAAACGGCAGGTAGTATGGGAAGTTGTGCAGGGCGAGCTTGCCCCCCTCATGGCAGATGCAGAAGAGACCGAAGTCGATGACGCCTGACTGGGTACCCTCGAGGACCTCGGTTGCCTTCACGATCGAACTGGCCCAGCCCTGCAGGAATTCGACCTTGTGCGGCGTCCGCTCGGCGACCCGCTTCTTGACCTCCGGAATGAAGAAGTCGCGACCCAGCTGGATGAAGTGCCAGTTTTCGTTGTGGCCCGAGGCGATCTTGAAACGATAGGTCTCGGCGTTTCCGGGTCCCGAAAGCGCGACGACACCCAGCGCCACCGCGCCGGCGAAGGCGGTCGAAACACGCAGCAATGCGGAAATTCTCATGATTGTCCCCCTGGATGTGCACAAACAGGTTGGAGGCCAGGCGTGCCCAAAAATCGTCACTTGACGAACAAAACCGACGCACGATCCGCCACCTGTCCTTTAGGCTTGCCGCCACCTGTCCTTTAGGCTTGCATTGTATCGGACGCTATGAAAGTCATGTTAAATCGTCAAGTGAAAACTTACAGAGGGGCTGGCAATGAGCGAGTGGCGGATGCGGGTGGCGCCCGTCGGCGATTGCGAAATCCACTACATCGACGAGGGAGAGGGTTTCCCGATCCTGCTGATTCACGGCCTCGCCGGCGACCATACGGCCTGGAATCCGCAGATCGAGGCGTGGCGCGGCAGACACCGCGTGCTCGCCACCGACACGCGCGGCGCCGGTCGCAGCACCCAGGTCGACGAACCGGTCACGATCCGCGAACTCGCCCTGGACCTTCTCGCCGTGCTGGACCACGCGGGCATCGAGAAATGCCACCTGATCGGCCGCTCGATGGGCGGATTTCTCGCCCAGCATATCGCCCTCGATGCGCCCGAGCGGGTTTGCAGCCTGGTCATGCTGGCGTCCGCCGGCAAGCTCGACCCCCTCGCCGCCCGCCTCCTGACCAACATGCGCGAGGTGCTGGAGTGGACCGGATCCTGGCCGGCTCACGCGGCGCATTCGGTACCGAATTTCGTCTCGCAACGCTTCTTCATCGAAAACCCCGACCGCATCCAGGGGATCGAAACGCTGATCGGCGGGGAGCAGCGCCTGCAGGCCTGCTACGTCCGGCAAAATCATGCCTGCCTGGCGCACGACACGCTTGACCGGCTGCACGAGCTGGACTGTCCCGTGCTGCTGATGGCGGGGGGCCATGACCGCTTGTGCGGGACCAACGCCCTGCGGTCGATGGCGGAGCGCCTGCCCGATTGCGACACCGAGGTGTTCGAGGACAGCAGCCACTTCTTCCTGATGGAAGAGCCGGAGCGCTTCATGGCGCGCATCGACGCCTGGCTCGAAACCCATACGCCGACAGCTTGAGGGACGCCGGAATGCCGCAATTCTCGCCAAACCTGTATCACCAGTTCCTCGAGCTGCCGGCTCGGGAGCGCTTCGCCGCGGCGGCCGAGATCGGCGCGACGGCGGTCGAATGGCACTTTCCCTACGTGATCCCGAAGCGGGAGCTCAAGCAGCTGCTCGACGACAACGGCCTGCGCTTCATATACGCGGTGGTTCCGGCGAACTGGGCGAAAGGCGATTACGGGCTGGCCGCTCAACCGGGGCGCGGCGACGAGTTCCGGCGCACCGCCGATGTGGCGCTGGACTATGTGTTCGAGGCGAACTTTCATTCCCTCAATGTCAGCTCGGGCAGGCTGCCCGATGGCGTCGAGCGGCAACGCTGCATCGAATGCTATATCGAGAACCTCGACTACATCTCGACCCAGGCGAAGGGACATCCGGTGTTGTTCGTCATCGAGGGTGTCTGCAATGCCCGCTTTCCGAACTATGTGATTCAAACTATCGGGGAAGCGGCGGAGGTCGCCAGCGCGCTCAACCGCGACAACGTGAAGCTGGTGTTCGATACCTATCATCTGCGCTGGGAGGAGACGGGTCCGCTGACCACGCTGATGGACGCCCACCTTCCGATGATCGGACATATTCAGGTCGGAAACGCGCCGGAGCGTCACGAGCCCGGCGTCGGCGAGGTAGACCTTCACCATCTCATCGAACACGCGGATCGCAACGGCTACCGGGGATGGATCGGCCTGGAGTACTATCCTTCGAAGGACACCTGGTCGAGCCTGGCCTGGATGAACCGGTACGGTTTCTCGATCGAAGGACGGCCGTCCCGGGCGACGCGACCGGCGAAAGAATTCGAAGGGTCGGAAATTGAGGCGCTCGATACGTGGTTTAGACAATTCGAAGGCGCATGAAGGCGAGATCGGACAAGCTGCGCGGCATCAAGCCGAAGAAGCGCACGGTAACGCGCCGCCTGCCCCCGGAGCAGCGTCGCGCGCAGATCCTCGAACGCGCCTATAACTTCTTCTCCGAGTACGGGCTGACCGGGCAGACCCGTCATCTCGCATCGGCCTGCGGCGTCTCCCAACGCCTGCTGTACCGCTATTTTCCCAACAAGGCGGCGCTGGTCGAGGCGGTCTACACGGATCGCTTTGCCACCACGTTCGACGAGGCCTGGCTGAACGAGCTGGCTGTCGGCGGAGGAACCGTGCGCAGCCGCCTGATCGTCTTCTACCAGCGATATGCCGAGAAGGTCCTGACGCGCAGGTGGCTCCGCCTGGCTCTGTATTCGGCGCTGGCCGACAACCCCTTCGCCGCCCCCTACACCGATTCGGTCATGCAGCGCATCCTGGATTCCGTCGCTTCGATGTCGGTGCACGGGATGAACCTGCAACGGCCGCATGAAGGAAACGCGTTGAGGGATGCCGCATGGATGCTGCACGGCGCGATCGTGCTGGGAGGGATTCGCCATCATGTCTATGGGACGTCTGACGCCGCCACCTGGTTCCGGGAAATAGAAACCAGTGTCGATATCTTTCTCGCCGCCCTGCCGGCGCTGCTCGGGCAGCAGGGCGACGCCGCGCCGTCGGCCGAACCCGGTTGAAGCGCAAGGGGGCCGACATCCGCCGCCTCCGGAAAGCCGGGCTGCCGGTTTGCGGATATGAGCCGTCATCCGGCCAGCGGGTAGACCGGTGCGGCTAGTCTCGCAATTGGCGGACCGGCTCACGACCGCCCTGATGGTGATGGGCGCATTGTTCGCGTTTTCCATCGCCCTGCTGGTGCTGGCAGACATCATCGCCCGGAACACCGGGATCGTTTTCTACGGCGCCCCCGAATACGCCCGCAACATGATCGTCGCGATCGTGTTCCTGCAATTACCGTATTGCGTGCGGATCGACAGCATGCTGCGCATGGATTTCCTGCTCTCCGCAGCCCCCCATCGCCTGCGTGTCGGCCTGCTCGTCTTCGGCTGTGTCCTCGGCCTGGTGTTCTTTGCCTCGATCGCCTACGGCGCTCTGGAGCCGACCGCAACCGCCTGGCAGACGGGCGAGGTCGAGGATCGCGGGCTCGGGGTCAGGGTGCCCACATGGCCGACGCGACTGGCCATCCTGCTGGGCTGCGCGGTCGCCGCGGCCCTTTACGTTCTGCGCGGTCTGGAAATTGTCCTCCGACCCGACGCCGGCCGCGGTTCGGCTGAGGCCTAGCAGGTACGCTCGCATGGGAACGCTCGAATCGATTCTTCTGGTGGGCGTTCTGCTGGCGCTGGTGTTCTCCGGCGTCCACGTCGCGGTAAGCCTCGGCATCGTCAGCCTGATCGGGCTGGCGCTGGCGACCGGCGATCTGCAGATAACGTTCTTCTTCCTCAACAGCACCGCCTACGAGGCTCTGCGGGACTACGTGTTCGCCGTGGTGCCCTTGTTCATGCTGATGGGCGAGTTCATTTCGCGATCCGGTATCGCGGCGGACATTTTCCGGGCGATCAACCGGGGGCTGACACGCGTACCCGGACGCCTCGCACATGCGACGGTAACCGGCAACGTCGTGTTCGCCTTCGTCACGGGGACCAGCCTCGCCTCGGCGACGGCCTTTACCAGCATCGCCTATCCCCAGATGCGCCGATACGGCTACGACACCTCGTTTTCGCTCGGTCTGATTTCGGGGAGCGCATGCTTGGGAATGCTGATTCCGCCCAGCCTGCTGATGATCGTGTGGGGAATTCTCACCGAACAGTCGATCGGCGCGATATTCCTCGCCGGCGTACTGCCCGGAATCGTGTTGGCCGGTCTGATGATCCTCTACATCGTCGCGGTTTCGATCCTGCGGCCGTCGGCCGTCGGCGAGGGCGGCGCCACGGCATCGGCGACATCCGCCGCAGGGGCCGGGCCGGCGCCCGAAGAGCAGGGAGGGAGCGCCTGGGGAGCGATGCTCGGGCTGCTGGTGATCGTGATCGGGTCGCTGGGCGGAATTTGGGCGGGCATCTTCACCCCGACCGAAGGCGCCGGCATCGGCGCGCTGCTCGCGCTCGCCATTGGCGTGTTGCGCGGACTCGGACTGCGCGAGATCTTCGACGGCATCCTCGCGGTGGGCAAGTCGGCCGCGCCCATCATGGTGATCCTGTTCGCGGCGCAGCTCTACGCGCGCACGCTGGCGATGAGCGGGCTGGGTAATTCCATCCAGGGCATTCTCGTCGAATCCGGCCTCGGAACCTGGGGCGTGATTGCCGTCATGATCGCCATATGGATGCTGCTCGGGATGATCATCGATTCCATTTCCATCATCATCCTGACCGTGCCGATCTTCGCGCCCATCGCGCTGTCGCTCGGCCTCGATCCGCTGGCCTTCGCGATCATCGGCATTCTCACGATCGAGGCAGGCCTGCTCACGCCGCCGTTCGGACTCCTGGTCTATGCGGTAAAGTCGGTGGCCGGAAGCGAAGAGGCGACGCTTGGCGCGGTGTTCCGCGGCGCAACGCCGTTCTGGATCATTCTGCTGGTGGTGGTCCTGATCCTGCTGGCGGAGCCGAGAGTGGCAACGGTCCTTACCCGCTTGCTCCTGTAACGCGCTCACGGTCGTCCCGATCCGATGGTTCGATGTGAAGACCGGCGCTCGTACCGTCCGGAAGCGGCCCGGCTGCACGCCTGTTGACGCGGCGCGGGGCGGAGCCGAGGGCGCCGACGGAGACCAGCATCCCGGCCCGGGCGACCGTGGCAGGGCCAATCCTTGCTGCTTCGCCTCGACCGCGCGCCCACCGCCTCACATCACCACCCACGGATCCACCACGTCCACGCCCAGGCCCTGGAAATCGCGGACATTGCGTGTCGCGACGGCGAGGTCGTGGGCGGCCGCCGTTCCGGCGATGAGCGCGTCCCCGAGGTCGAGAACACGTCCCGAGCGCCTTGCCCGCGCGCGCATGGCGGCGGCGTGCGAGGCTTCGGTGCGGCCGAGCGGCAGGATGCGATCCTCATAGAGCGCCACGAAGGCGGTCAACGCGGCCTCGATGGCCTCGCGCCGGCGGCCGGGCGGGAGCAGGGCGAGGCCGAACGCAATCTCGTGCAGAACGATCGCCGACAGCCACAGTTCGTCATGCCGAGAAAGGAACGCGACCACCCGGGGGTCCGGCGCGTCCCGCATCGGCTCCGACACCACGTTGGTGTCGACCAGGAAGCCCCTCATTCCTCGTCGGCGGTGGCGAAGGGGATCGCTCTCGCCGAGCCACGCTCGCGCGGAGGATCGAGGTTCGCGCCGCGCGGCAGGTTGTCGACCAGCCACTGGCCGAGCGGCGGGCGGGGGTGCGCCTTCGCCTCCCACTCGGCGGCGGGAACCACCACGTAGGACCGCCGTCTGCCGATGCGCTGCGGCCCCTCCTCCTCGGAGAGGCGCAACACTTCGGACAACCGTGCCTTGGCCTCGGCGACGGTCCAGATGCGGCGGGGATTCGGGAGTGGGTCGGGCATGGGTGCTCTCTGCGCAGGTCTATGGTTCAATATAGTCCATATAGGGTCGGATATCGACCGCCTGCGCCCCGGTGGACATGACGGGGAACGATGCACCGCGGGTCCCTCGATACGGCGCTTGCGCGCTTACTCGGGATGAGGTGGAGGGTTTCGGGCCGCGCCCCGCCCTCTCCTCGTCCTGAGCAGCCCCGAAGGGGGCGTATCCTAGGATGGCCCGGGTCGCGTCGGCGCTTCCAATCAAAGCGGACCGGCTCCACGGCCCGCGCCGCAAGGGAACACGGGAGGTTCGCGATGACGTCTCCGGAGGATCGGACCGGCCCACGCAAGAGCAAGGCGGGGTTCGCGCGGATCCGGCGCGCGCTGCTCTGCTCCTTCGCCGGGCTCGGAGCCGCGTTCCGCAACGAATCCGCCTTCCGCCAGGAGGTCGCGCTGGCCGCCGTTCTGATCCCGGTCGCGGCGGTCCTGCCGGCGAGCCCGGTGCAGCGCGCGCTGCTGATCGGCCCGGTGCTGCTGGTGCTCGTCGTCGAGCTGCTCAACTCCGCGATCGAGGCTGCGGTCGACCGCATCTCCCTGGACGACCACGCGCTCGCCAGGCAGGCCAAGGACATGGGCAGCGCCGCGGTGTTGGTGAGCCTGGTCGGCTGCGCGGCGGTCTGGGGGCTGGTGCTCTACGACATCTCGATCGGCTGACGACCATGCGGATCGCCGGCGAGGCGCCGGGGGGGGGGTGCCGGGGAGCCGTGGAGGGGTTGGCGGCGAGGCCTACCAGCAGGGGATGCCCAGGAAGCAGGCATAGGCCGGTTCCGCGGTGCCGACGATCGCCGTGGCGGCGATGACGG
>MPNO01000005.1 GCA_002239065.1 Defluviicoccus sp. bin129 | reverse complement strand
TGCTTCAGTCGAAGTCGTTACCTCCTTCAACCGCTCCGATTGCTACCGGCCGGAGCGACAGTTGCCGGGCGGGATTCGCACCCGCTGAGGGTCGGCGCCTTGCCACGGCGCACTGAGAAATGCGGGCTAAACGCAGGCCCGCTATACGGTAATCCGCAACCGCATCCCGAGCGCCCGGGCGATCCGCATGACCGTGGCGAAGCTGGGATTGCCGTCTTCCGACAGGGCCTTGTAGAGCCCCTCGCGGCTCATGCCGGCTTCGCGGGCCAGCCCGCTCATGTTTCCGGCCCGGGCGATGTCGTTGAGCGCCGCGCGGATCAGACTGCCGTCGCCCGGGTCCTCCTCGGCGCAGGCCTCAAGATAGAGGCGCGCATCTTCGACGCTGCGCAGATGCTCCGTGACGCCCCACCTGGTGAATGCTTCGGTCATGGCCGGCTCCAGTCCTTTGCAAGCCGTCGGGCGCGGTCGATGTCGCGCTGCCGGCTGTCCTTGTCGCCCCCGCAAAGCAGGACGACGGTCGCGCTTTCGCGGAGGAAGTACAGCCGGTAGCCCGGCCCGTGATGGATACGCATCTCGAACAGGCCGCGGCCCACCGGCCGCGTGTCCCCGAGATTGCCCAGCGACACATTTCGCTAACGCGCGTTGATCCGTGCGATCGCGGTCCGGTCGCGCAAACCGCGAACCCAGCGCCCGAAAGTGGCGCTTTCGATGACCTCGATCACGTGCGCATTGTGAACTATGGTTAACAGTCTGTCAAGCGCTTCGCCTTGGCGGGTGGCCAGGGATCGCCCCAGGCCCTACCCCGCCGGCGGCCCCTCGGCGCGCTCGTCGAGGCGCGTGCTGCGGATCAGCCTGAGCGTCCACAGCCCGACCAGGGTTCCGATGCAGGCGGCGACGGCGATCGGCGGGCCGAGGGCGAACAGCGCGGCGAGCCCGCCGAACAGCGCCGCGCTCGCCGCCGGGACGGCGCGGAAGGTGAGGCCGACCAGGCTCATCACGCGGGCCCGCATCGCCGGGTCGACGCAGTTCTGGATCAGGATCTGGCTGCATATCGAGTTGGTGTTGGACAACAGCCCGTAGACCGCCATCAGGACGATGCCGAGCCAGAACGCGCCGGTCGAGGCGAAGCCGGCCACCGCGATGCCGCAGAGCAGGCCGGACGCGCCGAGCAGCCGGGTGAGGCCCTGCGTCCTGCCGCGCCGGGCGAGCACGAGCGAGCCCAGGATGGCGCCCGCCCCGGCCGAGGACAGCAGGGTCGCCAGCCCGTCCGCGCCGCGCCCGAACACCTCGGCGGCGAAGGCCGGCAAGAGCTCGACCACCGGGCGCAGCAGCACCGAGAAGGCGACCGTCACCAGCAGCAGCGTGCGGATCGTCTCGTGGCCCGCGATGTAGCGCAGCCCCTGGGCCACGTCGCCGAGCAGCCCGCCGCCGCCGCCCGCCGCCCGCTCCGGATCGCGATAGGCGATCGCGAGCAGCGCCGCCACCATGCCGAGATAGGAGACGGCGTTGACCGCGAACGCCGCCGCCGCGCCCTGCCACAGCAGCAGCGCGCCGGCGATCGCCGGGCCGACGAAGCGGGCGGTCTGGACCATCGAGGATTGCAGCGCGACGGCCGAGGACAGCGCCTCGCGCGGCACCAGGTTGGCGACCAGGGCGAAATAGGAGGGCTGCATGAAGGCCATGTTGACGCCGTTGAGCACGGTCAGCGCCAGCAGCAGCTCGATGGTCATCGCATCGAGCGCCGTGACGATCGCGAGCGCGGCCATCACGCCGGCGCCCGAGGTCTGCGCCGCCCTGAAGATCCGGTAGGCGCCGAGCCGGTCGGTGGCGGCCCCGGTGAACGGCACCAGCGCGATGATCGGCACCACCTCGCAGAACACCACGATGCCGAGCCAGGCCGGCGAGCGCGTCAGCTCCCAGGCGAGCCAGCCCAGCGCGGTGCGGTAGATCCAGGTGCCGAGGAACGACCCGGAAGCGCCGATCGAATAGATCCGGTAATCGCGATGCCCGAGCGCGGTCCCGATACCGCCGAGCCAGGACGCGCGCGGCACTACGCCCCGCCCGCCGGGCGGCGAGGGCCCCGGCGCCCGCCATGGCGCCACATCCGGATGACTTCGCTCTTCACCCGGCAATGATAGAGCGGGCGGGGCGGGCCGTATCGAAGGGCGCGCCTCGATTGAAATGACGGACTTACGCGCGGGGTTGCCCCGTCGCGCGCGAAACAGCCGCCGCGTTCGTGCGCTCCAGGTGCTTGAGGGCTTCGCGCCGGCTGAGACCGGAGAGTCCGGGATGGGATCCGACGAACGCCGTCACCCACACCGGATCGGTCTTCGAGTACTCGCGCAGCGCCCAGCCGATGCCCTTGCGCAGAAAGAACTCCGGGTTGCCGATGGAGGGCCGGATCGCGTCGGCCAGCAGCTTCGCGTCCGTCGCCTTCCTGGCGCGGAGCTGGGCGAGTATGGCGGTCCGCCGCTTCCAGATGTTGTCGTCCTTCGCCCATCCGCGCAGCACCGCCTTGGTCGCGCCCGGGTGTGCGGCCAGCATGGTGCCGACGCCCCGGCCGGCGATCGCGTCCACGTAGTCCCACCAGGCGCCGGTGACCACCAGCTCCTCGATCAACGGAAAGCGCGCCGGCTCCAGCCAGCTGGCATAGCGCGGGAACAGCAACAGCTCGACCGCCGCGTAGCGTTCCTCGCAATGCGCGGCCTCGCGCCAGAGGTCGAGAATCGCCGTCTCCCATGCCCGCTCGTCGGCCAGAGGATGTGTCCTGAACACCGCACCGGCGATACGCCGGCATAGCGGGACGCCCACGCCGAAATAGGGCATCTCCGACTTCATATATGCCTGCTGCTGCTGCGCCCTCTCCGGGTCCGCGGCTGCGCGCAGGGCGGCAATGACGGAGTCCCGGATGGTCACCGCCGGCGCGTCCCCGACGTCATCGCCGGAACCCGGTACAAGTCCGTGGGCGTTCCGGCCATCCGTGCCGTCCGAAGCCTGCAACCCATATGGCCGAGGGAGACGCCCGAGCGCGTCGGCTCAGAGGCCCCTCAGGAAGTCCCGGATGCCCTCGAAGGCCGCGTGATCGAGGTCCCAAACGCCGGCCTTGGCTGCCACGCCCACCGAATGATGCGGATTTCGCCGGGTCGCCAGGTAGGCGAAAGCGCGAGCCTTGTCCGGGTTGTCTATCGTCATGTCGGGCAGCCCTTCCACGCATTCGAAAAAGTCGTCGATGCAACGATTTGTGCCGTCGTCCACGAGCGTGCGGCAGAGAACGGTTTCGAGCATCCCGGAATGTCCATCGCCCGGCAATATCAATACCGTTACCTGAGGATTTTCCCCGGTCGGTTGCGAGGGCGCATTTGGCACGGCCAGGTTTGCGTTTTCCAGCGACGATTGAACGCTGCGAAACGCCGCGTCTTCGGATCGTTCGGCATCGCGCACGATACCGACGCTCCGGACCGAACCGAAATCGGGCATCTTGACGAACGCCGCGAGAAAGCCGCGAAGCTGATCGATGCCTCCGAAGTCGCAAATTTGCAGCGCCTCCGCGACTCCCAGATGCCGGGCAAGAGCCTCGAAGAAATTTCGTTGATCGTTACCCTCGACGAGAAGCTGCCTGTGCCTGGAAAGCCCGGTCGGCAGCCCCACGTTCAGCGAACTTCAAGACTGTGCGATACCGCTGCTTCGATCTCTTCGGGTTCGTAGCTTACGCACCTGATTCGATCGTCCACTTCTTCGAGACGGTGGACAAGGAAGCTGCTGTTGTCGAGGGACCGGTATGCTGCTTCCACGCATTCGAAACTGTGCGTCGAGGCGATGACCTGGGTATTGAATTGATTCGCGGCCGTCTCGATCGACTGCCAGACCTTGCCCAACGCGGCGTGATGGAGGCCATTCTCGATCTCGTCGATCAGAACGACGCCATCCGGGGTGGCCGAGATTGCCAGGATGATACGTGCAATTCGTGTCATCCCTTCGCCCATGAGCGGCAACGGGACGAGCTCGGGCAAACCGATATCGCCCCAGATCATTGGGGAACCGCTCGCGGTATTGTCTTCGACGCTCTTCAGCCGCGCCTCGACAGTCGCAAGCGCATCCAACACGAGATCCCCCTGTTTTCGCGTTCGGAGCTGCCCAAGTCGGGTGGCGTCATCGTGATGACTTCCAGCCCGAGAAGAAAGAAGCATGGATTGGAATGGCGGTTGCGAGTCGGCTGACTCGATCTGGATCCCATTGGGCGACAAGCGCATACGACCTTCGACCTCGGGCGCCGACGCCTTCTTGAAGGTCAACAATAGCCCGTTCGCACCCGCATGCCGGGGCATCGGAGCACCGTTCGGGTCCTCGAACGGAAGCTCGACGGTTCCCGAACGTTCCAGCGAGATGCTCAGGGACAATGAACCGAGGGACTTGTGCTGCCCGGCGATCTCCACGGTCTTGTTCATGTCCAAAGCCGTGAACAAGGGTTTCCAGAACGTTTCTGCCACCGCAGGCGCGGCCGCCAGATCGACCCCTCGAATTACGTTGGCTTTCAGTGCTGCTTGCGGGTCTCCGGCGCTGGACAACATGAAAACCGCTTCGAGGAGGGTTGTCTTGCCGGAATTGTTCCGCCCGGTGACGAGGTTGATACGGCTCAAGCGATCAACACTCAGATCGTCAAATCCCCGGAAATTCCGTATTCGGAATCGACTGAACATTGCCCTGGTTCCTCGGCGGCAGGCCCGCCTCTCGTGGCGCGCGCAAACGGGGGTATTGCCTCACTCGACCTTGCACCCCCCGCCCGCCGCGCTACTCGGCCGCTTCGGCGGTCTTCGGGCTGTTGGCGGCGATGGAGCGCATGTTGTTGCGTTGGGTGACGAACTTTCCGGGCCCCTCGTAGACCGCGTCCGGGATGTCGAAATAGCCCGCCTCGAACTGGGCTCCGTCGGTCGGCCGCATGGCGATCGAGTCGAACGGGCAGACATCCATGCAGAGCTCGCAGCCGATGCAGCTCTCGGCGTGGAACTCGACCCTGCCCTCCGGGCTCTGCGACAGCGCCTCGTAGAAGCACATCTGGATGCAGACCGTGCAGGTCGGGTTCTGGCAGGTCTCGTGGTTGACCACCGCGTGGGTGCGGGCGCGGGCGAACTGCTCGGCGTAGTCCTTGGCCGCCCTCCTGGACGCGATTCCGCGCATCGATTCGACGTCCGGATAGCCGTGCTCGTCCATGAAGCGCTCGACCCCGTTGATGATGTTGGGCAGCCACTTCATGCCCTTGATCATCAGCACCGAGCCGATCTCCACGACATCGGCGCCGGTCATCAGGAACTCGACCGCGTCGCGGTGGTCGAAGATCCCGTTGGTGCCGGCGATCGGGATGCCGACCTGGGTGTAGATGTTGTGCACCCATCTGAGCGTCAGCGGCTTGACCCAGGTGCCGCCGATGCCGGCGGTGCCGGCGAGGCGCGGCTCGGCGGCCTCGATGTCGACCGCGAAGCCGGTATGGCGGTTGGTGGCGGTGACCGCCGCCGCCCCCGCCTTCTGCACCGCGCGGGCGATCTCGACCGGGCGCGACTGGTCCGGGGTGAGCTTGACCACGACCGGGATGTCGACCGCCTCGACCACCTGGCGGGTGACCTCGTAGGCGATGTCCTCTTCCTGGCTGATCATGCTGCCGCCGTGGACGCCGGGCATCAGGGCGGGGTGCGGGCAGCCGAAATTGAGCTCGACCATGGGGAGGGCGCAATCCTCGATGGTACGGCAGATGTCCTTCCAGCCGTCGACGTCCTTGGCGCCGGCCGAGCCGATCAGATGGGCGCCGCGCTCGGCGGCGTAGGCGCCGACCTCCTTGAGATAGGGGATCCAGTCCTTGTAATAGGTGCTGGAATAGCCCGACCGGCTGTAGAACACGAAGTCGCGCGGCACCTTGCCCTTGATGATCTCGCCGCGGTCGTTGAGGATCGCGTATTTCGAGTTCTGGGTGAGCCGCGCCATGTCCTCCATGTCGGTCAGCGTCTTGACGATGGCGCCGGCCGCCCCGTAGTCGAAGCACTGCTTCATCAGATCGGGGCTGTTGGTGGTCTCGAGCGAGGCGACCACCACCGGGTTCTTGAACGGGACGCCGCAAAACTCGACTGCCATGTCTGCCATCGGATATCTCCGCGCTTCGGGACCGTTAAGCTCAGTATACTGACAATCCGCCGCCGCCGTCCATCCCGCCTATTCCTCGGGCTCGGTGGTGAACATCAGCGGGTGGCCGTGCTCGCGCCCGAGATCGGTCGCCTCGGTCGCCTTGGTCTCGGCGACGTCGCGGGTGTAGACCGCGACCACGCAGGAGCCCTTGGTGTGCGCCGTGGCCATCACCCGATAGGCCTCGTCGTCGCCCATGCGGAACACCGCCCTGAGCACCAGGATGACGAACTCGCGCGGCGTGTAGTCGTCGTTGAGCAGGATGACCTTGTGCAGCTTGGGCCGCTCGGTCTTGGGCTCGACCTTGGTCTTCGTGCGCTGATCGGTGTCGGTGTCGCTCATCGCGCCTGATCCAGCTCGCGCCGACCCAGCCTCGCACGGTTCCGCGTTCCGGTCCAGATGCCGCCGCCCGGCGGAACCGGACGGAGGTCGGCCCGGCCCGCGCCCTTTTCTTTTCCCGCCGGCCGGTAGAACATGCGGGGAACCGGGCAGTCGGGCGGACAGAGGGCAAGGGACGCAGGCGGTGAGAGTACGGGTCGATCCGGATCGCTGCGAGGGGCACGCCCGCTGCCATGCGCTGGCGCCCGAACTGTTCGAGCCGGACGATTTCGGCAATGCGACGGCTCTGGGCGACGGCGCCGTGCCGCCGGGCATGGAAGGCAAAGCGCGGCTCGCCGCGGCCAACTGCCCGGAATACGCCGTCGAGATCGTGGAGGATGGCGGATGAGCGGCGGCAAGGGCGGCGATCGGCCGGCCGACCGGCGGCCGGTCACGGACTGGCGCACCGACTGGGACCATCTGGACGCGCGCTGGCGCGACGATCCCTTCCCGATCTGGGACGCGCTGCGCGACGGCCCGATCGCCCGGACCGAACGCTTCGAGGGCGCCTGGCTGCCGACCCGCTACGAAGACGTCGAGGCGATAGCCCGCGATACCGGGAACTTTACCTCGCGCCGCGTCGTCCTGCGCGACCGCAAGTTCGACGACCCGCCGCTGCCGGCGCCGCCGCTCACCTCCGACCCGCCGGAGCACAAGGCGCACAAGCAGGTGCTGCTGCCCCTCTTCTCGCCGCGGGAGGTCGCCAGGCTGGAACCGCTGACGCGCCGGATCTGCAACGCGCTGATCGACGGGTTCGTCGCCGACGGAGGCTGCGACGCCGCCCAGCAATACGCCCGCCACGTCCCGGTGCGGATCATCGCCTACATGCTCGGCGTGCCGATCCGGGACAGCCATTTGTTCATCCGGTGGATCCACGAGATCCTCGAAGTCGGCGCTTCCGACGACGAGCGCAACAGGAACGCGACCAAGGCGATGCGGGATTATTTCCGCCACCACATCGCGCTCCGGAAAGAGGGCCGGACCGAGGCCGACCCGGACGGGCCGGAGCCGGACCTGATCCGGGTGATGATGGACGGCTCCCTGAACGGCGTGCCGTTGGAGGAGAAGCACGTGCTCGGCACGCTGAATTTGCTGATGGTCGCCGGGATCGACACGACCTGGAGCGCCATCGGCGCCTCGCTCCTGCATCTCGGCCGGCACCCGGACGACCGGCGGCGGCTGATCGAGGAGCCGGGGCTGATGCCGACGGCGGTCGAGGAGCTGCTGCGCGCCTATGCGCCGGTCACCATGGCGCGCGAGGTCAGGCAGGATGTCGAGCTGGTCGGCTGCCCGATGAAGAAGGGGGAGATGGTGCTGCTGTCCTTCCCGGCGGCCAACCGCGATCCGGCGATGTTCCCGGATGCCGACAAGGTCGTGCTCGACCGCCAGGAGAATCGCCACGCCGCCTTCGGGATCGGCATCCACCGCTGCGTCGGCTCCAACCTGGCGCGCATGGAATTGCGGGTCGCCATCGAGGAATGGCTCGGGCGCATCCCCGACTACCGGGTCGCCGGCGAAATCCGCTGGTCCGACGGCAGCGTGCGCGGCCCGCGGACCCTGCCGGTGACGTTCGGGTAGGACCGCCGGGCCGGGACGCGCGGGAGGCCCCGCAGCGCCGCCCCTCAGCCATCCGCGCCTGTGCCGTCCGCCGGGCGGTCGTAGAGGTCGCGCAGCTCGGTCCGCCAGTCGACGCCGGCGTCGACCACCCGCTCGATCGCGCGCAGCCGGTAATAGGTCGGCGCGACGCCCGGCGGGTCCTCGCCCGGCGCCGCCCGCGTGAGGCGGGCGAGCAGGATGCGCCGGGTGGCGATCACCGCGGCGTCGGTGGTGCCGAGGGTCTCCTTCGACCGGTCGACGATCGGGCCCATGCTCTCCTGGACCGCGTGGTCCTGGTTGTTGATCCCGTCGATGCCGCTATAGGTCTCGCTCTTCTGCACCGCCCGGTCGATCAGCCAGTCGACGTCGCGGTTGCGCCGCTTGCGGTGCCGGTCGTCGACCTCGCCGGGCGCGCGCCCGCGGCTCCATTCGAGGATCTCGCGCTCGGATCCGGTCAGCGCGTCGTCGCCGTATTTGCCGATCCAGTTGTAGACCATGGTGTTCTCGTCATCCATCGGCACGAACATGTGGCCGTTGACGATCGGTTGCAGGGTCTCGCCGTCGCCGCCGAGCTCGAAGGGGAAGAAGGTGTGGCAGGGCATGACGTAGTGGTAGACCTTGACCCACTTGCGGCCGCCGGGCATGGGGCGGATCGAGGCATAGGCGTGGCCGTAATCGGTGACCTCGACCTCGTCGCTGAGCGGCACCGGCACGGTCCAGAGGCCGCTCAGCCCGGCCCGCCCGGTGTCCGGCGTCAGGGTGGTGTGCAGGGTCGAGGCGTGCATGCTGTCGATCCCGCCTTCGAGCGCCTGCAGCCAGTTGCATTCCTGCCAGGTGCGGGTCACGACCCGCTGGTCGTCGCGCAGCCCGGTCCATTCGAAGCGCGGCAGGGCGGGCGGCGCGCCCTCGCCGAGATAGGCCCAGACCACCCCGCCGAGCTCCAGCGTCGGGTAGGCGGCGAGGCGGATGCGGGACCGGAAGTCGCTCTCCGGCGGCTCGGTCGGCATGTCGACGCAGCGCCCGTCCACGTCGTATTTCCAGCCGTGATAGATGCAGCGCAGCCCGCTCTCCTCGTTGCGGCCGAGGAACAGCGAGACCCGGCGATGCGCGCAGAACTCCTCCAGGAGCCCGATCTTTCCGGCGCTGTCGCGGAACGCGATCAGGGGCTCGCCCAGCAGCCGGACGCGGACCGGCGGGGCGGGCCGCGCGGGCGGCCCCGGCCGCCGCCCGCGGGGGCCGCCGGGAGGGCGCCGGGCGGCCCGTCCGGCTCGGCGATCTCGCGCGCCAGCAGCGCGGGCAGCCAGTAGCGCCGCATCAGCCGGCCGAGCGGCGTCTCCGGCCCCACCCGGGTGACCAGAGCGTTGTCTTCCCTCGACAGCATTCGTCCTCTCCGGGGATCGCGTCGCCGTGCCGATCGGACAGGCTAGAACGTAACCCGACCGGACGGAACCGCCGGCCCCGGAGTTGTGGTCGAGGCGGCGCGGCGATAGAACGGGCTTGCGATGACCGACAGGCAAAACGCCGGCAGATTCCTGGGATGTCGGCGCCGGACATGTCGATCTGGTGCCAGCGCAAGACCGAGTTCGTGTCCGGCTGAGAGCGGCGCGGGCGCTACCCGGCCTCGGCGGCGCGCAGCCGGTCCATCAGCCGGCGCGCTTCGAGATGGGCGGCATCGGCGTTGATGTCGATGCGCCCCGCATCGGGGCCGGAATCGGTCCGCCGCTGCTGGGCTTCGAGGAAGGCGATGTCCTCGAGAAACGCCGTCCTCACCTGGTCGTGCATCCCCTCGGTGATGCCGGGCGCGGTGAGCTTCGCGCTGTGTGCCTGGGCCCAGAACTGGTGCAGGCTGGTCCCGGTCTCCGGCGTGATGGCGTTGAGATTGCGATTCGACATGCCGCGGCTGCGGTCGCCCTCGGGCGCGCCGGTCCCGGTCGGCGCGCCGCCCACGTCGAGGATCACCGCCGAGGGCGCGATGAAGTCGACGATCTGCCAGCGGTCGATATTGCCGGTGAACCCGCCGAGCTTCGCCAGCATCGGCGGCGGCGGGCGGTCGACGATCCAGCGTACCGTGCGCACCCCGCGCGGCGTCCGCTCGGTGGCCGCCGGGGTCTCGGCAACCCCCATCTCGCCCAGCGTCGTCGGGTGCACGAAGGGAAGATGCGACAAGTCCAGGAGATTGTCGATCAGCAGCTGATGGTTGCAGCCTATGTGCAGATAGGACGGCTTGGCCCGCCAGTCGGGGTGGTCGAGCCAGTGGAAATCGGGGATCTCGGCCGGGTCCATGCGCCCTTGCTCGCCCATCCAGATCCACACCAGGCGGTCGCGCTCGACCAGCGGGAAGCAAGGGACCCGCGCCCCCGGCGGGATCGAGCTCTGGCCGGGCACAAGGACGCAGGCGCCGGTCGCGTCGAACTGGAGCCCGTGATAGCCGCATTCGATGCGCGCCCCCAGCACCCGGCCCATCGAGAGCGGGAGAGCGCGGTGGCAGCAGCGGTCCTCCAGCGCCACCGGGGCGCCGTCGGCGGTGCGGAACAGCACCACCGGCGTGCCGAGCACGGTCCGCGCGAGCGCCTGCCCGGCCGCGATCTCGTGCTGCCAGGCCGCGACATACCAAGCGTTGCGGACGAAGCCGCTCATCGGTCGTCTCCGCTCCATCGCGCGTTCTCCCTCCTCCAGTCTCCCCGGGAAGACTCCCATCGGCAAGAGCCCGCATCGCGGGGACAGGGTTGGAAGGACACCGCAAGCCAGCGGGGTTCGGAGTCTCGACAGAACGGATCGGACATCTCCGCCCATGCCCCCTTGTGGCCAAAAATCGATTTGCGAGGCCGCCTCCGATAGTGCTAACCAGTTCCGAGGGCAGCTGTTCCCTTGCGCGGGATTGCGCTCGGGAACGAGGGCGAAGGCGCGTGGACCCGGCGATCCAGGACCGGCAACGGGAGTCGACGACTTGGCGCGGCCACGTGGAAGCGGTTGGCTGAGGCGTTTGGTGAAGGCGGAGGCCGGGAGAGGCGGGGTCGCGTTCCACAGGGGAGACGTGAACCCGCAGTTCCCCCTCCTCAGCCCGCAAGTTCTGTCGTTATCCGGGCTCGAACCCTTTGCGAAGGGTGGGAAACGCCATTGCTACGTCCATCCCGCAGACGACGATCTGTGCATCAAGGTCGTGGCCGATTCCGATGACGAGCGCAATCATGAGCAGCATAGGCTGGAGCTTGAGGACTACGCCGCGTTGAAGACGCGTGGATCGGATTCGCTGTTCGATCGCATCCCGGAGATCAAGGGCGTCGTCGAAACCGATCTGGGGACCGGCATAGTCATGCGGCTTTATCGCGACGCGGATGGCCGGATTTCCCGGACTCTCAGCGACGTCATCAGGGAGGGGGGGCTGGCGCCGCCGCTGGTCGAGGCGGTCGACGAGCTGCGGCGCTGGCTGAGGAGACAGCGCCTGCTGACCGGGGACACGGGTCCCCACAACGTGCTCGGGGTCTCTTTGGGCCCGGACGAATGGAAGCTGGTTATAGTCGAAGGCTGGATAAACCGCCGCCACCGCCGGCTCGCGCGGCTGCATCGCCGCCTGACCGATTGGCTGATCGGCCGCCAGCTGCGCAAGCTCGACCGCAGTATCGCGCGGCTTGTCGAAAGTCGACGCTCCCGCGTACCGTGATCAACTGCTGCTCGTCATCGGCCGGAGATTCGCGCCAGGCCCGTTTCCGCCGAGGCGCGCGCGCAGCGCCGCGGTCGCGCTCGCGTCCACCGCGCGGCCGGCTTCATCGGCCACCACGCCATAGACCTCGCGCATGGTCTCTTCGGAGATGATCCCGTCGCGCAGGTCGCGCAGCACGCTCGCCGGCGGGCGCTCCAGCGGGTCGCCCCAGCCGCCGCCGCCCGGCGATTGCGTCACGAAGCGCACCGGCCCGGTCGATTCCAGCCCGAACTTGGGGGCGCGCTGCGTATTCCCGTCGGCGAAGCGGAGATGCATGTGGCCCGCCGCCCCGGCGCCGCCGCCGTTCACGCCATAGCCGGTCTCGTATTCCAGCCCCTCTCCGCGGAAGGAATGCGTCGCGTCGGTCAGGATCTCGACCTCGTAGTCGGCGCCGCTGCCGCCCCGCCAGCGCCCCGGCCCGGCGGCGTCGAGGCGGAACTCCTGGCGGTGGAACAGCACCGGGTAGAGCTGCTCGTAGACCTCGACATTGGGCATGGTGAGCCCGCCCAGGGTGCAGACATGGCCGATCTGGTTGAACCCGTCGCGCCCGTCGACCGCGCCCGCGCCGGCCGCCGCGGCGCCGTGGTAGAACACGTAGCGGTCCCCGCTCGCCTCGCGCCCGACCGAGATGCCGAACACGTTCTTGGCCCAGCCGGCGCAGCCCCGCGCCGGGTCGGCCTTGGCCAGCGCCTTCCACACGGCGTGGATGATCTCGTGGGCGCAGAAGACGGTGCACATCGTGGTCGGCGCGCCCTCCTCGGCGTTGACGATCGTGCCCTCGGGCGCATGGATGTCGACGCAGCGGAACGCGCCCTCGTTATGCGGCAGCGAGGGGTCGAGGAAGGAGGCGAGCGCGGTGTAGACCGCCGAATGGGTGTTGCCAAGCGATGAGTTCTTGAAGCCGCGGATCTGCGCATCGGTGCCGGAAAAATCGATGGCGAGCGTATCGCCCGCGATCGTCGCCCTGACCCGCACGGTCACGTCGCGCAGCTCGAAGCAGTCGTTGTCCGAGCGGTCCTCGGCCTCGTACACCCCGTCCGGCATCTTGGCGATCTCGGCGCGGAAGCAGCGGTCGGCGTGGTCGAGCACGCCGGCGAAATAGGCGAGCGCGGTCTCGGGCCCGAGCTCGCAGGCCAGCGCCGCGACCCGCTCCATGCCGATCCGGGTCGAGCCCAGCATCGCCCGCAGATCCCCGTCCAGCAGATGCGGCGTCCGCGTGTTCAGCATCAGCAGCTTCCACAAATCGTCGCGCATCGTGCCGGCCTCGACCAGGCGCAGCACCGGCAGGCGGATGCCCTCGTGGAACACCTCGGTGGCGGACGGGTTGTAGGCGCCCGCCGCCCCGCCGCCGATGTCGGACTGGTGCGCCCGGTTGCAGGTGAGCCCGACGAACTCGCCGCCGGCGAAGATCGGCCTGGCGATCACCCAGTCCGGCAGATGGTTGCCGCCCGCCGCCCACGGGTCGTTCAGCAGATACACGTCGTCCTCGGCGATCACGTCGCCGAAATCGCGCAGGATCGCGCGCACCCCGAACCCGCCGCTCCCGGTGTGGATCGGGATTCCATCGGCCTGGCTCACCACCTCGCCGGTGGGCCCGGCGATGAAGCAGGAGAAGTCGTGCGCCTGGCTGAAGATCGGGCTGCGCGCGGTGCGGACCATCACCCAGCCCATCTGGTGCGAGATGTGGTCGAGCCGGTTCTGGGTCAGCGCCAGGATGACGGGGTCGAGCTCCATCTACCCCTCCTCCCGGAAGGTTATCAGGTAGTTGTCCAGTCGATCCACCCGGGCGCGCTCGCCCGAGCCGATGACGACGGTGGTGGTCTCCTCCTCGATCACCGCCGGGCCGTCGACGAAGTCGCCCGGGCGCATCGCCGCGCCGTCGCAGATCGCGGTCTCCAGGAAGCCGCCGGTCGCCTGGTCGTAGACCGGGCGGACCGAGGCCGGCTCGGCCCGGCGCTCGACGGTCTCGAACACGATCTCGGCCAAGGGCGGCAGCTTGCCGATGCCGACCACCCGGAGATTGGAGACATTGATGCGCCCGCCCGGGTTGGTGTGGCCGTATTGCCGGTCGTACTCGGCCTCGAAGGCGGCGCGGATCTCGTCGGGCGCGGCGTCGGGGGCGAGCGCCACCCGCACGTCCCATTGCTGGCCTTCGTAATGCAGGTCGAGCTCGTGGCCGAAGCGCACCTCGCCCGGCTCGAACCCCTCGCGGCGGAGCGCGTCGGCGGCCTGCGCCTCCAGCGCCGCGTAGCCCTCGGCCAGCGCCTCGCCCACGCCGTCGCCGAGCTCGCGCATCACCACGTGGACGAAGTCGCGCCGCACGTCGGCGTGCTGCATGCCGATGGCGCAGAACGCGCCCGACTGGCGCGGCACATAGACCGCGCGGGCGCCGAGCGCGCGGCCGACGCTCGCCCCGTGCATCGGCCCCGCCCCGCCGCAGGCCACCAGCATGAAGCGCCCGGGATTGTAGCCGCGCTGGATCGAGATGCGCTCGACGGCGTGCAGCAGGTTCTGCTCGACGATGCGGATGATGCCGGCGGCGGCCTCGGCGAGCGGGAGGCCGAGCGGCTCGGCGACCTCGTTGGCGATGGCGCGCTCGGCGGCCTCGAGGTCGAGGGTGACCGAGCCGCCGGCATAGGGCCCGGGGCGGAGCCGGCCGAGCACCATATGGGCGTCGGTGACGGTGGGCCGCGTCCCGCCGAGCCCGTAGGCGGCGGGCCCCGGCCGGGCGCCGGCGCCCTGCGGCCCGGCATACATCATGCCGGCAGTGTCGATCCCCGCGATGGTGCCGCCGCCCGCGCCCACGGTGTGGATGTCGACCGAGGGCGTCACCAGGTCGTAGTCGGCGACCGAGAGCGAGTCGGTGATCGCGACGCGGCCCTCGTGCATCAGCATCACGTCGCAGCTGGTGCCGCCGATCTCCATGCTGACCAGATTGCCCTCGCCGAGCCCGTTCGCCAGATGCTGGATCGCGCCGACGCCGGCCGACGGGCCCGACAGCAGCAGATTCACCGGCTGCTCGATGAGCTGGTCGAGCGAGGCCGCGCCGCCATTGCTCTGCAGCATCAGGAGGCGGGTCTTGAGCCCGAGCTCCGCCAGCCGGTCGGCGAGCGCCGCGAGGTAGTCGGCGACGCGCGGCATCACATAGGCGTTGACCGCGATGGTCGAGGCGCGCTCGTACTCGCCCATGATCGGCACGATGTCGGCCGAGACCGAGACCCAGCGGCACAGCCCCGACTGGCGCACGATTTCGGCCGCGGCGTGCTCGTGGGCCGGGTTGGCGAAGCTGTTGATCAGGCAGATCGCCACCGAATCCACGCCCTCGGCGCGAAAAGTCTCGATCGCGGCGCGCACGTCGTCGAGCTCGACCGGCTCGATCTCCTCGCCCTCGGCGCCGATCCGCCCGCGGACGGCCAGGCGGAGGTAGCGCGGCACCAGCACCGGCGGGTAGGGGGTGCGGTGGTCCCACGGGTCCTTGCGCAGGCCGCGCCGGGCCTCGAGCGAGTCGCGGAAGCCAGCCGTGGTCAGCAGGCCGACCCGCCCGCCCTTGCCCTCGAGCAGCGTGTTGGTCGCCACCGTCGAGCCGTGCAGGAAGAACGCGCAGTCGCCGAGGAACGCCGCGAGCGACAGCCCGAGCGCCGCGCACGCCTTCTCCAGCGCCGCGATCGCCCCCGCGCCCGGGTCGTCGGGCACCGACGGCACCTTGAACACCGCCGTCCGCCCGCCGGCATCGGCGACCACCAGGTCGGTGAACGTCCCGCCCACATCGACGCCCACGCGCCAGGGCGGCGCCGTCAGCCCGTGCGTTGCATCCATTGGCGAATCCGGATCATCAGTATGCTGACAGTCTCGTGGGGGAGCCTAGGCCGGCCCGGCCCCCGGCGCAAGGGGAGAGTAGCAGGCGGGGGTGGGCGGGGATGCAACCAGGGTGGCCGGGATCGCGCCGCGTGGTCGCCGGGAGGGCTCTGGTGCGGATGGGTGTCACCGTGATAACCATCGGTATTGGTTCTTTGTGGGATTCACATCGGCTTGAGCATTTCATGGAGATCTTGTTCGTTGTCGCCCTTCTTGCGGGCTACCTCGTACTGCGAAGGCTGTTTCGTAGACCGGCGCGGGGCCGACCCGCCGGGCGCACGCTCTCCGGCAAGGCCTGGGTGACCGACGGCGACGGGTTGCGGGTGAGCGGCCACACCATCCGGATCGCCGGTCTCGACGCGCCGGAATGGGACCAGAAGGCGAAGCACCGGGACGGCTACTGGTTCAGCCACGGAAAACAGGTGAAGAGCGCGCTGATCCGCGAGATCGGCGGCAAGCAGGTCCGCGTCGCGGTCGAGGGCAGGGACAAGTTCGGGCGCCTGCTCGGCTCGGTGACCTGCCAGGGTCGGGATGTCGGCGAATGGCTGGTCCGCGAGGGGCACGCCATCGCCGCATACAGCGACCGCTACCGGCACGTCGAACGGGAAGCCCGGCAGGCCGGGCGCGGCATGTGGGCACACGCCCACAACTTCGACCCGAGACACCACCGGCACCGGAAGGGGAAAGGCTGACCCGGGCGTCCACGCGCCGCCCCGTCACGTCGACCGGAACGCCGTCAGGCGCCGGGTGGAGAAATCTGCCCCCCGCTACCACGCCCTGCGCGGCATATCGCCGCGTGCGCCGGATCGCGCATTCCCGGGCCGCGCGAACCGGCCATTGTTGCGGCAACCGACCACCGACGGGGCCTGACAATGGAAGTCTTCACCGTACTCGCCGGGGCAGGCGACTGCTTCATCCGCCACGCCGTATCGGGGGGGCGGCCCGGCGGGGGCTTCCGGCCGTCCGCCGCGCCGCGCCGCCGCGCCCTCCCGGCCGAGCGCGCCGGCGACACCATCCTGGGCAGGGCCTTCGTCACCGACGGCGGCGGGGTGCGGGTGGCCGGGCGGGAGATCCGCATCGCCGGGCTCGACGCGGCCGAACCGGACCGCGAGGCGACACGCCGCGACGGCGACCGGTTCGGCCACGGGAAGCAGGCCAGGAGCGCGCTGATCCGCGAGATCGGCGGCGAACAGGTTCGCGTCTCGGTCGAGGGCAGGGACGCGTTCGGCCGCCTGCTCGGCAGCGTGACCCGCGACGGCCGGGACATCGGCGGATGGCTGGTCCGGGAAGGCCACGCGATCGCCCGCGGCGGCCGCTACGAGCGCGCCGAGCGGGAAGCGCGCGAAACCGGGCGCGGCATGTGGGCACAGGCCCGCGACCTCGACCCCGGGCATGGCCAAGGTTGGCAGAGGAACGGCTGACCCCGGAGGCCCGTCAAACCAGATCCCCCGCCTCCACGCCCAGCGCCTCGGCAATCGCCGCAAGGGTACGCAGCGAGCCCGCGCGCCTGCCGGTCTCGATCTGCGACAGGTAGACCGGGTTGATGCCGGCGGCTTGCGCCAGCTGCTTCATGGCGAGGCCGCGGCTCGGCCGGCGAACCCTTACCGGATTCTCCTTGAGCGACACGAGGTCCGTGGCACGCGCCGGTGACGGCCCCGCGCCCGCTCCCGATGTCCGGTCGCCGGCGGACCCGGCGGGGGTGGTCCTTCGATACGCGGCGTAGCCTGCCCTGAGCCTGTCGAAGGGGCGTATCGAAAGACACCCTTGTCCGCCTCCCCGCCCGTCGCCATGTTGATCCCACCCCCCTGGCGGAGGCGCGAGCCATGCTCCCCGACCTCGCGGCGATCGAAGCGGCGGCGGCGATCGTCCATGCCGCGATGCCGCCGACGCCGGCGCATCGCTGGCCGCTGCTCTCGGCCCGGACGGGCGCGGAGGTCTGGGTCAAGCACGAGAACCACACCCCGATCGGCGCCTTCAAGATCCGCGGCGGGCTGGTCTTCATCGACCGGCTGCGCCGCGAGCGGCCGGACGCCGCCGGGGTGATCGCCGCGACGCGGGGCAATTTCGGCCAGAGCATCGCGGTGGCGGCCGGGCTCGCCGGGCTGGACGCGGTCGTCGTGGTGCCGCGCGGCAACAGCCGCGAGAAGAACGCCGCGATGGAGGCCCAGGGGGCGGAGCTCGTCGTCCATGGCGGCGACTTCCAGGAATCGCTCGAATACGTGCAAACCCTCGCCGAGGCGCGCGGGCTGCACATGGTCCCCTCCTTCGACCCGACCCTGGTGCAGGGGACGGCGACCTACGCGCTGGAGCTGTTTCGCGGCGTGCCCGATCTCGATGCGGTCTACGTGCCGATCGGGCTCGGCTCGGGGATCTGCGGTGTCATCGCGGCGCGCGACGCGCTCGGGCTCGGGGCGGAGATCGTCGGCGTCTGCGCCGAGCGCGCGGCGGCCTACGCGCTCTCCTTCGAGGCCGGGCGCCCGGTCGCGACCAATTCGGCCGACACCATGGCCGACGGCATGGCCTGCCGGGTGCCGGACGCGGATGCGGTCGCCATCGTCAATGCCGGCGCGGCGCGGGTGCTCGCCGTCTCGGAGGACGAGATCGCGGCCGCGATGCGCGCCTACTACACCGACACCCACAACATCGCCGAGGGCGCCGGCGCCGCCCCGCTCGCCGCGCTCACGCGCGAACGCGAGACGATGCAGGGCCGCAAGGTGGCGCTGATCCTGACGGGCGGCAATATCGACCGCGAGGTCTATCTCCGGGTGCTGGGCGGGGAGACGGGCTTGCCGGGACGGGGCGATTGACTTGGTTTATTCAGCTTAGTCGATCACGCGCAAGAGAGAACACGGCCATGCGTATCGTCAACATGCACGAAGCCAAGACCCATCTGTCGCGTCTCGTCGAGGCCGCGGCCAGGGGCGAGCCCTTCATCATCGCGCGCGCGGGCAAGCCGGTGGCCAAGGTCGTCGCGCTCGACGCGCCCCAGGCGCGGCACCGGATCGGGTTCCTGGCCGGGCAGATCGCCGTACCGGACGATTTCGACCGCATGGGCGCGGACGAAATCCGCGCCCTGTTCCCGGGCGGCGCGTGAAGCTGCTGCTCGACACCCATCTGCTGCTCTGGGCGGCGGGCGCCTCGCCCAGGCTTCCGGCCGAGGCGCGCGACCTGATCCTGGAGCCGGGCACCGAGCCGATGGCGAGCGCGGCGTCGCTCTGGCAGGTCGCGATCGAGAACGCCCTGGGTCGCGCCGATTTCCGGGTCGACCCGCATCTCCTGCGCCGGGGCCTCGCGGATAACGGCTATACCGAGCTGCCGGTGACCGGGGCGCATGCGGTCGAAGCGGGCCTGCTGCCGCCGCCGCACCGCGATCCCTTCGACCGCATGCTGATCGCCCAGGCGCGGGTCGAGGGCATCCTGCTGCTGACCGCCGACCGGACGCTGGCACGCTATCCCGGGCCGATCCGGGCGCTCACAGCGGGATGACGATCAGCGTGTCGATCACCTCGGCGTCGCAGACCACGATTCGCTCGGCGTAGCGCAGCTCGGCGGCGGCCTCGACCACGACATCGAGATAGCGCCCGGTGCAGAACAGCGCCGTCGCCGCCATCTGCATGGTGCGGTAGACCGCGAAGTTGGTCCGCACCGTCCAGCGTCCGGGCCGCGCGAGCGTGACGGTCGGCGGGTCGACCAAATGCCGGTAATGGTGCGGCTCGAACACGTTGGCCTCGCGCAGCGCCTTGATCCGGTCCTCCATCATGCCGTGCCCCTCGCACAGCATCAGCCCGACCGGCATTCGGGCGGCGTGGTTGGCGCGGGTGGTGATGCGATAGACCCCGGTCTCGGCGAAGAAGCCCGGCCATTCCTCCAGCACGTCCTCGTCGATCGCATGGGCATAGGCGCGGTTGAGCGCATCGATCCGGCGCACCAGCGCGGGGTCGGCATCGGTCATCGCGGGCAGTGGCGGGGTCACGCGGTCCCTCCGTGGCGAACCCGCGCACTAAACCACCGAAGCCGCGCCGCCGCAAAACCCTGCCGGCTCGGCTATAGTCCGGGTCCGACAGGGGACGCACGAGGTGGCGATGTTTCTCCGCAACGCGTGGTATGTCGCGGCATGGAGCGGCGAGGTGACGGAGGCGCCGCTCGCCCGCACGCTGCTGGGCGAGCCGGTCGCGCTGTTCCGCGTCGAAGACGGCACCCCGGTCGCGCTCGAAGACCGCTGCTGCCATCGCGGCCTGCCGCTCTCGATGGGCCGGGTGGAGGGAAGCGGGATCCGCTGCGGCTATCACGGGCTATGCTTCGACGCGGGCGGGCGCTGCACAAGCGTGCCGGGTCAGAGCGCGGTGCCGCCGGGGGCGGCGGTGCGGAGCTACCCGCTTGCCGAGCGCTGGGGATGGCTGTGGATCTGGATGGGCGATCCGGCTTGCGCCGACGAATCCGGCATTCCCGACTGGTGGTTCATGAATCACCCGGACTGGAAGCTGGTTCCCGGCAATGGCGGCCGGCCGATCCACACCCGGGCCAATTACCAGCTGATCACCGACAACCTGCTCGATCTCAGCCATGTCGGCTACGTCCATCCCGACACGATCGGCAGCGAGGCCGTGGTGCGGTTCCCGGTGCGAACCGAGCGCAGGGCGGACGGGGTGGCGATGACCCGGCTGATGCCCGACGTGGAGCCGCCGCCGTTCCACCGGATGGCCGGCGGGTTCGCGGGCAATGTCGATCGCTGGATGATCGTCGAGGCGTCGCTCCCGGCCCTGATCGACGTCGATGTCGGCAGCGCCGCGGTCGGCAGCGCCGCGCTGGAGGGCGACCGGTTGCAGGGCATCGCCTACCACGCGCTCAACGCGCCGACCCCCGAGACCGCGACCACGACCCACTTCTTCTACGCCCATGCCCGCTTCTTCGCGACCGGCAGCGCGGCGATGGACGAGGTCTATCGCCGCGACTTCTACCGCATCTTCATGGAGGACGTGGCGATCGTCGAGGCGCAGCAGGCGGCGCTCGACAGGAACCCCGCCGCCGAATGGATCGACATCAACGTTGACGCGCCGGGGCTCGCGATGCGCGCCCTGCTGCGCGAACGCATCGCCGGGGAACGCAACGATCGAAGGAGGGCCGGATGAGCGCCGTTATTCTGTTCGTGGAGCTGAAGATCGCCGAGGGCCAGTGGGACGCCTTCATCGCGCGCGTCAGGAAACACCGCGCGCTGGTGCTGGAGAACGAGCCGGGCTGCCGGCGCTTCGACATCGCGGTGCCGGACGGCACCGCCGGCGTCGTGCGGCTCTACGAGCTCTATGACGACCAGGCGGCGGTCGACCTTCACATGAAGACCGACTACATGGCCGCCTTCCGCGCAGACACCGCGCCGATGGTGGCGGACCGGAACATCGTCACCGCAGCGCTGGCGAACGAGTAGACCGGCGCCCGGCCTCGAATGCGCTACCGCGCGGCGCGGCGGATGTCCCGCGGCGTCGCGCCGAAATGCGCCCTGAAACTGCGGTTGAACCAGGAGAGGTCGGAGAAGCCGTTGCGGAAGGCGATCTCGGCGATCGGGGTCCGCGCCCGCTCGGGCGCGGTCAGCTCAGACGCCGCCTGTTCCAGCCGGCGTTTGAGCACGTGGCGGGAGAAGCTGTCGCCGGTCGGCTCGAACAGCTTGTGCAGATAGCGCCGGGAGATGCCGAACCGCGCCGCGACCGAGCCGACCGAGAGCCCGGGGTCGTCGAGCCGGCTCTCGACATGTTCCAGCACCGCGGCCAGCAGCGCCGGGCGCGCGCTCCCGGGATCGACGTTGCGGCGCCGCGCCGCGGCCCCGGCCGACAGCCGCACCAGGCTTTCCAGCAGCAACCCGCCCTCCTCGGCGTCGAGCGCCCTCGCGCCCCGGTTGAGGGTGCGCGCGGCGGCGCCGATAAGCGGCCCGAGGAACGGGTGGTCGGACACCCGGCAGATCGGCGGCGCCGCGCCGCCCGGAAGCGCGTCTTCGACCAGGCCGCGGGGCAGCCAGAACGAGGCGACGCTCATGTCCTCGTCCGGCGGGTGGACGATGCGGAACGCCACGTCGCTCGCGAACAGCGCCACCTGGCCGGGCGCGAGCCGCACCGAGCGGTTGCGCTGCTCGATGACGCATTCGGACGAGAGCTGGAGGTTGAGGAAATAGCACTGCTCGGCTGATCGGCCAATCTGCGCCGGCGTGCGGCGCACGTGGTGCGGCGTGCCGGAGACCCGGTTGACCGCGCCGGCTGCGAGCGGGATCGATTCGACCACCGCGTCGAACGGGCCCACCCGCTCGTGCTCGGGCGAGAGGTCCATGAAGGCCTCGCATACCGCCTCGCGGAAATAGGCGTAGCGCTCGCGCTCGGCGACATCGGCGGTGCGCCAGACGCCGTATTGCCGCCCGCGCGGGCGGGGTGTCTCGCCGGTCATGGCCGTTCCCTCGAGTCCCGTCCAGGTTCTCTATGGACCGAGAACGCCGCACCGCCGCCACGATAGAACGATCCGGGAACCGGCGGCAATTCTCCCGTCTTGCCGCGGCCCGGACGAAAGGAGGCGGAGATGACGACATTCGTGCTGATCCACGGCGCCTGGCATTACGGCGCGCTTTGGGAGGAGGTGGCGCGGCCGCTGCGCGCGGCGGGCCACGAGGTCCACACGCCGACGCTGGCCGGCAACGGGCCGGGCGAGGAGGTCGACCGGACGGTGGGGCACGCCGAGGCGGTGGCGTCGGCGGTCGACTACGTGCTCCGCGAGGATCTGGGCGACTTCGTGCTGCTCGGCCATTCCTATGGCGGGACGGTGATCTCCCGCATGGCCGAGGAGCTGCCCGACCGGATCCGCCGGCTGGTCTACTGGAACGCCTTCGTGCTCGAGGACGGGGAGTCGATCGAGGACGTCAGCCCGCCGCATTACAAGGCGCTGATGGACGGAATCGCCGGGTCGGGCGCCCACGGCCCGGGCGCGGTCAAGCTCCCCTTCCCGGTGTGGCGCGAGGCGTTCATGAACGACGCCGACCTCGCGCTCGCCGAGAAGACTTACGGGATGACCACGCCGCACCCGCTCGGGACGCTGACCGACAAGGTGCCGCTCAAGACCTTCGCGGGGTTGCAGATCCCCAGCTCCTATCTCAACTGCACCGAGGACATTGCGATGCCGCCCGGCCCGTTCGCCTGGTGCCCGCGCTTCCCGGCCCGGCTCGGGCTGTGCCGTCTGGTGCAGATGCCGGGCGGGCACGAGGCGTGCTTCACCAATCCGGGCCTGCTGGCGCAAAAGATCGTCGAGGCCGGGCGGGACTGAGCGGGGTCTTGCGGCTGCCGCGCCGGGCGGCTACTCAACGCTGCGAATGACCGTGGAGGACCCGACATGACCGGCGCCATCGACGCCCGCCTCGCCGCGCTCGGCATCGAACTGCCCGAGGCGCCCGCGCCGGCGGCCAACTACGTGCCCTGGGTGGTGACCGGAAACCTGGTCTTTATCGCCGGGCAGATTCCGTTGCGGCAGGGCGCGTTGAGCCATATCGGCAAGCTGGGCGATGCGTTCACGGTCGAGGACGGCCGGGACTGCGCCCGCATCGTCGCGATCAACATCCTGGCCCAGCTCAGCGCGGCCTGCGGCGGCGACCTCGACCGGGTGCGGCGCTGCGTCAAGCTCGGCGGCTTCGTCAATTCGACGCCGGGCTTCACCGACCAGCCGAGGGTGATCAACGGCGCGAGCGACCTGATCGTCGACGTGTTCGGCGAGGCCGGCAAGCACGCCCGCTTCGCGGTCAGCGCCCCGTCGCTCCCCTTCGACGCGGCGGTCGAGATCGACGCGGTGTTCGAGATCGCCTGAGCGGCGCTACTCGGCCGGGACGGTCTCCTTCGCCCGCGCCTCCCGCTGCTCCTTCTCCTTGCGCAGCTTGCCGACCGGCTCGGTGGCCCAGCCGTGCTCGGAGATGTCGAAGACGACGCCGTTGATGTCCTTGTACTTCTCTTCCGCCTGGAGGCCCTCGTAGTCGCCCTCCAGCGTGTAGAAGTAGTGCCCGCCGGCCTCCTCGATCTTCTTCGCCGTCGCCTCGGCGTCGTCGACCACGAACCCGACATGGTGCATCCCGGCCCAGTCGGGACCGTTGATCATCCCCTTGGTCCCCGCGGGGAATTGCAGCAAGGTGAGGTTCATCACCCCGTCCGACAGCATCAGCGCGTTGCCGAACGGCGTGTCGCCGCGGCACACCCGCTCCATGTCGAACACGGTCTCGTAGAACCGTCCCGCCTTCTCGAGGTCGGGCACCTGAATGGCGACATGCCGCAGCTTGGCCATCGGTCCGCTCCCTGGCTGGTTGCGTCGGGCGATATTGGCGCAAGCGCGGCCGCGCCGCAATGGCGAGCGGATGCTTGCGCCCGAGGTGCCGCTCCCGCTATGCAACCCGGGCAGTCTGCGATCGGGGGGACATGATGAAGATCGGCGTGACCATCGGCTATTCGGGCTCCAGCTTCTCGGTTCCGCCGGAGGAGTTGCGCGAGATCGAGAGCCTCGGCTACGACTCGGTGTGGACCTCGGAGGCCTACGGCTCGGACGCGCTGACGCCGGCCGCCTGGGCGCTCGCCCACACCGAGCGGATCACCGTCGGCACGGCGATCATCCAGATGGGGGCGCGCACGCCGACCGCCGCGGCGATGGCGGCGATGACCCTGCAGGCGCTGTCGGGCAACCGCTTCGTGCTCGGCATCGGCCCGTCGGGGCCGCAGGTGATCGAGGGCTGGTACGGCGTCCCCTACGGCAAGCCGCTGACCCGCACGCGCGAATACATCGCCATCGTGCGCAAGATCCTCGCCCGCGAGGCGCCGCTCACCCATGAGGGCGAGCACTACGCGATCCCCGCCACCGGCCCCGGCACCACCGGGCTCGGCCGGCCGCTGAAAAGCATCCTGCACGCGCCGTCGGGGCTGAAGATCTTCACCGGCGCCTTCACCCCGGCGGGCGTGCGCACCGCCGCCGAGCTCGCCGACGGGTTCTTCCCGGTGTTCATGAACCCCGAGCGCTTCGATTTGTTCGAGGGGCCGCTTGCCGAGGGGTTCGCGGCGGCCGGCGGCGGCAAGAGCCTCGCCGATTTCGAGATCGCGCCCTTCGTCCCGGTCCATGTCGGCGACGATCTCGACGCCTGCCGCATGGAGGTCAAGCAGCACCTCGCCCTCTATGTCGGCGGGATGGGCGCGCGGTCGAAGAACTTTTACAACGACTACGCGATCCGGCTCGGCTACGGGCACGCGGCGGCCGAGGTGCAGGACCTGTTCCTCGGCGGCAAGCGGCGGGAAGCCGCCGCCGCGATCCCCGATTCCTTCGTCGACGACATCGCGCTGGTCGGCCCGCGCGAGCGCATCCGCGACCGGCTCGCGGTGTGGAAGGAGGCGGCGGCGAAGGGCCACGTCTCGACCCTGATCGCCAACCGCTCGGACGCGGAAGCGCTCCGCGTGCTCGCCGAAGAGGTGCTGTAGGGGCGCAGCGATGGAGCTGACCGACGAGGACGTGCGCGAGATCCTCGACCTGGTCGACAAGTCGGATTTCGACTATTTCGAGATCGACTATCGCGGCCTCAGGCTCACGGTCAGCAAGACCCCCCACGCCGCCGCGCCCGCGCCCGCCGCTTCGCCCGCGACCGCGCCGGAGCCGGAGCCCGCGCCCGGCAAGCGGTCCGGGCGCGAAATCCCGGACGGGCTCGTGGCCATCCCGGCGCCGATGGTCGGCACCTTCTACCCCGCGCCGAGCCCGGGCGCGGCGCCCTTCGTGAGCCCGGGCGACCGGGTCGCGCCCGACACCACGGTCGGGCTGATCGAGGTGATGAAGGTCTTCGCCGCCGTCGCCGCCGGGGTGACCGGCATCGTCGAGGAGGCGCTGGCGGGCGAGGCCGAGGGCGTGGAATACGGCGCACCCCTGTTCCTGGTCCGCCCGGACGCTCCCTAGCCATGGCCGGGATCCGCTTCGTCGACACCACGATCCGCGACGGGCATCTGAGCCTGTGGGCGTCGGGGATGACGACGGGGATGATGCTGCCGGCCGTCGAGCGGCTGGACGATGCCGGGTTCGAGGCGATCGAGATCCTGTCCGACGGCCAGATGGGGAAGGCCGTCCGCGAGCTGAAGGACGATCCGTTCGAGCGCATGCGCCTGCTCGCGGAGCGCGCGCGCAAGACCCCGCTCCGACTGATCGCGGGCCGCATCGCCACCTTCGAGTACGAGCCGCCCGAGGCGTTCGCCCTGTTCCTCCGGCTGGCGGCGCGGAACGGCGTTTCCGAGGTGCGGATATCCGACCCGTGGAACGAGTCCGCCGGCTGGAAGCGCCGGGTCGAGGCCGCGCATGCCGCGGGGCTTCGGGTGATCCTCAACCTGGTCTACTCGATCTCGCCGGTCCATAGCGACGCCTACTACGCCGAGCGCTGCCGCCAGGCCGCCTCGCTCGGCGTCTGGCGGCTCTGCTTCAAGGACCCGGGCGGGCTGCTGACGCCGGAACGCACAAGGGCGCTGGTCCCGATCGTGCTGGAGAACGCGGGCGGGACGACGGTCGAGTTCCACACCCACTGCACCACCGGGGTCGGCCCGCTCTGCTGCCTGGAGGCGATCGCGGGCGGCATGACCGTCGTCAACACCGCTTTGCCGCCGCTCGCGGACGGCTCCTCCAACCCGTCCACCTTCGCGTTGGCGGCAAATGCAAGGGCGCTCGGCCACGAGCCCGTCCTCGATCTCGAGCGGCTCGGCCCGGTGTCCGCGCATTTCGAGACCGTGGCGAGGCGCGAGGGCTTCCCCATCGGCCGGCCCCTCGCCTTCGATGCCGCCCAGCACCGCCACCAGGTGCCGGGCGGGATGATCTCCAATCTCGCCTTCCAGCTCCGCAAGGTGGGGATGGAGGATCGGCTGGCAGACGTGCTGGAGGAGACCGTGCGGGTGCGCGCCGAGCTCGGCTACCCGGTCATGGTCACGCCGCTCTCGCAATTCGTCGGCAGCCAGGCGGCGATCAACGTGATCGCCGGCGAGCGCTACCGCGAGGTCACCGACCAGGTGATCGAGTACGCGCTCGGCCATTACGGCGAGACCGCGATCCGGACGATGGACCCCGATATCCGCGCCCGCATCCTCGGGCGCAGGCGCGCCGACGAGGTCAGGCGCCGCGACGAGCCCTCGCTCGACGAACTGCGCGAGCGCTTCGGCGGCAAGGGCATGGCGGAGGAGGAGATGATGCTGCGCTGGCTGTTCGGCGCCGACGCGGTCGAGGACCAGCGCCGGGCCGGCCCGCCCGTCCCCTACGCGAGCGGCCGCCACCCGCTGGTCGAGCTGGTCGACCGCCCCTGCCGGCCCGCCGCCCCGGTGGTCGGGCTGGCCGCCCGCCTCTGCCGGCGCGGCGACCGGGCGCTGATCGCGGTCGAGCGGCCCGGCCTCGCGCTGCGGCTGGAACGCCGCCGCGCGAGTTGACATCGCCGCGGCCGTGACGCACCTCTGCCGGCGGAGGTGTCCATGGCAGGCTACGACTACGATCTGTTCGTCATCGGCGCGGGCTCGGGCGGGGTCCGGGCGGCGCGGATGTCGGCATCCTACGGCGCCCGCGTCGGCGTCGCCGAGGAACGCTTCCTCGGCGGCACCTGCGTCAATGTCGGCTGCATCCCCAAGAAGCTCTTCGCCTACGGCGCGCATTACCGCGAGGACGCCGACGACGCCGCGGCGTTCGGCTGGACGTTCGAAGAGCCCGCGCTGCACTGGCCGACGCTGATCGCCAACAAGAACAGGGAGATCGAGCGCCTCAACGGCATCTACCGGCGCATCCTCGAGACCAACGGCGTCCGCATCCACGAGAGCCGCGCGCGCCTGGTCGATGCGCACACGCTCGATGTCGGCGGCGAGCGGGTCACGGCGGAGACCGTGCTGATCGCGGTCGGCGGGCGGCCGCAGCGCCCGGCGATCCCGGGCGGCGAGCACGCGATCACCTCGGAGGAGGCGTTCTATCTCGAAGAGCGGCCGGACCGGGTGCTGATCGTCGGCGGCGGCTATATCGCGGTCGAGTTCGCCGGCATCTTCAACGGCTACGGATCCGAGGTCGTCCAGGCCTATCGCGGCCCGCTGTTCATGCGCGGCTTCGACATGGACATCCGCACCCACCTCGCCGAAGAGATGGCGAAGAAGGGCGTCGACATCCGCTGGCGCACCACGGTGGAGCGGATCGACCGGGTCGACGGCCGGCTCGCCTGCGCGCTGTCGTCGGGCGAGACGGTCGCGGTCGACCAGGCGATGTACGCGATCGGCCGGGTGCCCAACGTCGCCGATCTGGGGCTCGAGGCGGTGGGCGTCGATATGCGGAAGAACGGCGCGATCGGGGTCGACGACCGGTTCCGCACCAGCGTCGGCAACATCTACGCGATCGGCGACGTGACCGACCGGCTGCAGCTCACCCCGGTCGCCATCGCCGAGGCCATGGTGCTCGCCGCCAACCTCTATGACGGCAGGGATCTGCGGATGGACTACGCGGATATCGCGACGGCGGTGTTCTCCAACCCCAATGTCGGGACCGTCGGGCTGACCGAGGAGCAGGCGCGCGAACGCCACGGCGCCGTCGACATCTACCGCGAGGCGTTCCGCCCGCTCAAGCACACGCTGACGCTGGCCGGGGACCGCACGATGATGAAGCTCGTCGTCGACCGCGCCTCGGACCGCGTGGTCGGCTGCCACATGGTGGGGCCCGACGCGGCGGAAATCACCCAGGGGCTCGGCATCGCGCTCAAATGCGGCGCCACCAAGGCGCAGTTCGACGCCACAGTCGGCATCCACCCGACCGCGGCCGAGGAGTTCGTCACCATGCGCAGCCCGGCCCCCGAGCCCGAGGCGCAGGCGGCGGAGTAGGGCGCCCCGCGATTTGAACGGGCCACGATTTGCTGGCAATTTCGCCGGGACTGGCGTATAGGGCGGCCCTTCCGGAAAACCGGATTCTGACAGGGAGTGACGCGCGATGAGCGGGGAATGGACCCCCGGCGCCTGGCGGTCGAAGCCGATCCGCCAGGTCCCCGAATACCCGGACCAGGCGGCGCTCGCCGAGGCGGAGGACCGCCTGCGCGGCTACCCGCCGCTGGTCTTCGCCGGCGAGGCGAGACGCCTCCGGGCGCAGCTCGCCCAGGTGGCCGAGGGCAAGGCCTTCCTGCTGCAGGGCGGCGACTGCGCGGAGAGCTTCGCCGAGTTCCACCCCGACAACATCCGCGACACCTTCCGCGTGATCCTGCAGATGGCGGTGGTGCTGACCTTCGGCGGCGGCTGCCCGGTGGTCAAGGTCGGCCGCCTCGCCGGCCAGTTCGCCAAGCCGCGCTCGGCCGATTTCGAGACCGTCGACGGGGTCGAGCTGCCGAGCTATCGCGGCGACATGATCAACGACATGCCGTTCGACGACGACGCCCGCGCCCCCGATCCGAGGCGCATGGTGCGCGCCTACAACCAGGCGGCGGCGACGCTCAACCTGCTGCGCGCCTTCGCCCAGGGCGGCTATGCCGACCTCCACCAGGTCCACAAGTGGAACCTCGACTTCGTCTCCGCCGGGCCCGAGGCGGCGCGCTACGCCGACCTCGCCGACCGGATCGACGAGACGCTGCGCTTCATGGCGGCCTGCGGGCTGACCTCGGAGACGGTTCCCCAGATCCGCGAGACCGACCTCTACACCTCGCACGAGGCGCTGCTGCTGGGCTACGAGGAGGCGATGACAAGGGTCGATTCCACCACCGGCGACTGGTACGACACCTCGGCCCATCTGCTGTGGATCGGCGACCGCACGCGCCAGCTCGACGGCGCCCATGTCGAGTTCCTGCGCGGCGTCTCCAACCCGGTCGGGCTCAAGGTGGGGCCGAGCTCGGAGACCGACGACCTCAAGCGGCTGATCGACCGGCTCAACCCCGACGACGTGCCCGGCCGGATCACCCTCTATTCGCGCATGGGGGCGGACAAGGTGGCCGAGCTGCTGCCGCCGCTGGTGCGCGCGGTGAAGGACGAGGGGCGGTCGGTGGTCTGGGCCTGCGATCCGATGCACGGCAACACGATCAAGGCGCGGAACGGCTACAAGACGCGGCGCTGCGAGGCGATCCTGTCCGAGGTGCGCGACTTCTTCGACATCCTCCGCGCCGAAGGCACCCATGCCGGCGGCATCCATGTCGAGCTGACGGGCCAGAACGTCACCGAATGCATCGGCGGCGCGCACGCGGTGACCGAGGCCAACCTGGCCGACCGCTACCACACCCATTGCGACCCGCGGATGAACGCGAGCCAGTCGCTCGAGCTCGCCTTCCAGGTCGCCGAAGCGCTGAAGGCCGAGCGCGACCGGATCAACGGCAACGCCCGATCCGCGGCCGAGTAGCCCGGACGCCGCGCCACCGGCGGACCCGAGATGACCGACGCCCTCAGCATCGCGCTCGCGCAGCTCAACCCGACCGTCGGCGACGTGGTCGGCAACGCCGCCAGGCTGCGCGACGCCCATGGCGAGGCGGCGAAGCTCGGCGCCGACCTGGTAGTCACCTCGGAGCTCGCGCTGTCCGGCTACCCGCCGGAGGATCTCGTGGTCCGGCCGTCCTTCCAGGAGACCGTGCGCCGCGAGCTCGACGCGCTGGCCGCGGCGACCGCGGGCGGCGGGCCCGGCATCCTGGTCGGCGCGCCGTGGGCCGAGGAGGGGATCGTGTACAACGCCGCCGTGCTGCTCGACGGCGGCGCGGTCGCCGATGTCCGGCGCAAATACGATTTGCCGAATTACGGCGTGTTCGACGAGAAGCGCGTGTTCTCCGCCGGCCCCCTGCCCGGGCCGGTCAATTTCCGCGGCGTGCGGCTCGGCGTGATGATCTGCGAGGACATGTGGACCGACGAGGTCACCGAATGCCTCGAGGAATCGGGGGCCGAGATCCTGGTGGTGATCAACGGCTCGCCGTTCGAGGTCGACAAGGCGGATGAGCGCCTCAACCTCGCCGTCGCCCGGGTCACCGAGTCGCGCCTGCCGATCGTCTATGTCAACCAGGTCGGCGGGCAGGACGAGCTGGTGTTCGACGGCAGCTCCTTCGTGCTCGACGCCGACGCCGCGCTCAGGGGGCAGGCGCCGAGCTGGCGCGAGGACATGCTGGCCACGTCGTGGCGGCGCGAGAACGGCGCCTGGCAGTGCGAGACCGCCGACCGCCACCCCCCGCCGGACGGGCTGGCGGCGATCTACGAGGCGATGACGCTGGGCCTGCGCGACTACGTGACCAAGAACGGCTTCCCCGGGGTCATCATCGGGCTGTCGGGCGGCATCGATTCCGCGCTCACCGCGGCGGTGGCGGTCGATGCGCTCGGCCCCGCGGGGGTGCGCTGCGTGATGATGCCCTCGCCCTACACCTCGACCGAGAGCCTGGAAGACGCCGCCGGAGCCGCGCGGCTGCTGGGCGTCGCCCTCGACGAGGTCTCGATCGAGCCCGCCATGGGCGCCTTCGACGCCATGCTGCGCCCGCTCTTCGGCAATGCCGAGGCGGACACCACGGAGGAGAACATCCAGGCGCGCTCGCGCGGCATGACCCTGATGGCGCTCTCCAACAAGACCGGCAGCATGGTGCTGTCGACCGGCAACAAGTCGGAAATGTCGGTCGGCTACGCGACGCTGTACGGCGACATGTGCGGCGGTTATTCGGTGCTCAAGGACGTCTACAAGACGACCGTCTTCGCGCTGGCGCGCTGGCGCAACGCGAACCTGCCGCCCGGCATGCTGGGCCCCGAAGGCCGGGCGATCCCGGAGCGCGTCATCGTCAAGCCGCCCTCGGCCGAGCTCAAGCCCGACCAGCGGGACGACGACACCCTGCCGCCCTACGCGGTGCTCGACCGCATCCTCGACGGCCTCGTCGAGCGCGACATGGGCGTCGATGCGGTGGTCGCGGAAGGCTTCGACCGGGCGCTCGTGCTCCGGGTCTGGCGCATGCTGCTCGGCGCCGAATACAAGCGCCGCCAGGCGCCGCCGGGCGTCAAGATCACGCGCCGGGCGTTCGGCCGCGACCGCCGCTACCCGATCGTCAACGCCTTCCGGGGCCGGGACTGAGCCCGAACCGATGGCGCTCACCCTCTACAACACGCTGAGCCGGAGCAAGCAGCGGTTCGAGCCCATCGATCCGGGCAACGTGCGGCTCTATGTCTGCGGGCCCACGGTCTACGACCACGCCCATATCGGCAACGCGCGGCCGGTGGTCGTGTTCGACGTGCTGTACCGGCTGCTGCGCCACGTCTACGGCGAGGGATGCGTAAGGTATGTGCGCAACATCACCGACGTGGACGACAAGATCATCGAGGCCGCGCGCAAGGCGGGCGAGACGATCGAGGCGGTCACCGGGCGCTACACGGCGGCGTTCCACGCGGACATGAAAGAGCTCGGCGCGCTGCCGCCCGATGTCGAGCCGCGGGCGACCGGCCACATCGCCGAGATGATCGCGATGATCGAACGGCTGATTGCGAAGGACCATGCCTACGCGGCCGAGGGGCATGTGCTGTTCTCGGTCGCGACGATGGCCGATTACGGCCGGCTTTCGCGCCACGGAAGGGACGAGCTCGTCGCCGGCGCGCGCGTCGAAATCGCGCCCTACAAGCGCGACCCGGCCGATTTCGTGCTGTGGAAGCCCTCGGACGCCGACCAGCCCGGCTGGGACAGCCCGTGGGGGCGCGGCCGGCCCGGCTGGCACCTCGAATGCTCGGCGATGTCGAAGAAGCATCTCGGCGAGACCTTCGACATCCATGGCGGCGGGCAGGATCTGATCTTCCCGCATCACGAGAACGAGATCGCCCAGTCCACCTGCGCGCACGGCAAGCCGTTCGTCGGGCTCTGGATGCATAACGGCTACGTCACCGTCGGCGGCGAGAAGATGTCGAAGTCGCTCGGCAATTTCCACACCGTCCACGATTTGCTGGAGCGCGCCCCGGGCGAGGCGATCCGGCTCTCGCTGCTCACGGCGCAGTACCGCCAGCCGCTCGATTTCTCGCTCGACGGGCTCGACCGTGCCAAGAGCGCGCTCGACCGGCTCTATACCGCGCTCGCCGGCGCCCGGGACGTCGTGGCCGCCGACGACATCGCCGGCGCGGAGCCGGTAGTCGAGGCGCTTTCCGACGACCTCAATACGCCCAAGGCGCTGGCCGAGATGCACGCGCTTGCGGGCACGCTCAACCGGAGCGACGATGCCCGGGAGCGCGCCCGCGCCAAGGCCGGGCTCCTCTTCGCGGGCGGGCTGCTGGGGCTGCTGGGGCGGGACCCGGAGAGCTGGTTCAAGGGCGACGGCGTCGAGGAGGCGATCAGGACCATGGTCGCCGACCGCCGCCGGGCGCGCTCGGAAAAGGACTTCGCCGAGGCCGACCGCATCCGGGATGAGCTGATGAGGACCCACAACGTCGTCGTCGAGGACCGGCCCGACGGCTCAAGCGAATGGCGGCGGGCATGAGCGACAGGCGCATCCACCTCTTCGATTCCACGCTGCGCGACGGCGCGCAGACCCAGGGGGTCGATTTCGGCGTCGCCGACAAGGCCGCGGTGGCGCGCGCGCTCGACCGTCTCGGCATCGACTATGTCGAGGGCGGCTGGCCCGGCGCCAACCCGACCGACGATGCGTTCTTCGCCGAGCCGCCGGCGCTGGCGCGGGCGCGCTTCACCGCCTTCGGGATGACGCGCCGGCCGGGGCGGAGCGCGGAGAACGATCCCGGGCTGGCGGCGCTGGTGAACGCCCGGGCGCCGGTCGCCTGCATCGTCGGCAAGACCTGGGACTTCCACGTGCGGACCGCGCTCGACGTGGCGCTCGACGAGAACGTAGCCATGATCGCCGACTCGATCGCCCATCTCGCGCGGACCAAGGACGAGGCGATGTTCGACGCCGAGCATTTCTTCGACGGCTACAAGGCAAATCCCGGCTTCGCGCTCGACTGCGTGAAGGCGGCGCACGAGGCGGGCGCGCGCTGGGTGGTGCTGTGCGACACCAATGGCGGCACCCTGCCGCACGAGGTCGAGCGCATCACGGCCGAGGTCGCGCAACACATTCCCGGCAGCGCGCTCGGCATCCACTGCCACAACGACACCGAGAACGCGGTCGCCAACTCGCTCGCCGCGGTGCGCGCCGGCGCCCGCCAGGTGCAGGGCACGCTCAACGGGCTCGGCGAGCGCTGCGGCAACGCCAACCTGATCTCGCTGATCCCGAGCCTGATGCTCAAGATGGGCTACCAGACGGGGATCGACGAGGCGGGGCTTGCCGAGCTGACCCCGACCTCGCGGCTGCTCGACGAGCGGCTCAACCGGGCGCCGCTGCGCAACGCCGCCTATGTCGGCGCCTCCGCCTTCGCCCACAAGGGCGGGCTGCACGTCTCGGCGATCGAGAAGGACCCCCGTACCTACGAGCATATCGACCCGGCCCTGGTCGGCAACGAGCGCCAGATCGTGGTCTCCGACCAGGCCGGACGGTCCAACATCCTCGCCCGGTTCCGCAAGATCGGGCTCGACATCGACCCCGGGAACTCCAGGCTCCCGCGCCTGCTGGAAGAGGTGAAGCGGCGCGAGTTCGAGGGCTACGCCTATGACGGGGCCGGCGCCAGCTTCGAGCTGCTGGCGCGGCGCACCCTCGGCTCGGTGCCGGAGTTCTTCCGGCTGCACAGCTTCCGGGTGTTCGACGAGCGGCGCTGGAACGCGCGCGGCGAGCTGATCACGCTCTCCGAAGCCACCGTCAAGGTCGACATGGGGGACGACCGCCACATGGCGGTGGCCGAGGGCAACGGGCCGGTCAACGCGCTCGACGGGGCGCTGCGCAAGGTGCTGATCCCGTTCTATCCCGGGCTCGGCGCGCTCCGGCTGGTCGACTACAAGGTGCGCATCCTGACCCCCGGCGACGGCAGCGCCGCGGTCACCCGGGTGATGATCGAGAGCGGCGACGACGACGGCGAGAACTGGTCCTCCGTCGGCGTGTCGACCAACGTGATCGACGCCTCGTTCAACGCGCTCTACGACTCGATCACCTACAAGCTGATGCGCGACGGCGTCGGCCCCGCCTGATGGCGGGCACCGACCGCAGCCGCCGCGCGGTCGCCGCCGCCGACCCGCTCGCCCCCGCAATCGTCCTGGTCGAGCCGCAGCTCGGCGAGAATATCGGCGCGGCGGCGCGCGCGATGCTCAATTTCGGCCTGACCGATCTGCGCCTGGTGGCGCCGCGCGGCGACTGGCCCGACCAGAAGGCGATCAACACCGCCTCGGGGGCGGAGGCGGTGCTGCACGAGGCCGGGCTGTTCCCGACCACCGAGGCGGCGATCGGCGACATCCGCCACGTCTTCGCCACCACCGCGCGGGTGCGCGACATGGTGAAGCCGGTGCTGACCCCGCGCGCGGCGGCGCGGAAGCTGCACGACTGGCGCGCGGCGGGGGAGCGCTCCGCCCTCTTGTTCGGGCGCGAGAAAAGCGGGCTCCACAACGACGACGCGGCGCGCGCCGAGGCGCTGGTCATCGTGCCGGCCAACCCGGCCTATTCGTCGATCAACCTCGCCCAGGCGGTGCTGCTGATCGGCTACGAGTGGTTCCAGGCCGACCCCGCGCTGGAAGACGGCGCCGACCGGCTGACGCGGAAGGGCGCGCAGGCCGCCACCCAGCGCGAGATCCAGGACCTGTTCGACCATCTCGAAGCCGAGCTCGACGCCTGCGGCTTCCTCTACCCGCCCGACAAGCGGCCGAGGATGGTGCGCAACATCCGCAACATCTTCACCCGCGCCGACCTCACCGACCAGGAGGTGCGGACGCTGCGGGGCATCGTCGTCGGGCTGACCGGCAGGCGCGCCGGCGAGGCCGGGGATGAGTGAGCTCGCCCCCGGCATGCGGGTGCGCCACCCGGCACGTCCCGATTGGGGGCTCGGCCAGGTGCAGTCGGTCGACGGCGCCCGCGTGACCGTCAATTTCGAACATGCCGGCAAGCAGCTGATCAACACCGAGGTGGTCGCGCTCGAGGCGGTCGACGTAGGCTAGCGCCGTGGCCGCTGCATGGCGCCCCGCACCCCGTCATGCCCGGACAAGTCCGGCCATGACGACGGATGGGAAAGGCTCGGCTGCCCTTCGATACGCCGCTTCGCGGTTGCTCAGGGTGAGGCATTGCAATTTTTCCCCTCTTCCCGAGTAGATCCGACGGACCCTGTCGAGGGACGGCCCGCCGCCACGCAACGCATCGTGCCTGCGTTCCGGACCCGGACAATCTTTTGACGGCGGCCGGTGCGAGCCGCTAGGTTCGCGGCGGGACGAGTTTCGAGGCTTCGGGAACCGGGAGAGGTCATGGCGGAAGGCGCGCGCGTGGTTCGCGCATACGGGCATCCCGGTTCGGCCCGCACCCGGGCGCGGCCCCGCACCAAGGGCCGCCAGGTCGATGCGGCGGCGGCGGAGCGCGTGCGCGCGCTCCTCGGCGACCGGCCGCGCCGGCGCGACCTGCTGATCGAGCACCTGCATCTGATCCAGGACTCGCAGGGCTGCCTCGCGCCCGACGACATGGCGGCGCTCGCCGACGAGATGAAGCTCGCGCTCACCGAGATCTACGAGACGGCGACGTTCTATGCCCATTTCGACGTGCTCGGCGACGAGGATGCGCGCCCGCCGCCGCTCACGATCCGGGTCTGCGACTCGCTCACCTGCGAGATGATGGGCGCCGATGCGCTGATCGAGACGCTGGAGGGTAGCGTGGGCGATGGCGTGCGCATCGTCCGGGCGCCCTGCATCGGCGCCTGCGACCGCGCGCCGGCGGCCGAGATCGGCCACAACCAGATGCCGCACGCGACCCCGGAGCGGGTCATGGCCGCGCTCGCGGACGGCAGGACGAAGCCCGAGATCCCCGACTATGTCGGGTTCGACGACTACGTCGCGGGCGGCGGCTACACGGTGCTCCGCGAATGCCGCGACGGGAACCGGCCGGTCGAGGGGGTGATCGAGGCGCTGGAGAAGTCGAGCCTGCGCGGGCTCGGCGGGGCGGGCTTCCCGACCGGGCGCAAATGGACCTTCGTCCGCGCCGAGCCGGGTCCCCGCTATCTCGCGGTCAACGCCGACGAGGGCGAGCCAGGCACCTTCAAGGACCGCTACTTCCTCGAGACCGACCCGCACCGCTTCCTCGAAGGCATGCTGATCGCCGACTGGGCGGTCGAGGCGGAAGAGACCTATGTCTATCTCCGCGACGAGTACCCGGTGGCGCGCGAGATCCTGATCGGTGAGATCGCCCGGCTGGAGACGGAAGGCCTGGCTGCGCCGGGCTCCATCGTGCTCAGGCGCGGCGCCGGCGCCTATATCTGCGGCGAGGAATCGGCGATGCTGGAGAGCATTGAGGGCAAGCGCGGCCTGCCCCGGCACAAGCCGCCCTTCCCGGCCCAGATCGGGCTGTTCGGCAAGCCGACGCTGATCAACAACGTCGAGACGCTCTACTGGGTGCCGGACATCCTCGCCAACGGCCCGGACTGGTTCGCCGGCAAGGGCCGCAACGGACGCAAGGGCCTGCGCACCTTCTCGGTCTCGGGCCGGGTGAAGGAGCCCGGGGTCAAGATCGCCGAGGCCGGGATCACCGCCCGCGAGCTGATCGACGAATACTGCGGCGGCATGGCGGACGGCCACGCCTTCAAGGGCTATTTGCCGGGCGGCGCCTCGGGCGGCATCCTGCCCGCCGGCATGGCGGACATCCCGCTCGATTTCGGCACCCTGGAAGAGCATGGCTGCCTGATCGGGTCGGCCGCGGTGATCGTGCTCTCGGATCGGGATTCGGCGGCCGACGCGGCGCTCAACCTGATGCGCTTCTTCGAGGACGAGAGCTGCGGGCAGTGCACGCCCTGCCGCGCCGGCTGCGAGAAATCGGTCGGGCTGATGCGCCGGCCCCGATGGGACGAGCCGTTGCTTCGCGAACTCAGCCGGGCGATGATCGACGCCTCAATCTGCGGCCTCGGCCAGGCGGCGCCGAACGGGCTGTTGTCGGCGCTGAAGCATTTCCCCCAGGACATACCGGACGGATAGGCCATGCCCAAGGATCAGGAAGCCGGGGTCACCTTCACCCTCAACGGCGAGACCGTCGCCGCCCAGCCGGGCGAGACCATCTGGCAGGTCGCGGAGCGCCGGGGTATCGAGATCCCGCATCTCTGCTATGCGCCGGAGCCGGGCTATCGCGCCGACGGCAATTGCCGCGCCTGCATGGTCGAGATCGAGGGCGAGCGGGTGCTCGCCGCCTCCTGCATCCGCACCCCGAGCGAGGGGATGGTGGTGGACACCGTATCCGAGCGCGCGGCCTCGGCGCGGCGCATGGTGTTCGAGCTGCTGATCGCCGACCAGCCGGAGCGCGAACAGGCGCATGATGCCGATTCCAAGCTCTGGCGCTGGGCCGACCGGATCGGAATCGCGGACAGCCGCTTCGATCCCATCGCCGCCCCCGCCGCCGATCCCAGCCACCCGGCGATGGCGGTCAATCTCGATGCCTGCATCAACTGCACGCTCTGCGTCCGCGCCTGCCGCGAGGTCCAGGTCAACGACGTGATCGGCATGGCCCATCGCGGCTCCCAAGCGAAGATCGTCTTCGACTTCGACGACCCGATGGGCGACTCGACCTGCGTCGCCTGCGGCGAATGCGTCCAAGCCTGTCCCACCGGCGCGCTGATGCCGGCGGCGATGATGCAGGCGGACCGCCCGGGCGCCGTCACCCCCGACCGCACGGTCGACAGCCTCTGCCCCTATTGCGGCGTCGGCTGCCAGCTCACCTACCACATCAAGGACGACCGGCTGGTCAAGGTCGAGGGCAGGGACGGCCCGGCCAATCACGGCAGGCTGTGCGTCAAGGGAAGGTTCGGCTTCGACTACGTGCACCACAAGCAGCGCATCGTCACGCCGATGATCCGCCGGGACGGGGTCGGCAAGGACGACCTCGCGAGCCTCGATGCGGCGAACCCGCTGGCGCTGTTCCGCGAGGCGAGCTGGGAGGAGGCGCTCGACGTCGCCGCCGCCGGGCTCGCCCGCATCCGCGACGCGCATGGCGGCAACGCGCTCGCCGGGTTCGGCTCGGCCAAGGGCTCCAACGAGGAGGCCTATCTGTTCCAGAAGCTGGTGCGCGCGGGCTTCGGCACCAACAACGTCGACCACTGCACAAGGCTGTGCCACGCGTCCTCGGTCGCCGCCCTGATGGAGACCATCAACTCGGGCGCGGTGACCGCGCCGTTCTTCGAATGCGCCAACTCGGACGTGATCATCGTCATCGGCGCCAACCCGGCGGTGAACCACCCGGTCGCGGCGACCTTCTTCAAGAACGCGGCCAAGGCCGGCAAGACCCTGATCGTCATGGACCCGCGCGGCCAGGCGCTCAGCCGGCACGCGACCCACATGCTCCAGTTCAAGTCGGGCACCGACGTGGCGCTGCTCAACGCGATGATGAACACCATCGTCGCCGAGGATCTCTACGACCCGGGCTATATCGAGCGCCACACCGAGGGGTTCGAGGCGCTGAAGGCACATATCGCGCCCTTCACCCCGGAGGAGATGGCGCCGATCTGCGGCATCGACGCCGAGACCATCCGCATCGTCGCGCGCAAATACGCCACCGCGCCGGCCTCGATCATCTTCTGGGGGATGGGCATCTCGCAGCACATCCACGGCACCGACAACGCGCGCTGCCTGATCTCGCTCGCGCTGATGACCGGCCAGGTCGGCCGGCCGGGCTCGGGGCTGCACCCGCTGCGCGGGCAGAACAACGTGCAGGGCGCCTCCGATGTCGGGCTGATCCCGATGTTTTATCCCGACTACCGCTCGGTGGCGGGGGCCGAAATCCGCGAGACCTTCGAGACCGCGTGGAAGACCTCGCTCGACCCCGAGCGCGGGCTCACCGTGGTCGAGATCATGAACGCGGTCCACCAGGGCGAGATCCGCGGCATGTACATCATGGGCGAGAACCCGGCGATGTCGGACCCCGACGTCGGCCACGCCCGCGAGGCGCTCGCCATGCTCGACCATCTCGTCGTGCAGGAGCTGTTCCTCACCGAGACCGCCTATTTCGCCGACGTGCTGCTGCCGGCCTCGGCGTTCCCCGAGAAGGACGGCTCCTACACCAACACCAACCGCCAGGTGCAGATCGGCCGCGCCGCCCTGCCCTTGCCGGGCGCGGCGCGCCAGGATCTGTGGATCGTGCAGGAGATCGCGCGCCGCCTCGGCCTCGACTGGTCCTATGACGGCCCGGCCGACGTGTTCGCCGAGATGCAGGCGCTGATGCCCTCGCTCAACGGCATCTCGTGGGAGCGGCTGGAGCGCGAGGACTCGGTCACCTACCCCACCGCGTCGCTCGACGTTCCGGGCGACGACGTGATCTTCGGCGACGGCTTCCCGACCGCGAACGGGCGCGGCAAGTTCGTGCCCGCCTCGATCGCCCCGCCGGACGAGGTGCCGGACGCCGACTTCCCGATGATCCTGACCACCGGCCGCGTGCTGGAGCACTGGCATACCGGGGCGATGACGCGGCGCGCCGGGGTGCTCGACGCCATCGAGCCCGAGGCGATCGCCCATCTCGCGCCGTCCGATCTCGACCGCATGGGGCTCGCCCCCGGCGCCAAGATCCGCGTCGAGACCAGGCGCGGGGCGATCGAGCTGGTCGGCCGGGTCGACAGGGACGTGCCCGCGGGCGTGGTGTTCATCCCGTTCTGCTTCGCCGAGGCGGCGGCCAATTTGCTGACCAACGACGCGCTCGACCCGTTCGGCAAGATCCCCGAGTTCAAGTTCTGCGCCGCCAGGGTCGAGGCGGCGCCGTCGAACGAGCCCGCGGCGGCGTGATGGCGAACGCCATGTATCTGCGCGATTGCTGGTATGTCGCCGCCTGGGACCACGAGGTCGGCACCGAGCCGACAAGCCGCGTTCTTCTCGGCGAGGCGGTGGTGCTCTACCGCCGCGGGGACGGGTCTCCGGTCGCGCTGGAGGACCGCTGCTGCCACCGCAACCTGCCGCTCTCGATGGGCCGCGTGCGGGGCGACGACATCCAGTGCGGCTATCACGGGCTGACCTTCGATCCGACCGGCGCCTGCATTGCGATTCCCGGCCAGTCGACGATCCCGCCGGGCGCGGCGGTGCGGAGCTACCCGGTGCGCGAACGGCATCGCTGGATCTGGATCTGGATGGGCGACCCGGCCCGCGCCGACGAGGCGCGGATCCCCGATCTGTTCTGGAACGACGGGCCGGAGTGGCGGACCGTCGGCGACTACCACCCGGTCGCCGCCGAGTACCGGCTGCTGACCGACATCCAGCTCGATGCGACCCATGTCACCTTCGTCCATCCCGACACGCTGGGCAGCGACGCGGTGCAGGACACACCGCCGAAGGTCGAGCGCAAGGATGGGCGGATCGCGATCTCGCGCTGGCTGCTCGGCGTCGAGGCGCCGCCGATCTGGAAGGTGGCGGGCGGCTTCACCGGGCCGGTCGACCGCTGGATCCTCGCCACCTTCGTGCCGCCGACCGGGTGCATCTTCGACATCGGCGCGGCGGAAGCCGGGACCGGCGCGCCCGAGGGCGACCGCAGCCGCGGCATCACCAACCGGACGTCGCATTTCTCGACCCCGGAGAGCGAGACGTCCTGCCACTATTTCTGGCTGTTCGCGCGCAACTACCGGCTCGACGACGACGATCTCGACACCCGCCTCCACCCCGGCGTCCGCCAGACCTTCCGGGAAGACGTCGACGCGGTGGAAGCACAGCAGCGCGGCATCGACGCGCGCCCCGGCGCGCCGCAGATCGACGTCAACGCCGACCAGCCGACCATCCATGCCCGCCGGCTGCTCGCCGGCCTGATCGAGGACGGCGCATCGCCTCACCCGGCATAGGGCGTATCCGGCTCACAGCACGATCGACGGGTTCCTCAGGTTCTGGTCGTAGTCGATCAGGTTGACCTGCTTGACCAGGATCCGCCAATGCGTGGTCGCGTCGCGCAGGCGGTGGCCCGCCCAGCCGGCCCAGATCCGGGTCGCCCCGGCGCGGAACTCGACGGTGAGGAAATTGGAGCGCGCCATCACGATCTCGGGGTCGCCGGTCGAGAACAGCTCGATATTGGAGACCATGCGCGTGGTTCGCGAGCCGGGGCGCTGCGACCACGCCTCACCGGTGTTGAGGCGGAAGATGCGGTCCTCCAGCCTGCGGCGGTCGTCGAAGGCGATGGCGATCTCGCGCCTGGGGTCGCCGTCCCGCGTCCCCGGCACCCAGTAGACGCATTCGGGCGCGAACAGGGCGAGCCAGTCATCGAACCGGTCCTGGTCGAGGAGCCGCGCCTCCAGGGCCAGGAAGCGCGCGCAGGACTCGCGCAGCGCGGCGTCCGAGATCGCGCGCTCGGGCGTCTGCCAGCCGGAAAACTCGTCGACCAGCCCGGCGTAGAAATCGTCGCTGACGTAGTACGAGCTGGTCGACGGGTCGGGCGCGTCCACGGTCACCCCTCAGACCGTCCGCGTGATCGCGATGCGGGGTTCCGCCGTCATCAGGCGCTTCCACACCTTCATGTGCTCGCGCATGAACACCTCGTCGGTGGGCGGCCCGGTGATCGCGCCCTCGTCGTCCACCTTGAGGCGGCCGGGGATGCCGAGCCCGCGATGCATGTAGACCCATTCGTCCTCCTCGGCGAGGAAGCCCACCTGGATCTGCTCGAAATTGGCGAGATCGTCGACCTCGCCGAAATTGGGGAAGGATTCCTGGGTGCGCATGCGCAGCGCGTTGATCGCATCGACCGTCCCTTCGAGCGCGCCGTCGTCGTCGACCACGGCGGTGCCGTACCAGGTGGTGTCGGTCTCGTCGACGGCGACCGGCGTCGAAACCTGGACGTGGTTGCCGAGGATGTGGAGGTTGGGAAATACGTTGATGTTCACCGGCTCCGACGAGGCGAGGTCGAGCGCGCGGTCGGCCCGGTCGCCGAGGCGCTGGCGCAGCGAGGCCTCGAAATGCTCCATGCCCGGGTGCGGGCCTTCGATGTCCCACAGCGCGCCCGGCCGGTCCTCGACATTGGGCCGCTTGTCCTTGAAATGGTGGCCGTTGGCGAAGCAGCGGACATACATCGGCGCCGAGTCCGGGCTCGAGCGGTAGAACGCCATCCCCTTGTCGCTGTCGGGCTCGAAGCGGTTCTCCATGGCGAGCAGCGAGCGGTGCGAGAACACGACATGGTAGCCGTCGGCCGAGTTGTCGTAGAGCAGCTTCCAGTTGCCCTTGAATTTGAGCCGGTTGGCCTCGCACAGCGCGACCTTGCCGCCGGGATGGCGGTCGAGCCACTCGTCGAGCGGCCCGGCGACGCCGCCGAGATAGTCGACCAGCGCCGGCGCATCGAGGTTGAGCGTGCCGAACACGAACCCGCGATAGCTGTCGACCCGGGGGACCTGGGCGAGGTTGAACTTCTCGTCCGAGAAATTGTCCGCGTAGCCGTCCGGCCAGGGCACGCCGTTGAGCTTGCCCGAGTTGAGGAAGGTCCAGCCGTGATAGCCGCACTGGAAGGATTTCGCCGAGCCGCGCGTCTCTCGGCAGACGGTCGAGCCGCGATGGGTGCAGCGGTTGTAGAGCGCTCGCAGCACGCCGTCGGAATCGCGCACCAGGATGATCGGGCGGCGCCCGAGCCGGGTGGTCACGAAATCGTTGACCTGCGGGATCTGGCTCTCATGGCCGAGATAGACCCAGACCGCGCCGAAGATCCTGGTCATCTCCGCGTCGAAGATCCGGGGATCGGTGTAGAGCACGCGGTGCACGCGGTCCTCGAACACCAGCCGGTCGTAATCATAGGCCGGACCCGACGCCGCGCCGTTGATCGATGGCAGCTCGGTCATCGCCTTTCCCCCCGCTTGCGGGCGTTCAGAAGAAGTCAAAATACTCGTTCTGTTCCCATTCGGTCACGCCATTGATCTCGCGGTGGCCGCCCTGGTCGATTCCGTATTGCCGGAACCGGTCGAGCTCGGCCCGCTTGAGGGCGATGAAATAGTCGACGAACGGATCGCCGAAGTCGCGGCGGAACAGGGCGGACGCGTCGAGCGCCCCGAGCGCGGCGGCGAGGTCGGCGGGCAGCATCGCGCGCTCGGCCTCGTAGGGGGCGAGATCCTCTTCCGGCGCGGCGAGGTTGCGGTCGATGCCGTCGAGCGCGGCGGCGATCTGCGATGCGATATAGAGATAGGGGTTGGCGGCGGGCTCGCCGGCGCGGTTCTCCAGCCGCGTCGCGGGGTCGTCGGCGCCGCCGATCACCCGGATCATCGCGCCCCGCTGGTCGACCCCCCAGCCCGCCCGGTCGGGCGCCAGCGAGTTGGGGCGGAAGCGGCGATAGCCGTTGATCGTGGGCGTGACGAAGGCGCTCGCCGCATCGGCGTGCTCGACCAGACCGGCGAGCGCCGAGAGCCCGAGCGGCGACAGCGCATGGTCGCCTTCCGCGGGCACGAACAGGTTCTCGCCGGTCGCGGCATCGGCGAAGGACTGGTGGAGATGCCAGCCGCTGGCGAAATGTCCCCGGAAGGCGGGCCGGCAGATGAAGCTCGCGGCGTAGCCGAGGCGGCGGCAGACCTGCCGGGTCGCGCTGCGGAACAGCGCCGCGTCGTCCGCCGCGCGCCCCGCGTCGTCGGCCGCGAAGGTGCATTCGACCTGCCCCGGGCCGAACTCGTTCTCCAGCGAGCGCAGCTTCAGCCCGAGCCCGTCGAACGCATCGGCCAGCGCATCGAAGACCGGCTGCAGGATGTCGAGATTGGTCTCCGAGTGGTAGGAGAAGCCGGGTTCGACGGCGCTGGTCGCGAGCGGGCGGCCGCGCCGTCCCTGCTGCGCGACCTGCGCCTCGCCCAGCCGGTCGTCGTCGATGCGGCGCAGGTACCACTCGATCTCGATGCCGACCAGCATGCGCCAGCCGCGCCCGGCGAGCCGCGCCCGCTGGGCGGCCAGAACCCGGCGGGTCGAGAAGGGGAAAGGCCTGCCATTGCGGAAATACTGATCGCCCAGCATCCAGCCCGTCCCCGGGGCCCAGGGGAGGGTGCGGTATGTCAGGGGATCCGGAACCAGCACCAGGTTGGGCGAGCCGGTCATCTCGTCGATGCCCATGCCGCCGCCCGGGGTGAAGGAGGCGAAGACACGCCCGCCCGACGCATCGAGGGTCGAGGTGGCGACGTTGATGTTGTAGCCGTCGAGCAGCGCCTGGCGGAGCGCGGGCGGGGTGACCGCCTTGGCCCTAACGGCGCCATGGCTGTCGACCCAGGCAAGCCTGATCAGGCGGAGCCCGTCGGCCTCGACCCTGCGCAGCACCTCCGACGCGGCCTCGGCCTGCCCGTCGCTCCACAGCCCGTTGCGGGCGATGAAGCCATCAGATGAAGCTCGACCCGCCATCGACGACGAGATTCTGACCGGTGATGTAGCCCGCCTCGTCGGAGCAGATGAACAGCATCGCCTTGGCGAGGTCGTGGATCGTCCCCTGGCGCGGCAGCGCCTGCGCCCGGGTCATGGTCTTGAACATGTGCCTGGGCACCGACGGGCGTTCGATTTCGGTCTGCATCACCCCGGGCCAGAAGGTGTTGACGGTGATCCCGTGTGGGCCGAGCTCGCGCGCCATCGAGCGCGACATGCCGACCATCGCCGATTTCGAGGTGATGTAGTGGAGGTAGTTGGGCCGGCCCTTCACATGGGTGCCGGACGAGATGTTGACGATCCGCCCCCAGCCCGCCTCGATCATCGCCGGCGCCACGGCGCGCGCGCACAGCATCGAGCCGGTGATGTTGACGTGCATCGCCGCCTTCCACTCCTCGACCGGGAGCTCCCAGAACGGCGCCATGGTGATCTTCGAGAACACGGCCGCGTTGTTGATCAGGATGTCGATCCGCCCGAACGCGTCCAGCGTCTCGGCCGCCATCGCCGCCACCGAGTCCTCGTCCCCGACATCGGTGGCGAGCGCGAGCGCCGGGCCATGCTCCGCCGCGACCTCGGCGGCGACCCGGCTTGCGTTGTCGCCGTCGATCTCGGCGATGACGGGGATCGCCCCCTGGGCCGCGAAGTAATGCGCGTAGCCGCGCCCGATCCCCTGCCCGCCGCCGGTGATGACCGCCACCCGGCCGTCGAGGCTCGCATAGCGCGCCGTCCGGTCGACGTCGATGCGGGCATAATCGATATGGCCGATCTCGGCGTCCGTCATGCGTCGTTTCCCGCGCGCGGCCGGGCGCCGATCTCGGAGAGGAATTTTTCCAGCGTCTCGTAGGGCTGCGCGCCGACCACCCCGTACCCGCCGGCGGCGAAGGTGGGAACGCCGCTCACCCCGAGCTTGCGCGAACGCGCCCAGTCGGCATCGACCGCGTCCCTGAAGCGCCGTTCCGCCAGCGCCGCGCGCGCTTCCTCGACCGGCAGGCCGACCGCCTCGACGATGCCGAGCAGCGTGTCGGCGTCGCCGATATTGCTGCCCTCGACGAAATAGGCCCGGTACAGCGCATCGTGCAGCGCCTCGCCGCCCTCCACCGTGTCGGCCCAGGCGCCGAGCTCCTGCGCGAGCCGGCTGTTATAGGTATGGGTGCGCCGGGCGTAGTCGAGCCCTTCTTCGTCCATCAGCCCCTTCATCCGCGCATAGGACGCCTCGAGGTCGTAGTCGCGCCCGGCGAACAGCGCCTCCAGCGTCATCCCCTCCGCCGGGGTCTCGGGGTGCAGCGGGAAATGCACCCATTTCACGGCGATGTCGAATTTGCGCCTGAGCTTCTCGATACGCACGGTACTGAGATAGCACCAGGGTCAGACGTAGTCGGTGAACACCTCGAGGGTGATCGGCTCGCTCATCGGGGACCTCCTTCGGGTTCGGTGGGGCATTGTAGCATCCGAAAACGCACCGCGCTGGCCGGCGCGGACCGCGCTGGTACAATCGGCCGGCCACCTTCGCCACGTCGGGAGGAACCATGTCCGGGATCGATTACGACACGCCCTACCGCGTCCGCGAGACGCTGGTCGCGGCGCAGCGCCTTGCTTGGCGCCGCATCGCCGAGCCGGGCGCCTGGCTCGACGGGGAGCGCCGCGTGGCGGCGGCGGGCGCGGTGCGCGCGGCGCGCGGCTGCGCGCTGTGCCGCGAACGCAAGCAGGCGCTGTCGCCCTTCGCGATAGAGGGCGAGCACCAGGCGGGCGGGCGGCTGAGCGCGGCGGAGGTCGAGCTGATCCACCGCCTGACCACCGACCCGGGCCGGCTCAGCCGGAGCTGGGCGGAGGGGATTCTCGCCGCCGGGGTGAGCGAGGAGGCCTATGTCGAGATCGTCGGCATCGTCGGCATGGTCATGGTCGTCGACACCTTCCGCCGGGCGCTCGGCCTGCCTGAATTCGACCTGCCGGCGCCGGTGGCGGGCGCGCCTTCGGGCTACCGCGCCCCGGGAGCCAGGCGCCACGACGCGTGGATCAGCCTGGTGCAGCCGGACGACGTGGTCGAGAGCGACGGCGCGCTCTACGGCGCCGCCGCCTCACCGGTGGTCAAGGCGCTGTCGCTGGTGCCGGAGGCGAAACGGGCCTATTGGGATCTCGCCGAGGAGCACTATCTGCCGGGCAGCGAGATGACCGACTACGCGACCGGGGTCCGCGCTATCGACCGCATGCAGATGGAGCTGGTCGCCGGCCGGGTGTCTGCGCTTCATCAATGCGTCTATTGAACCAGCGCCCATGCGTTCATGCTCCGTGCGAGCACAGAAGTTTCGGGCGCCGAATTCGATCTGGGCGCCATCACCGGCGAGGCGGCGGAAGACGGCGGCATTGCCGGCGGGGTCCTGCTGCACGGCTTCGCGGAGGCCGTCACCCTGGGCGACGAGGCGCGGACGGGTGAGCTGAGGGACGCGCTGGCCGACCGGCTGGGCGAGGCCGCGATGATCGACGCGGCGGCGATTGCGGCCGCGTTCCACGGCTTCGTCCGCATCGTCGACGCGACCGGCGCGCCGGTCGCGGGAGCGGCGGGCGGCCGGGTTACCGCGGAGTTCCGCGAGGCGCTGGGCATCGACGAATTCTACGGCGCGTGCAACCCCTGACGCGGTTCACAGCAGCGACGGCGCTGCCGGGTCGTGACGCGCGTGGCGCGCCCTGGCGGCGCCGGGGCTGGCCACGGCGTAGCAGTAGATGCAGCCATGCGGGCAGCTGTCATAGGCGCCGATGTCGCGCGCCTCGTGGCAGGCGCAGCCGGGACGGTTGCCCTTCTCCCTCGCCGGGCTCGGCCTGCCGGCGACGTCGCCGAGGCGCCTTGCGTCGATGCAGCGTGCCTCCCTCGCACCGCCGGCGGCGAGGTCCGGCTGGGCGCAGACCGTGGCCCGCATCCCGAACTCCCGCGCGGCGGTGGCGAGTTCGGCGATCAGCGCCTGTTTCCGCTCGACCGCGGGATCGTCCCAGGCGAGCCCGGGCGCCCCGCCGGCGACGGCGAGGTTGCGGCGCGTCTTGCGATAGAAGGTGGCGAAGGACAGCACCGCCTCGTCGACCGCGCCGGCGAGCGCCTCGGCGAGGCGGGAGAACCGCTCGACATGGGAAGAGAGCGGCGTGGCGCCGGTGACGATAATCGGGTCGTACCGCCAGACCGCGGCGCGGGGCCCGAAAGCCCGGGCGATCGCATGGACCTGCCGGGCGGCGCGCGCGGGATCGATCACCGAGGTTTCGAGCAGCCGCGGATAGGCGGTGATCGTGTAGTGGACGACGAAGGGGTAGCCGGCCGCGGCCAGGCGGTCGAGCACCGGGAGGAAGGGCGCCGCGTTCCGCGTCCAGAAGACGAAGCCGGAAACCGACTCGCGGTCGAGCCGGACGGTATAGGGCCGGCCATAGGGGTTGCGGACCTCGCAGGACCCCGCATCCAGCCGGCGTTCGAACCAGGCGCCGTAGAAGGCCGGTATGTCGGTGCGGTAGCTCGCGGAAACGATCATCGGATTTGCCTTCGCGGGGCGCGACGACAGGTTGTACCGCCGGTTCCCCGACCCTATATATCCGCCATCGCATTTGCGTATCGGGCGTGAGAGTTTCGGGGATGCCGCGGGCGCCGTCACGGGCCCCTGGCGTCCGCTGCAATAATGGGGATGGAAATGGGCAAGGCCATAGGGATCGATCTCGGCACGACGAATTCCTGCGTCGCCGTGATGGACGGCTCTGACACGCGGGTTATCGAGAACGCCGAGGGCGCGCGGACCACGCCGTCGATGGTGGCGTTCACCGAGGACAAGGAACGCCTCGTCGGCCAGCCGGCGAAGCGCCAGGCGGTGACCAACCCGACCAACACTCTGTTCGCGATCAAGCGCCTGATCGGGCGCCGGTTCAACGATCCGGTCATCAAGAAGGATCAGGGCCTGGTGCCCTACCAGATCGTCGAGGCCGCGAACCGGGACGCCTGGATCGACGTCCAGGGCGAGAACTACTCGCCGAGCCAGATTTCCGCCTTCATCCTGCAGAAGATGAAGGAGACCGCGGAGGCCCATCTCGGCGAGGCGGTCTCGGAGGCGGTGATCACGGTGCCCGCCTATTTCAACGACTCCCAGCGCCAGGCGACCAAGGACGCCGGCAAGATCGCCGGGCTCGAGGTGCTCCGCATCATCAACGAGCCGACCGCGGCGGCGCTCGCCTACGGGCTGGAGAAGAAGGGATCGGGGACGATCGCGGTCTACGATCTGGGCGGCGGCACCTTCGACATTTCGATCCTCGAGATCGGCGACGGGGTGTTCGAGGTCAAGTCGACCAACGGCGACACCTTCCTCGGCGGCGAGGATTTCGACAGCCGGATCATCGAATACCTGGCCGACGAGTTCAAGAAGGACCAGGCGATCGACCTGCGCGCCGACCGCCTGGCCCTGCAGCGCCTCAAGGAGGCCGCCGAGAAGGCCAAGATCGAGCTCTCCAGCAGCCAGCAGACCGAGGTCAACCTGCCCTTCATCACGGCCGACCAGTCGGGGCCGAAGCACCTCAACATCAAGATCACCCGCGCCAAGCTGGAAGCCCTGGTCGACGATCTGGTGGAGCGCACGGTGGGGCCGTGCCGGGCGGCCCTCAAGGACGCCGCCCTGTCGGCGGGCGAGGTCGACGAGGTGATCCTGGTCGGCGGCATGACGCGGATGCCGAAGATCATCGAGACGGTCAAGTCGCTGTTCGGCAGGGAACCCAATCGCAGCGTCAACCCGGACGAGGTGGTCGCCGTCGGCGCGGCGATCCAGGCCGGCGTGCTCAAGGGCGACGTCAAGGACGTGCTGCTGCTCGACGTGACCCCGCTGTCGCTCGGCATCGAGACGCTGGGCGGCGTGTTCACCCGGCTGATCGACCGCAACACCACGATCCCGACCAAGAAGAGCAACGTCTTCTCCACCGCCGAGGACAACCAGAACGCGGTGACCGTCCGGGTGTTCCAGGGCGAGCGCGAGATGGTGGCCGACAACAAGCTCCTGGGCGAGTTCAACCTCGAGGGCATCCCGCCGGCGCCGCGCGGCGTGCCGCAGATCGAGGTCACCTTCGACATCGACGCCAACGGCATCGTCAATGTCGGCGCCAGGGACAAGGCGACCGGCAAGGAACAGGCGATCCGCATCCAGGCCTCGGGCGGGCTCAGCGACGCCGATATCGAGCAGATGGTCAAGGACGCCGAGATGCACGCCGCCGAAGACCGGGCGCGCAGGGAGACGGTGGAGGTGCGCAACCAGGCCGACAGCCTGATCTACACCACCGAAAAGAACCTTGCGGAATACGGCGACCAGATTCCGGCCGAGGAGAAGACCGGGATCGAGGACTCCGTCGCCGCTCTCAGGACGGCGCTGGAAGGCGAGGACATCGAGGACATCAAGGCGAAGAGCGAGACCCTCGCCCAGGCCGCGATGAAGCTCGGCGAAGCGATGTACAAGGCGCAGCAGGAAGAGGCCGCCGGCGCCGCCGGCGCCGCGCCCGCGGACCAGCCCGCGGAGGACGATTCGACCGTCGTCGATGCCGATTTCGAGGAGGTCGAGGAGGAACGCAAGGACAAGTCGGCGTAGGCCCGCTGCGCCGCGAGGACGGTGGCTCCGCGTTGAGTTGCCCACCGCGCCATCGGCCGGGATTCCGCTCCCGGCGGCCGCGGCAACGGGTCTGACCGCATGGCCAAGGAGGACTATTACGACACGCTCGGTGTGGCTCGCGGCGCCGACGCGGATGCGATGAAGCAGGCCTACCGCAAGCTCGCCATGCAGTATCACCCGGACCGCAACCCGGGGGACGCCACCGCGGAGCAGAAGTTCAAGCAGATCAACGAGGCCTACGACGTCCTCAAGGACGACCAGAAGCGCGCCGCCTATGACCGGTTCGGCCACGCCGCCTTCGAGGGCGGCGCGCCGGGCGGCCAGCCGGGTGGCGGCTTCGACTTCGGTTCCGGCTTCGCCGATATCTTCGACGAGATGTTCGGCGACTTCATGGGCGCGCGCCGCGGCGGGCGGGCGCGCGGCGACGACCTCCGCTACAACATGGAGATCTCGCTGGAGGAGGCCTACAAGGGCAGCGAGACGCGGATCAAGATCCCGACATCGGTCAACTGCGATACCTGCGACGGCTCGGGCGCGGCGCCCGGCAGCGGGCCGACGACCTGCGCCACCTGCCAGGGCCACGGCAAGGTGCGGGCCCAGCAGGGCTTCTTCTCCATCGAGCGCACCTGCCCCAATTGTCAGGGCGCCGGGCGGACGATCGAGAACCCGTGCCGCGACTGCGCCGGCACCGGGCGGACCCGCAGGGAGAAGACCCTCGCGGTCACCATTCCGCGCGGGGTCGAGGACGGCAACCGCATCCGCCTTGCCGGCGAGGGCGAGGCCGGCATGCACGGGGCGAGCCCCGGCGATCTCTACATCTTCGTCTCGGTCAGGCCGCACCGCCTGTTCGAGCGCGACGGGACGACCCTGTTCTGCCGCGTGCCGATCCCGATGACCAGCGCGGCGCTCGGCGGCACCGTCGAGATGCCGACCATCGACGGCACGCTCGCCAAGGTCACCATCCCGGAGGGAACCCAGTCCTCGCGCCAGTTCCGGCTGCGCGGCAAGGGGATGACCGGGCTGCACGGGCGCGGGCGCGGCGACATGCTGGTCGAGATCCAGGTCGAGACCCCGGTCAACCTGTCGCAGCGCCAGCGGGAGCTGCTGCGGGAGTTCGAGGACGCGGGGAAGGGCGCCAAGCACGCGACCAGCCCCGAATCGGAAGGCTTCTTCGCCAGGGTCAAGGGGCTCTGGGAAGACCTGACGGATTAGCCCGGGCCGGCGGCGGCGGGACCGGGATGGAAAGCGGCCGCGAACGGATTCTCACCACCCATGTCGGCAGCCTCCCCCGCGGCGAGAGGCTGGCCGACCTCCTGGTCGCCAAGGCGCATGGCGAAGCCGTCGACCCGGACGTTCTCGGCGATGCGATCGCCAAGGCCCTGGCCACGGCGGTCCGGCGGCAGATCGAGGCCGGCATCGATATCGGCAATGACGGCGAAATCCCGCGCACCGATTTCATCTCCTATGTCACCGACCGGATCGGCGGGTTCGGCCGGGGCGACGGGCCGGGCCGGCTTCTGCCGCTGGACGCACAGGCCTTCCCGGTCTGGTTCGAGCTGCTCGGCCGGAGCGGAAGGCGGCGGATCAGCCCCTACGGACTGCCCCGGACGACGGGGCCGCTGGTCTACCGGGATTCCGGCCCCGTCGACGCGGCGTGCAGGGGCTTCAGGGAGGCGCTCGCGGCCGCCGGGGACGGTTTTGCCGAAACCTTCATGACCGCGGTCTCGCCGGGCTTCGCCGCGACGGCGATGGTCAATCTCCACTACGACCGGTTCGAGGACTACGTCTTCGCCCTGGCGCGGGCGCTGAAGCACGAATACGAGCGCATCGTCGAGCACGGCTTTCTGCTGCAGATCGATTCACCCGACCTCGGCATGGAACGGGCCGGCTTCTACCAGGAAAGCAGCCTCGCGGAATTCATCGCGGCGATGGAGATGCACGTCGCCGCGCTCAACGAGGCGATCGCGGGCATAGCGCCGGAGCGCATCCGCCTGCACGCCTGCTGGGGGAACCGGGACGGCCCGCATGTCCATGACGTGCCCTGCCCGGAAGTCCTGCCGGTGATGTACCGGGCGAAGGTCGGCGCGCTCGTCCTGCCGTTCGCCAACCCGCGGCACAGCCACGAGATCGAAGCCTTCCGCCGCCTGCCCTTGCCCGACGGCATGTCGCTCTGCGTCGGCGCCGTCGAGACCACCAACAACTATGTCGAGCACCCGCAGGTGGTCGCCGAACGGCTGGTCCGCGCCGCCCGTTGCGTGGGCGACAGGTCGCGCATCGTGGCGGCGACCGATTGCGGCTTCGGGACCTTCGCAGGCGACAGCTTCACCGCCGAGGACGTGGTCTGGGCCAAGCTCGAATCCCTCGCCGAAGGCGCGCGAATCGCCAGCCGGCAGCTCTGGGGCCGGCGCGGGTCCGCTGACCCCTAGCCGGGGCCGGCCGGGGCCGCCGCCTCCCCGGCGCTGTCCGGCGCGGCGACCGCCGAGCTGTCCTCCGACAGCGACTTCAGGAGCCCCCAGGCCATGAAGATCAAGATCACCGAGATCGGCAGCGCCGCCGCGATAGAGGCCGTTTGCAGCGCTGAGAGCCCGCCCGCCACCAGCAGCACCCCGGCCACGAAGCCCTCGCCCAGCCCCCAGACGATGCGGAAGCGCTGCGGCGGGTCGTCGTCCCCCATCGAGAGCATGGTGGTGATCACCAGCGTGCCCGAGTCGGACGAGGTGATGAACCAGGTGGCCAGCAGGAGTGTGGCGAGCGCCGACATCACCCATCGCAGGGTCGAGAAGTCAGTCAGGCGCTCGATGGTGCCGTAGAGCGCCGCCGGCAGGTTCCACGCCTTCACCAGCTCGACGATGCCCGCCGTGCCGGCGCCGCCGGCCGCGTTGAGCTCCAGGTAGATCGCGTTGCCGCCGAACATGCAGAGCCAGAAAAAGGCGATCGTGGTGGGAACGAACATCACCCCCACCATGAACTCGCGGATCGTCCGGCCACGGCTGATGCGCGCGATGAACAACCCGACAAAGGGCGCCCAGGATATCCACCAGCCCCAGTAGAAGATCGTCCAGCCGCCCTGCCAGGCGATCTCCTTGTCGGTGCCGGCGGTCCAGAACCCCATCGGGATCACGTTCCAGATGTAGTCGCCGAGCGAGGTTACGAAGAAGCCCATCAGCCACTTGAACGGCCCGCCGAACAGGAAGAAGGCAAGCAGCACGAGCGACAGCCAGATATTCCATTCGGAGATGATGCGGATGCCGTTGCCGACCCCGGACACCGCCGAAACTGTCGCCACGAGCGAGATGACGACGATCAGGGTGATCTGCGTCCATATCCCCGGATCGACGCCGAACAGCACGTTGAGCCCGGTCGCCATCTGGCTGACGCCGAGACCCAGCGAGGTCGCGACCCCGAAGATCGTGCCGAACACCGCGAGCAAATCGACGCCGTGCCCGATGGGGCCGTAGATCCTGTCGCCGATGATCGGGTGGAGCGCCGAGCGCATGGTGAAGGGCAGCTTCTTGCGGAAGCCGAAATAGGCGAGGCAGAGACCGACCACCACATAGACCGCCCAGCCATGGAAGCCCCAGTGGAAATAGGTGACCCGCATCGCATGGACCGCGCGGGTCAGATCCATGGACGTCGCGCCGGCGACATCGGCATGCGGGTTGTTCGGGTAGCCGAAGGCGCCCGAATTGTCGAAATAGAAGATGGGTTCGGCGACGCCGAAGAACAGGATGCCGATCCCGACCCCGGCCGAGAACAGCATGGCGAACCACGAGAAATTGCTGAACTCGGGGCGCGAATCGTCGTCGCCGAGGCGGATCGAGCCGAATCTGGAGAACATCATGATGAGGCAGAACAGCACCAGCCCCATGACGACGATGATGTAGTACCAGCTCAGCGAGGCCTCGATCCAGCCGCGGATCGCGGTGTAGATCCCGTTGGCGAGCTCCACGTTGAGCACCGTGAAGACCACGAATGCGACCACCATGCCCTTGGCCGCAAGGCCCATCCCGGAATGCAGCCCCTGCATCGGGCCGCTTCCGGCGATCAGGTCTTCCCGGTTCTTCGTCGCCAATTTTTCCTCCCGCGTGCGCGTGCGCCCCCCGCGGACCGGGCGAGCGGCTGGAGAAACCCTAGCAGACGGGACTCTACATGCAAGCGAGGCATGGCCTTGAAGGGCGGGCGTATCTCAGAGACCGGCGACGTCGATCAGCGTCTTGCCCGCTTCGCGCTGGCGGCGCTGGTTCTCCTCGACCGCCTTCTGGAGCTCGGGCGGCACCGTGACCTCGCGGGCGAATTCGTCCCGCGCGCGCAGCGGCTGGAACCAGGCAAACAGGCGGGGATGCAGCCGCTCCACCGGGTAGCCGCAGCGGACCAGCCGGTTGACGTAGATGAACCAGGCGATATCGGCGATGCTCAGCCGTTCGCCCAGAATATAGGGGTCGTCGGCCAGCTTGCGGTCGAGGTCCTCGAAGGATCGCCTGAACCGTCCCGCGGAAACCCGAATCGCCTCGTCGGTGATGCCCTCGCGCGCGAGGCGTTCCCAGAAGGCGATCTCGGAATCCTTGTTGGGGTCGGGCGCGCCCAGCACCGTCCCGCTGCCGCCGGCGCGGTATTCGGCGAGCGCGTCGGCCGATTTCGGCTCGCGCGGCCGCGGATGGGTGTAGCGGAACGAGATCGTCCGCAGGTCGTGGTGCAGATCGTCCTCGCGGCGCAGCAGGTCGGCCATCTCCGCTTCGCGGCCCTCGGGGATCAGGCGGGGCTCCGGGAACCGCGCATCGAGCAGCGAGACGATATCGTTGCTCTCGATATGGACCGCGCCGTCGATCACCAGCACCGGCACCAGCCCGCGCGGGTTGATGCCGAGAAACCGGGAGTTCAGGTTCTCGTCCTGCGATATGTCGACCGGATGGGGCTGCCAGTCGACGCCCTTGAGGTTGAGCACGATCCGCGTCTTCTGGGAGCACGACGAGGCGTGGAAGTGGAACAGGTGCACGCCTTCCCAGCCGAGCACCTCGCTGGTGCGGATATCGCCTTCCAGCAGCTGGACCATGTCGTTTCCTCTCTGCCCGGCGCCGCCGCCATGGGCCGGCCCCACCCGATCATTCGGAGCCGGCGGGAGAGACGATGTCCTTGATGGCGGCCTGTCCGCTAGCGGTCACCATGAGGATCGCGGTGCCGCCGTTGCGGAGATGTTTTTCGAGCCTCAGAGCCCTTTCCTTCGGGGCGAAGAACGCCTCAATACCGTAGTTGAGGCGATATGGCGAGCGGCCCCTGACAACACGGCCTCGCAGGAAGACGCCATCGGAAGGACGCTCTAGAGATGCCGCCGCAAACACATGGTAGCCGGTGTCCGCCCGCCGCAGGCTGACATACACGATTTCGCCCCGCCCCACCCCCCCCGCCCGGGGAGAACGCCGCGAGGGAACGGCCGCGAGAGAGCCCCCGCCCAAAACAGGGGGGGGCGGGCCCCCCCCCGCCGCAGGCTGACATACACGATTTCGCCCCGCCGCAACCGGGACACGTCACCCAGCGCGTCGTCCGGCAGCGTGCCGAGCCGATAGCGCAGCCGCGCATAGTTGCCTCGGAACATCGATCGGGGGTCGACGGGGACCGTCTCGACGCGGATTTCCGTGCCCGTCCACAACGGCAAGGCCGCTCCGGCGACCATGCCCGCCAGCAGGAACAACTGGAGCGCCATCGCGGCGCCCAGGCAGGCCGCGATCCGCCGCCGGGTCATCGGAGGACTTCCCGGCGCTGGCGATCCCTCCAGTACCGTGCCGATGCCAGAAGCAGCGCCGCCAATGCCATCAACAGGATCGCGCTGTCGAGGTAGTCGCCGATCATGTACGCGTAGCGCACGAAAGCGGTCAACAGAATGGTGACGACGCCGAGGTAGTAGTAGTGGGAAATGCCGCTGGAGGTGCCGCGCATGATCAACCAGATGCCAGTCGCGATCAGCGCCGCGCTGTCCAGCACCTGAAAATACACCGCCGCCGCCGCATCCTGCGTCGCGACCACCGCGATCATGGTCCCGGCGCAAACAAGGACAAGCGCGAACAGACCGGGAAGCCGTCCTGTCTTCGATCCGATCCACAGTGCAAACGCCATAATCGCCGCCACCGCGATCCACATGGACGTCAGGCGGTCCCAATCGGCACGAAGCAATTCCTGCCAGGATTCTTCGAAGCTCAGGACGAACATCGAGATCAGCGCGAAGCGCAAAGCCCATATCGAGAGCACGGCACCGTAATCCTTCGCCTTTGCCGCGTCTTGCCCGTGCAGCCAGTGGCCGGCGGCGTGGGCCAGAACGAACAGCGCGACGCTGACGAAGCTGTGCTCGGCCGACAAGACCAGCCAGCCTCGCTCGTCCGCCCACATCAGGGCGAGCAAAGCCTCGATCCAGAAAACCAGACCGATGAGGAAGACCAGGAACAAGAGCACGCTGACCCGGGCTCTCATCAGCACATAGAGCTGGGCGGCGAGAAATAGCGGGAACGCCGCCAGCACGAACTCCGGCGCGAGGAACCCGGTCCAGAACTCCAGAAAGAACCAGAGCAGCGCAAGGAGACCGTTGAAAACCGTGAGCCAGGGATTGCCCAGCAAGACCGCGACGGGGAGGCTTCCCAACGCCCACAGGAACACGCCGTCCGGCATGTGTTCACCGAGGTGATAGATCTGCGCGATGAGGATGATGGAAGCGCCATAGAACAGGGTGCCCAGCAGGAACAGTCCCACGGCCGAAGAATCTTTGTCCGATAGATACTGCCGAATGGCAAGGCCGTGGGTTCCGGCGGTCAGCAGCAGCAAGCCTGCCATGCGCACTCCGCGCGGGATTTCGTCCCAGTTGCCCCCGATGACGGTGATGAGAGCGATGCCGACGAAGAGAAATCCAAGATTCACCAGCATGTGGTACGCGGTGGAGCGGCTCCCAATCGCATCGTAGTCGATGCCATAGAGCCCGCAGATCCCGCGAGCCTGATCGACCGAAATCAATTGCCTGTCGACCCAAACCGATGTCTCCACTGCCAAGTCCTTCTTGAGCAGGCGGATCAAGCGCAATGCGGGACCTTTCGAACGCACAGGGAGATATTTATGTGGGTTTTTCTACGCAGGATGGAAGAGGAGCCCGGGCTCGATCGGGACGCGGTTTCGAGGGGGCTTGAACCGGCTCCGGATCGGACTTTCCGGGCGGCGGCCCTTCCCCATCGACAAGGTCAGGGATTGCCCTCGACGCGGCAGCGGCACGCTTACCCGGGGCGAACGGTCATCCTCACGGCCTGTAGGCGGATATCTCCCGGCCGTCAGCCTTCCGCGGCGCGTGCCGCCTCGACGCTGTCGCGGGCGCCGAACCGTTCGTGGAACGCCGCCACGTTGGGGTGCTGGCCGAGGTCGTACTTGGCGGGCCTGGTCCAGTTGAGTATGGCGCCGCAATAGACGTCGGCGACGGTGAAGCGATCGCCCATGAGCCAGTCTTTGCCTTCCAGCGCCTGGTCGAGGAAGCCCAGCCTGAGCTCGATCCGCGCCCGGGCGATGGGCCGCATGGCATCCGGGATATGCGGCAGGAATATGGGCGGCAGCCCCTTGTGCAGCTCGCCGCCGACGAAGCTCAGCCATTCCTGCACCCGGTAGCGCTCTTCCGTGCCGGCCGCCGGAAGCAGGCCGGAGTCCGGCACAAGGTCGCCGATCCATTGCAGGATCACCGCGCATTCGGACAGCGTCGTTCCGTCGTCGCGCTCAAGCAAGGGTACATAGCCGCGCGGGTTGATCGCGAGATAGTCGCTGCCGTCGGCGAGCGTCTTCTCCTGCAAATTCACCGAGGCGAGGTCGAAGTCGAGCCCGGCCTCCCTGAGCCCGACATGCGGGGCGAAAGAACACGAGCCCCTGGCGTAGTAGAGTTTCATCGCATCTCCTTGAGGTTGGGGAAGCCCCCCGCATCAGGCCGCTTCGGCGAAACGGTCCCGGTCATGGGGGCGGGTGAGGTCGATAGCGGGTCCGCGCGGCACGACGCCGTTGGCGCCGATCGGCCCGGCGGCGGAAAAGGTCTGGCGCTTCATCGCCGCGACGTCGCTGACCCGGGCGATGCCGGGCGTCGCGTACAGATCCCGCAGATAGTTCGACAGATGGCGGTAGTCCTCGAGGCGGCGCAGATTGCACTTGTAGCCGACATAGTAGACGGGATCGAAGCGGAGCAGGCTGGGGTAGAGCCGCCAGTCGGCCTCGGTCTGGACATCGCCGCAGAGATAGCGGCGATGCGCGAGCAGGCCGTCGAGCTCGTCGAGCGTCCCGAACAGGCGGTCGACCGATCGCTCATAGGCCTCCTGGGCGGTCGAGCGGCCGCATTCATTGACCGCGTTGTTGACGCCCTTCAGCACCGTCTCGTTCATCGCGTCGATTTCGCCCCGCAGGGCCTCGGGGTAGTAATCCGGCGTGGGGGCGGCGATGGCGGCGAATTCGCTGTTGAACATGCGCACGATCTCGGAGGATTCGTTGCTCACGACCGACCCGGTCTCGCCGTCCCACAGCATCGGCACGGTGACCCGCGTGGTGCAGCCGGGCTCTCCCATCGCGTAGATCTCGTGCAGGTAGTCCACCTGCCGTTCGCTGCCCGGGACGCAGTGGGGGCCGTCGGGGAAGGCCCAGCCCCGCCGGTCGGGGGACTGCTCGGTGTCGACCAGCGCAATCGCGCCTTCGAGCTTCTTGAGCACGCGGAATATCGCCGTGCGGTGCGCCCACGGGCAGCCGATCGACGAATAGAGCACATAGCGCCCCGCCCGCGCGGGATAGCCCGACGACCCGTCGGCGGTGATCCGGTCGCGGAACCGCGACGGCTTCTTGACGTAGAGACCCGCTTCGCTCTCGGTGAGAACGTCGTCGAAGGTCCATGCCCCGTTGAGCAGATGGCCCAAGCCTTCCCTCCCTCTTCCCGGACCGAACGGCAAACCGTCACCGCGCCGAACGATCGCCCGGCAGGATACGCCAGGATCCCGACAGCCGCACGCACGCCCCGAGCCGGGCGCGGTTGACCGGTGACCGGCCCGGCTACATGGTCCCGAAATGTCCGACACGGCATCCGACATACTCATCGCCGGGGGCGGGATCGGCGGGCTCACGCTCGCGCTTGCGCTGCACGCCCGCGGCCTGCCCTGCCGGGTCTACGAGGCCGCGCCCGAATTCCAGCCGCTCGGCGTCGGCATCAACATGCTGCCCCACGCGATCCGCGAGCTGACCGCGCTCGGCCTCCAGGCCGCTCTGGAGTCCCATGGGGTGGAGGCGCGCGAGTTCGCCTATTTCAACCGGCACGGCCAGTCCGTCTTCGCCGAACCCTGCGGCCGCTTCGCGGGATACGACTATCCGCATTTCTCGATCCACCGGGCGGACCTCCACCAGGTGCTGTTCGACGCGGCGATCGACCGGCTGGGGCCGGGCGCGGTGCATCTCGGGCATCGCTGCGTCGCCGTCGAGCAGGACGCGGCGGGGGTCAAATTGCTGTTCGAAGGCGCGGCGCCCGCGACCGGCGCCGTCGCCGTCGGCGCGGATGGCTTCCATTCGGCGGTGCGGCGCCAGCTCCACCCCGCGGAGGGCGAACCCCATTTCGGCGGGATCAACATGTGGCGCGGGGTCACCCGGCGGCAGCCGTTCCTCACCGGCGCCAGCGTCACCCGCGTGGGCACGGTGGCGCGCGGCAAGATGGTGATCTACCCCATCCGGCGGTACGACGACGGGACCCAGCTGATCAACTGGGTGACCGAACAGCCGACCGACACCCAAAAGCCCAATGACTGGGCGACACCCGGGCGGGTGGAGGATTTCATCGGCCCCTTCGCGGATTGGAGATTCGACTGGCTGGACATTCCCGCGCTGATCGCCGATGCGGAGTTCGTTCTCGAATATCCCATGGTCGACCGCGACCCGATCCGCCGATGGAGTTTCGGCCGGGTCACGCTGCTGGGGGATGCGGCGCACCCGATGTATCCGCGCGGCGGCAATGGCGGGGCCCAGGCGATCCTCGACGCGGAGGCACTGGCCAGGCTGCTCGCCGGGCTCGACGATCCGCGGGCCGCGCTGAAGGCCTATGAGGACGAACGCCGGGACATCGCCAACGAGATCGTGCTGACCAACCGCGAGCAGCCGCCGGATCACATCATCGAGATCGTCGAGTCGCTGACCGGGGGCGAGCCGTTCGACCGGATCGAGGACGTGATCGATCCCGCCGAGCTGGCGGCGATATCCGATCGCTACAAGCAGATCGCGCGATACAGCCTCGACGCGGTCGCAGATTGACGCTACTGCCCCGGGAGCGGATCGGCCGCGAGGCCGTACCGCCCGGCCTGGAGCCGCCGCGCCAGCTCCGCGATGTGGGCGGGCCCGATTTCGCAGCACCCGCCCAGGATCGTCGCGCCCGATGCCGCCCAGCGCAGCGCATGGTCCGCATAGGCTGCCGGGCCCAGATCCCCGCGCGCCTCCAACACGTCCGCGGTTCCGCCGGGTTCGAGGGCATCGACCGAGACGAACCCGTTGGCATAGGCGCCGAACGGGACCCCGATCCGCGCGAGCGCCGGCAGCGCGTCGACGGTCGCCTCCGGGCGGGAACAGTTGATCAGCAGCGCCGCCGCGCCGGCTTCCAGGGCCGCTTCCGCGCCGGCGGCGACGGGTTCGCCGGACCGCAGCACCGAGCCGTTCGAATCGTCCACCGTCAGCGCGGTCCACACCGTCCTTCCGCTCTCGCGCGCGGCGACGGTCGCGATGCGAGCCTCCGCGACCGAAGCCAGGGTCTCGCAGAGGAACAGGTCGACATGGTCCGCCTGGGCGGCCACGATCCTGCGGTAGTCGGAGAGGCAGGTTTCTTCCGGCGGCGTCAGATCGGGTCTGTAGCTGTCGACCAGGGGCGGCAGGCAGCCGGCGATCCGGATGTCCCGCCCGCTCCTCTCCCGCGCGGCGTGCGCCGCGGTCACGGCGGCATGGTGCACGGCATCGAACCGGCCGGCCTGGCCGGCGCGGGCGAGCTGGCTCGGAGTCGCGGTGTAGCTGTTCAACGTGATCACCCGGGCGCCGGCCTCGATGAAGTCGAGATGGACCGTTTCGACGAGCCCGGGCTCGTGCATCATGACCTGGACCGACCAGAGCGGCGAGGGCGGGAGCGCGCTCCGCCGGTGCAGCTCCTGGCCCAGCCCGCCGTCCAAAACGACGATTTCGGCGCTGCGTTGGGGACCGGACACCATCGCCTCCCTCCGGTTACGATGCGAGGCGGGCCACCCTGCGGCGCGCCGTTTCGGCGAGCGCCACGGGATCGACGGTGGTCAGCCGTCCGTCGCGCACCACCGGGCGCCCCTCGACGAACAAATCGCGGACGGTGAACGGGCCGCACAGCACGAGCGCGGCGACGGGGTCCCAGGCGCCCGCGGCGGCGAGGCCGGATACGTCCCAGATCGCCAGGTCGGCCCGCTTGCCGACCTCGATCGAGCCGATCTCGCCGGCACGCCCGAGGATCCGCGCCCCGCCCAGGGTCGCGATCTCGAGCGCTTCGCGCGCGCCCATCGCATCCGCGCCGAGCCGCGCCCGCTGCATCAGCATCGCCTGGCGGGCTTCCGGGAGGAGGCTCCCGGAATCGTTGCTGGCCGAGCCGTCGACCCCCAGCCCGACGGCGATCCCGGCGTCACGCATCGCGCGCAGCGGAGCCACCCCCGACCCCAGCCGGCAGTTGGACGACGGGCAATGCGCCACCCCGGTGCCGGTGCGGGCAAAGAGCGCGATCTCCCGCGCGTCGAGTTCGACGCAATGGGCATGCCACACGTGATCGCCCACCCAGCCCAGGGACTCGGCGTAGTCGCCGGGACGGCAGCCGAAGGTCTCGAGCGAGAAAGCGACATCCTCGGCGTTCTCCGCCAGATGGGTGTGCAGCCGCACCTCCTTGTCTCCGGCCAGCAGGGCGGCATCGCGCATCAGCTCCCGCGACACGGAGAACGGGGAGCAGGGGGCGATACCCACCCGGACCATCGCGCCGTCGGACCGGTCGTGGAAGGCGTCGACCACCCGGATGCAGTCCTCGATTATGTCGGCCTCGCGCTCCACCAAGCGGTCGGGCGGCAGGCCGCCGGCGCTCTCGCCGACGCTCATCGCGCCGCGTGTCGCATGGAACCGCAGCCCGATCGTGGCCGCGGCCTCGATCGTGTCCTCCAGCCGGACGCCGTCGGGATAGAGATAGAGGTGGTCGGCGCTCGTCCCGCAGCCCGACAAGGCGAGTTCGGCGAGGCCGAGCTGGGCGGAGACGAAGATGTCTTCGGGCCGCATGCGCGCCCATACCGGGTAGAGCGCCCCGAGCCAGGCGAAGAGCAGCGCGTCCTGGCACGCGGGCACCGCGCGGGTCAGCGTCTGGAACAAGTGGTGGTGCGTGTTGACCAGCGCCGGCGTCACCACGCAGCCGGCGGCGTCGATGGACTCCCAGCCCGCTCGGTCCCCGGGACCGCCGCCGCCGAGGGCCGCGATCCGTCCGTCCTCGACAAGGATGTCCGCCCCGGCGAGCTCGGTGCGCTCGGCATCCATCGTGACCACCGCCGAGGCGCCGCGGATCCACCGCTTTTGTCCGGCCAACCCGTCTCTCCCGTCCGAACCAACCCGTAGCGCGGAGTATCGTCCAAAACGGCGGAGATTTCAGGGTTTCGGGCGGTGGAGCGCGCTACGCCCGCGTCGACCGCGGCTAGACGCAGTGTTCCAGGAACTCGAGGCAGCTATGCGCGATCGGCCTGTTGCGCCCCCGTTCGGTCAGGTATCCGCAATACCGGCTGTGGAATTCCACGAAGTCGTCGGTCACCAGGGTGAGCGCGCCGCGCTCGAGATACGGATCGATGAAATGCCGCAAGCCGAGCGCGATACCGCGATCCGCCGCCGCGGTCTCCAGCACGTAGGCGTAGCTGTCGAAACCCATGAAGCGGGGCCCGGTGTTCGGACGGCCCACGATCCGGAACCAGTCATCCCAGGACGCCGAACCGGTGGCGCCGCCAATCTGCTGAAGAAAAGTCAATTCTCCCCAGGTGCTGACGGGCCGATCCAGGGTTGCCGCATGGGTCGCGGCGTAGCGGGGCGAGCAGACCGGCGCCACCGCTTCCCCGCAAACGACGACGTAATCCTGATCCTCGCTGCGGGGCTCCCAGGCCAGGACCAGATCGGCGATCGGATCGAGCGGGAGTTGGCGGGCGTCGTATTGGAAGGTGAGCACCCGTATCGTGACATTTTCGCCGAGCGCGTCCTGAAGCGCCTCGTATCGCGGCAGCAGGAAGAATTGCGATGCATCGTGGGAGCAGGCGATCACCACCTGTTCGGCTTGCGCACCGCTGGAGGCATCGACGATCGCCGTGCGGATGATGCCGAGCCCGGTGACGACGGCTTCGCAAAACCGCCGCCCCGCATCGGTCAGGACCACACCCTTGCGGGAGCGTTCGAAGAGCTGCGTACCCAGCCGCTCTTCGAGACTCGCGATATGGCGGCTGATCGCGGGTTGTGTCGCCCCGAGCTCCAGGGCCGCTCGCGAAAAGCTGCCGTGACGCGCGGCGCATTCGAAAGCGGCCAACGCGCTCATCGACGGAACCCGCTGAGACGATTTTCGAGCCATAGGGCATCAAATACATCTATAACCAGATCGTTACAACCAAGACGATATATTTTGAAGATTGGGATGGAAGGTTACTTTATTCTACAAATATATGCCTTTTGGTTATACAGAGGGGCGCGGGATGCGCCGGTCTTGCCGGGCAGCCTGGCGAGAACTGCGGGGCCTCGAAGGTTTCCGCCGGGACTCATCCCGTGAGGTCGGCAAACAGCGCGGCGAAGCGCGGGTCGCGTTCGAAGCCGACGCCGGGCGCGTCGCCGGGCCGGGCATGACCGTCCGAAACTTCGAGACCGGGCGGAATCGCGGCGAGCGGCGCGGTCTCGTGGCCGCCCAGCCGGAGCCCCGCGGCGACGTTGAAAGCGAACAGGTGCCCGGCATGCGGCAGGCATTGGCGGCGCGGCCAGCCATGGGCCTCGACGATATCGAGGATGCGCAGATATTCGACGATGCCGTAGCTCAGGGAGATGTCCATCTGGAGCAGGTCGCGGTCGGGGCGGAGCCCGCCATAGCGCAGGAGATTGAGCGTGTCCGCCGCCGAGAACAGGTTCTCTCCGGTGGCAAGCGGCAGCGGCGCGGTCTCGGCGAGCGCGCCCAAAGCTTCGAAGTCCAGCGGATCGACCGGTTCCTCGACCCACGCCAGGTCGCGGTCGGCCACCGCCGAGATGAACGCCGATGCCTCGGACCGGCCCATCGCGCCGTTGCAATCGACCGCGAGGGCAGCTTCGGCGCCCAGATTGTCGAGAGCGGCGTCGATCCTGCGCAGGTCTTCCGCGACGGGCGCGCCGCCGGCCTTGATCTTCACCGTGCGGAAACCGAGATCGACGCACGCGCGCATCTCGGCTGCGAGCCGCGCGACATCGTTCTCCTCATGGTAGTGCCCGGCGCTCGCATAGACCGGCACGCGACGCTCCCCGGCGCCGTCTCCGAACCGTTCGTCGAGCAGGCGCCAGAGCGGCTTGTCCTCGAGCTTGGCCGCGAGATCCCAGGCGGCCGCGTCGATCAGCCCGACCGCGCCGGATCGTTCGCCGTGCCCGCCGGGTTTCTCGTCCCGCATGGCGATTTCCCAGATCCGGAACGGATCGGGCCCCCGGGCGCCGGCATAGTCTTCAGGGTCGGCCGCCAGCACGCGCGGAACAAAGCGTTCGCGCAGCAGACCTCCATGGCCGTAGCGCCCGACCGAGTCGAAGGCCAGCCCGGTGACGGGTCTGCCGTCGCGGATCACGTCGGAGACCATCGCAAGCGCGCTCGCCGTCATCCCGCGGAAGCCGATACTGGCGTTGCGTACGCCCGAGGAAAGCGCGACGGTCTTTTCGCGTATGGCGACGATGCGCATGCCGGCATTGCCCCGGATCTGGCTGGCGTCGCCTCATCGTGCGGCGCGGGGCGGAGCACGGCAACCCGTCGAGGAGAATGGCGCGCCCGGGAAGATTCGAACTCCCAACCTCCTGATCCGTAGTCAGGTGCTCTATCCAGTTGAGCTACGGGCGCGCGAGGTCGCCGATATACCGTCTGGCGGGTGGCATGGCAACGGATATCCGGGTTACTCGGCCGCCTCCGCCTTGGGCTCGCCGGCCATGCCGCGGCGCAGATGTTCGGCGTCGGGCCCGCCGGGCGCCATGGTGAAGAGGCTGTCGACGGCGGTGTAGTCGTGATAGCCGAGCCGCGCCAGCGGACGCAGCCGGGCGATGTCGAGCTTGCCGTCGGCGGTCAGCGCATCGTCGGCGATATGCACCCCGATCACCCGCCCGACCACCACATGGCTGGTGTTCTCGACCGTGCGCCCGGGCAGCACCATCGTGGCGTGGTAGAGGCATTCGAGATGCACCGGCGAGTCTGCGACCCTGGGCGGCTTCACCAGTCTCGACGGCGCGGGCTCCAGCCCGGCGAGCTCCATCTCGTCGACCTCCGCAGCGACGAACTGGGCCGTCGTGTTGACCGCCTCGCGCAGCGCCCAGGTGGCCATGTTGCACACGAACTCGCCGGTCTGCATCGCGTTGCGCGCGCTGTCCTTGGGGTCCCCGCCCGGTCTCGGGCTGGCCGAGAACATCACATAGGGCGGATCGTAGCCCAGGTTGTTGAACTGGCTGTACGGCGCGAGGTTGGGCACGCCGTCGGGATCGAGGGTCGAGACCCAGCCGATCGGCCGCGGCACGACGATCGACTTGTAGGGGTTGTACGGCAGGCCGTGATCGGTCTTGCCGGGCTCGTAGAACATCGGGCACCTCTGCGCATTCGCCGGCCGTCATTCTTCCACATCCGGGCATCCGCGGACAGCAGGCGGGCGGCAGTGAACCGGGCGAGCGATCCCGGCCCGCCTGCTATTCTGGGCGCCGGCGCGGGCCGGAAGCTTGCGCTCGATCCTTCCCCCGGGGCCGTACAGTCCAGGCCCGGCCCCCGGGGAACCTCCAGCCCGAGATCGGTAAGCGCAGGCGGCCCGCGCCGGCTCGGCTGGACGGCGACGCGCAGCGAGAGTTTACGGCCACGACTGCTATCTACCGTTGTGTATCAGGGGATTCATACAATGAGGGGGAAATAAATCCAAGAGAGAACAAAAATAATTTATGCACGCATGGCTGGCATGCGCGGACGACAATGAATCGGGCTTGCCGCGCCAGGACCTGACCGCAACGAACGGACGGTCCTCGGAAAGCTGTCAGGGACCCCGGGGCGGCACCGCGACGTTGTCGATCAACCGGGCCTTGCCGAGCCAGGCGGCGGCGAGCGCGCGCGCCTCCTCCCCGATCGGCGGGTCCGCCGGGCGCAGCGTCTCGCGGTCGACCACGGCGACATAGTCGACCCGCTGGAAGCCGGCGGCGAGGATGCTGCGCTCGGCCTCCCCGATCGCCCGGGCGAGATCCGCGCCCGGTGCGACCGCGCGTTCGGCGAGCGCGACAAGCGCGCGGTGCAGCGCCGGCGCCGCTTCACGCTCCTCCGCGCTCAGATAGGCGTTGCGCGAAGACAGTGCGAGGCCGTCCGCCTCCCGCACCGTCGGGACGCCGTGGACCGCGACACCGAGATCGAGGTCGCGGGCGAGGCGCCGGATCACCTGAAGCTGCTGGAAATCCTTCTCGCCGAACCAGGCGGCGTCGGGCCGCACCATGTTGAGCAGCTTGGCGACCACCGTGGCGACGCCCTCGAAATGGCCCGGCCTGAAGGCGCCGCACAACCCTTCGCTCAACGCGCCGACGGAGACGGCGGTCGAAAAGCCCTCGGGGTAGACCGTCTCCCCGGGCGGGGCGAAGAGCAGATCGCCGCCGGCCGACGCGATCAGCGCGGCATCCCCGACTTCGTCGCGCGGATAGGCGGAAAAATCCTCGCCGGGGGCGAACTGCTTCGGGTTGACGAACAGGCTGGCCACCACGCGGTCGGACCCGGCGGCCGCTTCCCTGACGAGCGCCAGATGCCCGTCATGGATGGCGCCCATGGTGGGCACCAGCCCGACCGAGAGCCCGTCGGCGCGCCAGCCGGCGACCCGGCGCCGGACGTCTTCGGTCGCGTGCAGGATCTCGAGCCCCGGGGGCACTTCGTCCTCGTCGATGCGGGGGCGCGGCCGGCTCAGGCGAGCTTGGCGCGCTTGGGCACGCCGAAACAATGCTCGGGTCCGGGGAAGCGGCGCGCCCGCACGTCCGCGGCATAGGCCGCCACGGCCTCGCCGAGCGCCTCGCCGAGCTCGGCGTAGCGGCGGACGAAGCGCGGTGTGAACTCGGCGAACAGCCCGGCCATGTCCTCGGTGACCAGCACCTGCCCGTCGCAGCTCGGCGAAGCGCCGATGCCGATGGTCGGCACCGCCACGCTCGCGGTGATCTCGCGCCCGACGGGTTCGATCACGCCTTCGACCACCATCGAAAAGGCGCCTGCCCCGGCGATCGCCCTGGCGTCCTCGACGATGGCGCGCCCGTCCGCCTCGCCGCGCCCCTGCACCCGGAACCCGCCATAGGCGTGGACCGATTGCGGCATCAGCCCGACATGCCCCATCACCGGGATCGAGCGCTTGACCAGGAATTCGACGGTCGGCGCCATCTCGACCCCGCCCTCGAGCTTGACCGCGGCGCAGCCGGTCTCGGCCATCACCCTGGCGGCGTTGCGGTAGGCCTGGGCGGGCGATTCCTGGTAGCTCGCGAAGGGCAGGTCGACGATGACGCAGGCGTGCCGCGAGCCGCGGCCCACCGCCGCCCCGTGCGCGATCATCATGTCCAGCGTCACGCCGAGCGTGGAATCGAGCCCGTAGATCACCATGCCGAGCGAATCGCCGACCAGCAGCACGTCGACATGGGGGTCGAGGATCCTGGCCTGCGGCGCGGTATAGGCGGTGAGCACCACGATGGGCTCGGCGCCCTTGCGGCCCCGGAGCTCGGGCACGGTAACCCGCTGCCCCTTGCTCGCCACGCTCATGTCAGCCTCGCGTTTCGCCTCTGCCGCCGCGTGCAATCTCCGGCGGGCTGCGACGGGCTAGTTGTAGACCTTTTTCGGGCGGCGCGAAACGCTGTCGGCGGGCCGCCCGTTCGGCGGCAGGCCGCCAAATGCTTTATTGTCCGCGCCATGGCGACGCCCGCGATCGACGATATCGGCGACCGGCCGGCGATCCGGCTGATGCCCGGACGCCACAAGCGGCTGCGGGCGGGCCATCCCTGGGCCTATTCCAACGAGATCGCGATGAGCCGCGAGGCCAAGGCGCTGGCGCCGGGCGCGATCGTCCGCCTGGAGGACAGCGCCGGTGGGGCGCTGGGCACGGCGATGTTCAACCCGCGCCCGCTGATCAGCGCCCGGGTTCTTTCGCCCGACCCGGACGCCCCGGTCGGCCGGGACTTCCTCGCCGCCCGTCTGGCCCGGGCGCTGGCGCTCCGCGAACGGCTTTACGACGCCCCCTATTACCGGCTCGCCTGGTCGGAGGCGGACGGGTTGCCCGGGCTGGTGCTGGACCGCTACGGCGACGCGGCGGCGGCACAGCTCAACACCGCCGGCATGGACCGCCTCGCCGGGGCGCTGGCCGAGGCGATCTTCGATGCGGCCGGTGTCCGTTCCATCGTGTTCCGCAACGACACCGCCGCGCGCGCGCTCGAAGGTCTGCCGTCCGGGATCTCGCATGCCGGCGCCGCGCTCGACGCCCCGGTGGAGATCGTGGAAAACGGGGTGCGGTTCCTGGTCGACCTCGGCCAGGGCCAGAAGACCGGCTGGTTCTACGACCACCGCGAGAACCGCGCCCGGGTGGCGGCACTGGCGCGCGGTGCGGACATGCTGGACGCATACAGCTATCTCGGCGGCTTCGGGCTGCAGGCCGCCGCGGCCGGCGCGCGCTCGGTTCTCTGTCTCGACCGGTCGGAGCCGGCGCTCGCGCTCGGCGCCGAGGCGGCGCGGCTGAACGGGCTCGCCGGTTCGTGCGCGTTTCAACGTGGCGAGGTGTTCGCCTCCCTCGAGGCGTTCGCCCGCGACGGGCGCAGCTTCGACGTCGTGGTCTGCGACCCGCCGGCCTTCGTCAAATCGAAAAAGGACCTGGCCACGGGGCTCAAGGGCTACCGCAAGCTGATCCGGCTCGCGGCGGCGTGCGTGCGCCCGGGCGGGTTCCTGTTCGCGGCGTCCTGCTCGCACCAGGTCGACGCGGGCCAGTTCGCCGAGGCCCTGCGCGGCGCGCTGCGCGGGATCAGGCGAAACGGGCGGGTGCTGCATCGCGGCGGCGCCGGCCCGGACCACCCGGTCCACCCCTTCCTGCCCGAGAGCGCCTATCTGAAATCGGCTCTCCTGCAACTCGACTGACACGGAGGAAACCATGCTCAGGATTCTCGGCCGCGCCACCTCGTCCAACGTCCAGAAAGTGGTCTGGCTGTGCGAGGAGGTCGGCATCCCCTACGAGCGCGAGGATATCGGCGGGCCGTTCGGCGGCAACGACCGGCCGGAATACCTGGCGCTCAACCCCAATGGCAGGGTGCCGACGCTGATCGACGGCGATTTCGTGATCTGGGAATCCAACGCCTGCGTCCAGTACCTCGCCTCCGGCCACGCCGCGGGCAGCTGGTATCCCGACGACCTGCAAGCCCGCGCCCGCGCCGTACAGTGGATGGACTGGTCGCTCGGTTCGCTCGCGCCCACCCACGTCCCGGCCTTCCAGGGGCTGATCCGCACACCGCCCGCCGAGCGCAACCCCGACGCGATCGCCAGGAGCCGCGACGCCTGGTCGAAGCTGATGGCGATGCTCGACGCCCATCTCGCCGACCGCGCCTATATCGCGGGCGAGTCGATCACCATGGGCGACATGCCGCCGGCGGTGCTCTCCTTCCGCTGGTTCAACCTCGATTTCGAGCGCGAGGACTACCCCAACGCGAAACGCTGGTACGACACGATCGCCCGGCGCCCCGCCTTCGCCCGGCACGTGGTCGATATCGGCCTCGCCTGATGCTCAGGATCCTCGGACGCGACACCTCGTCCAACGTGCAGAAGGTGCTGTGGGCGGCGGGCGAGCTCGGGCTCGAGTTCGAGCGCGAGGATATCGGCGGCAAGTTCGGCGGCAACGACACGCCCGAATATCTCGCGCTCAACCCGAACGGCTACGTGCCGACCCTGATCGACGGCGACTACACGCTGTGGGAATCGAACGCGATCGTCCGCTACCTCGCGGCCACCCACGGCGCGGGAACGCTGTGGCCCGAGGACGCGCGCATCAGGGGCGGCGCGGAACGCTGGATGGACTGGCAGATCGCGACGTTGAGCCCGACCATGGTGACGGTGTTCCGCGGCCTCGTCAGGACCCCGCCCGAAGACCGCGACATGGCACGGATCGCCGCTGCGCGCGACCGCACCGCCCGGCTGTTCGCCATGCTGGATGCGGCGCTCGCGGGATCGGATTTCGTCGCGGGCCGCGACTTCACCATGGGCGACATCCCGGTCGGCATCGCCGCCTATCGCTGGTACCACCTCGACATCGAGCGCGAGGACTTCCGCAACCTGGAACGCTGGTACCGCCGGCTCGCGGAACGCCCGGCCTACCGGGAGCACATCATGAAGCCGCTCGCCTGAGAGCCCATGACGGGCTACCCGCCGGCCGTCCGGGGCGCGGTCTACATGACGCTGGCGGCGCTCTGCTGGTCGGCGATGATGATCCTCGTCCGCGCGCTGGGCGATGCGTACTCGGCCTTCGAGATCCTGTTCGTGCGCAACCTGGTGACGGTGGCTTTCATCGTGCCGCTGTTGCTCAGGAGTTCCGGATCGGTGTTCCGAACGAGCCGGATGGGGCTCCACTGCGTCCGCGTCGCCTTCGCCTATATCGGCATTCTGGGGCTGTTCTACGGCCTCCTCCACATCCCGGTCGCCGACGTGGTGGCGTTGAGCTTCACCCAGCCGCTGTTCATCGCCGTGCTCGCGGCGGTCCTGCTGGGCGAGGCGGTGGGGGTCCCGCGCTGGCGGGCGATCGCCATCGGCTTCGCCGGCGTGCTCATCATCCTGCGCCCGGGATTCGCGGAGATCGGCGCGGCCACCCTCGCCGTGCTTGCCTCGGCGGCCGCTTACGGCGCGTCCAATATCTGCATCAAGAAGCTGATGACCACCGACACTCCGGTCCAGAGCACGCTTTTCGGCAATCTCCTGATGTTGCCTCTGTCGGCGCTGCCGGCCGCCTTCGTGTGGGTCACGCCGGGGTGGTGGGACGCGCTCGCCATGATCGGCGTCGGGCTCGGCGGGATGGGCGGGATCTATTTCGTCTCGCGCGCCTATGCGGCGGCCGATGCGAGCGCCGTCGTGCCCTATGACTTTCTCCGCCTGCCGCTTTCCGCCGGCGCGGCCTGGGTCCTGTTCGGCGAGACCAGCGACATCTGGATGCCGGCGGGCGCGGCGATCATCTTCGCCAGCTCGTATGCGCTGGTGAGGATCGAGGCGCGGGAGGCGAGGGCGGGGTAGGGTCTACTGCGCCGGCAATTGGCCGCGGAGCTCCTTCAGCGTCTCGGCGAAACGGGCGAGCTCGGAAGGGTCCACCGGCATGTTCAAGGATCCGTGGATGAAACGATTTCGATTGTCCGCGAGCGACCGGAGGAGATCCGCTTCGTCCGGCGCTATGTTCCCTTCGAAGGCAAGGACCTCCACGAGGCGGCCCGGCGCCTGGGCGCGTCCGAACTTCCCCGGCAGCAGCCTGCGTCCCAGCGCCTCCAATGTCGCCCAGGCTCTGAGCAGGGCAAGCTGCTCCCGCCCGTTCCCGCTCAATTCTTCGACTTCGCGGATCGAAGCGTCGATGCTCTCGAGCGGCACCGGTTCGACCGGTTCCGCCCTTCCCCTGGGTCGGGCGTAGTAGACCCGCAAATCCCAGGCGGAGTCCTGGTCGAAGCGGCGCCGCAATTCCTCGGACGCCGATCTGCCCGGCATACCCTCCAGGGTCACCTCGATCGCCAGATTCCTGGGCTTACCGAGCGCGATTGCGTCAGGGCGATACTCGCCCACGAACGGGGGAAGGTGATCGGCCAACGACTCGGTATGAACCTCGTAATCCTCGGCCTCCAGATCGCGGAGGATCCCCACCAGGAGCAGCCGGGCCTCGCTGTGGGAACGGATCATGTCAGTTCCTCGAACGGGTCGTCGGATATTCGCACATAAAGCATCGGCTTGCCCCCGCTGAGCGCTTCCTTCAGACGCGCGCTGGGCGACGCGAAGGGAAAGACATGCTCGGGTTCGAACTTCTGCACGACCACCCGCTCCACCTGCCTGTCGTCGAGATAGACATGGCGGGCCAAGGCGTCCAGAACCGGCTTCACGATATTGTCGATGTCACCCTGCATCGGGCGGTCGGGAAAGAAATACAGCGTCGCCGCAATCCGCCCTTCCGTTGCCCAATGATCCTCCGGCAACGCGTCGGAGCTCGCCTCCCGAACGCGTCGCTTCCAATCGTCGCGCGATCTCGCCTGCTTGGCTTGAGCGGATATCGGCGTTCCGTAGACAAGTAATTCAATCGGAAGTGGTATGTCCATGCGCACGTGTCCGCGGCGGGGAAGCCGTCGGGGGCAAGACAGCAGGGATGCCGCCCTACACAACCCCCGCTTCGGCGAGGCGGGTGCGTTCGGCCTCGTCGATGCCGAGCAGCCCGCCGAGGATCTCGGCGTTGTGCTCGCCGAGCGCGGGGCCGGTCCTCAGCACGGCGCCGGGCGTTTCCGACAGCTTGGGCGCGACGTTCTGCATGCGCATCGGGCCGAGCAGGGGATCGGCGATGCGCACGATCGCCTCGCGCGCCTTGAAATGGGCGTCGGCCAGCATCTCCGGCGCGCGGTAGATGTCGCCGTTCGGGATGCCGTGCGCGTTCAGCCGCTCGATCAGCGCCGGCGCCTCCAGCGTCGCGGTCCACGCGGCGATGCGCGCGTCGAGCTCGGCCTGGTTGTTGCCGCGCGCGATGTGGGTGGCGTAGCGCTCGTCGCTCGCCAGCCCGGGCTCGCCCATCGCCTCGGCGAGGCGGCCGAACACGCTGTCCTGGTTGGCGCCGATCAGCACCATCTTGCCCTCCCGGGTCGGGTAGACGTTGGACGGCGCGATCATCGGCAGGATCGAGCCCGTGCGCTCGCGCACATAGCCGCCGAGATCGTATTCGGTGACCAGGCATTCCATCACCGCGAGCACCGCCTCGTAGATCGCGCTGTCGACCACCTGGCCGCGGCCCGAACGCTGCCGGTTGTGGATCGCCATCACGGCGCCGAGCGCGGCGAAGGTGGCGGCGAGCGTGTCGCCGATCGAGATGCCGGTGCGGCTCGGCGGGGTCGCGGGGTCGCCCACCACGTAGCGCAGCCCGCCCATCGCCTCGCCGATCGCGCCGTACCCCGCGCGCTGCGCGTAGGGACCGGTCTGGCCGTAGCCCGAGACCCGGACCATGACGATCCCGGGGTTGATCTCCGCGAGCTTTTCGTAGCCGAGGTTCCAGCGCTCCATCGTGCCGGGGCGGAAGTTCTCGACGACGATGTCCGACTGCGCGGCGAGGCGCTGGACGATCGCCTGGCCCTCGGTCTCGCGGGCGTTCACGGTCACCGATTTCTTGTTGCGCGCCAGCACCGGGAACCAGAGCTTCTTGCCGTGCGGCTTCTCCGCCCCCCATTCGCGCATCGGATCGCCCTTGCCGGGCTGTTCGAGCTTGATCACCTCGGCGCCGAAATCGGCCAGCAGCTGGCCGCAGAACGGCCCGGCGATGAGCTGGCCCATCTCGAGCACGCGCAAGTCGCTGAGCGGCCCCTGTCGGTCTCCGGCATCGATCGGCATGGTCACCATTCCTGAACGGGGTCGGGAATCCTGGTTGCACCCCCGCCGGAGTGTCAACGGCGCCCGGTCAGGGAGCGGTTCCCAGGCGGGAGGCGAGAAACCGCCGGCCGATCTCGATCCCGGCCTCGTCGATGCCGTGGCCGAGCCCGGGCCTGACATGGGTGGCGACGTCGAACCCGTTCTCCGCGAGCGCCGCCTCGGCGTGCTGCAGGCGGTGGAGCGGCAGGAGTTCGTCGGAATCGCCATGCACCAGGACCACCGGCGGGCGCGCGACCGTCTCGGCGGCCAGCAGGTCCGCCCCTTCGAGCCGCCCGGAATAGCCCAGCACCCCGGCGCAGGGCACCGCCCGCCTGGGCGCCACGAACAGCGACATCATCGTCCCCTGGCTGAAGCCCAGCAGCGCCAGCCGGTCCTCGGCGATGCCGATCGCGGCGCAGCGCTCGTCGATGAAGCCGTCCAGGATCGCCGCGGCGTGGCGGATCTCGTCGAGTCGCGAGACCGGGTCCTCGTTCCAGACGTTGAACCACTGGCGGCCGAACGGCGCCATCTCGCACGGGTAGGGGGCGTGCGGCGAGACGAAGGCGGCGTCGGGCAGGGCTTGCGCGAAATGCGGCGCGAGCCCGATCAGGTCGTTGCCGTCGGCGCCGTAGCCGTGCACCAGCACGACCAGCGAATCGGGCGCCCCGCCCGATGCCGGTCCCGCCTCCGGCCCGGCCAGCTTGATTGGATCGGCCATCCTGCCCCCGGCTCCCTTTGTGTCGCCGGGTGTCTACAATCGCCGGAGGACGGTAGCAAGCGATACCGCGCCGGCCGCGGATCGGGTAGCGTTGCGCGCAGCGGCCAGAGCGTGGCGATAGAGGCGGAAACCCGGGGCTTGACCGATCCGGCCCACCCATCCTCGCGCCGGATGCTGATCCGGCTCTCGCTGACTTGCCTGGTCATGAGCCCGGTGGCCGCCTGGACGGTCTACAAGCCCGTCCGGGTGCTGATGCCGGAATGGGCGGGCGTTTCCTGCGTGAGCGAGCTGATCTGCACCGACGACACGTCGCGGGCAGCGGAGGCCGCCGCGCTCTACGACCGGGCGCATGCGTTCGTCGTCGCCTCGGTCGGCAACATCGAAGCCGGGCCCCGGGTGATTTTCTGCGCCTCGCGGGCGTGCTTCCGGTCCTTCGGGTTCGAGCGCGCGGCCGCCCGCACCGTCGGGGTCTCCGGCATCGTGCTGGCCCCGCGCGGCTGGCGGGACCACATCCTGCGCCACGAGATGATCCATCATCTTCAGGCCGAGCGGCTGGGCGTCATTCGCCAGTGGCGCATGCCCGGCTGGTTCTCGGAGGGGATGGCCTATGCGTTCAGCGAAGACCCCCGGCCCGATCTCGGCGAGCCCTGGCAGGGACACCGCCGACGGTTCGAGCGCTGGTATCTCTCGGTCGGCAGGGAGAATCTGTGGGCCGAGGCGCGCAAGCTCTGGCCATGAACCGGCACGACCGGCGAATCCGGCGGCCCGAGTCCCGTCAAGCCCGATGAGATCGGCCCTGGCGCCTCCGGAACGGTCGCCGCGGCCGGGCGGGGCTGGCGCCGCCCGGCCGCCAAGCGGTCGGTCGCCGGGCTACGCCTTGCAGGGCAGCGACTTGTGCTCGTCGAGCAGGATCCACTTCCCGTCCTTCATCGTCAGCACATAGCCCGGGAGCTGGGCGTCCCCGGTGCTCTCGAAGCAGATCTTGCCGATCAGCCCGTCATAGGTGAGCTTGCCGAGGGTGTCGCGGATCGCCGTCCGCTCCGCCGCCAGCTTCGCGGGATCGCCGGTGATCTTGGCCGATTCCATCGCCGCCTTCAGCACATACATCGTGTCATAGGCGCTGACGTCGACGTGATGCGGGAACGGCTTCTTGATGCCGAGCTTGGCGGCGGCCTCCACGAACTTCCTCGAAAAGGTCCGCGAGCGGTCGTCACGGTCATAGTAGAAATAGGTGATGAAGACCGAGCCGTCGCCGGCCTTGCCGAATTTCTCGATGATCTCGGGATCGGCCCAGATCTGCGAGCCGATGAGCGGCGTCTGGATGCCCTGGCGGCGGATCTCCTTGAGAACCCGGATAGCGACCGGGGTGATGGTCGCAACCCCGATATAGTCGAGCTTCTTGCCCTTGAGCTGGGAGACCTGGGGCGCCACGTCGAAGGCCTTGGACGGGAAGCCGAGCGGCCCGGTGATCTTCACGCCTTCCTTCTCGAAGATCGGCTTCATGATGGCGAGCCCGACCGCCTTCGAGACCACGTCGTCGGTGCCGTACATGATCGCCACCGACTTTTTCAGCGCGTCGCGCTTCTTCAGCGTCTTCACGACGCGCAGGAACTGAAGGTACTCGCTCTCGGTCAGGCGGAACGCGTAGGAGAACTTGTCGGCCAGCTTGGGCGCGGAGGACGCGTTGGGGATCTGGACGATCTTCTCGCGCTCCCCGGCGGCGAATGCGACGCGCGCTTCGCTCGACGAGAACGGGCCGATGACGGCGAGCGCCTTGTCGTCGCGCGCGAATTTGCGCACCGCGACGACGGCCTGTTTCGGGTCGCCCGCGGTATCGAACTTGACGATCCGCACCGTCTTGCCGTTGATGCCGCCCGCGGCGTTGATTTCCCGGGTCGCGATATCGACGGCGACCTCGGTGGTCTTGTTGATCGTCGAATAGAGCCCGGTGCGGCCGAAGCTCAGCCCGATGACGATCTCGTTCTGCGCGAATGCCGGCACATGGCCGGCGGTCGTCGCGGCGAGCAACGCCGCCGCGCCCAGCAGGGCGTTTCTCGGATACGCTGTCATTCGATTTCCTTTCCTGGGATTGATCGTGGACTTGCCCGGTCGGCATTGCCGCCGAGATACGCGTCTTCGAGTCGTGCATCGCCGGAGATCTCGCTCGCCCGGCCCTTCAATACGACAGACCCGAGTTCCAGCACATAGCCGCGCTGCGCGGTCGCCAGCGCCATGCGGGTGTTCTGTTCGACCAGCATGATCGCAAGACCGTCGCGGTTGAGGTCCCGGATCAGCTCGAAAAGCTGTTTGACCAGGATCGGGCTGAGCCCGAGCGACGGCTCGTCGAGCATCATCAGCTTGGGCCGGGCGAGCAGCGCGCGGCTGATCGCCAGCATCTGCTGTTCGCCGCCGGAGAGCACCGAGGCCGGCAGGTGGCGGCGTTCGGCGAGGTTGGGGAAGCGCTCGTAGATCGCCTCCGTCTCGGGCTCCGGATCGTCGCTGCGGCACCAGGCCCCCATCAGCAGGTTCTCGTGCACCGTCAGGCTGACGAAGATCTGGCGTCCCTCGGGAACCATCACCAGGCCGGCCCTGACGCGCCTCGGCGCCGACCAGCCGGAGATGTCGGTGCCGTCGAACAGCACCGTCCCGTCCGCCCGCACGGTGCCGAGCAGGGCCTTGAGCAGCGAGCTCTTGCCGGCGCCGTTGGCGCCGAGCACGGTGACGATCTCGCCTTGGTCGAGGCCGACGCTGACCGCCTTGACGGCATGGTTCCTGCCATAGCGGACATCGAGCTCCGTGGCGTCAAGCAGCACCGGCGGCCCCTTCCCCGGATCCCGGTTCGTCGGTTCCCAGATAGGCTTCGAGGACGACCGGCGAACGGTGAACCTCCTCGGGCGAGCCCTCGAAGATCTTGCGGCCGAAATTGAGCACCACCACATGGTCGCAGAGGTTGCGGACGAAATGCATGTCGTGTTCCACCACCAGGATGGTGACCCCGATCGCGGAGACCTGTTCGAGGAGCGCCTGGAGCTGCCGGGTCTCGACGTCGTTGAGCCCCGCGGCCGGCTCGTCGAGCAGCAGGAGTTGGGGCCGCGAGATCATCGCCCGGACCACCTCGATGCGCTTCTGCACCCCGTAGGGAAGGTTGGCGACGACCTCGCCGGGATAGCTGTCGAGGCCGGCCTCGGCGAGCGCCGCCTCGGCCTCGGCGCGCCATCTGTTGCGCGCGACCAGGCCGAGCGGGAACAGGAGCTGGCCGAGCGAGTGCGCGCGGGCGTGCTGGCCGAGCATCACGTTCTCGACCGTCGACAAATGCGGCATCAGGCGGATGTTCTGGAAGCTGCGCGACATGCCGTGGACGACCCGGTCCTTGGACGGGATGTCGGTGATGTCCGAACCGGCGAGGACCACGCTGCCGGCGTCGACCGGGTAGACCCCGGTCAGCAGGTTGAAGATCGTCGTCTTGCCGGCGCCGTTGGGGCCGATCAGGGCGGTTCGGCTGCCACGCGCGACGTCGAACGAGACTTCGTCGATGACCTTGAGCCCGCCGAAGCTCTTGTGCAGGCCGGTGACCGCGAGCACGTTGCCGGCCATGCGCCCTACTCCGCCGCCCGCCTGGCGCGGCCGCGACGGCCGGACAGGAAGCCCGCGCAGCGGTCCTGCATCGTCCGGGTCACCACGCCCTCGGGGCGGACCACCATCATCAGGACGATGAACATGCCGAAGAAGATGAAGCGGCTGTCGGCGAGCCAGTCCGACCCCATCTCGATGGCGACATGGCGGAAGATCTCGGGGATGACGGTGAAGAAGACCGCGCCGACCAGCGGCCCCCATGCGGTCTGGGTCCCGCCGAGCAGCACGTAGAGCAGGATATAGATGCTCAGCAGCACGTTGAACGTCTGCGCCTCGACATAGTTGTAGTGGTGGCCGTAGACCGCGCCGCCGAGGCCAGCGAGCATGCCGCCGACGGTGAACGCGACCACCCTGGCGGTGCGGACATCGACGCCGAACAGGAGAGCGACGTTCTCGTCGTCGTGGATCGACCGGAGCGCGAGCCCGAGCCGGGTGGACATGAAATAGAAGCAGAACAGGACGACGGCGACCGCGACGGCGACCACGATCTCGACCGGCGCGTGGGCGTCGACCGGCATGCCCGCGGCCCCGCCGAGAAACTCCATGTTGATCGCGATGCCGGACACCACCTCGGCGAAGGCGAAGGTCGCGAGCACCATGTAGACGCCCCTGGTGCGCAGGATCGGCAGCGAGATCGCGAAGCCGATGGCGCCGACGAACAGCATGGCGAGCACCATGCCCACGCCCATCGGCAGGCCGAGCCCGTCGGCATTGTTCAGCCAGCCGCTGGCATAGGCGCCGAGCGTGATGAACCCCGCCGCCCCGAGATTGAGCTGCCCGGACGCCGCCGGCAGGAAGATCGCGTAGGCGTAGATTACGCTCAGGCAGAGGATGATGAGCTGGGCCTCGACATAGCCGCTCATCTCAGAACTTCCCCTTGCCGATCGCGCTATGGCCGAACAGCCCGGTCGGCTTCAGCACCAGGATGAGAAGCAGCAGTCCCCAGATCGGCACCTTCACGAAATCGGCGCCGACGATGTAGATCGAAAAGACTTCGAGAATCCCGACGAAAAGCCCGCCGACCACCGCCCCCCAGACGTTTCCGAGCCCGCCCAGCACCATGCCGGCGATCGCCACGGTCGCCACAGTGTCGCCGATATAGGCGTCGATGCTGGTGTAATTGATGGTGAACAGGATCCCCGAGATCGCGCAGAGCAGGCCGGTGATCACATAGACCACCGGGACGATCCTCAGCACATCGACCCCCATCAGGGTCGCGGTGTCCGGCCGCTCGGCGATCGAGCGCAGGGCGCGGCCGAGCTTGGTGCGGCGGATGATGTGGCTGAGCAGGAAGACGATGCCGAGCGACAGGGCGAGGCTGATGATCTGCGGAATGCTGAAGATCAGGCTGCCGATGGTGAAGGTCGCGTCGCCGAACGGCGATTCGATCTGCAGCGGGTCGGACCCCCACTGGCTGATCACCAAATGCTCGAAGATGATCAGGAAACCGAGCGAGCTGACCAGCGGCAAGGCGTGCTCGGTGGCGTCGCCGTACTTGGCTTTCATGTAGCGGTAGGTGAAGCGTTCGATGATCAGCGACACGATGCAGATACTGACGATCGAAACCACGACTCCGGCGATCCAGATGTGGTGTTCGCCGAATGCCGAGAGCAGGAAATCGTTCCCGAAGGGCAGGTTTCCCGTCATCGTCGCCCACATCATCATCGCCGCGAACATGAACAGCGCCGGGATGGTGAAGTTGAGGAAGTTGAGCATCCCGATGATCAGGGTGAAGGCGACGGCGACCATCACGTAGAGCCCGCCGAGCATCAGTCCGTTGATCAGTTGCTGAAGCAGGAGCATGCGGAACGACCGTGGGGGGGCCGGCGCGGCCCGCCGGGGCCGGGCGGGAGAGGCGGCGCGCGGGACCCTATAGTCCGGCCTCCCCCGTGTCCATGGCGGCGGGTCAGGCCCGGCCGCGGCGCCTGGTGTTGAGGTAATGGTGCCAGAGGATGCGCGCGGCGACCGACCGCCAGGGCCGCCACGCCTCGCCGATGGCGTGCATCGCCTTCTCGTCGGGGCGCGCGTCGAGCCCCTTCACCGCCCGCGCCGCCTCCTGCAAGGCGAGATCGCGGGCGGGCCACACGTCGGGGCGCTGCAGCGCAGCCAGCAGGTAGATGTCGACCGTCCAGTCGCCGATGCCCTTGAGCGGGATCAGGGCGGCGCGCACCGCCTCGTCCGCGGCGCGGCCGAGCTTGCGGAAATCGATCCCGCCGGACGCGGCCGCCGCGGCGAGGCCGTGGACATAGCGGGCCTTCTGGCGCGACAGACCGGCCTCCTTCATCCGTTCCTCGCCGAGCGCGAGGATGGCGCCGGGCTCGATCGCGCCGGCGCGTTCCTCGAGCCGCGCGAAGGTGGCCTCGGCGGAGGCGAGCGAGACCTGCTGTTCGAGGATCAGCAGCACCAGCGTGGCGAAACCCTGCTTCCGCTTCCAGCGCGGCGGGGGGCCGTAATCCGCGACCACCCGGCCGAGCGCCGGGTCGCGCGCGGCGAGCTCCGCGATCGCCGCTTCGTAAGCCGCGCGGGTGAGGGCTATACCCATCTCCGGCGCTCTATGGCATAGAACCCCGACCATGGCAAAACGCGGCACGCGCGGCGCCGTCACCCGTTTCGCGCCGAGCCCGACCGGGCTGTTGCATCTCGGCCACGCCCATTCCGCGCTGTTCGCCCACGCGCTGGCCGGGGAAGGCGGCAGATTCCTGCTCCGCATCGAGGACATCGACCGCGGCCGCTGCCGGCCCGAATTCGAGGCGGCGATATACCAGGATCTCGCCTGGCTGGGCTTGCGCTGGGAGGGCGGCGTGCGGCGGCAATCGGAGCACATGGAAGACTACGCCCGCGCCCTCGATGCCCTCGACGGGATGGGGCTGGTCTATCCCTGCTTCTGCACCCGGGCCGGGATCAGGGCGGAGATCGCGCGCGCGAGCGCCGCGCCGCACGGGCCCGACGGGCCGCTCTACCCCGGCAGCTGCCGCGGGCTGGGCGACGCGTCGGCGCGTGTCGCGGCGGGCGAGAGCCATGCGCTGCGCCTCGACATGGGCCGGGCCGTGGCGCGTGCCGGCCCGCTCGCCTGGCACGACCGGGAGAAGGGGAGGATCGCGGCGCGGCCGGAAATCTTCGGCGACGTGGTGCTGGCGCGCAAGGACACGCCCACCAGCTACCACCTCGCGGTAACCGCCGATGACGGCCTCCAGGGGGTGAACCTGGTGACCCGTGGCGCGGACTTGTTCCAGGCGACCCACGTTCACCGCCTGCTCCAGGCGCTGCTCGGCCTCGATGTGCCGGAATACCGCCACCACCGCCTGCTCGCCGACGCTTCGGGGCAGCGCCTCGCCAAGCGCCACGACAGCCTGGCGATCCGCAGCTTGCGCGAACGCGGCCACACGGCCGACGAGGTCCGCGCGATGGCGGGATTCGGCGAGGGGCCCTGCAGGCCGTGAGCCCGCCGGGAAACCCCGGCTAGGTCAGGCGGCCGCTCTCGATCAGCGCGCGCAGGGCGCGCCGGTCCGCCTTGCCGGTGCGCCCCGTCGGCAGGGCGTCGCCGATATGGACGGCGTCGGGGCGCTTGTAGCCGTCGATGCGGCCCTCGGACCAGGCGCGCAGCTCGCCGGCGGCGGGCGCGGCGCCGGGCAGCGGGACGATCAGCACGTGGATCGCTTCGCCGAGCCGCGCATCGCCGACGCCGGTCGCGAGCGCGGTGCCGACATCGGGGTGCTCGAGATAGAGCCGTTCCACCTCGAGCGGCGAGATCTTGTGGCCGCCGCGGACGATCAGCTCCTTGGTGCGGCCGATCAACTCGACGAACCCGTCGGCGCGTTCGCGCGCCAGATCGCCGGAGAGGAAATAGCCGTCCCCGTCATAGCTCGCCGCGGTCAGCTCGGGCGCATCGAGATAGCCGAGCATGTGGTACGGCGAGCGGAGCGCGAGTTCGCCGTCCGCGGTGAACCGGTATTCGATGCCCCTGCCGGCCCGGCCGATGCTGCCGGCGGCCGCATCGTAGTCATCGGGTCGAACGTAGAAATCGCCGGTCCCGCACTCGGTCATCCCGTACACGTCCCAGAGCCGCACACCCGGCCAGGCACGGCGCAGCCGGCGGGCCAGGGCCGCCGGCAGCACCTCGCCTCCCGACATCATGTGTCCGGCCCAGCCATGCCGCGCGTCGCCCATCTCCGCCAGCATCGCGCGCAGCATCGTCGGCACGAACGGCGCCCGGTTGATGCCGCCATCGGCGAGATCGCTCAGCAGACCGGCTGCATCGAAGCGCTGGCGCAGATGGACGGTGCCGCCATGGCGCAGGGTGATCTGCGCCACCCATTGGGCGAAGGCGAAGTTCAGCTGCAGCGGCACCAGGCTCCTTGTGCCGTCCTCGAAGCCGATCTCGCCGTCGATCCGGTCGAGCTTGGCGGAAAATCGCCGGTGACCCACCACCATGGCCTTGGGCTCGCCGGTGGTGCCGGAAGAAAACAGGATGAAGCCCGCGCCTTCCAGCAACGGACGGGCCGGCGGCGGCTCGCGACGGAGCAGCCGAACGGCGGCCGGGGCCTGCAGCGAGGCGGGCGCGGCAAGCTGCGGGCTGGCGTTGACGACGATGCGCGCGCCGATCTTGCGCAGCACCCCCGCGGCCGATATTTCCACCGAATTCCGATGAACCGGCGCCGCCACGCCGCCCGCCAGCCAGACCGCGAGGAGGGCGACCACGTCGCGCGCCCGGTTCGAGGTCGCGACGGCGACGGGCTCGTGCGGCGCGATACCTGCCGCCCGCAATTCACCGGCCAGCGTATCGGCCCCGGCCCGCAGATCGGCGTAGCTGAAAGCCTCGGCCCCGTCATCGAGCGCGGTCCGGCACGGGTAGGCGCGGCACGCCTCGAGGAGTCGCGCCGCCAGCGCGCCCGGAACCGCACGTTCCCTGGCCACTGCTATAGTCCCGTGGAAGCCGCGACACCGGCGCGGGAGTGTCCCACCCGGGTGACGCGGGCGCAAGCGAGGGGGCGAGACCGTGGCGTACCGGCACCTGATCCTCGAACGGCGGGAAGACGTGGCCCTCATCACGCTCAACCGCCCGGCGCGGGCCAACGCGATGCACCGGCCGCTGCTGGACGAGATGACGAGAGCATGCGCCGAGGTCGAAGCCGACGAGGGCGTCCGCGTCGTCGTGCTGACCGGCGCCGGCACCGCCTTTTCCTCCGGCTTCGACCTGAAGGAGCAGGCCGAGAACCCGCCCGAGGGCGTCGCCGGCTGGCGGGCGGTATTGCGGCAGGATTTCGACGCGGTGATGCGGTTCTGGCATCTGGGCAAGCCGTCGATCGCCGCGGTGCAGGGTCCGGCGCTGGCCAGCGGGTTCGAGCTCGCCTGCGCCTGCGACATCACCATCGCCGGCGAAGACGCGGTGTTCGGCGAGCCGGAGCTGAAATTCGGCGCCGGCATCGTGGTCATGCTGCTGCCGTGGCTCGCCGGCCCGAAGCTGGCAAAGGAAATCTTCTTCACCGGCGCCGACCGGATCCCGGCCCGGCGGGCCTATGAGATGGGGCTGGTCAACCGGGTCGTGCCGACGGGCGAGGAGCTCGAGAGCGCGCTGGCGATAGCGCGCGAGATCGCCGTCATCGACCCGAACCTGGTGCGCCAGACAAAGCTCGCGGTGAACCGCTCGATGGAGCTGATGGGGATGGGCGAGGCGCTGGAAATGGCGCTCGACATCGACCTGCACATCGAAGCGGAGGGCTCGCCCGACAAGCGCGCCTTCCTCGATATCGCCCGCCGGGACGGGCTGCGCGCGGCCCTCGCCTGGCGCGACGCCCGCTTCGCGGCGGCTCGCGGGGCGGGTTAGCGGGGGATCGCCTCACGCCGTCGGCAGGACGTGGTCCTTGTACTCCTCGCGGAGCTGCATCTTCAACAGCTTGCCGGTCGCGGTATGGGGCAGCTCGTCGACGAACACCACGTCGTCGGGCACCCACCAGCGCGCCACCTTGCCGTCGAAATAGGCGAGCAGCGCCTCGCGGGTGAGTTCGGAGCCCTCGCGCCTGACCGCCACCAGGAGGGGGCGTTCGTCCCATCTCGGATGACGGACGCCGATCGAGGCGGCCTCGGCGATCTCGGGATGGCCGACGGCGATGTTCTCCAGCTCGATCGAGGAGATCCACTCGCCGCCCGACTTGATCACGTCCTTCGACCGGTCGGTGACCTGCATGTTGCGCCGGGGATCGATGGTGGCGACGTCGCCGGTGGCGAACCAGCCCTTGTCGTCATGGGTGTCGGACCCGCTCTCCCGGTAATAGGACCGGCACACCCACGGCCCGCGCACCTTGAGCATGCCGAAGGCGACGCCGTCCTCGGGCAGCTCGTTGTCGTCGTCGTCGACGATCTTCATCTCGACGCCGAAGAAGACGCGGCCCTGCTTGACCTGACGGTCGCAGAACTGCTCGGGCGTCTCGTCCCCGGTCCCGTGGGTCGGGCTGTTGATGGTGCCGAGCGGCGACATCTCGGTCATGCCCCAGGCATGGCGCACCTCGACCCCGTGGCGGGTGAGGAAGGCTTCGATCATCGCCCTGGGCACCGCCGAGCCGCCGATCACCAGCCGCTTTACGGTCGAGAGCGTCTTGCCCGATTCCTGGAGATATTGCAGCAGGCCGAGCCACACCGTCGGCACCCCGGCCGAGATGGTCACCCGTTCGGTCTCCAGCATCTGGTAGATCGAGGCGCCGTCGGCGAGCGGGCCGGGCAGCACCAGCTTCGCCCCCATCATCGCGGTGAAATAGGGAAAGCCCCAGGCGTTGACGTGGAACATCGGCACCACCGGCATGGTGGTGTCGGTCGCGGCGACGTTGATCACGTCGGGCAGCGCCGCCGACATCGCGTGCAGGACGGTCGAGCGGTGGCTGTAGAGCACGCCCTTCGGGTTGCCGGTGGTGCCCGAGGAGTAGCACAGCGTGGATGCGGTGTTCTCGTCGAAGGAGGGCCATTCGAAGTCTTCCGACGCGCTCGCCATCAGCGTCTCGTAGCACAGCGCCCCGGGCAGGCTCGTCTCCGGCATATGGGCCTCGTCGGTCATGATGACGTAGGCCTCGACGGTCTCGAACCGATCGGCGAGCTGCTCGACCAGCGGCACGAAGGTGAGGTCGAGGAACAGCACCTTGTCCTCGCCGTGGTTGACGATATAGGCGATCTGCCCGGCGAACAGGCGCGGGTTGATGGTGTGGCACACGGCGCCCGAGCCCGAGCTCGCGTAATAGATCTCGACATGCCGCCAGGTGTTCCAGGCGAGCGTGCCGACCCGCTCGGAGGGGCCGACGCCGAGTTCGCGGAGCGCGTTGGCGAGCCGCCTGGCGCGGCGTTCGAGATCGGCATAGCCGTAGCGGTGGATCGGCCCCTCGACGCTGCGCGAGACCACCTCGGTGGCGGGGTGGTTGGCCGCGGCGTTCCTGATCAGGGACGAGACCAGGAGCTGGGTCCCCATCATCAGACCTTCCATCGCACTGCCTCCCTCGCTGCGCTTGCCGGTGGCACTCTATCGCCGCGGAAAAAGGGCGACAATTCGATCAGGGTGAATACACTCCGCCCCCGGTAAGGGCGGAGGGACGAGCCGATGGTCGATGCCAAGCTGCCGAAATTCGACACGCTGAGCCTGCATGCCGGGCAGCAGCCGGATCCCGCGACCGGTGCGCGCGCTGTACCGATCTACCAGACCACATCCTATGTCTTCCCCGACACCGACTACGCGGCCTCGCTGTTCAACCTGGAACGCGCGGGCCATATCTACACCCGCATCTCCAACCCGACCACGGCGGTGTTCGAGGAGCGCATCGCGGCGCTCGAAGGCGGCGTCGGCGCGGTGGCGACGGCGAGCGGCCAGGCCGCGCTCCATCTCGCGGTGGCGACGCTGATGGGCGCGGGCTCGCATATCGTCTCCTCGGCCTCGATCTATGGCGGCAGCCACAACCTGTTCACCCACACATTGCCCCGCTTCGGCATCACGACGACCTATGTCGATCCGCGCGACCCGGCGGCGTTCGCGGCCGCGATCCGCCCGGAAACCCGGCTGGTCTTCGGCGAGACGCTGGGCAATCCGGGGCTGGAGGTGATGGACCTGCCGCGCATCGCCGACATCGCGCACGCGGCGGGCGTCCCGGTCCTGATCGACAACACCTTCGCCTCGCCCGCTCTGTTCCGGCCGTTCGACCACGGCGCCGACCTCGTGCTGCATTCGGCGACCAAGTTCCTCGGCGGCCACGGGGTCGCCATCGGCGGGGTGCTGGTCGACGGCGGCATTTTCGACTGGCGGGAGTCGGGCAGGTTCCCGACCCTGACCGAGCCCTATGCCGGCTATCACGGCATCAATTTCTCGGAGGAGTTCGGCCCGGGCGCCTTCGTCATGCGGGCGCGCGCGGAGGGGTTGCGCGATTTCGGCGCCTCGATGAGCCCGGCCAACGCCTTCTACCTGATCCAAGGGGTGGAGACGCTGCCGGTGCGCATGGCGCGCCATGTCGAAAACACGCGCGAGATCGTCGCCTTTCTCGACGGGCACGGCGCGGTATCGTGGGTCGGCTGGCCGGAACTCGACAGCCACCCCGACCGCGACCTCGCCCGGCGGCTCCTGCCCAGGGGTTGCGGCGCGGTGTTCTCCTTCGAGATCGTCGGCGGGCGCGAGGCGGGGCGGGCGTTCATCGAACGGCTCGGCCTGTTCTCCCACCTCGCCAATGTGGGCGACGCCAAGTCGCTGGTGATCCACCCGGCCTCGACCACGCACCAGCAGATGGACGCCGCGGCGCTGAAGGCGGCGGGCATCGGCGAGGGTCTTGTCCGGCTCTCGGTCGGGCTGGAGGACCCGGACGACCTGATCGGCGATCTCGACCAGGCGCTCCGGGCGGCGGCGCGCGCGGTTGCGCCGCGCGCGGCGGAGTAGGCGGATGGAGTTCCTCGTCGACGGGAAGACGACCTTCGCGGCCACCGGCGGGCGGGCGTTCGATGCCGCGCGCCCGGCCATACTGTTCGTCCACGGCGCGGCCAACGACCATTCGGTGTGGCACCTGCCGGCGCGCCACTTCGCGCATCACGGGTATTCCGTCGCCGCGATCGACCTGCCGGGCCACGGGCGGTCGGCGGGCGAGCCGCCGGCGTCGATCGACGACATGGCGGCCTGGCTCGGCCGGGCGCGCGACGCGATCGGGCTCGACCGCGCGGTGCTGGCGGGGCACAGCATGGGCGCGCTGATCGCGCTGTCGGCCGCCGCCGCCGAGCCCGGGAGGACGGAGAAGCTGATCCTGCTCGGCCCCTCGCCGGCGATGCCGGTGCATGACGACCTGCTGGATGCGGCCCGGCGCAACGACCACAAGGCGATCGACCTGATCACCTATTGGGGGCTCAGCCGGGACTCCCAGATCGGCGGGCACCGCAGCCCGGGCCTGTGGATGAACGGCGGCGGGCAGCGGCTGCTGGAGAGCGCGGAGGACGGGGTGCTGGCGGCCGGGCTCGCGGCCTGCGCGGGGTTCGCGGACGGCGAGGCGCGCGCCCGCCGGGTGGAGGCGGCAACGCTGCTGATCCTGGGCGAGCGGGACATGATGACACCGATGAAGGGCGGGCTCGCGCTCGCCCGCACGATCCCCGATGCGCGCCACGTGGTGCTGAAGGGGTGCGGCCACATGATGCTCGCCGAGCGGCCCAACGAGACGCTGGACGCGATGCGGGATTTCATCCTGCCCGACGCGCTATAACGCGCCATGGACTTCACCCTGCCGCCCGAGCTCGACGACTATCGGAGACGCGTCCGCGGCTTCGTGGAAGAGCATATCCTGCCGCTGGAGCGCGATCCGGCGAACGCCGACGAACACGAGAATCTGCGCGACGACGTGCTGGAAACCGTCCGCGCCAGGGTCAAGGCGGCGGGGCTCTGGGCGCTCCAGATGCCGAAGTCGCGCGGCGGGCAGGGCCTGCCGGTGATCGGCATGGCGGCCTGCTACGAGGAGATGAACCGCTCGATCTACGGCCCGGTCTGCTTCAACTCGGCCGCCCCCGACGACGGCAACATGATGGTGCTGGAAAAGGTCGCGACCGGGGCGCAGAAGGAGCGCTGGCTGCAGCCGATCGTCGACGGCGAGGTGCGATCCTCCTTCGCGATGACCGAGCCGATGCCGGGCTCGGGCTCCGACCCCGCGGCGATGCTGACCACGGCCACGCGCGAGGGCGACCGCTGGGTAATCGACGGGCACAAGTGGTTCATCACCGGCGCCGGCGTGGCGCAGCATTTCATCCTGATCGCGAAGACCTCGGACGACCGGCGGCGCGGGCTCACGGCCTTCCTGTTCGATGCCGGCCAGCCCGGCTTCGAGATCGTCCGGCGCATCCCGATCATGGGCCCGGAGGAGCATGGCGGGCATTGCGAGGTCCGCTTCGATGGCATGGAGATACCCGACGGGAACCGGCTGATGGAGGTGGGCGACGGGCTCAAGCTCACCCAGATCCGGCTCGGGACGGCCAGGCTCACCCACTGCATGCGCTGGACCGGGATGGCCAAGCGCGCGCTGGAAGAGACCTTCGCCTATGTCCGCGAGCGCGAGAGCTTCGGCGCCAGGCTCGCCGACCACGAGGGCGTGCAGTGGATGCTGGGCGAGGCGGCGATGCAGGTCGATATCGGCCGGCTGCTGACCATGCGGGCGGCGGCGCGGCTGGACGAAGGCGATTTCGCGCGCAAGGAGGTCTCGATGGCCAAGGTCGTGGTCTCCGAGGCGCTGCACAAGGCGGTCGACACCGCGATCCAGCTGCTCGGCGCGCGCGGCTATTCCAAGGACACCAAGCTCGAATGGATGTACCGCTACGCCCGCCAGGCGCGGCTGGTCGACGGGGCGTCGGAGGTCCACAAGATGGTGCTGTCCCGCTTCCTGCTCGAAGAGGGGGTCGATTTCTGGAGCTGGCCGTGAGCGGGCGCCTCGCCGCGTTCATCCGGGAGGAGGCCGGCGCGGATACCGTCACGATCGCCAACGAGAAGCGCCTGGCCGGCGGCGCGATCCAGGAGAACCGGGCGCTCGACGTCGAGATCGCCGGCGGCCCGCATGCCGGGTCGCACGCGCTGGTATTGAGGACCGAGGCGAAATCCTCGGTCCCGCTGAGCCAGCCGGTCGCCAACCAGTTCGCCTGTCTGGAACGCGCCCGCTCGGTCGGGATGACGGTGCCGGAACCGCTCTGGCGGTCCGACGATCCCGAAATCGTCGGCGCCCCGTTCTACCTGATGCGCCGCGTCGAGGGGGAGGCGCTCGGCAACCGCGTGGTGCGGCAGGGCCCGAACCCTTCCCTCGCCGAACGTCTCGGGCGCGAGCTCGCCAGGCTGCACGGGGTGGTGCCTCCCGACGACGCCCTCGGCTTCCTCGGCGAGCTGCCCGCCGACCCGGCGGCGGCCGGCATCGCGCTCTATCGCGGCTTTCTCGATGCCGAGGCGGTGCCCCACCCGGTCATCGAATGGGGCCTGCGCTGGCTCGACACGCACCCGGTCGCACCGGGCGAGATCGTGCTCTGCCACCACGATTTCCGCACCGGCAACTACATGGTGCAGGACGGCCGGCTCACCGGCATCCTCGACTGGGAGTTCGCCGGCTGGGCCGACCCGATGGAGGATGTCGCCTGGTTCTGCGCGCGCTGCTGGCGCTTCGGCGCGCATGCGCTGGAGGCCGGAGGGATCGCCGACCGCGCGCCGTTCTACGCCGGATACGAGGCGGAGAGCGGGCGCGGGATCGACCCGGAGAAGATCCGTTTCTACGAGGTGATGGCGCATGTCCGCTGGGCGGTGATCGCGCTCCACCAATGCGGCCGCCATTTGTCGGGCGGGGAGCCCGATCTGGAGCTCGCGCTGATCGGCCGCCGCCTCCCCGAGCTCGAACACGAAATCCTCCGCCTGACGGCGCCGGGAGGGCGCGATGCGTGACAAGCCGGACATAGCCGACCTGCTGGAGACCGCGCGGACGACGCTGATGGATGACCTGCTCCCCGGCCTTCCGCCCGAGCACCGCTACCGCGCCCACCTGGTCGGCGCGGCGATGGCGACGGCTTCGCGCGAACTCGCCGCCGGGGACACGTGGCAGGAGGCGGAACGCGCGGCGCTCGCGCGGCTTCTGGGCGCGGAGGGCGATCTGGAGACCCTCAACCGCGCCTTCGCCGCCAGCCTGCGCGCCGGCGCCTTCGACGGCAGCGAACAGGCCTACGCCGTGCTCGTCCGCTCGACCGCCGCCCGCCTCGCCGAGTGCAACCCGGGCTACGAGACCGCCTAGGGCGTCACTCCGGGCGGTAGTGGATCGCCCGCATCGGGGTCGGGTCGAAGGCGTTGCACTTGTTGCGCTCCTGCGGGCAGTTCGACATCGCCACCAGCACGTCCGTCTCGGCGGAGAAATCCACGTAATCGCCCGCCTTCGAGCTCGGCAGCTCGATGGTGAAGGTGCCGTCAGGCTGGATCGGGCAGTTCATGAAGACGTTGATGTTGTAAGGGATCTGCTTCCATTCGATGCCCCAGGGGGCGAGCGCGGCGGCGAAGTTGTCGCGGCAGTTGGGCGTGTCCTCGACGCCGTAGCGGAACCGGTTGGTGAAGCGCGAACAGGCGCCGGCGATGATGTCGTGCGTGCCGTTGGTGTCGGCGGTCATGGTCATCAGCGCGCCGGCCTCGTCGGAATAGAGCGTGTAGCCGACCCCCGGGAAGACCTGGTTGTTCAGCAGCAGCGTGTTGTGCGGCGACAGCTTCTCCTCCAGCCGATGCAGGTTGAAGCAGAGGAAATCGGCCACCTGCTGCCCCTCGACGTCGACGATGCGGTAGACCTCGCCTTTCCTCACCTCGCAGGCGTGATGGCCGCGCGGCTCGATCAGCCTGTCCTCGATCACGGTCCCGGGAACCGCGATGACATCGGTGCCCATCCCTGCCTCCCTGGCGGTTTGCGATCGCCCAGCGTGGCACGGGCCGGGCGCCGCGTCCACGGGGGTTCCGGGGGAAGCGCGGTGGTGTAGTCTCCGCTCTGCGCGGGCCAGGGAGGAGGCGATGGCGGGGCCGGGAGAGAGCGAGATCGCCGGGCTGATCCGGCCGGGACGGGTGCACCGCAGGGTCTATGCCGATCCGGCGATCTTCGATCTGGAGATGGAGCGCATCTTCGCCCGCGCCTGGATCTATGTCGGGCATGAGAGCCAGGTGAAGGCGCCGGGCGATTACCTGCGCACCCGGATCGGCCGCCGCCCGATGGTCATGACGCGGCACCAGGACGGCTCGATCCAAGTGATCCACAACCAGTGCGCCCATCGCGGCGCCATGGTGGTGGCGAAGGATTCCGGCAACGCCAGACAGTTCGAGTGCTGCTATCACGGCTGGACCTACGCCACCGACGGCCGGCTGATCCACGTGCCGCGCAGGCACGGCTACCCCGCCCATTTCGACCCGGACGACCCGGGGACGGCGATGGTCGCGGCGGCGCGCGTGGCGAGCTATCGCGGCTTCGTCTTCGCCTCCCTGGCGGCGGACGGGCCGTCGCTCGCCGACTTCCTCGGCCCTATGACCACCTCCTTCGACGACATGGTCGACCGCGCGCCGGACGGCGAGATCGAGGTCGCGGGCGGGGTGTTCAAGCACGCCTATGACGGCAACTGGAAGCTGTATCTGGAGAATCTGTGCGACGCGGCGCACCCGGTCTTCGTCCACCGGTCCTCGATCGACGCCGCGCGCGCGCAGGACGATGCGGCGCATTCGACCGGGGCGGGCGAGATCGCGGTGCGCCAGATGCGCCAGAACGGCGCGCCGCACGATTTCTGGCGCGAGCAGGTCGGCATCTGGACCTATCCCGGCGGGCACGCCTTCCTCGGCGACTATCACGACGACGACAAGCTGGTCGCCGCCAGCGGCGATCCGCTGTTCGCCGAGTACCTCGTCGCGCTGCAGGCGAGGAAGGGGGCGGCGGAGGCGAAGCGCATCATGGAGGTGACGCGCTGGAACTCGAACGTCTATCCCAACCTCTCCTTCATGAGCCAGTTCCGCCAGCTCCGCGTGGTCCACCCGGTCGCGGTCGACCGCACCGAGGTCTACACCTATGCCTTCCGGCTCAAGGGCGCGCCGGCGCGGATGTTCGAGGACACGATCGCGTTCGCCAACGTCACCAACGGGACGGGCTCGCCGGTGCTGACCGACGATCTGGAGACCTACGGGCGGATCGGCGCGGGCGTCACCTCGGCGGGCGCCGAGTGGATCGAGATCGGCCGCGGCTACCAGACCGACCGGCCCGACGGCAAGGGCGGTGTCGCCGGCATCGATTCGACCAGCGAGGTCTATATCCGCAACATGTACGACGCTTGGCTCGGCTACATGGCGGCGCCGTGAGCCGGCCGGCGCCCGACGAGATCGCGGGCTTCCTCGTCGCCGAGGCGCGGCTGCTCGACGAGCGCCGCTGGGAGGACTGGCTCGCGCTGTTCGCCGAGGACGGCTGGTACTGGGTGCCGCTGGAGGAGGGCCAGGAGAACCCGCGCGAGTCGGTCTCGCTGATCTATGACGACCGGCGCCTGCTGGAGACCCGCATCCGCCGCCTCGCCGAGGCGGCGCTGCACGCCCAGACCCCGGCCTCGCGCACCAGCCGCATCGTCGCCAACGCCACCGTGGAGGAGGAGGGCGCAGGCGAGGTGACCGTCCGCGCCAAGTTCGAGATGGTCGAGTCCCGCCACGACAGGCGGCGGGTCTTCGCCGGCACCACCTGGCACCGGCTCGCGCGCTCCGGCGAGACCTTCCGCATCCGCTGGAAGCGCGTCGACCTGGTCGATTGCGACGCCGTGCATGACGGGATCAGCGTCCCGTTCTAGGTCGGGCCGGCAGCGACCCGCGGGGGAAACACGTAGCGGCGGTAGAGATGGGCGACGCCGACCGCCGCCAGCCCGACGCCGAAGAAGGAGAGCGCCCGCCAGATGCCGGTCAGCGCGGCCGTGTCGAAGAACACCGCCTTGCCGGCCGTGAGCAGGACGAGGACGAGCGAGGCGTAGCGCAGCATGACACCGCCCTGCCTGAGCGCGAGGGCGAGCAGGATGGCGGCATAGGCGAGCCAGCCCAGCGAATAGGCGTAGAGCTCGGCGTTCGTGGTGGTCCCGCCGAGCAGGCCACCGTGGAAGATGAGGCGGATCTCGGAGTTGAGCCAGACGAAGCCGAGCACCAGCGCGGCGATGCCCGCCCAATGCGCCAACCGGCCGTCGCCGCGCGCCCGCGCCGCGCGCATGAACAGGAGGGCGAAACCGGCGGGCGCCAGGTAGCCGAGCAGCAGCAGGTTGAAGAGCGGCGGGCTCCCGACCGAAATCGAGACGCGCCAGACATTGTCCATGAGAACCTGCAGCAGAAACACCTGGCCTGCGGCGAGCCCTGCCAGGATGCGCCAGCCCCAGACCGCCACCGGCCGGCCTTCGGCGGGCCGTCCCGTGTAGAGGACGTAGGCCGCCGCCAGCCAGGCGATGGTCTGGATCGAGCGCTCGGCGAAACCGTAGCGGGGCGCATCGAGCGGTCCGCCCGACATCAAATGGCGGATCTCGAGGCTGACGAAGAGCACGGCGAAGGCCAGCGCGCCGGCTTCCAGCAGGGTGACGAGGCCGTCATCCGACCGGCGCCGGAATATCCGCGCGGCGACGAAAAAAGCGACCGCCGGCCCGCCATAGCCGTAGATCAGCCAGTTGAGCCCGGGGATCTCGCCGATCGGATAGTCCAGCACTTGGTAGTTCACCGTGAGCCGCACCAGGACGACCGCCGCGATCGCGAAGGCCACGCGGCGCATCGCCGGCAGGCCGAGCTTCGCCGCGGTCCAGGCGATGGCAGGCAGCTGGACCGCCAGCGCCACGGTCAGCCAGGCCTGCTCCAGCGCCGTCGCCGCGGCCAGGGAAAGCGCCGCGACCCCAGCCGCGGCATAGGCGTTGAGCGCGGCGTTCATTCCGGGTCGGGCGCGATGGCGCCGCACGCGCTCGGCCGCGAGCAGCAGGGCCGCGAACAGGGCGAGCGCCGCTGCGGTCCAGCCGAAATCGGGCGCGAACCCCTCGATGCGCCAATTGGCGATGGCGAACACGAGCACCGGCGTCGCCGCCGAGACCCACGCCCAGAGCGCCGGGCGGGCGGCGCCCCATAGCGCGGCGAAACCGCCGGCGCCGACGATCAGGGCATAGGAGGCGGCCACGCCGAGAAACGTCACCAGACCGGGCGGCACGATCGGCCCGCGCGCTTGACCCTCCATCAGCCATACCGGCGCGCGCTTTTCGACGATTTCCGGCAGGTGCCAGAAGGCGACGATCGCCACGACCAGGATCGCGGCGGCGACCGAAAAGGCATCGAACGCGGGCTCGCGCCGGGCCGCGACGAGCATCCCGGCGACGGCGACTCCGGCCACCGCGAGGGAGACGCCGCCGTAATGGTCCATGCGGACCAGCGCGAAGATCAGCATCCCGGCCAGCAGCATCGCGACCACGGCGATGCGTTCGGGCGCGCTGAAGGCCTCCCATTGCAGCGGGTGCGGCGGGTCCCTGTCGGATCCATCCGGAGCGAAGCGAGACGGCGCCAGCAAGAACAGCGCCGCCACGGCCAGCAGATACGGCCCGACGAGGTAGGCATCGCCCGCCCGCCAGGAGGCGGCGAACCAGAGCAGCGGCCAGGCCGTCGCGCCGGCCAGCGCGAGCCAGGCGAGCCACCAGCGCGCGGTATGGCGCACGATCGCCAGCAATCCCGCCGTCAGCAGGAGCAGATAGGGGAACAGGATCTCCGGGCGGTGTTCCCCGGTCGAGGTCAGCCACGGGGTCAGGAAACCGCCGACCAGGCCGATCACCGCGACCAGGGGCCCGTGCGTCAGCGACATCAGCACCGCGCAGGCGGCGACGCCGGCCAGCAACACGAACGCGGCGGCGGGCGAGATCAGGTCGTACAACGCATAGGCCGCGTAGATGCTGGTGAACAGGATCGAGACGCCCGCCGCCGTGAGCGCCGGCGGTATGTAGGACGGCTGGATCGCCGCCAGCGCCCGCTCCAGCGGCCGGCGGCGCAGCCATTCGCCGGCGACCGCCAGCAGCGCGCCCAGCACCACGCCCAGGCAGACGCGGATCTCCGGGCCGAGCCAGCCCTGCTCGATCGAGAACTTGACCAGGAAGAAGCCGCCGACGGCGAGCGCGACGCTGCCGCCCCAGACCAGCCAGCGCGAGGTCAGCGCCTCCTCGATGGATTGGGGAGGCGGTGCCCAGCGCGCCTCCCGCCGCATCGCCGGCACTGCGCGGGCCGGTTCGGGCGTCACCGGCGGGGCGGGGGCCGGCTCGACCCTGCCGGGCGTCGGCTCTTCCGGCGGCGCGGACGGGGCCCGGGATGCAAGCGCAAGCCGGGCGACCTCCCGCTTGAGGGAGTCCAGCTCCTCCGACAAACGACCGGCCTGGCACCAGGCCACAATGCCGAGGATCGAGCCGATCCCCATCGCGATCACAATGGCCACGCTGATCAACAGCAAGAGACCCCCTGACATGCGCGCCGGACTCGGCCCCGGGGCTCGGCCTCCTCGGCTCAGCCGCCGGAGGCTCCCCGACTCGGCCCTTCGTTTCGGTCTCGTGCATATGGGGGGAGGTCGCGCCCGTGCCATGACCTCGTAACGAGATCGTGACCCGAAGGTGCAAACGGCGATGTCGGGGCGCGTGTCGCGCGCGGTCGGGGATCAGCGCCTGCCGAACAGGCGCTCGATGTCGGCGAGCTTGAGCTCGACATAGGTCGGCCGGCCGTGGTTGCACTGGCCGGCGCCGGGCGTGGCTTCCATCTGGCGCAGGAGCGCGTTCATCTCATCCGCCGTCAGCCGCTTGCCGGCGCGCACGCTGCCGTGGCAGGCCATGGTCGAGCACAGCGCGTCGAGGCGCTCCTTGAGCGCGAGCCCGGTGCCGTGCTCGGCGAGCTCGTCGGCGAGGTCGCGCACCAGCCCGCCCGCCTCGCTGACCCCGAGCAGGGCCGGCACCGCGCGCACGATCACGGCTTGCGGCCCGAAGCGTTCCAGCACCAGGCCGAGATCGGCGAGCTCGTCCGCCCGCGCCGCCACCCGGTCGGCCGCGTTCTCGCCGAGCTCCACCACCTCGGGGATCAGGAGCTGCTGCTGCGCCGCCCCGCCCTCCCCGCCCGCCGCCCTGATGCGCTCATGCGCCGCGTGCTGGTCGACGATGACGATCCCGTCCCCGGTCTGGGCGACGACATAGGTCGCATGGAGCTGGGCCCTGGCCGCGCCGAGCGGGTGCGCCCCGGCCTCCGGCGCGGCGTCGTCGGGCGCCGCGGCGGCGGGGGCGAAGTCGTCCGCGGCCGGTTGCAGCGGCGCCTGGAAGCGGGAAGCCGCCTCGGCGAGATGGCCGGTGACGGGCGCGCCGGCGCCGGGCCGGAACCTGCCGAGCGTGTGGGCAGCCACGGTGGAGGACGCGCGGTGCCCGGCCGCCGCCAGCGCATGCCTGAGCGCGCCCACGATCAGCCCGCGGACCAGCCCGGCGTCGCGGAACCGGACCTCCGTCTTGGCCGGGTGCACGTTGACGTCGACCAGCCGGTGCGGCACGTCGAGGCGCAGCACCACAAGCGGGTGCCGGTCGCGGGCCAGCAGATCGGTATAGGCCGCGCGGATTGCGCCCGAGAACAGCCGGTCCTGTACCGGGCGGCCGTTGACGAAGACGAATTGCGACTGCGCGGTGCCGCGGTTGAGGGTGGGCAGCCCGGCGCGGCCGGTGAGCGTCAGCCCCTCGCGCTCGGCCTCGACGACGACCGAGTTGTCGACGAAATCGGCGCCCATCACCTGCACCAGCCGCCCGGCATCGGCCTCCAGCAGATCCCCGGTGCCGGCCTCGTAGCGGAGATGGGTGCGGTCCTCGCTGGCGAGCGTGAAGGAGATTCCGGGCTCGGCAAGCGCGAGCCGGCGCACCGCGTCGGTGGCGTGGCGCAGCTCGGAGCGCGCCGATTTGAGGAATTTGAGCCGGGCGGGGGTGGCGAAGAACAGGTCGCGCACCTCGACCCTGGTGCCGGCGGCGAGCGCGGCGGGGCGGGCCGCGCCGATCGCCCCGCCCTCGATCTCGATCGCGTTGGCCGCCTCCGCCCCCCGGGCGCGGCTGGCGATGGAGAGCCGGCTGACCGAGCCGATCGAGGGCAGCGCCTCGCCGCGGAAGCCGAGCGTCGCGATACGCGACAGATCGTCGTCCGGCAATTTCGAGGTGGCGTGGCGTTCGACCGCGAGCGCGAGCTCTTCCGCGGTCATGCCGCAGCCGTCGTCGGCGACCGCGATCAGGCTGCGGCCGCCATCGCGCAGGGTCACGTCGATGCGCCCCGCGCCGGCGTCGATCGCGTTCTCGACCAGCTCCTTGACCGCCGAGGACGGGCGTTCGACCACCTCGCCCGCGGCGATCCGGTTGACCAGCGTCGCCGGCAGGCGGCGGATGGTCATGGCGCCCTCCCGTCCGCCGCCAGGTAGGACCGGGTCAGCGCCTTGCCCTCCTCCACCGCCGGCTGGTCGAACGGATCGACGCCGAGCAGATGCGCGGCGATCATGGTTTCCAGCATGAAATGCATCATCACCGCGCCCATCGCCCTTTCGTCGAGCGTCGAGAGCCGGATCGCGCGCACCGGACGCCCGTTGCGCGCCAGCACCTCGGCAGTCGCCCGCTGTTCGGCGGCCATCAGGTCGCCGATCGTCCTGTCCCGAATATAGGCGAGCGCGGGGTCGGCGGCGAGCGCGGCGCCGATTCGCGCCCCCGTCCCGGCGCGGTCCAGCACGATCAGGGTGAACAGCTTGTCCGCCGGCCCGTCGAGCCAAAGCTGGAGCTGGCTGTGCTGGTCGATGGTGCCGAGCGCGTCGATCGGCGTGGTGCCGGCGCCGTCCTTGCCGAGGCTCTCGGCCCAGAGCTGGCGGAACCAGCGGGCGAAATCGGCCAGCCGGTCCGCATAGGGCATCAGCACGGTCTGGGCGATGCCGCTTCTGCGCAGAAGCGAGACCGCGAGCGCCGCACCCTCGGCGGGCGGAACCGACTGCGGCTCCGCGCCGGCGAGCACCGGGTCGAGCGCGGCGGCGGCACCCTCCCGGAATGCGGTCGCGTCCAGCCCAGCGATCGTCGCCGGCAGCAGCCCGGCCGCCGATAGCGCCCAGTAACCGCCCCCGAGCCCGCGGTGCCGCGCGGGCGGGGGCCCCCTCCGGGAAGCGGGTCGCCGCCGGCCAGGCGATCGTCGCCGGCAGCAGCCCGGTCGCCGATAGCGCCGAGTACCGCCCGCCGATCCCGGGGTCGCAATCGAGCACCGGGAAGCCATGCGCGGCGGCGAGCCGGCGCAGCGTGTTGTCGCCCGGCTCGGCGAGCGCGGTCACGCGGTCGGCCGCGTCGATCCCGCGCGCCGCCAGCGCCGCGAGGACGACCAGGAGCTGGGCCAGGGTCTCCGCGGTCTCGCCTGACTTGGATATCGCGAGCCAGCCGGTGCGAGCGAGGTCGAGCGCGGCGAACAGCGCGTCCAGCCCGTCGGGATCGACGTTCTCGGCGAAGTCGATGCGGGGCGCGCCGGACCGGGGGCCGAAGCCGTGGTCGGCCAGTGCGCAGAGGGTCTTCCCGCCCAGGCTCGAGCCGCCGGTCCCCAGCACCACCACCCGGTCGAACCGGGCGCGGTAGCGCCCTGCGGTCCGCGCCAGTGCCGGCAGGTCGCCGCGCGTCCCGGGCAGGCGGAGCAGCGGAAGGCTGCCATCCTCATGCGCCGCGCGGATCGCCGCGAGAGCCGGCCCGGTCTTCTCCAGGGCTTCCGCGAATGCCGGCCGGTCCAGCCCGCGCGCGCCGATGGCGTCGGCGAAGCAGGCGGTCAAGTCCTGGGCGTAGGGTCCCGCCGAGGGCGCGGCGTTACCGCCCGGCATCGAGGCCTTCCGGGCTGCCCGCGACGACGATGGTGAGCTTGTCGGGCGAGAGCAGGCGCCGCGCGACCCGTTGCACGTCGTCGACGGTCACCGCGCCGATCAGCGACGAGCGCCTGTCGACATAGTCGATGCCGAGCCGGTTCTCCTGGAGCCCGACCAGCATGCGGGCGATGCTCCCTGTCGAATCGAGGCGGAGAGGGAAGGCGCCGTTGAGAAACCGCTTGGCGGCCACGAGCTCCGCCTCGCTCACCCCGCCCCCTTTCTGCGCGCAGCAGGCCGAGCGCCGTCCCGACCCGCGCGTTCGCCGTGGCGAGCCCGCCGACGATCAGCCCGGCCTTCTCGAACGGGGCGAGATGGCTGGAGACCGAGTAGACGAGACCCCGCTTCTCGCGGATTTCCCGGTTGAGACGCGAACTCCGCCCGACCGCGAGGATGTGGTTCATCACATAGGCGGCGTAGAAATCGGGATCGTCGCGCCGGAGCCCGGCCTGACCGAAGACGACGACGCTTTGCGGGACCTGCTTTTGGATCACCTTCAGCGCGCCGCCTTTCGGCACGACCCCGGGGAGCGCGCCGGGCGCGCCGGATGCGGGCAGCGCGCCGAACGCCTCGTCGAGCCGCAGGCCGAGCTCGGCGGGCGAGATGTCGCCCGCGACCCCGACGACCAGCCCCTCGCGGACGAGCCGTTCGCGGACGAAGCGCCGCAGATCCTCCACCGTCACCGCGGCGACGGATTGCGGCGTTCCGGCGAGGGGTCTGGCATAGGGGTGGTCGCCGAACACCAGCCGGTACCAGGCGCGTCCCGCGAGCCGGCGGGGATTGTCCTTGCCGCTTTCGAGCCCGGCGACGATTTGCCGGCGGATGCGCTCCACCGGCTCGGCGTCGAAGCGGGGGGCGGCGAGCGCCTTGGCGAGCAGTGCGAAGGCGGACGCCCGATGCTCGCTCAACGTCCTGAGCGATCCATGGAATCGTTCGACCCCGGCATCGAAGCCCAGCGAGGCGACGATGTCGTCGAGCGCCTCCTGGAACGCCCGCGAGTCGAGGTCGCCGGCGCCTTCGTCGAGCAGGGCGGCGGCCATGTTGGCGAGACCCTGCTTGCCATCGGGGTCGAGCGCCCCGCCGCCCCTGAAGGCGAAGCGGACGCTGATCACGGGGATCGACCGGTCCTCCACCAGCCAGCCCTCGATCCCGCCGGGCGAACGGACGCGCTGGATCTCGGTCGCCGCCGCGGGCAAGGCGAGCGCGAGCGCAAGCACCGCCGCCCCCATGCAGGATCGCGCATGACGTCGCATCGCCGTTCTAGCCCGCCGGTTCCGGAAGCAGGACGGCGGTCACCGATCGCCGCTCGACGAACACCGCCCGCGCGGCGTCCCGCACCGCCGCCGCATCGACCGCCGCGATCCGCTCCGGCCAGGCCTCGACATCGGCGATCGTGCGGCCGGTGGTCAGCGCCCGGCCGATGACGCGGGGCGCCGCACCCAGACCGTCGCGGGCATAGATCGCCGCCGCCAGCATCGCCCGCTTGCTGCGCCGGAGCTCGGCCTCGGTGACCCCGTGCTGCGCGACGCGGGCGATCTCGTCCAGCAGCAGCGCCTCGACCCGGTCGATATCTCCGCCGGCGAGCGCCGAAGCGGACACCGTGAACTCGCCCATGTCGAGCGCGGTTCCGAGATATCCGGCTGCGGCGCCCGATGCGGATTTTTCCTCGATCACCAGTCGGCGGTGGAGCCGGCTGGTGCTGCCGCCGCCCAGCATGTCGGCGAGCAGAAGCAGCGGGTAGGCGTGCCGGGTCTCGCCCGCGGCGAAGCTCGGCGCCCGCCAGGTGATGGAGACGCTCGGCACATGCACCCGGGGGCTCTTCAGCGTGACCCGCTTGGCGGCCAGCTGGTCGGGTTCGCCGGCTCGTGTGCGCTCGGGCACCTTCCGTCGGGGGAGGGGGCCGTAGTGTTTCCGGGCGAGACGGCGCACCTCGTCCACGGTCGTGTCGCCGGCGACGATCAGGATCGCGTTGTTGGGGGCGTAGCGGGCGCGGTAGAAGGCGAGCGCATCGCGGGCGGTCAGCCCGTCGATCTCGCTCTTCCAGCCGATCACCGGGATCCGGTAGGGGTGGCGCAGATAGGTCACCGCGCGGCGGCGCTCGTAGAGCTGGGCGCCGGGGCTGTTGCCGGTGCGCGTGCGCCGCTCCTCCCGGACCACGCCGCGTTCCGGCGTCGCCTTTTCCTCGGTCAGCCGCAGATTGACCATGCGGTCGGCTTCCATCCGCATGACGAGCTCGAGCTTGTCGCTGGCGACGCGCTGGACATAGGCGGTGTAGTCCTGGCTGGTGAAGGCGTTGTCGGAACCGCCATTCTCGGCGACGATCCTGGAGAACGCGCCGGAGGGTACCGACGGCGTGCCCTTGAACATCAGATGTTCCAGGAAATGGGCGATGCCGGACTTGCCGGGGGGCTCGTCGGCGGCGCCGACCCTGTACCACAACGCATGGACGACGATCGGTGCGCGCGCGTTCTCGACCACGACAACCTGGAGCCCGTTGTCGAGGGTGAAGGTGCCGGGGTCGAACACCCCGGCTTCGGCTGGGAGATGGGCGAACGCCGCCGCCAGCAGGGCGGCAAGGACGCCGCGGCGACGGGCGTTCAGTTGAGCAGGCCCTCGAGGAAGCCGCGCTCCCGGCGCTCGATCATCGGCGTGGCGCCGGCGGCCGGCGGCTTGCCGAGCGCCGCGTTCGACTTCAGGCGCTGCGCCTCCTGTTTCGCATCGACCACCTCGCCGGGCGGATCGGGGTTGCGCCAGAACACGATCTTGTCGATCAACCCGGTCCGGGCGTCCGCCAGCGCCTCGGATTCGGCGTCGACCTTGGCGCGGATTCCGGAATCCGTTCCGGTGGCGCCCAACCGCATCAGCAGCGCGTTTTCCGCCGGCGAGGCCTCGCCCGCGGGCGCCTCGCCGGTCGCCGCGCTGCGGATCAGCGTTTCGCGGACCTGATCCCTGATCTCGGCCTCCTGCGGCCGCCTGGCACCGGGCGCCGGCGGACGAAGCGCGTAGTCGGGGGGCAGCGCCAGCGGTGCGCGGGTGGCGACCGCGAACTCGTCCGGCGGCTGGTTCCCGAGACCGATGCGCTGGCGCGTCTCTTCGCCGCATCCCGCTACCCCGGCCAGAACGCCCGCCGCCAGAACGGCGCCGAATGCGCGTTGCAGCCTCATCGAAGATACCTCACGTCGACCCTCCCCTTGGGCCGGATACGGTACGGCCACTCCGCCCGCCGATCAAGCTCCCGTAGAGGACGATCGCGACGCCAATGGTGATCGCGCTATCGGCGAGGTTGAATGCCGGCCAATGGTACCCGGCGACGTGGAAGTCGAGGAAATCGATCACGTGGCCGTGGGCGATCCGGTCGGCCCCGTTGCCCGCGGCACCGCCGATTATCAGGCCCAGCGCCACCGTGAGGCCGGGCTCCGGGGTGCGGGCCATCCAGACCAGCAATCCGGCGATGACGACGAAGGTGAAGGCGGCGAGAAGCCACGGCCCCCACGGCGAGTCGGTCTGGAACATGCCGAAGCTCGCGCCCCGGTTGTGGACCAGAACGAAATTGAAGAACCCGGTCACCGGCAGGCCGCGCCCCGCCTCCTCGAGCCAGCCCGTCACGATCCATTTGGTGGCCTGATCGGCGAGCGCGACCGCCGCCACGATCGACAGCCCGGTCCGCAGCCTGGGATTGGGCACGGGATCTACTCGGCGGCGGCGCCGAACTGACCCACCGCGTCGGCGCAGCGCAGACAGATGTCGGGATGGTCGGGCAGCCCCCCGACCTCCGGCAAAACCTTCCAGCAGCGCTCGCATTTCCGCCCGGCGGCGTGGCGGACGACGACGCCGATTCCGGGGATTTCGGGCAGGGCGAACGCGCCCGGCGGAACCGGGCCGGCGGCGAGCGTCGCGTCGGAGGTGATGGCGATCTCGTCGAAGGCGATCCCCTCCAGCGCGGTCGCGGTCTGCGGATCGACGAAGATCTCGGGATGCGCCTGAAGGCTCGAGCCGATGCGCTTCTCGGCCCGTTCGCGTTCGAGCGCGCCGGTGACGACGCGGCGGACGTCGCGCACCGTCTGCCAGCGCCCGGCGATTTCGTCCGCCCGCCAGCTCTCCGGGATGTCGGGGAACAGGCGGAGATGCACGCTGTCGGCGTCGGCGCCGAAGCGGGTGAGCCAGGCCTCCTCCGCGGTGAAGCAGAGGATCGGCGCGAGCCAGGCGGTCAGGCAGGAAAACACGGCGTCGAGCACCGTCCTCGCCGCGCGGCGGACCGGATCGTCGCGGCGGCCGCAATAGAGCGCGTCCTTGCGGATGTCGAAATAGAAGGCCGACAGCTCGACCGCGCAGAAATTGTGCAGCGCGGCGAATAGCGGGTGGAAGTCGAATGCGCCGAAGCCCGCGCGCACCTCGCGGTCGAGCCCGTGCAGGCGGTGCAGCACCCAGCGTTCGAGCTCCGGCATCTCCCCGGGCGGCACCCGTTCGGCTTCGTCGAAATCGGCGAGGTTGCCGAGCATGTAGCGCAGCGTGTTGCGGATCCGCCGATAGGCCTCGACATTCTGGTCGATGATGTGCGCCCCGATACGGAGATCGGCCGAGTAGTCGGACGCCACCACCCAGAGCCGCAGGATGTCGGCGCCGAACCTGGCGATGACCTCCTGCGGAGCGACCACGTTGCCGAGCGATTTCGACATCTTGCGGCCCTGCTCGTCGAGCACGAAGCCGTGCGTGAGCACGCCCTCATAGGGCGCGGTGCCCCGCGTGCCGCAGGCTTCGAGCAGCGAGGAGTGGAACCAGCCGCGATGCTGGTCCGAGCCTTCGAGATAGAGCGAGGCCGGCCAGGCGAGATCCGCGCGGGTCTCCAGCGTGAAGCTGTGGGTGGCGCCCGAATCGAACCACACGTCGAGAATGTCGGTGACCTGCTCGTAATCGGCGGGATCGTGGTCGGGCGCGAGGAAACGCCCGGGCGGGCTCTCGAACCAGGCATCCGCGCCTTCCTCGGCGACCGCCGCAACGACGCGTTCCAGCACCGCCTCGTCGCGCAGCGGCTCGCCGGTCCTCTTGTCGACGAACACGGTGATCGGCACCCCCCAGGCGCGCTGGCGCGAAACGCACCAGTCGGGACGGGCGGCGATCATGCCGGCGAGGCGGTTGCGCCCGGTCTCGGGATAGAAGGCGGTACGCGCGATGGCGTCGAGCGCCTTTTGCCGCAGCTCGTTCTCCGCCATGCCGATGAACCATTGCGGCGTGTTGCGGAAGATCAGCGGCTTTTTCGAGCGCCAGGAATGCGGGTAGGAGTGGACCAGCCGGCCGCGCGCCATGAGCTTGCCGGCCCCGGCGATCGCGTCGGCCACCGCGCCGTCCACCTTGTAGACATGCTGCCCGGCGAACAGGGGGACATGGTCGTAGAACACGCCGTCGTCGCCGATGGTGCGCGGGATTTCGAGCCCGTGCGTCTGGCCGATTTCGAAATCCTCGCTGCCGTGGCCGGGCGCGGTGTGGACCAGGCCGGTGCCCTGCTCGACGGTCACGTGTCCGCCCGGCAGCAGCGGCACGTCGAAATCGTAGCCCTGGCCGTCGAGCGGATGACGGCACACGGTTCCCGCCAGATCGCGGCCGGTGAGATCGGCGACCTTCTTCCAGCCGGTAACGCCGGTCTCGCCGAACGCCTCGGCGCTCAGCGACCGGGCGAGCAGAACCCGTTCGCCGGGGACGGCGAGGCTGTCGCCGGCGACCTCCGTCACCTCGTAGACCGCGTAGTCGATGTCCTCGCCGAAAGCGATCGCGCGGTTGCCCGGGATGGTCCAGGGCGTCGTCGTCCAGATCACGGCGCACGCGCCGGCCAGCGCCTCGCAACTCGGTCGGGCCACCGGGAAGCGCACATGGACGGTGGTGGATTCGTGGTCGAGATATTCGACCTCGGCCTCGGCCAGCGCGGTCTTCTCGACCACCGACCAGAGCACCGGCTTGGCGCCGAGATAGAGCCCGCCGTTCATCAGGAACTTGCCGAGCTCGCGGACGATCTGCGCCTCGGCGTCGTAGGACATCGTGGTGTAGGGGTTGTCCCAGTCGCCGAGCACGCCGAGGCGCTCGAACTCCTCGCGCTGCACCTCGATCCAGTGCGCGGCGAACTCGCGGCACTCGCGGCGGAACTCGATCAGCGGCACCTCGTCCTTGTCGCGGCCGTCGGCGCGGTATTTTTCCTCGATCGTCCATTCGATCGGCAGCCCGTGGCAGTCCCAGCCCGGGACGTAGTTGGCGTCGCGCCCGAGCATCTGCTGCGACCGGTTGATGACGTCCTTGAGGATCTTGTTGAGGGCGTGGCCGATATGGAGATGGCCGTTGGCGTAGGGCGGCCCGTCATGGAGGATGAACTTCTCGCGGCCCGCGGCGGCATCGCGCAGGCGGGCGAAGAGGTTGTCGCGCTGCCAGCGATCGAGGATCTCCGGTTCGCGCCGGGGCAGCCTGGCGCGCATGCCGAACGCGGTCTTGGGCAGGAACACGGTCGCGCGGTAATCGGTGGTCATTGCGGGGCCCTGGGGTCGCCGGATCCGATGGCAGCGAGAAGCTCGCGTGCGGCCAGGCTGTCCCGCGCGATCTGGTCGCGCAGCTGGGGCAGCCCGTCGAACTTGCGCTCGGGCCGGATATACTCGACCAGCGCGACCCTCAGCAAGCGGCCATAGATGTCGCGGTCGAAATCGAAGACATGGGTCTCGAGGCCGACCACGCTGCCGCCGATCGTCGGGCGGATGCCGAGATTGGCGCAGCCGGGACGCCACACCGTCGCTCCGTCTTCCTCGATCCCGGCCCAGACGGCGTAGACCCCGAGCGCCGGGCGGACGGTGTCGGCCAGCGCCAGGTTGGCGGTGGGAAAGCCGAGCAGCCGGCCGCGCCTGTCGCCCTGGCGCACGCGGCCCTCGATCTCCCAGCAGCGGCCGAGCTGGACCGCCGCCGCGCCCGGCTTTCCGTCGCGCAGGCAGGCGCGGATATTCGTCGAGGAGAACACCGTCTCGCCCCAGCCGCTGACCGGCTCGACGATCTCGAACCCGACGCCCGCGTCCCGCGCCCAGCGCTCCAGCGTCCCGACATTGCCGCGCCGGTCGTGGCCGAACACGAAATCGTAGCCGATCGCGAGATGGCGCGCGGCGAGGCCCGTCGCCAGGACCTCGTCGATGAACGCCTCGGGCGGGACCCGCGCCATGGCCGCATCGAAACGCAGCACCAGCAGGGTATCGACGCCGAGGGATTCGAAGCGGCGCGCCTTGGATCTCAGCGGGGTCAGCTGGAACGGCGGATCGTCGGGCCGGAAGAAGCGCCGCGGATGCGGCTCGAAGGTGACCACGGCGAGCGGCGCTTCGAGGCGGCGCGCGGCGTCGGCAACGACGCCGACGACCGCCGCGTGGCCGCGATGGACGCCGTCGAAATTGCCGATCGTCACCGCGGCGCCGCGGGCGCTCTCGGGCAGGCTGGACGGATGGCGGACGATGCGCATGTCGGCGCTTACCTATCGGCGGGCGATTCGGGTGTCAAACCGTTCGCCGGGCAAACCCGCTATGATCCGGCGCCCGACGGCAAACGATGGAGCACGCGATGACCGACACCCCGCCGATGACGCCCGGCACGTTCGGCTGGAACGAGCTGGTGACCGACGACACCGAAGCCTGCGAGGCGTTCTTCACCCAACTGACGGGCTGGACCACCGATACCAACCCGATGGAGGATGGCGGCGTCTACACCTTCTTCAAGCAGGGCGACCGGCCGGTCGGCGGGATGATGTCGATGCAATCGCTCGGGCTCAAGGACGTGCCCTCCCACTGGATGGCCTATCTCACGGTCGAGGATGTCGATGCCGCCTGCGCGCGGTGCCGCGAACTCGGCGGCAGGATCGTCATGGAGCCGATGGACGTGCCGGGTATCGGCCGCTTCGCGATCATCGCCGATCCCTCGGATGCCGCCCTCGGCCTCGCCCAGTATTTTTCCTCCTAGCCCACGCCCTGCCGTGCTATGTATGGGGGAGATGGGCGGACCGGTCCGCCCGGCACGGACCGAAACGACGTTGGAGACGGCGAAACCGTGGAAGTTCTGGTACGCGACAACGATGTCGATCAGGCGCTGAGGGCGCTCAAGAAGAAGATGCAGCGCGAGGGCATCTTCCGCGAGATGAAGATGCGGCGCTCATACGAGAAACCGTCCGAAAGACGGGCGCGGGAAAAGGCGGAGGCGATCCGCCGCGCACGCAAGCTCGAGAGAAAACGCCTGGAGCGCGAGGGCTACTAGCCCGCAACGCTCGTCTGGCTGACACGCGGGCCGCTCTCAGCGGCCCGTTCCGCGCTGGCGCCGTTTCCGGCGCGGCACTATAGTCCGCACCATGTCCCAGACCGCCGCCTGGACGCGGGAGAGCGCGCTGGCGCTGCTCTCACGCCCCTTCAACGACCTGATCTTCGAGGCGCAGGCGATCCATCGCCGTCACTTCGACCCCAACCGGGTCCAGGTCTCCACCCTGCTCAGCATCAAGACCGGCGGCTGCCCGGAGAACTGCGCCTATTGCCCGCAAAGCGCCCATTTCGACACCGGAATCGCCAATGAGCGCCTGATGTCGCTGGCGGAGGTTCTCGACGCCGCCCGCGCGGCGAAGGCGGCGGGCGCGACGCGGTTCTGCATGGGGGCGGCCTGGCGCGGGCCCAACGACCGCGATCTCGGCGCGGTCGAGGCGATGGTCGCGGGCGTCAGGGATATCGGGCTCGAGACCTGCGCCACGCTGGGCCTGCTCGCGCCGGGCCAGGCGGAGCGGCTGCGCGCCGCCGGGCTCGACTACTACAACCACAATATCGACACCTCGGAATCCTATTACGGCGAGATCGTCACCACGAGGCGCTATGCCGACCGGCTGGACACGCTCGCCAAAGTGCGCGCGGCGGGTATCGCGGTCTGCTGCGGCGGCATCGTGGGCATGGGCGAGAGCCGCGGCGACCGGGCCGACATGCTGGTCGCGCTGGCGAGCATGCCCGAGCCGCCGGAGAGCGTGCCGATCAACGGCCTCGTCGCGGTGCCCGGCACGCCGCTCGCCGATGCGGCCCCGCTGGACCCGCTCGAATTCGTCCGCACCGTCGCCGCGGCGCGGATCATGATGCCGCGCTCGATGATCCGGCTGTCGGCCGGGCGGCTGGAGATGGACGACGCCACCCAGGCGCTCTGCTTCCTCGCCGGGGCCAACTCGATCTTCCACGGCGAACGCCTGCTGACCACACCCAACCCGGCGGTCGGCGAGGATCTGGGCCTGTTCGACCGGCTCGGGATCGAGGCGATGGAATCGGCCGGCCACGGTGGCTGAGACGCCGGGGAAGCTCTGGTTCCCCTACACCCCGATGAAGGGCGTGAGGCCGCCGCTGGAGGCGGCGGGCACGCAAGGCGCGCGCATCCGCCTCGCCGACGGGCGCGAGCTCGTCGACGGCATCGCGTCCTGGTGGACGGCGTGCCACGGCTACAACCATCCCCACATCCTGGGCGCGATGGAGGCGCAGCTCCGCCGGATGCCGCATGTGATGTTCGGCGGCATGGTGCACGAGCCGGCGACGCGGCTCGCCCGCCGGCTGACGGCACTGCTGGGTTCCGGCCTCGACCATGTCTTCTTCAGCGACTCGGGCTCGGTCTCGGTCGAGATCGCGCTCAAGATGGCGATCCAGTACTGGCGCAACCGGGGAATCGACGGGCGCGGGCGCTTCGTCTGCTTTCGCGGCGCCTATCACGGCGACACGCTGGGCGCGATGGCGGTGTGCGATCCCGAGGACGGCATGCACCGGCTGCTGGGCGGCTACGTGGCGCCGCAGATCGTGCTCGACCTGCCGCTCGCCCGCGGCGCCGCCGCGGCGTTCGAGAGCGCGGTCGCGCGGCACGCGGACGAGATCGCCGCCGTGGTGGTCGAGCCGCTGCTCCAGGCGGCGGGCGGCATGCGGCTTCACCCGCCGGAGACGCTCGCGACGATTGCCGAGGCCTGCCGGCGCCACGGCCAGCTCCTGATCCTCGACGAGGTGGCGACCGGGTTCGGGCGCACCGGCACGATGTTCGCCTTCGAACAGGCGGGCATCGCGCCCGACATCGTCTGCCTGTCCAAGGCCCTCACCGGCGGCACGACGGGGCTCGCGGCGACGGTCGCCAGCGGGCGGGTGTTTTCCGCCTTCGACAGCGACGACCCGGAGCGGGCGCTGATGCACGGCCCGACCTTCATGGCGAACCCGCTGGGCTGCGCCGCGGCCAACGCTTCGCTCGACCTGTTCGAGCGCGAGCCCAGGCTGGAACAGGCGCGCCGGATCGAGGCCCGTCTCCGGGACTCGCTCGAACCCTGCCGGTCGATGCGCCGGGTGGTCGACGTGCGGGTGCTGGGCGCGGTCGGCGTCGTCGAGCTCGACCGGATCGACGACCTCGCCGGCATGCGGATGCGCTTCGTCGAGGAAGGCGCGTGGATCCGCCCGCTGGAAAACGTGGTCTATCTCATGCCGCCGCTGACGATATCGCCGGACGAGCTCGACCTGCTGACCGGCGCGATCCGCCGCGTGGTCGGCGCGCTCCGTTAGCCGGGCGGCGGCACGCCCGCCTTCTCCATCGCGCCCGCCTGGCGTTTCTCGAGCGCCCCGGCGTCGAAATCCGCGATCAGGTCGTGGAACAGCCGGTGCCAGTTGATCTCGGCCCTGAGATGCATGAAGACCGAGCCGAGCCCGATCGCCGCGCGGTCCATCAGCACGAACTCGCGCGGCGGGCGCACCCCGCCGAGGCGGCGCAGCTCGCGATGCACCTTGCCGGCCACCTCGGCGCCGTAGACCCGGCTGTTGGAGCCCTCGATCGGGCGCGGCCTGTCCTCGAGCAGCGGCGCGTAGAGGAACGACGCCCAGAGGTTCAGGGTGTCGATCATCTCGTTCGACAGCCCGGTGAACCCCCAGCCCTCATAGGCGTGCACCGCGAGCGCGCGGTCGTCCCGGTCTATCGCGTGGTAGAGGTCGATCCCGCCCTTGACGAAGCTCGGCGGGAAGACCCGGATGCAGCCGAAATCGAGCAGGTTCACCGAGAAGTCCGGCCGCACGGTGTAGTTGCCGAGATGCGGATCGCCGTGGATGACGCCGTAGTAGTAGAACGGCACGTACCAGGCGCGGAACATGTTGTGGGCGACCCGGTTCCGCGCCGCCAGATCCTCGCCGGCCAGCTCCAGCAGCCGGCGCCCCTCCAGCCAGGTCATGGTCAACAGACGCCGGGTCGAGAGCGCGGGCACCGGGTCGGGGACGTGCACCGCCTCTTCGTCCGCGTGCATCAGGCGGTAGAGCCGGATATGGCGCAGCTCGCGCTGGTAATCGACCTCCTCGCGCAGCCTGGCCGAAAGCTCGGCATGGATCTCGCGCGGGTCGACTGCCTTGTCGTAGCGCCGGTAGATCGCCAGCACGATGCGGAGCTGGCGGAGGTCGGCCTCGACCGCCGAGGCCATGTCCGGGTATTGCAGCTTGCAGGCGAGATCGCTCCCGTCCTTGCCCACCGCGCGGTGCACCTGGCCGAGCGACGCGGCCGCGGCCGCCTGGCGCTCGAAGCTCGCAAAGCGCTTTTCCCAGCCGGCGCCGAGCTCGGCCGCCATGCGGCGCCTGACGAACAGCCAGCCCATCGGCGGCGCGTTGGCCTGCAGCTCGCCCAGCTCCTCGGAATATTCCCGGGGCAGGATGTCGGGGACGGTGGACATGATCTGGGCGACCTTCATCAGCGGCCCCTTGAGGCCGCCGAGCGCCCGTCTCAGCTCCTCGGCGCTGCGTTCCCGGTCCATCTCCATGCCGAGATAGCGCTCGCCCGCCACGCGGGCCGCGATGCCGCCCACCGCCCTGCCGACCCGGCCATAGCGCCGGACCCGCCCGGTCAGCCGGTTGTCTTCGGCGCGGCGTTCCGGCGGCCGCCTCACGCGGCGTCCTCCAGCTCGTCGATCATCCCCTCGATCACCGCCAGCCCGCGCGCCCAGAACGACGGCTCCCCGGCGTCGAGCCCGAACGGCGCCAGCAGCTCGCGGTGGCGCAGCGTGCCGCCGGCCTCGAGCATCCGGAGGTAGTTCTCCGCGAAACCGGGCGCGCCGCCCTCGAAGACCGCATAGAGCGCGTTCACCAGGCAATCCCCGAAGGCGTAGGCATAGACGTAGAACGGCGAATGGACGAAGTGCGGGATATAGGACCAGTAATACCGGTAATCCCCGCCGAGCCGGATCGCCGGGCCCAGGCTCTCGCGCTGGACGTCGAGCCAGATCTCGCACAGGCGGTCGGCGGTCAGCTCTTCCCGGCGGCGCTCCTCGTGGACCCGGCTCTCGAAGCGGTAGAAGGCGATCTGGCGGATCACGGTGTTGAGCATGTCCTCGACCTTGGCGGCGAGCAGCAGCGGCCGCTGCTCCGGGCGGGCGCGGTCGAGCAGGGCGCGGAAGGTCAGCATCTCGCCGAACACCGAGGCGGTCTCGGCGAGCGTCAGCGGCGTCTCCGCCATCAGATGGCCCTGCCGCCCGGCGAGCACCTGGTGGACGCCGTGGCCGAGCTCGTGCGCCAGCGTCATCACGTCGCGCGGCCTGCCCTGGTAGTTGAGCAGGATATAGGGATGCGCGGACGGGACCGTGGAATGCGAGAAGGCGCCCGGCGACTTGCCCGGCCGCAGCGCGGCGTCGATCCGGCGATCGTCGAAGAACCGGGCGGCGATCCCGCGCATCGCGGGCGAGAACGCGCCATAGGCGTCGAGCACGATGTCGCGCGCCTCGTCCCAGCGGATGACGCTGTCGTCGGCGCCGGGCAGCGGCGCGTTGCGGTCCCAGTATTCCAGCGCATCGACGCCGAGCCAGCGCGCCTTCAGCGCGTAGTAGCGATGCGACAGACGCGGGCAGGCGTCCGTCACCGCCTCGGTCAGGGCGTCCACCACCCCGGTTTCGACCCGGTTCGCGAGATGGCGCGCGGCCTGGGGGGTCTCGTATCCGCGCCAGCCGTCCTCGATCTCCTTGTCCTTGGCGAGCGTGTTGGCGATCAGCGCGAACAGCCGCACGTTCTCCGCCAGCACCCGACCGACCGACTCGGCCGCTTCCCGGCGCCTGGCGCCGTCGGGGTCGGACAGCAGGTGAAACGCCTCCTGGGCGGTCAGCTCCCTGCCCTCGACCGGGAAGCGGAGCGCCGCCATGGTTTCGTCGAACAGCCGGGTCCAGGCCGCCCGGCCGGTCAGGCGCTTGACATGGAACAGCCGCTCGGCCTCTTCGGCGAGCCGATAGGGGCGCGTGAGACGGATGTCGCGCAGCCACGGCCGGTAGCGCGCGGCGCCCGGGTCGGCGAGCTTGGCCTCGAGCTCGTCGTCCTCCATCCGGGCGATCTCGAGCGAGAAGAACAGGACTTCGCCGGTGATCGCCGTCGCCCGCTCGCGTATCGACTGATAGAACCTGGCCGTGTCGGGATCGCCGAGATCGGCCGCGTGCAGCAGCTGGGCGAAGCTCTCCGCGCGGGCGACGGTTTCGCTGACCGCCTCGAAGGATGCGAGCGCGCGCCCGAACGCAGCGCCTCCCGCCGCCGCGAGCCTGCCCTTCCAGCGCTCGCGAAGCACGGTGGCGTCGCGTTCCGCCCGGTCGAGATCGGCCGCGAGCGCCGGGCTGTCCGGCGCCGGGTAGAGCTCGGCGAGGTTCCACTCGGGCAGGGCGCCCGGGCCTCCGGGTATCGGCTGGTCGGTCATGCAGGGCTCCGGCGGTCGCTCAGGATATAGCGTCCGAAGGGGGCCGAAACCACCGATGGCGGGCCCCGGACGGCGGTCGCGGCAATTTCCATTGGCGCGACCCGGACCGAATGTCTATGTGATCGCAGTGGCGGGCAATGTCCGGCAATCAACCGAAGGAGCGACGGAATGGCGGATCGGGAAAGGGCACTCATCGTCGGCGCCGGCAGCGGGCTCAGCGCCTCTCTGGCGCGGCTGTTCCACCGGGAAGGCATGGCGGTGGCGCTGGCCGCGCGCAACGCCGGCAAGCTGGACGGGCTGGCGGGCGAGATCGGCGGCCGGGCGCATGCCTGCGACGCCTCCGACCCGCAGGCGGTGGCGGCGCTGTTCGACGCCGTCACGGCGGATATCGGCGCCCCCGACATCGTCGTCTTCAACCCGAGCTTTCGGGCGCGCGGGCCGATCGTCGACCTCGACCCCGAACAGGTGCGCAGGGTCATCGAGATCAGCTGCTTCGGCGGCTTCCTGGTCGCCCAGCAGGCGGCGCGCCAGATGACGGCGCGCGGCTCCGGTACCATCCTGCTCACCGGCGCGTCCGCGAGCGTCAAGGGCTACGCCAATTCCAGCTCCTTCGCGATGGGCAAGTTCGGGCTGCGCGGCCTCGCCCAGAGCCTGGCCCGGGAGCTTCAGCCGAAGAACGTCCATGTGGCGCATTTCGTCATCGACGGCGGCATCGCCAGGGCGAACGACGCGCGGGTCGCCGAGCGCGGCCCGGACGGCACGCTCGACCCGGACGCGATCGCCGAGACCTATCTCCACATCCACCGCCAGCATCGCAGCGCCTGGACCTGGGAGGTCGAGGTCAGGCCGTGGGTGGAGACCTTCTGACGCGGGGGAGGGTTTGCGCGTGCGCCGGAAAGCCCTGCCCGCGCTGTACCGCGCGGGGCTCGCGGCCGCGCTGCTGCTGGCCGGCCCCGCCCCGGCGCTCGGCGAATCGGAGATCCGGATCGTCCCGGCCTTCCTGAAGAGTTCCCATCCCGCATCGGATAGCGACTACAACACCGATCACCCGTCCCTCGCCGTCGGCGGGCCGGTGCGTGGACGATGGCTGCGCTGGCGCACCGGCATGGTGCGGAACTCCCATGCGCGCTGGGGACCGTTCGCCGGGTTGTCCGGAACGCTGGAAGTGACCGAGGCCTGGCGCGTCGGGCTGAACGCCGGACTCGCCGGGAACTATAGCCGCAACAACTGGTTTCGCGTCGGCGTGCTGCCCATCGTGCAGTGGGAGGACCCGGGCAGCGACCTCATATGGGAATTCGGATTCGTCCGCCGCGAGGACGCCACCTTCGCCGGGGTGGGCGTCCACATCCCGCTTTCGCTGTGGACGAAGAAATGACCCCTGCGGTCCCGTGAGTGGCGGAGGGAGTGGGATTCGAACCCACGATACCGTTTCCGGTATACACGCTTTCCAAGCGTGCGCCTTCAGCCGCTCGGCCACCCCTCCGTCGGCCGCAATGTAGCACCGGCAAGGCCCGGTTCAAGGGCGGTCGACGGTTGACTCGGGATTCGGCGGGCTCGATCATCCACCGCACGCGTCTCGCGCATTAGCCCCTCCGGATTGAGGAAAGGGAATTTCCATGCCGACAAGATTTTTCACCGCCCTCGGGGTTTCGCCGCCCCGCGCGCTGCTCGGCGCGACCGCGGCGGCCATGCTGCTCGGCCTCGGCGCGGCCGCCGGGGCCGCCGAGCTCAAGCTCGCGCATTTCATGTCGCCGAAGCATCCGATGGACCGCTTCATCATGCGGCCGTGGTCGGAAGAGGTTGCCGGGATGTCGGGCGGCAGCCTCAAGATCCGCATCTACCCCGGCGGCGCGCTCGGCAAGGGGCCGGTCGCGCAGTACAAGCGCGCGGTCGACGGGGTGGCGGACATCGCCTTCGGCCTGCCGGGCTTCACCTCCAAGCTGTTCCCGCGGGTGGGCGTGGTCGAGCTGCCGGGGATCGCGCCCACGTCGAGCGACGCGACCAACGCGCTGTGGAACGCGATGGGCGAGCTCCTGCCCGAGTTCCGCCGGGTCAAGCTGCTGGCGCTGTGGACCAACGAACGCCAGGTGCTGATGACCCGCAAGAAGCCGATCCGCTCGGTCGCCGACATGAAGGACCTCAAGTTCCGGGTTCCCTCCAAGACCCAGGGCGAGGCGATCAAGGCGCTCGGCGCGGTGCCGGTCTTCATGCCGATCAACCGGGTCTACAACGCGCTCAATACGGGCGTCATCGACGGCGTGCTGACCGGGCCCAGCACGATCATCAGCTTCAAGTTCAACGAGGTCGCCAAGTACTACACCACGGGCTGGCCGCTCGGCCGCTCGCCGTTCTACCTGGTGATGAACTACGCCGCCTTCGACAAGCTGTCCGACGCGCACAAGGCGCTGGTCGAACGCACCACGGGGCGGCCGATGAGCCTGCGCGCGGCGCAGTTCTACATGCGCGCCGGCAATGCCGGGCTCGACCGGGTGCGCAAATCCGACAGGCACGAGGTGATCGCGCTCGACGGCGCGGCGCTCCAGGAGGGCATAAACCGGCTGATGGCGGCGCGCGCGGCTCAGGTCAAGGCGCTCGACGGGCGCGGCGTGCCGGCCAGCGCGATCCTCAAGGCGATGGGGGTCGCGGGAAGCTGAGCCCGGCGCCGGCTGTTGCGGGCTAGCCTGGAGCGGCTTTCGGGATCCATCGGGGCCGGCGTCCGCCTGATGGCGGTCGTCGGCGGCGCGGTGCTGATGTGCCTGATGGCGCTCACCGTGGTCGCGGTGACGCTGAGGAAGTTCAACGACCCGATCCTCGGCACCCAGGACCTGTCGGAGGCCGGGCTTATCGTCGTCGTGTTCTTCGCCATGGCGTATTCCGGCTGGACCGGCGGGCATATCGCGGTCGACCTGATCGGCAACTTCGTTTCGGCGCGGCGGCTGGCGGCGCTCGACGCCTCGGTGCGCATCCTGTGCGGCCTGTTCTTCCTGGTCGTCGCCTGGCAGAGCCTCGCCCAGGGCCTCGACGCGCTGGAGTTCGGCGACGGGTTCAACCTGCTCGACATCCCGCATTACCCGTTCTTCTTCGTGATCGCCTTCGGCTCGCTGGTGTTCGCCCTGGTCCTTGTCGTGCTCGGCCTGCGCTCGGCGTTCGGCCTGCCCGAGATCGCAAGACGGAAAGCCGATGAGTAACTCGCTGATCGGCGTGATCGGCATCCTCGCGCTGTTCGGGCTTCTCGCCATCCGCATGCCGGTGGGCATCGTGATGATGCTGGTCGGCTTCGTGGGCATCGGGGTGATGAACGGCTGGCCGGCGGCGCTGGCGACGCTGGGCAGCGAGCCCTTCGTGATCGCGTCCAATTTCGAACTCATGATCATCCCGATGTTCGTGCTGATGGGGAACCTCGCCTCGATATCGGGGATGAGCCGCGACCTCTACGGCGCCGCCTATGCCTGGTTCGGGCACTGGCGGGGCGGGCTCGCCTCGGCGACGATCGCCGCCTGCGCCGGGTTCGCGGCGCTGTCGGGCTCCTCGGTCGCGTCCGCGGTGACGATGGGCCGCGTCGCCCTGCCGGAGATGCGGCGCTACGACTACCACCCCAGGCTGGCGACCGGCGCGATCGCCGCCGGCGGCACGCTCGGCATCCTGATCCCGCCATCGACCGGGTTCGTGATCTACGCCATCCTGACCGAGGAATCGATCGGCCGGCTGTTCCTGGCGGGCGTCCTGCCGGGGCTTCTGCTGACCGCGCTGTTCATGGCGGCGATCGCGATCCAGACCCGCATCCGGCCGGGGCTCGGCCCGCCCGGGCCGGTGCTGCCGCTGGCCGGGCGGTTCCGGGCGACCGGGCGGGCGGGCGCGATGATCGGCATCGTGGCGGTCACCATCGGCGGAATCTATTCCGGCTTCTTCACCGCCGGCGAGGCCGCCGGTGTCGGCGCGTTCCTCGCCTTCCTGCTGGCGCTGGCGCGCCGCAGCGTTTCGCCCGCCTCGCTCAACTTCACCCTGCTGGAGACCGTGCGCACCAGCGCCTTCGCCTTCCTGATCCTGATCGGCGCGCATGTCTTCAACCCGTTCCTCGCGCTGACCCAGATCCCGGGCGATCTCGCCGCGCTGCTGATCGGCACCGAGCTCTCCCGGCTCGGCATCCTCGCCATCCTGCTCGCGGCGTTCATCGTGCTCGGCATGTTCCTCGAAGGCTTCGCCATCCTGGTCCTCACCCTGCCCATCGTGCACCCGCTGATCGTCGAGCTGGGCTACGATCCGATCTGGTTCGGCGTGCTGATGGTCATCGTGCTGGAGATGGGGCTGATCAGCCCGCCGGTCGGCGTCAACGTCTTCGTCGTCAAGGGGATCGCCGAGGACGTGCCGATGCGCGACATCTTCATCGGCATCATGCCGTTCTGGGCGGCGATGCTGGTCTGTATGGTGCTGCTCGTCATGTTCCCCGAAATCGCGCTCTTCCTGCCCGACCGGATGATCCAGTAGCGCGGCGGACCACCCCAAGGAGAGGCATCGCAATGACCCGCCCCGAACCCCGTTCCTATTTCGCCGCGACGGCTTCCTTCCAGACCGGCGAGGACAGCCCGCGCGACTTCCTCGAACGCTGCATCGCGAAGATCGAGGCGGATGACGGAGAGGTCGGCGCCTTCGTCGCGGTCAACGCCGATGCCGCGCGCGCGGACGCCGACGCGGCGTCGGCAAGGTGGAAGGAGGGGCGGGCGCTGTCCGCCATCGACGGCATGCCGGTCGGCATCAAGGACATCATGGAAACCGCCGACATGGCGACCGAGCAGGGCTCGCCGCTCTTCGCCGGCTGGCGGGGCGGGCGCGACGCGGCGGCGGTCGTGGCGCTGCGCGAGGCCGGCGCGGCGATCCTCGGCAAGACGGTGACCACCGAGTTCGCGGCCACCCACCCGCGCGGCACCCGCAACCCGTGGGATCTCGCGCGCACCCCGGGCGGGTCGTCGAGCGGGTCGGCCGCGGCGGTCGCCTGCGGCATGCTGCCGGCGGCGCTCGGCACCCAGGTGATCGGCTCGATCCTGCGCCCGTCGAGCTTTTGCGGGGTCTACGGCTTCAAACCCAGCGTCGGCGGCATCAACCGGGGCGGCAGCTTCGACGTGTTCAGCCAGAGCTGCACCGGGACCATCGCCGCCACGCTCGACGAGGCCTGGACGGTGGCGCGCGAAATGTCGGCCCGCTGCGGCGGCGATCCGGGCTATCCCGGCCTGTCGGGCCCGAGCGTGCGCCCGGCGGCGCGGCGGCCGGGCCGCGTCGCGGTGCTGGAGACCGCGGGCTGGGAGGTCGCGAGCGACGCCGCCAGGGCGCAGCTCGCCTCGGTGCGCGGCCGGCTGGAGGCGGCCGGCATCGATTGCCGCGACCGCCGGTCGAGCGATGCGGTGGCGGCGGCCGAGCAGGCGATCGCCGATGCCGTCCCGCTGGCGCGCAGCGTCAACGCCTGGGAGACCCGCTGGCCGCTCAACACCTATGCGAGGGACATGGACCGGTCGGGGCTCAGCGAGGTCTCGACCGAGCGCCTGGAGGAGGCCGAGGCGATGACGCAGGAGCAGTACCAGGGCCTGCTCGCGGACCGCGACCGGGTGCGCGCGGCCTGGGCGGCGCTCGCCGAGAGCTGCGAGGTCTGCATCACGCTGGCCGCCGCCGGGCCGGCGCCGGTCGGGCTGGGCTCGACCGGCGATCCGGTGTTCAACGTGCCCGCCTCGCTGCTCGGCACGCCCGCCGTGACGATGCCGGTGCTGGAGACGGAGGGATTGCCGCTCGGCCTCCAGGTCATGGGGTTCGTGAACCGGGACGCCGCGCTGTTCGCCGCCGCGGCGGGGCTGCTCACCGTGCTGTAGCCCTACTCGTCGCCGATGCGCAGCGCGTCGATGAACGCCGATTGCGGGATTTCGACCTGGCCGAACTGGCGCATGCGCTTCTTGCCCTCCTTCTGGCGTTCGAGGAGCTTGCGCTTGCGGGTCACGTCGCCGCCATAGCACTTGGCGGTCACGTCCTTGCGGAGCGCGCTGATGGTCTCGCGCGCGATCACCTTGCCGCCGATCGCGGCCTGGATCGGGACCTTGAAGAGCTGGCGCGGGATCAGGTCCTTGAGCCTGATGCAGATCGCCCGGCCGCGCTGCTCCGACCGGCTGCGGTGGACGATCATCGACAGCGCGTCGACCGGCTCGGCGTTGACCAGGATGGCGAGCTTGACAAGATCCCCGTCCTCGTAGCCTTCGATCTGGTAGTCGAAGCTCGCATAGCCGCGGCTCACCGATTTGAGCCGGTCGTAGAAGTCGAACACGATTTCGTTCAGCGGCAGCCGGTAGACCACCATCGCGCGCCCGCCGACATAGGTGAGCTCGATCTGCGTGCCCCGGCGGTCCTCGCAGAGCGCCAGCACGGCGCCGAGATAGGCGTCCGGCACCAGGATGGTCGCCTTGATCCAGGGCTCCTCGATCTTGCGGATGCGCACCGGGTCCGGCATGTCGGCGGGGTTGTGGACCTCCTCCATCGTGCCGTCATTGCCATGGACGCGATAGACCACGGACGGCGCGGTGGTGATCAGCTCGAGGTCGAATTCGCGCGACAGGCGTTCCTGGATGATCTCGAGGTGGAGCAGGCCGAGGAAGCCGCAGCGGAACCCGAAGCCGAGCGCGGCCGAGGTCTCGGGCTCGTAGTGAAAGCTCGAATCGTTGAGCCGCAGCCGCGCCAGGCTCTCGCGCAGATCCTCGTAATCCGCGGCATCGACCGGGAACAGCCCGCAGAACACCACCGGCACGCTTGGCCGGAAGCCCGGCAGCGGCGCCTCGGCCCGGCGCCGCTCCCCGGTGATGGTGTCGCCGACCATGGTCTCGGCGACATGCTTGATGCTGGCGGTGATGAAGCCGATCTCGCCCGGGCCGAGGGAGTCGGTCTCGCTGCGCTTGGGGGTGAAGCTGCCCACCCGGTCGATCTGGTGCACCGCGCCGGTCGCCATCATGCGGATCTTCATGCCGCGCCGCAGCACGCCGTCGCGCACCCGGACCAGGATGATCACGCCGAGATAGGCGTCGTACCAGGAATCGACCAGCAGCGCGCTGAGCGGCGCCTCGCGCTCGCCCTCGGGCGGCGGCAGGCGGCGGATCAGCGCCTCCAGCACGTCCCCCACCCCCTCGCCGGTCTTGGCCGAGACGGCGATGCAGTCCTCGGCCGCGAGCCCGATGACATCCTCGACCTGCGAGCGGATGCGCCCGGGTTCGGAGGCGGGGAGGTCGATCTTGTTGAGGACCGGGACGATCTCGTGGTCCGCGTCGATCGCGAGATAGGCGTTGGCCAGCGTCTGCGCCTCGACACCCTGGGTCGAGTCGACCAGCAGGATCGAGCCCTCGCAGGCGGCGAGCGAGCGCGAGACCTCGTAGGTGAAGTCGACATGGCCGGGCGTGTCCATCAGGTTGAGCTGATAGGTCCGGCCGTCGCGCGCCTGGTAGGGCAGGCGCACGGTCTGCGCCTTGATGGTGATGCCGCGCTCGCGCTCAAGCTCCATGGTGTCGAGCAGCTGGTCGCGGAACTCGCGCTCCTCCACCCCGCCGCAGGTCAGGATCAGCCGGTCGGCGAGGGTCGACTTGCCGTGGTCGATATGGGCGATGATGGCGAAGTTGCGGATATGCGAGAGATCGGTCATCCCGGTCAGCCTCGCAGCACGGCCCCCGTCGCCTTGCGGACCGCGGCGACGATGCGCTCGCCGACCGCCTCGATCTCGGCATCGGTCAGGGTCGCCTCGCGCGGTTGCAGGGTGACGCAGAGCGCGACCGATTTCCGGTCGGCGCCGAGCTCGGGGCCGCGATAGACGTCGAACAGCGCGACGTCGGCGATCAGCGCCTTGTCCGCGCTCCGCGCCGCCGCGGCGAGCGCCGCGCCGGGGGTGGCTTCGTCGACCACGAAGGCGAAGTCGCGCTCGACCGGCTGGAGCGCGGCAAGATGAAGCATCGGGCGGGACGCCCCCTTCCCCGCCCTGCGCGCGGGAACCGCGTCGAGCAGCACCTCGAAGGCCGCGGCCGGCCCGCGCAGGTCGAACCGCTCCAGCACCGCCGGATGCAGCTCGCCGAATCGGGCGAGCGGCCTGGGGCCGAGCGTGAGCGCGGCCCCGCGGCCGGGATGGGACCAGCCGGGCGGGTCGTCGCCGATGCGGAGATTATGCGCCGGCACGCCCGCCGCTTCGAGCGCCGCCAGCGCGTCCGCCTTGGCGTGGTAGGCATCCACCCCGGCGCGGGTTCCGGCCCAGTGTCTCGGCGTCGTGCCGCCGACGCGGAGCCCGCAGGCGGCCTGGGTCTGCCCGTCCGGGCCTGCGGCGTATTGCGGGCCGATTTCGAACAGGGCGATGTCGGCGGTCCCGCGCGCCGCGTTGCGCGCGGCGGCTTCCAGCAGGTTGGGCAGGATCGAGGGGCGCATATGTGCGAGATCGACGCTGATCGGGTTGGCGAGGCGGAGCGACGGCGCGGCGCCGAACGCCTCGGCCCTGTCGCCCGCCATGAAGGAGAAGGTCACCGCCTCGGTCAGCCCGCGCGCCGCCAGCGCGCGGCGCACCCGGGAGCGCCGGGATTGCGACGGCGACCAGGCGGCGCCCGGCACCGCGGTCGCGGCGCGGAGCGGAACCGCGGGGATCGCATCGAAGCCGTTGATCCTCAGCACCTCCTCGACGAGGTCGGCCTCGCCCTCGATATCGGGGCGCCAGGGCGGCACCGCGGCGACGAGGCCGTCGCCGGCATCCTCGATTTCGAAGCCGAGATCGCCGAGGATCCGCCGCGCCGCCGCGTCCCCGACCGCGACCCCGCCGAGCGTGGCGATGCGCGACTTGCGCAGCGCGATCCTGCGCGCGTGGTCCGGCATCGCGCCGGCCATGGTGAGCGCGCTCGCCTCGCCGCCGCAGATATCGAGGATCAGCCGGGCGGCGATCTCCGCCCCCCACAACGCCGAGGTCGGATCGACGCCGCGCTCGAAGCGGTAGCGGGCGTCGGACGCGATGCCGAGCTTGCGCCCGGTGGCGGCGGTGCGGACGGGATCGAACAGCGCGACCTCGAGGAACACCGTCGTCGTGTCCTCGCCGCAGCCGGTCGCCTCGCCCCCCATCACCCCGCCGATCGCCAGCGCGCCGGTTTCGTCGGCGATCACCGTCATCGTCGGATCGAGGTCGTAGGAGCGCCCGTCGAGCGCGGCGACGCTCTCGCCCGGCCTGGCGAAGCGCATGGTCGGATCGCCCGAGATCCTGTCGGCGTCGAAGACGTGGAGCGGGCGCGCGAGATCGAAGGTGACGTAGTTGGTGATGTCGACCAGCGCCGAGATCGGCCTGAGCCCGATCGCGATCAGCCGGTCCTGCAGCCATTTCGGGCTGGGCCCGTTGCGCAGATTGCGGAAGGTCCGCCCGACCACGAAGGGGCAGGCGTCCCCGTCGCCGGGCGCGAAGTCGCGCCGCCAGGCGAGCGGGCTCTCGAACCCGCCCGCGACCGGGGCGGCGTCGAGCGGAATGAGCCGCCCCATCCCGGCGGCGGCGAGGTCGCGGGCGATGCCGCGCACCCCGGCGCAGTCCGGGCGGTTCGGGGTGAGCCCGATCTCGATGACGGGGTCGCCGATGCCGAGCGCCTCGGCCGCCGGCGTCCCGGCGGCGAAGTCGCCGGCGAGGTCGATGATGCCCTCGTGCTCGTCGGACAGGCCGAGCTCGCGCTCGGAACACAGCATGCCGCTCGACTCGACGCCGCGGATCTTCGACTTCTTGAGCTTCGTCCCGCTGCCCGGGATGGTGCATCCGGCGCGCGCGAACACCCCCTTCATCCCGGCCCGCGCGTTGGGCGCGCCGCACACCACGTCGAAGCGCTCCCCACCGCCGATCTCGACGGTGCAGACGCTGAGGCGGTCGGCGTTGGGGTGCGGCCCGGCCGCGACCACGTCGCCGACCACGAATTCGGCGAGCGCGGCGGCCGGGTCGTCGACCGCCTCGACCTCCAGCCCGATCATCGACAGCCGCCCGGCGATCGCCTCCAGCGGGGCATCGGTCTCGAGATGGTCGCCCAGCCAGGAGAGGGTGAACTTCACTGGGCGATCCCGGCGGCGACGTTGGGCATGTCGAGCGCGGAGAAGCCGTAATGGCGCAGCCAGCGCAGATCGGAGTCGAAGAAGGTGCGCAGATCGGGGATGCCGTATTTGAGCATCGCCACCCGCTCCACCCCCATCCCGAAGGCGAAGCCCTGGAAGCGCGCCGGATCGATGTTGCAGTTCTCCAGCACCTTTGGGTGGACCATGCCGGACCCCAGGATCTCCAGCCAGTCGTCGCCGGCGCCGATGGTGAGCCCGTCGGCGGACCGGCTGCAGCCGATATCGACCTCGGCCGACGGCTCGGTGAAGGGGAAGAAGCTCGGCCTGAACCGCACCGGCAAGTCGTCGACGCCGAAGAACGCGCGGCAGAACTCGATCAGGCAGCCCTTGAGATGGCCCATATGGGTCTCTTCGTCGATCACCAGCCCCTCGACCTGGTGGAACATCGGCGAGTGGGTGGCGTCGTGGTCGGCGCGGAAGGTGCGGCCCGGCACGACGATGCGGATCGGCGGCTTGTCGACCAGCATGGTGCGGATCTGCACCGGCGAGGTGTGGGTCCTCAGCAGCAGCCGCTCGCCGTCCTCGCCGGGCTCGAAATAGAACGTGTCGTGGTCCTGCCGGGCGGGATGCTCGGGCGGGATGTTGAGCGCGGTGAAGTTGTGGAAGTCGTCCTCGATATCGGGGCCTTCGGCGACCGTGAACCCCATCTGGCAGAAGATCGCCACGATCTCCTCGATGGCCTGGCTGATCGGGTGGATCCGCCCGTCCGGCTCTGGCCTCGGCGGCAGCGAGACGTCGATCCTCTCGGCGGCGAGCCGAGCGTCGAGCGCGCCCTCCCGGAGCGCCTCGCGGCGCGCGTCGATCGCCTCGGCGAGGACGGATTTGAGCGCGTTGAGCGCCTGCCCGGCGGCCCGGCGGTCCTCCGGGGCGAGCGTGCCGAGCTCCTTCATCAGCGCGGTCACGCGTCCCCTGCGGCCGAGGGCCTCGACGCGCAGGGCTTCGAGGGAGTCGAGATCCGCCGCAGCGATCCGCGCGAGCGAGTCCGACCGAAGCTGTTCGAGGTCGTCCATCCCTGGAGCCGCCGCCCGGCGCGCCGCCGCCTGGCTAGTCCGACAGCGCCGCCTGCGCCTGCTCGACGATCGCGCGGAACGCATCGGGCTCGTGCACGGCGAGATCGGCCAGCACCTTGCGGTCGACCTCGATCCCGGCCCGCTTCACGCCGTTCATGAACTGGGAATAGGTCAGGCCGTGCTGGCGGACGCCGGCGTTGATGCGCTGGATCCACAGCGCGCGGAAGCTGCGCTTGCGGTTGCGCCGGTCGCGATAGGCGTATTGCAGCCCCTTCTCGACGCGCTCGATGGCGACGCGGAAGCTGGTGCGGTTGCGCTCGCGGTAGCCGGCGGCGAGGTCGAGGACCTTCTTGTGCCGCGCATGGGCGGTGACGCCGCGCTTGACTCTGGCCATGGCGCGCTCCTCAGGCGTAGGGCAGGTAGGACTTCACCATCCTGGCGTCTTCCGGCGCCATGATGCGGGTCCCGCGCGCCTTGCGCTTCATCTTCTGCGTGCGCTTGCGCAGATTGTGGCGTTTGAAGGCGAAGTTCGACCGCACCTTGCCGGTCGCCGTGGTGCGAAACCGCTTCTTCGCCCCGCTCTTGGACTTGAGCTTGGGCATTTCATCCTCCGTCTCGGGACGTGCAACGCGGACCGCCTCGGCATGCCCCGCGGTTCCGGATCCCGTAGGACCCGGCCGCTTCGCCGGACGATCCCAAACAGACGGCGGGTTATAGCGGCGCGCGACGCGACGCGCAAGCAAGGCGCGGGCGCTACCTGGGCGCCATCACCATGACCATTTGCCGGCCTTCCATCTTCGGCAGCTGTTCGACCTTGGCCAGCTCGCCGAGCTCGTCGCGCACCCGGAACAGCACTTTCAGCCCGAGATCCTGATGCGCCATCTCGCGGCCGCGAAAGCGCATCGTCACCTTGACCTTGTCGCCGTCGTCGAGGAAGCGCCGGATGAAGCGCATCTTGACGTCGTAGTCGTGCCGGTCGATCGCCGGGCGGAGCTTGATCTCCTTGACCTCGATCGTCTTCTGCTTCTTGCGGGCCTCGGTCCGCTTCTTCTGGTTTTCGTATTTGAGCTTGCCGTAGTCGAGGATCTTGCAGACCGGCGGGTCGCTGTTGGGCGATACCTCGACGAGGTCGAGGCCGCGCTCCGAGGCAAGCTCGATCGCATCTGCCGTGGGAAAGACACCCAGCACGGTGCCGTTTGTGTCGACGACCCTGACGGCCTGAGCCCGGATCGCCTCGTTGACGCCGCGTTCTTCGCGAACAGGCGGCTCCATAATCGGGGGTCTTGCTATGGATGCAACTCCCTGGTTGTAGCGCGGGCCGGCACGGATACGGCCCGCGCCACCCGGCGCGGGCCGTGCAATGCCTTCAACAGATTTCGGTTACCGGTGCAGTCACGCGTCGGGGTCTTGGTCCGGGCCAGCCGCTTCCGACTTCAGTCTATCGATCGCAGTTTCCAGCGCAAGGACTTCTTGTTGCCGGCCGCCGAGGCGCCTGATCGCCACCGTGCGGGCCTCGACCTCGTTGCGCCCGACCACGAGCAGCACCGGCACCTTGCGCACGCTGTGCTCGCGCACCTTGTAGCCGATCTTCTCGTTGCGCAGGTCGAGCTCCACCTGCAACCCGGCCGCCCGCGCCGCTTTCGCGACCTCGGCGGCGTAGCCGTCGGCATCGCCGGTGATGGTCGCCACGACGATTTGCAGCGGGGCCAGCCAGAACGGCAGATGTCCGGCATAGTGTTCGAGCAGGATGCCGAGGAAACGCTCGATCGAGCCGAACAGCGCCCGGTGCAGCATCACCGGCCGGTGGCGCTCGCCGTCCTCGCCGACATAGGCGGCATCGAGCCGCTCGGGCAGGTTCAGGTCCACCTGGAGGGTGCCGCACTGCCAGTCGCGGCCGATCGCGTCGCGCAGAACGAACTCGATCTTCGGCCCGTAGAACGCGCCCTCGCCCGGGTTGACGCCGTATTCCAGCCCCATGCCGTCGAGCGCGCCGCGGAGCGCGCCTTCGAGCTGGTCCCAGACTTCGTCCGAGCCGATCCGCTTCGCCGGCCGGTCGGAAAACAGGATGCGCACGTCCTCGAAGCCGAAATCGCGGTAGATGTCGAGGATCAGGGCGACCACGATGCGGCACTCGGCCTCGGTCTGGTCGGGGGTGCAGAAGATATGCGCGTCGTCCTGCACGAAGGCGCGCACCCGCATCAGCCCGTGCAGGGCGCCCGAGGGCTCGTAGCGGTGCACCCGCCCGAACTCGGCGACGCGCAGCGGCAGCTCGCGGTAGCTCCGCGTACCCTGGCGGAATACCTGCACCCCGCCCGGGCAGTTCATCGGCTTGACCGCGAACACCCGCCCGTCCTCGGTCTCGGAGGTGAACATGTGCTCGCGGAAGGTGTCCCAATGGCCCGACAGCTCCCACAGCGAGCGGTCCATCAGATCGGGCGTGGAAATCTCGACATAGCCGGCTTCGTCCTGGCGCCGGCGCATGTAGTCGATCAGCCGCAGATAGAGGCGCCATCCCCGCGGGTGCCAGAAGGCGGCGCCCGGCGCCTCCTCCTGGAAATGGAACAGATCCATCTCGCGGCCGAGCCGGCGATGGTCGCGCCGCTCCGCCTCCTCGAGCCGGCGCAGATGGGCCTTGAGCTCCTTCTCGTCGCGCCAGGCGGTGCCGTAGATGCGTTGCAGCATCTCGTTGTTCGAGTCGCCGCGCCAATAGGCGCCCGCCACCTTGAGGAGCTTGAAGCCCTTGCCGACATGCCCGGTCGAGGGCAGATGCGGGCCGCGGCACAGGTCGAGCCATTCGCCCTGGCGGTAGACCGTCACCGCCTCGCCGTCGGGCAGGCCTTCGATGATCTCCGCCTTGTAGGCCTCGCCCTGGTCGGCGAAGCGGCGGACCGCATCCGCGCGGTCCCACACCTCGCGGACGATCGCCTCGTCGCGGGCGACGATCTCGTGCATCCTGCGCTCGATGACCGCGAGATCCTCGCTGGAGAACGGCGTCGGCCGCGCGAAGTCGTAGTAGAAGCCGCTCTCGATCGCCGGGCCGATGGTCACCTGGGTTCCCGGGAACAGGTCCTGCACCGCCTCGGCCATGACATGGGCGGCGTCGTGGCGGATCAGCTCCAGCGCCTCGTCCGACCGGCGGGTGAGGATCTCGACCGCGGCGTCGCGCTCGATCGGGCGGGCGAGGTCGCGGAGCTCGCCGTCGACCTTGACCGCGACCGCCGCCCTGGCGAGGCCGGCGCCGATCGACGCGGCAACCTCGCCGCCGGTGGGCGGGGCGTCGAACGGCCGCCGGCTGCCGTCGGGGAGGGTGACGACCACGCGCGGCTGGGGTTGGGTTGCCGTTGCCATGTTTCCCTTCGCGATCGCTCTGCCGGGCGAACCGCGCGCATTTAGCGCAAACCCGGCGCGGCCACAAGACGCGGGTCAGGCGCCGTCCAGCGCCGCGGCGGCAATGATATAGGCGCCGAGCGCGAGGATGCCCACGAAAAAAACCCGGCGGAAGCGCTCTTCCGACAGGCGGCGGCGCATCCGCTGGCCGATCGCCATGCCGATCAGCGCGGGGACCAGCGCCGCCGCCGACACCATGCCGGTCTCGCGGGCGAACAGCCCCGACCCGCCGAGCGCCACGGCGAGCGCGAGCGCGGACGCGCCGAACAGGAACCCCATCGCCTGGACCAGGGCGTCGCGGCCGAGCCCGATCGCCTGCAGGTACAGGACCCCGGGGACCACGAAGGAGCCGGTCATCCCGGTCAGCACCCCGTTCACCGAGCCGAACAGCGGCCCCGCCCAGCCCTCCGCTTGCGCCGGGATGGCGAAACGCCAGCCGCCGAGGCTGAGCCCCGCATAGGCGACCAGGATCAGGCCGAGCAGCGCCGAGAGCAGCGCCAGGTCGACCCGGGTCAGCGCCAGCGCGCCGAGCCAGACCGTGATCGTCGCCGCCAGCATGAAGGGCCACAGCCGGCGGACGATCATCCGCGCATGGCCGCCCACCGCGGCCTGCCACAGATTGGTCGCCGCCGCCGGCAGGGTGAGCAGCGCCATCGCCGTCGTCAGGTCGAGCAGGACGGTGAGCAGGCCGAGGCTGACCGTCGGCAGGCCGAGCCCGATCAGCCCCTTGACCCCGCCGGCGAGCAGAAAGACGGCGCCAATCGCTGCGATGATGAACGGGTCGGTCATGGCTGCGAGCGGCCGGGTTTCGTGGCTCCGGCCACGGTGATAGGGTCTGGAGGTCGGGAAACGACGGCGCCGATGATCCCCACGGGCGAACGAGACTGGAAGAACCGCCGGTGAACGCGGACGGTTGCGAGGCGGCGGCGATCCTATCACGCCCGGGCGGCGCGACAATCGCCTACCGCCGCCTGGAGGGGCGCGAGCCCGGGGTGATGTTCCTCGGCGGCTTCCGCTCGGACATGACCGGCACCAAGGCGACCATGCTGGAAGCGGCGTGCCGCGAGGCCGGGCGCGGCTTCGTGCGCTTCGACTATTCCGGGCACGGCGACTCGTCGGGCGATTTCCTCGACGGCACCATCGGGAGCTGGCGCGACGACGCGCTGGCGGTGCTCGACGAGGCGGCGCGCGGCCCGCAGGTGCTGGTCGGCTCCTCGATGGGCGGATGGATCATGCTGCTGGCGGCGCTCGCCCGGCCGGCCCGCGTGGCCGGGCTGGTCGGCGTCGCCGCGGCGCCCGATTTCACCGAGGACCTGATGTGGAACCGCTACGGCGCCGACATGCGCGCCGCGCTGCGGGACAAGGGGGTGATCCACGTCCCGTCCGACTACGACGACCGGGACTACCCGATCGCCTACCGGCTGATCGAGGAGGGCCGCCGGCATCTCCTGCTGCACCGGCCGATCGCGATCCACTGCCCGGTCCGGCTGCTGCACGGCAAGCGCGACGCCGACGTGCCGTGGACCACCGCGCCGCGCGTCGCCGAAAGGCTGCTGAGCCGCGACGTCCGCGTCTTCCTGGTGCCCGACGGCGACCACCGGCTGTCGCGCGACGAGGATCTTGCCCGGCTCCGGGCCCTGGTCGACGAGCTCTGCGGCGCGGCCGGGCGCTGACCCCGGCATGACCGCACCGGACAGGGGCGCGGCCGGGCCCTGGCGCGACCTGATCCGCAAGGAGCACGCGACCTATTCGGCGATCGTGCTGCTCGGGACGCTGCTGCACGCGCTGCAGATCCTGGTGATCTCGGTGGTGATGCCGACCATCGTCGCCGACCTCGGCGGCGCGGTCTATTACGCCTGGACGGCGATCGTCTACACCGTCGGGTCGATCGTCGGCGCGGCGACGGTCGAGCCGATCACCCGCGCGATGGGGCGCCGCGTCGGCTATGTCTCGGTGGCGGCGGTGTTCATGCTGTCGACCGCGGGGTGCGCGCTGGCGCCCGACATCTTCACCCTGATCGCGGCGCGCGGCATCCAGGGCTTCGCGGGCGGGCTGATCATCGGCGCCTCGATGGCGCTGATCGGGGTGCTGTTTCCCGCCCATCTGCGCGCCCGCATCCTGGCCGCCTATCAGGGCGTCTGGATGTTCGCCCAGCTCCTCGGCCCGGTCTTCGGCGGCGTCTTCGCCGAGATCGGCTGGTGGCGCGGCTCGTTCTGGTCGCTGATCCCGTTCATCGCCTGCTACGCCGCGCTGATCTGGTGGAAGGTGCCCGACACGGCGCCGCGGACGGACGAGCGGAGCGGGGGCTTTCCCTTCTTCCGGCTGACGGTGCTGACCGCCGGCGTGATCGCCGTCGCGGCGGCCGGGCCGATCGACGACACCGCGCTGCGGTCTGTCCTGATCGCAGCCTCGATCGCGCTCGTCTGGTTCACCTTCCGCCTCGACCGGGGCGCCCGGACGCCGCTCTTTCCGACCCGGACGCTGTCGCTCTCGGCGGTGGTCGGGCTCGGGCTGCTGATCCACTTCCTGGTGGGCAGCGTGCAGACCTCGATCACGCTGTTCGTGCCGCTGCTGCTCCAGGTGTTCCACGGAATGCCGCCGATCTACATCAGCTTCATCGGCATCGTCCTGTCGCTCGGCTGGACCATCGGCACCTTCATGGTCAATGGCTGGAGTGGCGGGCGCGAGCGCCTCGCGCTCTGGTCGGGCCCGGTGATCGTCGTCCTCGGGCTCGCTTTGATGACCGCGACGACCACGGCGCCCGGGCTGGTGCTGCTGACCGTCTCCGCCTTCCTGATCGGCTTCGGGGTGGGGATCCACAACGTCCACCTGATCACCCGGACCATCGCCCGGGCGGACCCGGGCGAGGAAGGGCTGACCGCGGCGTCGCTGCCCTCGGTGCGCTCGCTCGGCACCGCCTTCGGGGCGGCGCTCGCCGGCATGCTGACGACGATCGCCGGTTTCGACGACTCGATGTCGAGCGAGGCGGTGGGCGACGCGGTGACCTTCGTCTTCGGCTTCAACCTGGTCCCGGCGGTGCTGATGGCGGTGCTGATGTTCCGCCTGCTCGCCGTCGATACCGGCGCCTCAAGGCGCGGCCAGGTCGCGTAGCCCTTCGCGGTAGCTGGGAAAGCGCAGCACCACGCCGAGCTCGCGCTTGATGCGGTCGTTGCGGACCCGCCTGCACCCGGCATAGAAGTCGCGCGCCGGCGGCGGCAGATCGGCGGTCTCGAACCTCTCCCCGGGCGGCGGCGCGACGCCGAGCAGCCCGGCGGCGAAGGCGACCACGTCGGCCTGCGAAGCCGGTTCGTCGTCTGCAAGGTTGTAGATCCGGCCCGAAGCCGGGCGCGCGATCGAGGCTCTCAGGGCCTGCGCGACGTCGGCCACGTGGATGCGGCAGAACACCTGCCCCGGCTTGACGATGCGCCGCGCGGTGCCGGCCCGAAGCCGGTCCAGCGCGCTGCGCCCGGGCCCGTAGATGCCGGCCAGACGGAAGACCTGCACCGGCACGCCCCGGGCCTCGCCGAACGCAAGCCAGGCGCGCTCGGCGGCGAGGCGGCGCTCGGCGCGCGGCGTATCCGGGCGCGGCGCATCGTCCTCGCCGACCCAGCCGCCCCGCCGGTCGCCGTAGACGCCGGTGGTCGAGAGGTAGCCGATCCATTCGAGCCCGGGCGCGGCGGCGATCCTGTCGCCGAGCGCGGCGAGCACCGGATCGCCGTCCGCTCCGGGCGGCGCCGAGATCGCCAGGTGGGTCGCGCCATCGACGCAATCCGGGCGGCCGAAGGAGCACGCGGAGAAACCCCCGGCGGCGAGCGCGCGGGCCCGTTCCGGGTTCCGCGTGGTGCCGGAGATGTCGGCGAAATCGTCCGCCGCCGCGCGCGCCAGCGCCTCCGCGCAATAGCCGAATCCGAGGCAGGCCAGTCTTTGTGGCGGGCGGCTCACGCGGTCCGTTCGGCGGAGTCCTCGGCGAGCACCGGGTGGTCGTAGCGATCGACCATCTCGTGCGGGACGACCTGCCAGAACCGCCGCAGCTCGCGCTCCCAGTGGATCAGCATGCGCTCGGCGAAGCGCGACTGGGTCTCCCGCTGGTGCTCCTCGACCAGCGCCCTGAGGAGATTCGACCAGTGGGGCAGCTGGATGCGCTGGTAGAACACCGTGTCCTCGTTGACCCTGGTGGCGAAGCTGTCGTCGGGGTCGTAGACGAAGGCCATGCCGCCGGTCATGCCGGCGGCGAAGTTGTCGCCGACCGGGCCGAGCACCGCGGCCACGCCGTTGGTCATGTATTCGCAGCCGTTGGAGCCGCAGCCCTCGATCACCGCCGTCGCGCCCGAGTTGCGCACCGCGAAACGCTCGCCCGCCTGGCCGGCGGCGAACAGCCGGCCCGCGGTGGCGCCGTAGAGCACGGTGTTGCCGATGATCGTGTTCTCGTTCGAGGCCAGCGTGCTCGCGGTGGTCAGGCGGACGACGATGGTGCCGCCGGAAAGCCCCTTGCCGACATAGTCGTTGGCGTCGCCGAACACCTCGAGCTTGAGCCCCCGGACCGCGAAGGCGCCGAGCGACTGCCCCGCCGAACCGCGCAGCCGGACGGTGATATGGCCGGGCTGGAGCCCGTTCATGCCGTAGCGCCGGGTGATCATCGAGCTCAGCCTGGTGCCGATGGCGCGATGGGTGTTGCGGATGTTGTAGGCGAGCTGGATCTTCTCGCCCCGCTCCAGCGCCAGCGCCGCGTCCTTGATCATCTGGGCGTCGAGCGTCTCGGGGACCTCGTTGCGGCCTTCCAGCGTGCAGAACAGCGGCTTGTCGCCGGGATCCGCCTGGACCAGCAGCGGGTTGAGGTCGAGGTCGTCGAGATGCGCGCTGCCGCGGTGGATCTGGCTCAACAGCTCGGTGCGGCCGATGATCTCGGTGAGCCGCCGCGCGCCGAGCCGGGCGAGATGCTCGCGCACCTCTTCGGCGATGAAGCTGAACAGGTTGACCACCTTCTCGGGCGTGCCGCCGAACCGCGCGCGCAGCCGCTCGTCCTGGGTGCAGACGCCGACCGGGCAGGTGTTGGAGTGGCACTGGCGCACCATGATGCAGCCCATCGCGACCAGCGAGGCGGTGCCGACGCCGAACTCCTCGGCCCCGAGCAGGGCCGCGATCACCACGTCGCGCCCGGTCTTGAGCCCGCCATCGACCCGGAGCACGACCCGGTGGCGAAGCTGGTTCAGGGTAAGCACCTGATTGACCTCGGAGAGCCCCATCTCCCATGGCAGCCCGGCATATTTGATCGACGATTGCGGGCTCGCCCCGGTGCCGCCCGAGTGGCCGGAGACCAGGATCACGTCGGCCTTCGCCTTGGCGACGCCGGCGGCGATGGTGCCGATTCCGCTCTGCGAGACCAGCTTCACGCAGACCCTGGCGTCGGGGTTGATCTGCTTGAGGTCGTAGATCAACTGCGCGAGGTCCTCGATCGAGTAGATGTCGTGATGCGGCGGCGGCGAGATCAGGCTGACGCCCGGGGTCGAATGGCGCAGCCTGGCGATCATCTCCGAGACCTTGATGCCGGGAAGCTGGCCGCCCTCGCCGGGCTTGGCGCCCTGGGCGATCTTGATCTCGATCTCGCGGCAGTTGTTGAGGTACTCGGCGGTCACCCCGAAGCGGCCGGAGGCGACCTGCTTGATCGCCGAGCTCGCGTTGTCGCCGTTGGGCCTGGGCCTGTAGCGCGCCGGGTCCTCGCCGCCCTCGCCGGAATCGGACTTGGCGCCGATCCGGTTCATTGCGATCGACAGGGTCTCGTGCGCCTCCGGGCTGAGCGCGCCGAGCGATATGCCCGGTGCCACGAGGTGCTTCCTGATCTCGGTGATCGATTCGACCTCCTCGATCGGTACCGCCTCGCGCTTGAGCCGGAACCCCATCAGGTCGCGCAGATGGATCGGCGGCGCGTTCTGGGTGCCCTCGACGAACTTGCGGTAGGTGGCGAAGGAGTCGTTGGCGACCGCGGTTTGCAGGATGTGCATCTGGCGGCCGTCGAAGGCATGCGCCTCGCCGTTCTGGCGATAGCGGTAGAGCCCGCCGACCGGGAGCGCAGTGGCGGCCTCGCTCAGGGCGCGCTCGTGCAGCTCGAGCACCTTGCGGCGGATTCCGTAGAGCCCGATTCCCGAGATCCGCGAATTCATCCCCGGGAAGTAGCTGTTCACCAGCCAGCGGCTGAGCCCGACGGCCTCGAACTTGTAGCCGCCCCGGTAGGACGACAGGATCGAGATGCCCATCTTGGACATCACCTTGAGCAGGCCCTGGTCGACCGCCTCGTGGTAGCGCTTCAGGCAATCCTCCAGCGAGCGGTCGCCGAACAGGCCGCGGCGGTGGCGGTCGGCGATGGTGTCGTTGGCGAGATAGGCGTTGACCGTGGTCGCGCCGACGCCGACCAGCACCGAGAAATAGTGCACGTCCATGCATTCGGCGCTCTCGACATTGAGCGAGGTGAAGGTGCGAAGCGACTGCGCGACCAGATGGCTGTGCACGCCGCCGACGGCGAGGATCGAGGGGATCGCGGCGCGCTCGGGGCTGATCCTGCGGTCGCTCAGGATCAGATGCACCGCGCCGCCGCGCACCGCGTCCTCGGCCTGGCGCTGGATGCGGTACATCGCGCGCCTGAGCGACAGGTCGTCGTCGTTGTTGCGGAAGGTGCAGTCGATCTCGACCGCGCTGTCGCCGAGATAGTCGCGCATCGCCGCGAACTCGGCATTGCTGAGCACCGGCGAATCGAGCTGCAGCAGCCGGGTCTGGCTCTCGTCCTGTTCGAGCACGTTGCCGAGATTGCCGAGCCGGGTGCGCAGGCTCATCACCCGGTACTCGCGCAGCGAGTCGATGGGCGGGTTGGTCACCTGGCTGAAGGACTGGCGGAAGAAATGGTGCAGCCCGCGGAAATGGTCCGAGAGCACGGCGAGCGGCGTGTCGTCGCCCATCGAGCCGACGGCCTCCTTGCCGTCCTCGACCATCGGCTGGAGCAGCAGCTCGAGCTCTTCCAGCGTGTAGCCGGCCGCGACCTGGCGCTGCCTCAGCGCGTCGCCGGTCAAATCCACCCTGGGGCCGGTGCCGGTCTTGATCAGCCCCTCCAGCGGGGTGATGTTGCGCGACCACTCGGTATAGGGGTAGGCGGTCGCCAGCCGGTGCTTGATCTCGCCGTCGAGATAGAGCTTCGCCTCTTCGAGGTCGACGGCGATGGTCTCGGCCGGCCCGAGGCGGCCCTTGGCGACGATGCGGGCCTCGGAGACCCGCACCATGCCGGTTTCGGAGCCGACGATCAGCAGGTCGTTGTCGAGCACCGAGTAGCGCATCGGCCTGAGCCCGTTGCGGTCCATCGCAGCGATCACCCAGCGCCCGTCGGTGGCGGCGATCGCGGCCGGCCCGTCCCACGGCTCCATGACGCAGTTGAGATAGCTGTAGAAGGCGCCGATCTCGGGCTCGATTTGGGTCTTCTTCGACCACGCCGCGGGGATCAGCATCGCGCCGACATGGGGCGCCGAACGCCCGGCGCGGACCAGCAGCTCGAACACGTTGTCGAGCGAGGCGGAATCGGAGCCGCCGGGCTCGATCACCGGCTTGAGGTCGTCGGTGAAGCCCCCGAAGACCTCGGCGTCCATCCGGGTCTCGTGGCTCCGCATCCAGTTGACGTTGCCGCTGAGTGTGTTGATCTCGCCGTTATGCGCCAGCATGCGGAACGGCTGGGCGAGCCGCCAGGTCGGGAAGGTGTTGGTCGAGTAGCGCTGGTGGTAGACCGCGAAGCGCGACTTGAAGCGCTCGTCCAGCAGGTCGGGGTAGAAGGCGGTCAGCTGCTCGGCGAGGAACATGCCCTTGTAGATCACCGAGCGCGTCGACAGCGAGCAGATGTAGAAGTCGTTGATGTTCTCGCCGCGCACCTGGTTCTCGATCAGGCGGCGGATGATGTAGAGGTCGGTCTCGAACCTGGCCGGCGGCACCTCGGCCTTGCCGGCGATCATGATCTGCTCGATCTCGGGCCGGGTCGCGTTGGCCTTGTCGCCGATCACGTCGACGTCGATCGGCACCTGCCGCCAGCCATAGATCTGGTAGCCGAATTTGAGGATTTCCGATTCCACGATGCAGCGGCAGCGCTCCTGCCCGGTCAGGTCGGTGCGCGGCAGGAACACCATGCCGACCGCGAGCGGGACGTCGCCGAGGCTGTGGCCGGTGCGCTCGATATGCTCCGCGAAGAAGTCCTGCGGGATCTCGACATGGATGCCCGCGCCGTCGCCGGTCTTGCCGTCGGCATCGACCGCGCCGCGGTGCCACACCGCCTTGAGGGCCTCGATTCCGGCCTCCACGACATCGCGCCTCGCCACCCCGTCGATCGCCGCGACCAGGCCGACGCCGCAGCTGTCATGCTCCAGCGCCGGGTCGTAGAGCCCGTCCCGGGCCAGGCGTTCGGCGCATTCTCGCCAGCGCCGGACCGCGCTCTCGCCGTCGGATATGGACTGGCCGCTCATCGCAACCTCCCGGCCGGCCTCAGGCCGCCTGCTCTGCCGCGGCGTCGCGGCGCCCGACATAGGCGTGGATCGCCTCGGCCGCATCCCGCCCGTCGCGGATGCCCCAGACCACGAGGGAGGCGCCGCGCACGATGTCGCCCGCCGCGAACACGCCGTCGATCGCGGTCATCATCGTCCGGTAGTCGATCCGCACGGTGCCCCAGCGGGTCACCTCCAGCCCGGGCGCGCCGAACAGCGTCGGCAAATCCTCGGGATCGAAACCGAGCGCCTTGATCGCCAGATCGGCGCCGGTCACGAAGCTCGATCCCTCGATCGGCTCGGGCGTCTGGCGCCCGGCGGCGTCGGGGACGCCGAGATGGATCCGGAGCGCCCGCACCCCGGCCACCGTTCGGTCGCCGACAAACGCCTCGGGCGTCGCCAGCCAGGCGAACCTGACGCCCTCCTCCTCGGCATACTGCACCTCGCGCCGGGAGCCCGGCATGTTCTCCCGGTCGCGGCGGTAGAGGCAGGTGACCGACTTGGCGCCCTGGCGGACTGCGGTGCGCACGCAGTCCATCGCCGTGTCGCCGCCGCCGATGACCACCACCTCCTTGCCGGCGGCGTCGAGCCGCCCGTCGTCGAAGGCGGGCACCGCGTCGCCCAGGCCCTTGCGGTTGGAGGCGATCAGATAGTCGAGCGCGGGCACGACATTGCCGAGCCCGCCGCCCGGCACCTGGATGTCGCGCGCGCGGTAGACCCCGGTCGCGATCAGCACCGCGTCGTGGCGCTCGCGGATTTCGGCGAGGCTCGCATCCCGTCCCACCTCGAAGCCGCGGTGGAACACGATGCCGCCCGCCTCGAGCAGGGCGACGCGGCGCGCAACGACGGTCTTCTCGAGCTTGAAATTGGGAATGCCGTAGACCAGCAGCCCGCCCATGCGGTCGTGCCGGTCGTAGACATCGACCCGATAGCCGCGCCGGCGCAGCTGTTCCGCCGCGGCGAGCCCGGCGGGCCCGGCGCCGATGATGCCGACGGAACGGCCGATCTCGCGCGCCGGCGTCGGCGGCTTGACCCAGCCGCGCTCGAAGGCGGTATCGGTGATGTAGCGCTCGACCGAGCCGATGGTGACCGTGCCGTGGCCGGACTGCTCGATCACGCAATTGCCTTCGCACAGCCGGTCCTGGGGGCAGATCCGGCCGCAGATCTCGGGCATGTTGTTGGTCGCCGCGGAGACTTCGTAGGCCTCCTCCAGGCGCCCCTCGGCGGTCAGCATCAGCCAGTCGGGAATGTTGTTGTGGACCGGGCAGTGGATCTGGCAGTAGGGCACGCCGCATTGCGAGCAGCGGCTCGCCTGGCTCGCCGCGCCGGCGGCGGTGTACAGCGCATAGATCTCGTCGAAATCGGCGCGCCGGGTCTCGGCGCCGCGCTTCTCCGGAGTCGCCTGGGGCAGATCGACGAATTTCAGCATCTGGCGGGACATGCCTGCCCGATCCCCCTTGTCTTCGGCGGTATTCTCTGTTTTGTCCGCCGTGTCTTGTCCGCCCTCGCGGCGCGTCGCCGGCAAACGCCGACCAAACGCCGACCGCACCGTGTCTCGCAGTAACCTACCACGAGAATCGGAAAAATCAAGGTAGATAGGTCATCATTACTGTCCTAAATTTCTGTGGACCGTTTGTCCAATTCGCGCCCCGGACGGGTTTCGGGCGTGCCGAGCCAGGATTTAGTTCCATTTTGCGACTAAATTGTCCCCGTTTTGGTTCCTGACCGGCCCGGCGTCTAGGATCGGGCGGCCCGCGACGCCAGGGAGGGCGGCTTGACGCTGCTTCAGCTCACCGTGATCGCGGTGGTGCAGGGCATCACCGAGTTTCTGCCGATCAGCTCGTCGGGACATCTGCGGATGATCCCGTTGCTGACCGGCTGGCCCGATCAGGGGCTCGTGATCGACATCGCGGTGCATGCCGGCACCCTGCTCGCCGTGCTGGTCTATCTGTGGCGGGACGTGCTGGGCATGCTGGCGGGGCTGGTCCGGATCCGCTCGGGCATGGCGGATCCGGGGGTGCGGCTGATCGTCCATCTGGCGGTCGCCACCGTCCCGCTGGCCGCCGCCGGCTACGCGCTCACCGAGTTTCTCGGCACGGCGTGGCGCAGCAGCCTGGCGGTGATCGGCTGGGCCACGATCGGCTTCGGCCTCCTGCTCTACCTCTCGGACCGCATCGGGCTCACGGTGCGCCGCATCGAGCATCTGCGCCTGTCGAGCGCGTTCGCGATCGGCCTGGCGCAAATCCTCGCGCTGTTCCCCGGGGCGAGCCGGGCCGGCGTCACCGTCACCGCGGCCCGGCTGCTGGGCTTCGAGCGGCGCGACGCGGCCCGGTTCTCGATGCTGATGTCGATTCCCGCCATCGCCGCGGCCGGCGGGTTCGCATACCGGGAGCTCGCCGAGTCCGGCGACGTGGCGCTGCAGTCGGACGCCGTGCTGGCCGCCGGCCTCGCCTTCGTCGCGGCGCTGATCGCGATGGCCGCGATGATGAGCTGGCTCAGGCGGGCGAGTTTCACGCCGTTCGTGATCTACCGCCTCGCGCTCGGCGGCGGGCTGCTCGCCTTCGTCTATCTCTAGCCCGGCGGGCGGCCGCCCCGGCGGTAGCGCGCGAGATATGCCGGCGCGACCGCTTCCAGCGGGGTGGGGTCGATCCCGAGATCGGCGAGCCCCGGCGCATCGTCCGCGGCGACGTTGTCCGAGGCCAGCATCCTGATCTGGTCGCGGGTGAGCAGCGGCGGCAAAGGCGTGAGCTCCATGATCCGCGCCGGCAGCATGGCCAGCGCGCCGGGAACCGGCAGCAACAGCCGCCTGCGCCCGATCTGCGCCAGCAGCATCTCCATCAGCTGCCTGAAGCTCAGCACCTCCGGGCCGCCGAACTCGTAGACCCGCCCGGCGGTACCGGCATCCCCGGCGATGCGCGCGATGCCCTCGGCGACATCGCCGACATAGACCGGCTGGAATCTCGTGGCGCCGCCGTCGATCAGCGGCAAAGCGGGCGCGAGCCGCGCGATCCAGGCGAAACGGTTGAGAAAATCGTCCTCGACGCCGAACACGATGCTGGGCCGGACGACGGTGGAATCGGGGAATTCGCTCCGCATCGCCGCCTCGCCGGCGGCCTTGCTCCGCGCATACTCCGCCGCGGCGTCGGGCGCGGCCCCGATGGCGGAGACATGGACCACCCGACTGACGCCGGCGGCGGCGGCGGCGCGCGCGACACGTCCGGCGCCGTCTTCGTGCACCGCCCGGAAACCCTGCCGGCCCGCCTCGTAGAGCACGCCGACCAGGTTGATCGCGAGCTCCGCGCCCGCCACCGCCTCGGCGACCGACGCGTCGTCGCGGATATTGGCGGTCACCGGGACGACCTGGCCGACATCGCCCAGCGGCTTGAGGAACAGCGCGCGGTCGGGCCGCCTGACCGCGACCCGGACGCGCCAGCCCCGGCGGGCGAGCTCGCCCACGACATAGCGTCCGACGAAGCCTGAACCGCCGAAAACGGTTGCGGTTGGCGTAGCCATGGCGCGACCCCCTCGATCGGCGGCTAATATCGGCTGGAGCGAAGACCGTCAACCGCGCCGCGACATGGTGCGGCGGTCCGCGAAACCGGTTGACAAGCCGGCGGTCGCTGGCGTACGGAGCCGCGAAGCCGGGGTCCGGTCGCCGTTTTGCCCAGGTGGCGGAATTGGTAGACGCGCAGGTTTCAGGTACCTGTGACCGCAAGGTCGTGGAAGTTCGAGTCTTCTCCTGGGCACCAACGGATCGCGCGCTTCCGGTTCTCCGGGGCCCGGACGGGCGGCGGTGTTGCGCGCATGGCGATAGAGATTCACGAAGGCGACCTGCCGGCGGGCGTCGATTTCGGCGGCGCGGCGGCGGTCGACACCGAGACCATGGGGCTCGACCCGGCGCGCGACCGGCTGTGCCTGGTACAGTTGAGCGCGGGCGACGGCGAGGCCCATCTGGTGCGCTTCCGCGAGCGGCGATGCGACGCCCCCAACCTGGCGCGGCTGCTGCGGGACCCCGAGGTGACCAAGATCTTTCACTTCGCCCGGTTCGACATCGCCGTCCTCGAACGCCATCTCGCGGTCCGCGCGGCGCCGGTCTATTGCACCAAGATCGCCTCCCGCATCGCGCGCACCTATACCGACCGGCATTCGCTCAGGGACCTGGCGGGCGAGCTGCTCGGCGTCGAGATCTCCAAGGCGCAGCAATCCTCGGACTGGGGGGCCGAAACCCTGAGCGCGGCGCAGCAGAGCTACGCCGCGTCCGACGTCCTCCATCTGCACGCGATCAGGGCCGCGCTCGACCGCATGCTGGAGCGCGAAGGCCGGTCCGAGCTCGCCCGGCGCTGCTTCGATTTCGTCGGCCACCGGGCGGCGCTCGACCTCGCGGGCTGGCGCGACATCGATATTTTCGCCCATTGACCGGATCGCGGCCGCGGCGATCGGTAGCGCTGCGGCGGCGCCCGAAATCGGTTACCATGGCGCGTCGGAGACAGCCGCGCGCGGCCGCGGCCGGGAGAGTGCCGGGAGTCCCATGGCCAAGGTGAACGAGCTCCGATCCGCGCCGGCGCGGGAAGCGGGCGACATCGCCGCCGCCCGGCGGGTGCTGGAGACCGAATGCGCGGGTCTCGCCGCGCTGGCGCGGGCGATCGATTTCAGCTTCGCCGACGCGGTCGAGGCCATGGCGCGCGCGCACGACCGGGGCCGGGTGATCGTCACCGGCATGGGCAAGAGCGGCCATGTCGGACGCAAGATCGCCGCCACCCTCGCATCGACCGGAACGCCCGCGCAGTTCGTCCATCCGGGCGAGGCGAGCCACGGCGATCTCGGCATGATCACCGCGCGGGATACGGTGCTCGCGCTGTCCAATTCGGGCGAGACGCCGGAACTCTCGGACATCATCGCCTATACCAGGCGGCACGCCATCCCGCTGGTGGCGTTGTGCGCGCGCGCGGACAGCGCGCTGGCCGGCGCGGCGGACGTGCTGATCCGCCTGCCCGACGCCGACGAGGCCTGCCCGCTCAGCCTCGCGCCGACCACCTCGACGACGATGATGATGGCGCTCGGCGATGCCCTGGCGGTGGCCCTGCTCGACCGGGTCGGGTTCTCGCGCGAGGACTTCAAGCTGCGCCATCCGGGCGGCCAGCTTGGCAAGCGCCTGGTCAAGGTCGACCGGCTGATGCACGGGGGCGACAGGATCCCGCTCGCCCGGCCGGACATCGCCATGGCCGACGCGCTGCTGATCATGACCTCGCACAGCTTCGGCTGCATCGGGCTGGTCGACGCGGAGGACCGGCTGGTCGGGGTGATCACCGACGGCGATTTGAGGCGCAACATGGGCGAGCGCCTGCTGGAGAGGCCGGCGGTCGAGGTGATGACCGCGGCGCCGCGCACCGTCCCGCCCGACGCGCTCGCCGACCAGGCGCTCCGGGTGATGAACGAGAACGGCATCACCAGCCTGTTCGTGGTCGAGGACGACCGCCCGGTGGGCATCCTTCACATCCACGACTGCCTGCGCGCGGGCGTCGATTGAGCTGACATGGCAGCGATCGCCCCGACCCGGATCGAGCGCGGCTATTCCCGCTTCGTCGCGGTGATGAAGGTGGCGCTGCCGCTCGGCGCGGCGGCGATGATCCTGCTGCTGTTCTCGTGGTCCAGGCTGTATGACATGCCGAAACGGCTGCAGATCGGCGCGACCGGCTTCAGCGTCTCGGAATCGACCAGCGGGCACCGGATGATCAACGCGCGCTATACCGGCACGGATCGCAACGACAACCCCTACACCCTGGCCGCGGAGTCGATCGTCCAGCAGAGGCCGGATCTCGACCGGGTCAGCCTCAACCGGCCCGAGGCCGACTTCACCACGGCGGACGGCACCTGGGTCGCGGTCGCGGCCTCCCGGGGCGCCTTCGTCCGCGAGGCCCAGCGGGTCGTGCTGAAGGGCAATGTCAGCCTGTATCACGACTGGGGCTACCAGTTCCTCACCGAGGAGGCGACGATCGATTTCGCCCAGGCGACCGCCTGGGGCGACGCGCCGGTCAACGGCACCGGGCAGTGGGCCGAGATGGAGGCGGCCGGGTTCCGCATCACCCGACGGGACAGCCGGCTGGAGTTCTCCGGCCCGGCCCGGCTGGTGCTCTACTCCAACCCGAAGGAACAGCGGCCGTGACCGGGCGGCTGGCGATGGCGGTCCTGGCGGGCGTTGCCCTGGCCGCCCTCCCGGCGCTCGCGCAGACCGGCGGGCTGCCGTTCCGCGACGGCTCCGGGCCGATCGAGATCGTCGTCGACGGCAGTGTCGAATGGCAGCAGAAGGCAAAGACCTTCGTCGCGCGCGGCAACGCCCGCGCCCGGCAGGACGATGTGACGGTGCGCGCCGACGTGCTGACCGCGCATTACCGCGACAGCAAGGACGGCGGCACGGAGATCTGGCGCATCGAGGCGGACGGCAATGTCCGCATCGCCGCGCCGGACCGCGTCGCGACCGGGGAGCGGGGGGAGTACGACGTCGACAAGCAGGTGCTGGTCCTGACCGGGAAGCCGGAATTCGAACGCGGGGACGACCGGATCACCGCCGACGACCGACTGGAGTTCCGGCAGGACGAGAGGCGCGCGGTGGCGGTGGGCAACGCGACCGCGACGCGCGACGACCGGACCCTGGAGGCGGGGAGGCTGACCGCGACATTCGAGGCGGACGGCGAGGATGGCGAGCGGATCCAGCGCGTCGAGGCTGTCGGAAACGTGATCTTCCGCTCGCCGACCGAGATGTTGCGCGCCGACCGCGCGACCTATGATGTGGCGGAAGAGCGGATCGAGCTCGAGGGCTCGGTGGTCATTTCCCAGGGACGCAACCGGTTGAAGGGCCAGGCGGCGGAGCTGGACCTGAAGACCGGGGTCAGCCGGATGCATGGCGGGCAGGGCGGCGTGGAGGGCGTGTTCGTGCCGACAGCGGTGGCGGGCCCCGACGGCGAGAGCGGGCGATGACGGAACGCGGCGAACCGGCCGGCGCCGCAGGTCCCGCCCCCCGCCTGATCGCGCGATCGACCGGGCTGGAGGCCTTCTCGCTCGGCAAGCGCTTCAGGAAGCGTCCGGTGCTGCGCGACGTCAGCCTCAGGCTGGAGCGGGGCGAGGCGGTCGGCCTGCTCGGTCCGAACGGCGCCGGCAAGACGACGTCGTTCTACATCCTGACCGGCCTGATCCAGCCCGATTCGGGGGTCGTCGCGCTGGACGGCAACGACATCACCCGGCTGCCGATGTACCGCCGGGCCCGGATCGGCGTCGGATATTTGCCGCAGGAAGCCTCGATCTTTCGCGGGATGACGGTGGAGAACAATATCCGCGCGGTGCTGGAAGTCACCGAACCCGCGCCCGACCTGCGCGAGGGCCGCCTCGAGGCGCTGCTCGGCGAGTTCTCGATCACCCATCTCAGGCGCACCCCGGCGCTGGCGCTGTCCGGCGGCGAACGGCGCCGGGTGGAGATCGCGCGGGCGCTGGCGAGCTCGCCGCGCTACGTGCTGCTCGACGAACCCTTCGTCGGGATCGATCCCATCGCGGTGAGCGACGTCCGCGGTCTGGTCAGCCATCTCAAGGACCGCGGCATAGGCGTGCTGATCACCGACCACAACGTGCGCGAGACGCTCGACATCGTCGACCGCGCCTACATCCTGCATGACGGCCGCGTGCTGATGGAGGGCGTGCCGTCGGAGATCGTGGACGACGACGAGGTGCGGCGCGTCTATCTCGGCGAGCGGTTCAGACTCTAGCCCGGATTTCCCACCACCAACACGGTCAGGCGCGTCGTCACGAATAATCGCTTAATATCAATAACTTGGAAGAGCACACGAGCATGTGACCGGCGCCTGATCGAGCAAAATAATCACCCTGTAACCACCACGAAGCAAACTCCAGGGTGCTCCAGACCGCTCCAGTCCCTCATTCCCGCTGCGGTCCTCCCAAGATCGTCCCTGTGCCAGTGCCGCCCGAGGCGCCCATCCCGCATCGGATCGTCGCAGCCCGTCTCGACCTCGCCTCACGCGCTGGACAAGCGCCTGGTGCATCCTCGATGCGTGGCATGCCGAGGAGAACCTGCTGCGCGCGCACCGCGGGGCCGCCCCCGGCTGATTGCCGCAATCCACACCGGCGGCCGCGAGGCCGGACAGCCCATCGCGTCCGTTCGTGCGGTCAGGTTCGGGGCCTCCCATCGGCAGCCCCGCATCCTGGCCTGCCGTTTCTTGCCACCAGTAAAGTCTACCGCGCGAGCCCGAGCGGCGCTGGATCGAGGACAGCAATCGCCAGGTTGCCACCGCGAGCTCCAGGATTTCCCGACCCCGCATTCACCCGGTCGGCAGCGCGGCCGTCACGGGTGCACTCTTCCGGAGCCGCAGCGCGTTCCACACGCGTCCCGCTCCTGCCCTGCCCGCCGAACCCGTGCGCATGGCCGTCTACCAGACCACGCGCCACGCCACGCCCGCCCCGATGTCGTCCGGCGTCCGGGCATGCCCCGGATTGCGGCTGTGAAAGACCGAGACGATACCGTCGCCCGGACCCACGGGCCGGCTGTGAGACCAGCGGGCGGTGATCGTCCGCGACGTCGGGCGGAGCGGGAAAGCGATGTTTTCGAATGTGCGCTCCCCGTCGACACGCCGTCCCGAGGGAAAGCGCAGATAGCCGGTCCCCGCCTCCACCCGGGCGGGCTGCGTGACAGTGATCCGGTCGCGGAGCCCGCCGTCCCGGTGCTCCAGGCTCAGGCTCCAGGACGAGATGAGCGTGGGGCCTGCATCGAACATGGAGCCGGACCCGTTCCCAAGGCCCCGGGGCAGATCGAGCGCGAGCGACGCCGCGCCGCCGAGCGACCAGCGTCCGGGATGGTCCAGCGGCATGCGCCGCTCGGCCTGGACGGCCAGAAGCGACGAGCCTGCGTCGAAGGAGAACGCGCCCCGCCCCTCGCCGTCGAGCCAGCCCCGCGCGCGCGTGAGCGCGGCGACGAACAGCCCGAGAGAAGAAGGCGCCTGGATCCCCGCCCCGTCATCGCCGACAAGTAGTCGCGCATTGCCGTCCTCGCCGAAGGGCAGGCAGTCCCAGCGCGGGCCAATGGCGGCGAGCGCGGCACAGCCGGCGCGCGCCGGGGCGTCATCCTTGAAGCGCCGGATCGGGCATCAAGGAAGCCGATCCCTTTCATCACGGACTGAACGAGGGCGTCGCCCCCGCCGGTTGTCGGCGTGCAACGAGGCGGTTAGCGTGCCTTCCGACGCCGACGGGGGAGGGGAGCACCATGAGCGAGGACTACGACCTCGAATTGTTCATGGACGAGTCTATCCGCGTGTCGCGGGAGAACCACTACCACCCCACCGACTTCATACAGATGCGCGAACGCCACGGGACGGCAGGGGCGATCCGGCGGCTGGTGCGGAGCGCCGAAATACAGAGCGGGCTCAAGCGGCTCGTGGAACTGGGGCTGTCGGAGTGGTCGGTCGAGGCCGCCGTCCTGCGATTCCCCGATGAGTTCTCCGAGCAGGAGCGGCAGGCAACCCGGTGGCGGCTCCATCTCGCACAGGAGACGGGCGGCAGCAAGCCCTGAGGCCGGGCATGCCTATTTGGGCTTATAAGCCCCATTGCGATGCTGTCGGGCGCTTCCTGTGGAGTATTATTCCGCCGCCGTTGACACGTCAAAGGTCAGTGGCGCCGCGAAACGGCGCTCGCTACAGCGATTTGTTAGACGATTAGCGCCACTCAGATGCCAAACTTCTCATTTCCTGCGGCCTTCAATGACTCGACATACTTTCTCCCAAACGACTTCCTCTGCATACGCTCGTCATCGGCATGCTCCGTGAAGAGTCTTCCCGTTCTCTCGTCAAGACCGATGTACGCCATCCAATATTCATCAACCCATCTGACATATGGCTCGTAGTCTTGAAGAAATGCTAGTCCTAGGGATCGCCCTTCAACTTTATGAGGAACAATGTCAAAAGGTTTGCATGAGGGATTACCATCCAAGATCAAGAGATTTTTCTCAGCCTCAGATGTGAAGCGTTGCAGTTTGGCCATATATTCCTCCTGATCGAACTTGTCGAAATTGTCTGGCTTAACTTCAACGTACCACTCCTCTAAACTGGGCAGGCGAATCTCGAAATCGGGTAGGTAATAGCCGCCAGAGTCCAACTCATACCCTTGGTCTTCGTACTTCCACGTCCAGTCCATGTGAGTGAAAAAAACAGCCCATCTAGCCTCGGTCCTGGAGCGGAAGGTGCAGTCTTTGTAGTGCGTAGGTAGCGCCTTCATGGCAGTCTCCTGAACAGCTAGCGCTCCGTTTCAACAACAGGCCACGCAGCGGACCGTCCGCTGCAACCGGTTGGCAAGCGGCTCTGTTCACGCAAGTTCGCGCTCTACCAACAGCAGGTAAGCGAACGGGTTCGACGGGTGCAACTGATTCCGGCATGGCGATCATGGGCGTCGATTCCGGTAGGGGGCAGAATCGTAGTGCGCCAGGCTAACTGGTGCGAGTGCAGCCGGCATTTTTTTTCCGCGGCCGAACAGCTCATTGACCCAGCGCGAGATGACCTCGCGGCCGGTGGGCTCAAGGAGGGCCGAAATGCCGGAAAATGCTGACCGACGCTTGCTGTGGCTGCTCGCAGAGATTGCGCGAGCGATCGCCGCAGCTATCATGGGTGGCTGAGCGCTAGGCGCCTGGCGCGGCGGCGGGTCTTCCCGCCCGCCGCCGCTAACCGCAGGCGCAACCGGTCGGATGTTGTCCGCTTCGGAACCTTGATTCCAGCACTCCAATTCCCATCTACTGCTAGCAGATGCACATCTTCGCAAGAGATTCATCAGGCACAATCAGCAATTGGACTTCGACGGAGAGGGGCCGAGATGGCGAAAGGAAAAGGCGGCAACGCGCGTGGCGGTACGGGCACAGCTGGCAATGGGCGTAGCGGGCCAGGCAACGCCGGTAACCGGAGTAGTGGGGCGAAGGGCGGCGGGAAGGGCGGCAACAACCCCAACTGGCCCAGCCGGACGCCCGAGCCGTCGGGCCGTGGCAGAGGCAACAATCCGCCTAAGAAATAGAGTCATCGATGAACGGCGCCGGCAGTCGACCACCTCTACTGAAGTAGCTCCATCGGTGTTCTCCTGGGTGCAGAACGGCCTGTCACCGCCGACTGCCCCGCCTGGCCCGTCTGCGGCGAAGCGGAGGTTTGTCTCGACTGTAAATCGCGGATCCTGCAGTCGTATGCCCATGGATTCGATCATTCCGCTTTGGGCGCTTCAATTCCCTGCCAAACATGCCCTGCCCGCCTTAGGAGCCATCGCGTGAATTCGCTTCGGAGCCCGCGCCCCGCCGTTCCATGCTCCTAACCGCCCGAACCGGAACTTACCGCCATAGTCTCCGATATGTAGCGAACCTCCGGCAATGGATCCGATGCTCCACGTTCAATCCAGTTAACGATGGTCGGCACGTTATCAAAGGGGCTTATACGCCTAGCTAGCCAAGCCTCATTTTTCAAATGTCTCGGTGCTCATTTCAGTCCTTATGACTAGCACTCCGTGAGACAGACGAAATCTCGTTAGCTCGCTTCGCATCGGCTCGCCGCCCTTGGTCATCCAGCGGAACACTGCCCGCCCTTCTGAAAGTCGGCAGGTATAGACATTGCCAGCGGCGCTGACGAACCCGAAATACCCCGCCTGATCGTCCGCATCCGCTGGTGGTTCGCTGAGAAAGAAGTAGGTCTTGACTGCGGCACGGCAGATATCCCGTTCCGTCCAAGAACTCGTATCCGCCAAAGCGGAGAGGGTAGCCAGCATGATCGCTCCCGCGATGATGGTGCGGATCATGGCTGTCCCCTCGTCATGCGGTCACTGAGACGGCTTCGGCTTCCGCATTTGGGTCTTCGGGATACGGATCGACGGGTCCGGCGGCTTCACGTCCGAGAACATCGCGCGGGCCACCTGTTCCGGGCTGGCGTCGATCCTCGGCATGGGCTTCGGGGGTCGCCCGCGGGGCCTCTTGGCCTCTACGGCTGGCTTGCTGGACATCGTTCGCGCCCTCCCTCTGTCCGCAAGACCAATTTGACACTTCCCGTGCCCCGTTCCAAGCTTTGCCTTGCACCTATCTGCGGAGCCCGCTCTGTCGGGTCGCCCGCTGAATAAGCCCACTGACCCGGCGAGGGTAGCTCCCGAGCCCGGCGAATAGGAGGGACTTTCCTTATCTTGGATAGGTGCAACGGCCCGGCACCAGCCGGGCTGGCACGCAGCGGGAGAGAGATCATGCGCAGGGTGCGTGGCGCGCTTACCGCGTTAGTGCTCAGTGGTGCGATCTTCGCCGCCAGCGCCGAAACCGGGACCGCCGAAGATAAGGCCGACGTGGCGCGGGTAGAGCAGGAAATCCGGACGGTCGACGAAGCCATGGCAATCCACAAGCGGGCCAGGGAACGTGCCGCGAAAGCGGTTCGCCTGTCTTCGCTCGGTCAGGAATATCGACGAGCCCAAGCGAAATACAAAAAGATGATGAGCGGGGAACCGGTAGAAGGCATCCGAAGTCAAATTCACGACAGGGCGCGCGTCTACGCCGAGAAGTACGTCGCCTTCGTCAAGCGGATGACGAGGATATTCCTGAACGACGAAATCGAGCGGGCGACGGAAAAGAAACTCGACGGCCTGATGCGCGAGTTGAAGAAAATCCGAAGCAAGGACTACGCCAGCATCTGACACGCCGCCACAGCCATGCTCTGGATCATCGCGCTTCTGGTCGCCGCGATCCTCGTCACGCTCCTGGGCGCGTGGAAGATCGTTCCCCGTGTCCTCGCCGGGATCGTCAGCGTCGTCATGTGGCTTTTCCTCGCCGGTTTCGCCGGACACCATTTCGGCACCGCCGGGATCGTGCTCGCGCTCGCGCTGCCCTTCGCCGCTCTGGCCGTCATCTGGCTGGTCGATGCGGCGCGCAACCGCCCGGAAAAGTCGGCGCCGCTCAAGCCGCCGCCGAAGCACGATCCCGATTGGGAACGGAACGAAGGAACGGCCCGCCGCGCGGAACTCGACAGGCTCAGGAAGGCGATAGAGGATCGGTCGCAGCGCTGACGGCGCTGTAGCTCCCGAGCGGGCTTCCTGCTACAACGGCAAAGCGCCGGGAACCTGCATCCCCGACGCTTTGTGTTCACCCGGCTCTGGCTCGGCCGCGCCATTGCTGCATCCTCTTTAGCAGTAAGGGCACGTTCGCGTAACCGGGGAAGCCGTCAAGCGAAGCTCGCGGCGCGATGCTGGCGGGGAGAGGATCCGCGGGGCCGCCGGGGGCGCGGTCCGAAGTCCCAATGCCGCATCCCGCGACGACGAGAGCTGCCGTGGCAGCCAATGCGATTCCGAGTTTGCCGTGCCGCACGACGCAATCCACCCCCGAATGCACCTCACGGCCAACGTAACCCCTCGAAGCGGGCCGGCGCACCGTCCGACCTGACGAGGAGCACCGCCTCGGCGCTCCCTGAAGTGTCGCTGCACCGGCATGCCGACGGCCGCGCGCGGCGAACTTGGCGGCCCTGTGTCGTCCGCAGCCTGAATGTTCGCTCAATCCCGCAGAATCGCCGTCCACGGCAAGTCCCCACCGCGTCGACTCTTTCCCGCGCCCTCCGAGCGCTCGGCCTCGCTCGCACCGGACACTCGCCGGCTGCATAGCCCTCGCCGGCGCCACGGCCGGCACCCTCCGATTTTTCACCGCCCATCTGGCCGGGGCGCCGCACCCGCGTCCACCAGCTTGCGATCCGCCCCAATACGGTCCCTGCGCCGCGCTCGCGTCCCGGCGCCGGCGGGAGCGAGCGGTTGTCCGGGACCGGGGCGGCCGGGCGGCGCTGCGGAGAGAGCCCCTGGCCTTCGCCATCACAGTCGAAGGGGAGTCACGCCATGAGGATTCGCCGGCCGTCGCATCGCAACGCGCACACGTTCCTGGTGCACGTGTTCGGGCGCGGGCTCGACGGGGACCGCTATGTGGTCGAGAGATTCCGCTCCCGGCCCGACGGCCAGATCCACCCGGTCGAGGCCGAACAGCCGAGGGCGAAGAGGGGCGGGCGCAAGTCGCGACGCACCGTCGTCAGCGCCAGCGAGGTCAAGAAGATGCAGCCCGAGCGCGACGAGATCATCATCTGCACGGCGCTCAACCTGAAGGCGTCAGGGGTGCAGTTGTGGGGAACCGCGGCTAGTGGGATCGCCGCCATGCGCCACGCCCGCTGAGCGGGGGCGGCGGTC